>NZ_JBEAFX010000002.1:0-615782 GCF_040062325.1 Klebsiella sp. GG_Kp175 | reverse complement strand
GCGCTTGCATGGCATGCAAGAGGTCAGCGGTTCGATCCCGCTTAGCTCCACCAAATTCTGCACCCAGCGGATTTGGTTCGTAAAGAGGTCCTGTGGGGCTATAGCTCAGCTGGGAGAGCGCTTGCATGGCATGCAAGAGGTCAGCGGTTCGATCCCGCTTAGCTCCACCAAAATTCAGAACCCTCGCTTCGGCGGGGGTTTTTGTTTTTATCTATTTTCATGTAAAGCATTTTCTGCTTAAGTCAGTTAATCTCCAGCAATTAAAATCGAAAGTAATTTCAGACTTTTTCCTGATAAATCACCTTGCCTGCCCTAAATAAGCAACATAACATTTCCCCCATTAAACGTAATGAGGTTGCCGGAGTTTTAATTAACAATAATGGTTGATAAAATTAACATTAATATCAAAAAAACTCTGTTGGCCTTTATCGTCTGTTTAGTCGCTATTCCGCTGGCTCGTTTTATTTCACCGCAAACGGTTATTGATGGCAATCTTATTTATATTGCCTGGCTGCCCATTAGCGTGATGTTTTCTGTTATTTTTATCTTTGGCCGCTATGCGATTGCGCCATTAATCCTCGCATTTGCCATCACCAATTGCTTTCTTATTAAATTAACGCTACCGCAGGCGCTTATCTTACTCTTTTGTCAGCTGTTTGCGGTGTTCTTCTCCTGCGCTATTCTAAGACTGATGGTGGGTAAGCGCTGGCGCTGTGGCCCGACGGCAAAACATATGGGAGCGCGGATCTTCTGGGGCGGCTTCTTCGCGCCGGTGCTGCTGAAACTCACCATGTACCTTGCCGGGCAATATTTTGCTTTTCCCTTATCTATTACCAGCTATTTTGGCAGTATGCCATTGATTTATACCGTAATAGATATTCAAAGTTTAATCAGCGCGGCATTAATTTTTACCACTTTTTTATATTATCCAATGCGGATGATTATCAATCCACGCTACGCCCGACGTTTCTGGCGGCAGGAATGTTTACCGTGGCTGGCAGCAAAATATCGTTCCTTTACGCTATATTGGTTTATTGCGCTGGCGGTGATATTAACGCTATTGTGTGCGCCGTATCAGTCTGAATTTATTGCCGGTTATTTAGTTCCGGTGATTTTTATCGTCTACTTTATCGGGATTAGCCGAATTGGTCATGCGCTGCTGCGTATTTCATGGTCGGTCTCGGCTTTTTTACTGGTGGTGTATAACAAAAACTTTCTCCAGGGCGTCCAAAGCGAGTATTCATTATCCTTTGTGCTCTCAGTGCTGATCTCCTTTACTATCTGTTTGTTTTATATGGCAGACACCTATGCCCGTAGCGACCGCAATAAACGCCGCTGGCGTAGTCAGGCGGAAGAAGATCCGCTGACTGGCTTGCCTAACCTGCGCGCGCTGGAGAGCCATTTACAGAGCTGCCCGCAGCAGGTTATCTGCAGCCTGCGTATTCATAATCTCGACTTTCTCAGCAGGCATTATGGCCTGATGATGGGGGTGGACTGTAAACGGCAGATAATTCGGGCGCTGCAACCGCTGCTGGGGGCGGCGGATAAAGTTTTCCAGGTGCCGGGCAGCGAACTGATCCTCGTGCTTGACGGACCGGAGCCTTCGTCCCGTTTGCACCATATGGTCGCGGTTCTCAACCACAAAAAATTCAGCTGGCACAATCAGCCGCTGGATCTGGAGTTTGGCGCGGCCTGGGGCCGCGACGACGGTCAGCGCGAGGGTCTTCACCAGATGCTGGGTCAGCTAAGCTGGCTTTCCGAACAGGCGGGCAGCGAACGTCGGGTGCTGGCCCTGGATGAGGAGCAGGAGCTGGTGGTGGATCAAACCACCGAACAGGTGCGCCTCCTCATGCGCGTCAAGCAGGTGCTCAAAGAGCGGGCGCTGATGCTCTATGCGCAGCCGATTCATAACAGGGAAGGGGAGGGATATCATGAGATCCTCACCCGCATGCGCTGTGGCGATAGCGTCATTATGCCCGATCAGTTTATCCCGTTGATTGTGCAGTTTAACCTCAGCCAACGTTTCGACATGCTGGTGCTGGAGACCTTGTTCAGCGTGCTTCATCAGCACCCTGGCCAGCGATTCTCGGTCAATCTGCTGCCTGCAACTCTGATGCAAAAGGACAGCGCCGCGCAGATTATCGCGCTGTTTCAACGCTATGCGGTCTCACCAGGCCTTATCACTATTGAAGTCACTGAAGAGCAGGCCTTTTCCAATGCCGACATCAGCCAGCAAAATCTTGAAGCGCTGCGCGCGTTTGGCTGTGCCATCGCCATTGATGACTTTGGCACCGGGTATGCGAACTATGAACGACTGAAGCATCTGCAGGCCGATATCATCAAGATTGACGGCTGCTTCGTTCGCGACATCCTCACTGACCCGCTGGATGCCATTATGGTGAAATCGATTGTTGAGATGGCGCGGGCGAAACAGATGAGCGTGGTGGCGGAATATGTCGAAAGCGAACCGCAAAAAGCGCGCTTGCTGGAGCTGGGGGTGAATTATCTGCAGGGCTACCTGGTGGGCAAGCCCCGGCCGCTGGGCGAATGACGGGTAAAAAAAAGCCGGACATTGCCCGGCTCAGAGGACTGGCGCCTGTTACAGAACCAGAGCCGCAATTGAAGCAGACAGTACGCTGACCAGCGTGGAGCCGTAAACCAGCTTCAGACCGAAGCGTGAAACCACGTTGCCCTGTTCTTCGTTCAGACCTTTAATCGCCCCGGCGATGATGCCGATAGACGAGAAGTTGGCGAAGGAGACCAGGAATATAGAGATAATGCCTTCCGCACGCGGGGAGAGCGTCGAGGCGATTTTCTGCAGATCCATCATGGCGACGAATTCATTGGAGACCAGCTTGGTGGCCATAATACTACCCACCTGCAGCGCTTCGCTTGCCGGCACACCCATCACCCAGGCGACCGGGTAGAAGATATAGCCAAGGATCCCCTGGAAGGAGATGCTGTAGCCGAACCAGCCGGTCACGGTAGCGAACAGGGCGTTCAGCGCGGAGATCAGCGCGATGAAGCCGATCAGCATCGCCGCCACGATAATCGCAACTTTAAAGCCCGCCAGAATGTATTCGCCCAGCATCTCGAAGAAGCTTTGACCTTCGTGCAGATTCGACATCTGCAGATTTTCTTCACTCTCTTCCACGCGGTACGGGTTAATCAACGACAGCACGATAAAGGTGCTGAACATGTTGAGCACCAGCGCCGCGACGACGTACTTCGGCTGCAGCATGGTCATATACGCGCCGACGATGGACATCGATACGGTGGACATCGCGGTCGCCGCCATGGTGTACATACGGTTGCGCGACATTTTGCCGAGAATATCTTTATAGGCAATAAAGTTTTCCGACTGGCCGAGGATCAGCGAGCTGACGGCGTTGAAGGACTCCAGTTTGCCCATGCCGTTGATTTTCGACAGCACGGTACCGATGGCGCGGATAACAATCGGCAGGATGCGAATATGCTGCAAAATACCGATCAAAGCGGAAATGAAGACGATAGGGCACAGAACCTTAAGGAAGAAGAAGGCCAGACCTTTGTCGTTCATGCTGCCGAACACGAAGTTTGTCCCTTCGTTGGCAAAGCCGAGAAGTTTTTCAAACATCTCGGAGAAGCCTTTCACAAAACCCAGACCAATATCGGAGTTGAGGAAGAACCAGGCCAGCAGGACTTCAATGACAAGCAGTTGAACAACATAACGAATACGGATCTTTTTACGGTCATGACTGACCAACAGGGCCAGTATAGCCACCACAACGATCGCGAGGACAAAATGCAAGACGCGGTCCATAGTTGCTCCAAATATGAGGCAGGTTAAATTTCCGTGCACATTCTATGCAACGGCTTTAAAGAAAACGAGATCAATTGCACACTATTGCAAGGAACTGTGACCAATGGCAAAAATAGTGATCAAACATCCACTTTTGTTATGTTACGTAAAGGTTTTAAAAGTTGCATTCTTGTACTACTCTTAATATTTGGCGCGATCGGATTTTCTGACGCCCTTTTCCATATCCGGCCAGCAATTGTTCCCTCCTATCACAGCAATTATTATCTCCATTCTAAATGAACTTGATAATCATTCGCATTTTGATAGCATGAAACATAGCAAAGGCTATATTTCCAGAGGCAGAAGATGACTAGCAGTCGCGTTGAGAATAGCAGTAGTCGCGCCGCGCGCAAGGTGAAGTTCGCCTTAATGGGGCCCGCTTTCGTCGCTGCCATTGGCTATATCGATCCGGGTAATTTCGCCACGAATATTCAGGCTGGCGCCAGCTTTGGCTATCAGCTGCTGTGGGTCGTAGTATGGGCCAACCTGATGGCGATGCTGATCCAGGTGCTCTCTGCCAAACTGGGCATTGCCACCGGTAAAAACCTGGCCGAGCAGATCCGCGACCATTACCCGCGCCCGGTGGTGTGGTTTTATTGGGTACAGGCGGAAATCATCGCCATGGCCACCGATCTGGCCGAATTTATCGGCGCTGCGATTGGCTTTAAGCTGGTGCTGGGCGTATCGCTTCTGCAAGGGGCGGTGCTGACCGGGGTGGCGACCTTCCTGATCCTGATGCTGCAGCGGCGCGGGCAAAAACCGCTGGAGAAGGTGATTGGCGGCTTGCTGTTGTTTGTTGCCGTCGCCTATGTCGTTGAATTGATCTTTTCCCAGCCCGCGCTGGCTCCCCTGACCAAAGGGCTGGCGATCCCTACGCTGCCCAACGGCGAGGCGGTATTCTTAGCCGCCGGGGTGCTGGGGGCCACTATTATGCCGCACGTGATCTACTTACACTCCTCGCTTACCCAGCATCTGCACGGCGGGACGCGAAAAGAACGCTATAACGCGACCCGCTGGGATGTGGCGATCGCCATGACCATTGCGGGGTTCGTTAACCTGGCGATGATGGCGACCGCCGCGGCGGCATTCCACTTCAACGGCCATACCGGCGTCGCCGATCTCGATCAGGCTTACAGAACGCTTGAGCCACTGCTGAGCCACGCGGCGGCGACTATCTTTGGCCTCAGCCTGGTCGCTGCAGGTTTATCCTCGACGGTGGTGGGGACTCTCGCAGGCCAGGTGGTCATGCAGGGCTTCATCCGCTTTCATATTCCGCTGTGGTTTCGCCGGGCGGTCACCATGCTGCCGTCGTTTGTCGTCATTCTGCTGGGACTGGATCCAACGCGTATTCTGGTGATGAGTCAGGTGTTGCTCAGCTTTGGTATTGCGCTTGCCCTGGTGCCGCTGCTGATATTTACCAGCAATGCAAAGCTAATGGGAGACCTGGTGAATACCCGTTGGGTGAGAGGCATCGGCTGGGCGATAGTCGCCATCGTGGTGAGCCTGAACGGCTGGTTAATTGTGGGATCGCTGCTCGGGGTGGATTGATGACTTCCTGCTGCAGAATAAAGCAAAGGGGAGCCGATGGGCTCCCCTTTTCGTCTGTTAGTGATGGCCATGTCCATGACCGTGACCGCGTCCGCCGGGACCACGTCCCCAGCCGCCGCGATGGTCGTCGCGGTCGCTCCAGCCCGCGCGATAGCCGCGCTCCCAGGCTTTATCTCTGCCTTTGTACCAGCCTTTGTGCCAGCCGTTGTCATGACGATGCCAACGGTTATCACGCCATTCATAGTGACGACGCCAGTAATCACGGTCGCGCCAGCCGCCACCGTCCCAGTAGTTACCGTAATTGTCACGATCGCCTATTTGTAATTTTACCGATGGCAGCAGGGTGATTTCACCAGCGTTAGCGACTAGTGGCGCTGCGGCCAGCAGTACTGCTGCCAGAATCAGTGACCTGAACATACTCTTCTCCTTCACGATCGGGGCCGTAAGCGGCCTGTTAACCTGATATTACGGGCCGGTAAAGACCCGTCGCATCGGACGAACTCCGAAAGCGCAGAAAAGAGCACTTTTTGCTAAAGTAACATTTGCTTTACAGCGCCAGGATGGCATCAATCGCCGCGCACTCCCCGGCGCTGAAATGACGGTTTTTCAGCATCCCTACCGCATCATCCAGCTGGGCGGTTTTGCTGGCGCCGATCAGCACGGAGGTGACTTTCTCCTCGCGCAGCACCCAGGCCAGCGCCATCTGCGACAGCTTCTGCCCGCGGGCTTCCGCCAGCGTATTCAGCTGACGAATTTTTTCTAATTTGGCGCTGGTCAGTTGCTCCGGCTGCAGAAAACGACTGCTGCTGGCGGCGCGTGAGTCTGCCGGAATGCCGTTAAGATAGCGGTCGGTTAGCTGCCCGCCGGCCAGCGGTGAAAACGCTATACTTCCCACCCCTTCGGTATGCAAAAAATCCAGTAATCCCTCTTCCACACCGCGTTCAAACATGGAGT
This sequence comes from Klebsiella sp. GG_Kp175, assembly GCF_040062325.1. Taxonomy (NCBI): domain Bacteria; kingdom Pseudomonadati; phylum Pseudomonadota; class Gammaproteobacteria; order Enterobacterales; family Enterobacteriaceae; genus Klebsiella; species Klebsiella sp. GG_Kp175. The sequence continues at coordinate 609,439 of NZ_JBEAFX010000002.1, read as the reverse complement.
AGCGAGGCTGGTGAATGACGCAGGGGGTGCCGAGGTCGTTAAGGATTTTCACCGCTTCTCGCGCCTGGGCGAGCGGATAGTTAGAGAGGCCGACGTACAACGCTTTACCCTGGCGGACAAGATGATCGAGCGCGCGCATCGTTTCCGTCAGCGGTGTCTCCGGGTCCGGGCGGTGATGATAAAAAATATCGACATACTCCAGCCCCATGCGCCGCAGGCTCTGGTTCAGACTGGCCACCAGGTATTTGCGTGAACCCCAGTCGCCGTAAGGGCCGTCCCACATGGTGTAGCCCGCTTTGGTGGAGATGATCAACTCATCGCGATAGGGCAGGAGGGCCTCTTTAAGGATGCGGCCAAAATTGCTCTCCGCCGAGCCCGGCGGCGGCCCATAATTATTGGCCAGGTCGAAATGGGTAATGCCGAGATCAAACGCGTGCAGGAGCATCTGCCGGCTGGTTTCCACCCGCGTTTCATCGCCAAAGTTATGCCACAGACCGAGAGAAATAGCCGGGAGCTGAAGGCCGCTGCTCCCGCAGCGACGATAGGCCATCGTTTGATATCGCGTGGTGCTTGCCTGGTAAACCATTCTTCCTCCGCAGATAAAACAGGGTGTGTATACGTTTACACTAATCAATGTTTTGCGTGGAGTACACCGCTTTTTGGGCGTAACTATTGCTTTACACCGGCTTTATCGTCCCCCTTCTGGACAGGCGGATCGCTTATTCAATACTCAAATTACACCTGCACCAAAATGAGGATAATGGACATGCAACCGACCTACACTATTGGGGATTATCTGCTGGATCGCCTCGTTGACTGCGGTATTGACCGCTTGTTCGGCGTACCAGGAGATTACAACTTACAGTTTCTCGATCGCGTCATCGCGCACAGCGCCTTGGGGTGGGTCGGCTGCGCCAACGAGCTGAATGCGGCCTATGCTGCTGACGGTTACGCACGGATTAAGGGGGCCGGCGCGTTATTAACAACCTACGGCGTCGGCGAACTAAGCGCCCTGAACGGCGTGGCGGGAAGCTATGCGGAGCATATTCCGGTATTACATATCGTCGGTGCGCCCTCCACTGGCGCTCAGCAGCGCGGCGAACTGCTGCATCACACCCTGGGTGACGGCGATTTCCGCCATTTTGCGCGAATGAGCGAGCAGATCACCTGTAGCCAGGCGCTGCTGACCGCTGGCAACGCCTGCCATGAGATCGACCGTGTTCTGCGCGATATGCTGACGCATCATCGACCCGGCTATCTGATGTTGCCGGCCGATGTCGCCAGAGCGGCAGCGATCGCCCCAGCGCAGCGCTTGCTGGTGGAGGCCGCTCCGGCGGATCAAAACCAGCTCGCCGGATTCTGCGAACATGCTAGCCGCCTGCTGCGGGGCAGTCGACGCATTTCCCTGCTGGCAGACTTCCTCGCGCAACGCTATGGCCTGCAGAACACGCTCCGGGAGTGGGTAGCGAAAACCCCCGTCGCCCACGCCACCATGCTCATGGGCAAGGGGCTGTTCGATGAGCAGCAGAGAGGTTTTGTCGGCACTTACAGCGGCATCGCCAGCGCGCCGCAGACCCGGGAGGCTATCGAAAACGCCGACACCATCATCTGCATTGGTACGCGCTTCACCGACACTATCACCGCAGGGTTCACCCAGCATCTGGCGCGGGAGAAGACCATTGAGATCCAGCCCTTCGCCGTCAGGGTGGGCGATCACTGGTTCAGCGGCGTGCCAATGGATCAAGCCCTGGCTGCATTAATGACGCTTTCCGCCCCGCTGGCAGCGGAGTGGGCGGCGCCTCAGGTCGTGGCGCCGGAAGTGGAAGAGGAGGGCGAAGGCGAGTTAACCCAGAAGAATTTCTGGTCGACAGTGCAGGATGCGCTGCGCCCCGGCGATATTATCCTCGCCGATCAGGGGACGGCGGCATTTGGCATCGCGGCGCTTAAGCTCCCCTCTGAGGCATCGCTGATCGTCCAGCCGCTGTGGGGATCGATTGGTTTTACCCTCCCGGCCGCCTATGGCGCGCAAACCGCGGCGGCAGAGCGGCGGGTGGTGCTGATCGTCGGCGATGGCGCCGCCCAGCTGACGATTCAGGAAATGGGCTCTATGCTGCGCGATAAACAAAAGCCGCTTATTCTGCTGCTTAATAACGAAGGGTATACCGTAGAACGGGCGATTCACGGTCCGGAGCAGCGCTACAATGATATTGCCCTGTGGGACTGGCGGCGCCTGCCGGAAGCCTTCGCCCCGGACGTTGCCTCGCGCTGCTGGCGGGTTACGCACACTGCTGAGCTACGGGAGGCGATGGCGGAGAGTATCACCTCCGATACTCTCACCCTGGTGGAAGTGATGCTGCCGAAAATGGATATCCCCGATTTCCTGCGCGCGGTGACGCAGGCGCTGGAGGAACGAAACAGCCGCGTTTAGTCGGTATGGTGTCTGGCAATCATTAAGGGCCTCCCGGCCAGCAGCAGCCAGGCCGGGAGCATCACAATGCACAGCAGCGGCAGCAGCGTGGTGTCCGGAACCACCACAGCGGCCATAAACAGGCTCAGCCAGCCGTCGCGGGTGACGACCAGCACCATGCCGAGGATCGCGCAGGAGACGGTAATTGCCGCCGGCACGGCGTCCACGTGGGCATGCAGCATCAGCCCCAGCGCCACGCCGACGAAGACCGCGGGGAAAATCCGCCCGCCGCGAAAGCCGCAGGCCGAGGCGAGAACCAGCGCAGCCAGTTTGACCAGCGCAATGAGCAGATAATCCGAGGCGGTCAGCGTCTGGCTGAAGGCCAACTGCTGCATCTCATCCAGCCCCTTAAACAGCGTTAAATGTCCGCCAATGGTTCCAAGGATCCCTAACAGCAAGCCGCCGAGGCCCAGCGTCAGGATTGGGTTTTTCAGGCGATGCATCAGCGTGTGCAGGCGCGGCAGACACCAGACGGCGACCATACCGACAGCGATAGCGATCAGGGCGACGATCATGCCGCTGACGATATCGACGAAGTGCATCTGGCTATAGTGCGCGATCGGCAGCGTGAAGTGGGGGTGGAAAAACAGCCCGGTCGTCAGCGCGCCCGCGGCGGCGGCAAGCATCGGGGCAAACAGACGATCCCACAGCGGCGACTCGTTGCTGCTGTTCAGGGTTTGCGAAAAAATCAGCGCGGCGGCCACCGGGGTGCCGAAGAGGGCGCCGATGGTGCCTGAGGCCGCGAGAATGGTCCAGTCCAGAGAGCTGACCCGGGGGAACAGTCGGGAGCCGACGGCGACGGCCAGCGCAATATTCACCACCATAATTGGATGCTCCGGGCCCAGGCTGACGCCGCCGGCGAGGCCAAGGATCAGCGCCGCCAGCAGCCCGGGCAGCGCGCCGGTGGCAATAGGCGCGCCGATTAACGACTCGGTCGCCGGGTCCGGCCCGGCGTGCCCCGGGCTGTAACGGACGACCAGGCCCACCGCGATCCCCGTCGCCGTGAGAATGGCGATGATCCACAGCGGGTTGTCGGCGCTCACCCCAAACTGCACAGGCAGATTGCTCCACAGAAAGCGCTGCAGCAACGCGGCAACTTTCATCGCGCCGATCAGGATCAAACTGGAGGCGATGCCAATCAGGATAGCTGGCACCGACAGGATCAGCATTGTTCTGGCGCGAGGATGGAGCATGAAAATGTCCTTGTTAAAGTTCAGGAGCACTACTTTGCCTTTGTCGACGGGGACCGTCGATGCAAATGGTGCTGAAACGATAAAGTTAAGGCGGCGTCTGATACCCGTGGCCTCGTTAATAGGCTACTTTGCATTGATTACAAACTAAATGTGACCTGTGTCGCTAAACAAGGGGCGTCCGCGAGTTGGACGTTGTTGTTAAGCCGCCATGAATTTACAGTGTGCCAAAAGATTTATTTTGACTTTAGCGGAGCCGTAACGGAATGACAAAATTTGCTTTAGTAGGAGATGTCGGGGGGACCAACGCCCGCCTGGCGCTGTGTGATCTGGCGAGCGGAGAGATCTCTCGTGCAAAGACCTATTCCGGGCTCGATTACCCCAGTCTGGAGGCGGTGGTGCGCGTCTATCTCGAGGAGCATCAGGTGACGGTCAGCGAAGGCTGTATCGCCATCGCTTGCCCGATCACCGGCGACTGGGTGGCGATGACCAACCATACCTGGGCCTTCTCCATCGCCGAGATGAAGCGCAACCTTGGCTTTGCGCACCTGGAGATTATTAACGATTTCACTGCCGTTTCAATGGCCATCCCGATGCTGAAAGCTGAGCACCTGATTCAGTTCGGCGGCAGCGCGCCGGTAGCCGGCAAACCGATCGCCGTTTATGGCGCCGGAACCGGGCTGGGCGTAGCCCATCTGGTGCACGTTGATAAGCGCTGGGTCAGCCTGCCTGGCGAAGGCGGCCATGTCGATTTTGCGCCGAACAGTGAAGAAGAGGGCATTATTCTGGAAGAGCTGCGCGCTGAACTGGGGCACGTCTCCGCAGAACGCGTGCTCTCGGGGCCTGGTCTGGTCAACCTCTATCGCGCGATAGTCAAATCGGATGGTCGACTGCCGGAGAACCTGCAGCCGCGTGAGGTCACCGAGCGGGCGCTGGCGGATAGCTGCACCGACTGTCGCCGGGCGCTGTCGCTGTTCTGCGTCATTATGGGGCGCTTCGGTGGAAACCTGGCGCTGACCCTGGGGACGTTTGGCGGCGTGTATATCGCCGGCGGCATCGTGCCGCGCTTCCTGGAGTTCTTTAAAGCCTCCGGCTTCCGCGGCGGTTTTGAGGACAAAGGCCGATTTAAAGCCTATGTCCAGGATATCCCGGTTTACCTGATCGTGCATGACAACCCAGGCCTGCTGGGCTCCGGCGCGCATCTGCGTCAGACTCTGGGTCAGGTGCTGTAAGCGCATTCCTCCCGGGCTACCGCCGTAGCCCGGCAAGGCGGGGCTCCCCGCCGTCTACAGATTCATCAGCTGGCGAAACTCTTTCACTTTACTGCGACTGACCGGAACCTGAAACTCCAGGTCGCGCAGGCGTAGCACGTAGGTATTGTTAAACCATGGCTCAATTTCACGAATTTTGCTGAGATTCACACAGTACGAGCGGTGACAGCGAAAGAAATGTGCGGTGGGCAGTTTGCTGCAGAATTCGGTAATGTTCATCGGCATGACGAAAGACTCCCGGCGAGTGTAGACGAAGGTCATCTTCTCGTGTGCCTCTGCATAATAGATATCATGGATACTGGTGACGATGATCCGCTCATCTTTTATCAGATTGATGGTGTCGTTTTCCCGAGGCGCCGCGCTGGCTAGCCCGGAGGCGGCGTTATTTTGCTGCTGCCAGGCGGCGGTCAGCTTCTGCAGCATATTGATGATGCGCGACTCCTGGTAGGGCTTGAGGATGTAGTCAAACGCCTCAAGCTCAAAGGCTTCCACGGCGTGTTCTTTCCACGCGGTGATAAAAACGATAAAAGGCTTATGGGCGAACTGGCTGATGTTTTGCGCCAGCAGAACGCCGTCCAGCGACGGAATATTGATATCGAGAAAGATGGCGTCGACCTTGTTGTGCTGGAGAAATTTCAGCACGTCCAGGCCGTCGTCAAAGCTGCCGACGATCTCCATCTGGCTGTGGGTGTTGATAAGCCAGGAGAGCTCCTGTTGGGCCAGAAACTCATCCTCCACAATGATAACTTTCATCTTTTCTCCGCTCATGACAACAGAGACTCCGTCAGCGCCTGCGACGTAGAGTGATTGGGGACATAAAAGGCGATTTCCGTTCCTGGCGTCAGGGTGCGGATATGCAGCCCCTCGCCGTAGAGCAGTTTCACCCGATGATGAACGTTGAGCAGGCCGATTTTGTTACCTGGCATTTCATCGGCTTCCACGCGGGCGACCACGGCGGGATCGATGCCGTTGCCGGTGTCGCGAACGCTGATGCGAACCCGATTGCCGCACTCATTGATGCCGATCGTCACCACCCCTTTCCCTTTACACGGCTGAATGCCGTGCACAATGGCATTTTCCACCAGGGGCTGGATAAGCAGGCTCGGGATCACGCAGCTGACGTCGTCGTCAATATCATAGATGACCGTCAGTTTGTCGCCGAATCGCGCCTGTTCAATGGCGATGTAATCTTTGATCTGATACAGCTCTCGTTTGATATCGATCTGCTCATCGTCTTTTAATTCGATGTTATAGCGCAGATAGCGCGACAGATTAAAAATGAGCTGGCGCGCGGTGTCCGGATTAAGGCGAATCGAGGAGGAGATCGCGTTCAGGGCATTGAATAAAAAGTGCGGGTTAATCTTGCTTTGCAGAGCGCGCAGCTCCGCTTTGTTGGCCATCTCCCGCAGCTGTTCGGCGCGGGAAACCTCCAGCTGGGTGGAGATGATTTGTGACAGGCCAATCGCCATCTCCTGCAGCGTCGAGGTGATGCGATGGGCGTGGCAGTAATAGATTTTTAGCGTGCCGGTGACCACCCCCTTTTCCCACAGCGGGATGACCATTAAGGAGTGGATCTCCGGCGTGCGGTGGGCTTCGTCATTGTTTTTTATAATGATCTTTCCATAACGAATGGCCTGTCGGGTGGTGGGGCTGATGACATCGTCATGGTGTTGATAGTTGGCTTCACCGACGCCCACGTAGGCCAGCACGTGTTCCGTATTGGTGATTGCCACCGCGTCGGCGGTAATGTCGCGGCGGATGATGTCGCAAACCTGGCGCAGAGAATCGCTGTTGACCTGACGGAACAGCGGCAGGGTTTTGTTGGCAATGTCGAGCGCCAGTTTCGCCTGCCGCGCGGCGCTGGCCTCCTTTTCCCCTTCCACGCTCTGCACCAGCAGCACGATAAAACCGATGCAGACGCTGCCGAGGATCATCGGGATACCAATTTTCGAGACGATATCCAGGCCGAGGCTCAGAGAGGGCGCCCAGACTATCACCAGGATCATGGTCAGGGTCTCGCAGACCATGCCGGCCAGAATGCCGATTTTCCAGCGTTGATCGCGGGCCACCTTGCGGTTAATCAACCCCGACAGCAGACCGGCGATGATGCTGGTGATAAAGCAGGGTACAGCGGTCACGCCGTCAATATCAATCAGATAGCGGTGCACACCGGCAATCACCCCGACAATGGCTCCCACCCATGGGCCAAACAGGATCCCGCCGGACATCACGGCGATGATGCGCACGTTTACCAGCGATCCTTCCACCGGCACACCGGACCAGGTACTGAAGAGCGCGAACAGCGAGAAGATGGCGGTGACAGCCAGCAGCTCTTTCGGCGTATGCGCTGATTTATGCAGCAGTTCGCGGAACAGGCGCAGGCGAATAAGGAAAAACAGGCAAATAAGCATCAGGGCCGCACGATCATAGACCGCCAGCATCATAGTAAAGATTTCGTGCATGGGTGCGCCGCGTCAGTGGCCAGAAAAGAACATGATAAAAAACCTGACGACAGAAGACCAGCCGCAGAAAAATAATGAGGAAAAGACGCACTTTTAAAAGGGGATTGATTGGTGGGGGGCGATGTACCGCTAGACAGCAGGGGAAACGATAAATACCGGTGATAGAAAAGATATCAATATGTTACCACTTGCATACAAAACGGTATTCATCCCGCGGCGTACTGCCGTATTTAGCGCAGACGATACCCGTTTTTAACGCCAGTGATTATTTTTCGTCAGGGCTCTCGACAACGTGTTTTTTTTCAGGTTATTTTCTAAACGAGCCGCAACAGCGGCAGCGTCGCTCGGACGGTCCGGGCGCTAACGTTAATCAGAGGAACCTATGGCTGAATCCAGTCCTGAACGCCGTTTTACGCGTATCGATCGTCTCCCCCCGTACGTTTTTAATATTACTGCCGAACTGAAAATGGCTGCGCGCCGGCGCGGCGAAGATATTATCGATTTCAGTATGGGCAATCCCGATGGCGCGACGCCGCCGCATATCGTGGAAAAACTCTGCACCGTCGCGCAGCGGCCTGACACCCATGGTTACTCTACCTCGCGGGGGATCCCACGCCTGCGTCGCGCTATTTCGCGCTGGTATGAAGAACGCTATAACGTCGATATCGATCCGGAATCGGAAGCGATTGTCACCATTGGTTCGAAAGAGGGGCTGGCGCACCTGATGCTGGCGACGCTGGATCATGGCGACACCGTGCTGGTGCCGAACCCCAGCTATCCGATCCATATCTACGGCGCGGTGATTGCCGGGGCGCAGGTGCGCTCGGTGCCGCTGGTGGAAGGGGTGGATTTCTTTAACGAACTGGAACGCGCCATCCGCGAGAGCTATCCGAAGCCGAAGATGATGATCCTTGGCTTTCCCTCGAATCCGACCGCGCAGTGCGTCGAGCTGGATTTCTTTGAAAAGGTTGTCGCCCTGGCGAAGCAGTATGACATCCTGGTCGTCCACGATCTGGCCTATGCCGATATCGTGTATGACGGCTGGAAAGCGCCCTCCATTATGCAGGTGCCCGGCGCGCGCGATGTCGCCGTCGAGTTCTTTACCCTGTCGAAAAGCTATAACATGGCCGGCTGGCGCATTGGCTTTATGGTCGGGAATAAGACCCTGGTGAACGCGCTCGCCCGCATCAAAAGCTACCATGACTACGGCACGTTTACGCCTCTGCAGGTGGCGGCGATAGCGGCCCTGGAGGGCGATCAGCAATGCGTGCGGGATATCGCTGAACAGTATAAGCGCCGCCGCGATGTGCTGGTGAAAGGGCTCCACGAGGCCGGCTGGATGGTTGAGTGTCCGAAGGCGTCCATGTACGTCTGGGCGAAAATTCCGGAACCTTATGCCGACATGGGCTCGCTGGAGTTTGCGAAAAAGCTGCTTAACGAAGCGAAGGTTTGCGTCTCTCCGGGGATTGGCTTTGGCGATTATGGCGATACCCATGTCCGCTTCGCGCTGATCGAGAACCGGGACCGGACGCGTCAGGCGATCCGCGGCATCAAAGCGATGTTCCGCGCTGATGGCTTACTGCCCGCTGCGAGCTAGCGCTTCGGCGAATACGCTATAACAAAAACGGGAACCTGTGGGCTCCCGTTTTTTTGACACCGCTGCAGTCTAGATCATCAGGGCAAAAGTACCGGCCCAAACGATGACCATAAAAGAGAGACCCATAAAGAAGTATTTCACGACTCATTACTCCACGCGCTTATGCGACGTTCAAATGAATTAATTGTTCTGTTTTTCAAGGGCTGTCGCCGGTGAAATCTCACCCTGCGGCAGCTCGCAATTCTGTGCGTTTAGTGCTCCAGATGGCGCTAATGTACGCCTAAAAAATCAGGGAAACAAGGGGCATTTTTTTATTAATTTTTAGTTACTTACGAGTGTCGTGATTCGGCGACACATTAATTTCGCCCGATAATAAATTTAGCGCCAGCGACGCTACCAAAACGGGTTTCTCGTTAGTGAGATTAGCGGGGCTAGTCAGGCTTGGCGCGCGGCATTCAGGTTGCCACGCGCCGCCGGTTTAATGCAGATCAGAGGCGCGCTGTCGCCACTCGGCCGGGTAGTGCGCTGGGATAAAGCGCAGCGTGAGCGCCATGAGTAACAGGACACAAAGCGCATGCCAGGACCAGTCAAGGGTGTAGTTCCCGCTCAGGCTACGCAGCAGGCCGGAAAGCCAGGGCGACAGGCCGGCGATGATAAATCCGATACCTTGCATAAAGGCTACCAGCCGGCCGGCCACCGTCGGTTGCCCGGCGTGATCGAGGGCCAGCACCAGGCACAGGGGAAACGCGCCGCCCAGACCCACGCCGCAGGCGAGGGCCCAAAGCGCTGGGAAGTGCTGCGGCAGCCAGATGAAGCCGCAGAACCCAATCAGCTGTAGCGCCAGAGCAAGCAGCAGAAGCTGGCGCCGGTCATCCTGGCGAGCCAGCGCCGGCAGCAGCAGCGCGCCCGCGGTTTGCCCAACCGTCAGCAGCGCCAGCAGCGAGCCGCTGTACTGGGCGCTGTCGCCAAGCTGCATATAGTAGGGCGGCAGCCAGGCGATTAGACTGGCGTAGCCGGCGTTGATCAGTCCGAAATAGATTCCCAGCGTCCAGGCGCGGCGCTGGCCAATAATCGCCACCCGGGGCGCGGCGCTGGTCTGATGCGGGGCGCGGGGCAGGTGCCGACAAATCGCCAGCCAGCTGAACAGGGCGAGGAGGGCGGGGAGCGCCCACCAGGCCAGCGCATCCCGCCATGCTGTGCTATGCGACGCCAGCCATGGCGTAAACGCAGCGCCTAACCCGCCACCGCCCATTAGCGCCGCTGACCATAGCCCCATCACCAGCGGCGTCCGGCGGGCGAACAAGCGCTTAATTACCGCCGGGATGGCAGCCTGGATTATGCCGATGCCAACGCCTCCGGCCAGGGCGCTGGTGAGCAGTAGGCCGCTATTCGGAGCGATTTCCCGCAGCAGGGCGCCCGCCGCGATAATCAGCAGGCTTAGCGCAATGCTACGGTTTTGACCGACATAACGATCGACCGAACCGGCGGCCAGCGCCAGCACGCCCATCGCTATCACCGGCAGGGCGGTCAGTAGCGCGGCCAGGGTATAGCTCATCCCGCTGGCGGCGCGGATCTCCGGAAGCAAAGGGCCGATGGAGGTGAGCAGCGGTCGCATATTTATGCCGATCAGCACCAGGATCCCCAGCGTCAGATTCTGTCGCAATACGGCTTTCATGGCTGCTGTTCCGCCCACCGCTGATAAACTGCCAGCCCCTCCGGCTGCGGGCGATGATGGATCGGCAACGTCTGCTGCGCCAGCGGCTGCTGCAACTGCTGATAAATCGCGGCGGTAGATAGCTGGAAAGGTTCTCCGTCCTGATTGCTGTTGGCGAAAAACACTTCCCGCACGCCGGTTAAATAGAGGGCGCTAAGACACATCGGGCAAGGTTGTCCGCTGGCGTAGATAACGCACTCGCGCAGAACCTCGCTCCCCAGCCTGGCGGCAATATCGCGGACGGCATTCAGTTCGGCATGCGCCGTTGGGTCGCCGCTTAGATGAAAGGTATTGACGGCTTCGGCGACAACCTCGTCATGGCGCACCAGCACGGCGCCAAAGGGACGACCGCCGTGGCTGATGTTGTGGTTTGCCAGCGTTAGGGCGCGCTGGAGATAGCGATCGTGAGCGGACATAGTCACTCCTGCATAAGATGCTGTTCAGGGAAAAAAAGGCAACGGGTCGTGCGTAGAGGGTACGTAACTTGTTTCATAAGTTAAAAGACTTATTTATGATTAACCCTAGTTGAATTACTTATAGGTAAGCGGATGCTCCTGCGCCATCTTTCCTACTTTATCGCCGTGGCAGAACACCGTGGCTTTACTCGCGCCGCCGCGGCGCTGCACGTCTCCCAGCCTGCGCTGTCACAGCAGATCCGCCAGCTTGAAGCCATGCTGGAGGTTCAGCTTTTCGATCGTTCTGGCCGTTATACCCGGTTAACCGATGCCGGAGAGATCTGGCTGGAGTATGCCCGCCGGGCGTTACGCGATCTTGAGGAAGGGCGGCGCGCTCTGCATGACGCTGAGGATCTGCAGCGTGGCAAACTCCGCATTGCCATGACGCCGACCTTCACCACCTATATGCTGGGACCGCTGGTGGAAAACTACTATCGACGCTACCCCGGAGTGAAATTGCTGATTCAGGAGATGAACCAGGAGCGCATGGAAACGATGTTGCTGCAGGATGAACTGGATGTCGGCATTGCCTTTGACGAAAGCCGTTCCCGGGATATTGTCGTTCATCCGCTGCTGACGGAAACCCTCGCGTTGGTGGTGAGCCGCAGTCATCCTCTGGCCAGAGAGAACGCGCTCCGGCTGCAGGCGCTCGACGCGCAGCCGCTGATTTTACTGAGCAGCGAGTTTGCCACCCGGGAGCAGATCGATCGTTATTGCCGTCGTCATCGGCTCGAACCTGACGTGCGGATGGAGGCCAACTCTATCGGCGCCGTTATGTCGGTCATTCGGCGCACGCCCCTTGCGACACTGCTGCCGGCGGCGATCGCCGGGCAGTTTGATGATGTAGTGGCTATTGAGCTCGAACCTGCGCTGCTGCAGCGAACGGCCTGTTTGCTACAGCGCAGGGATGCATGGCAGAGCGCCGCGGCACGCGAATTTATCGCCCTGGCGCGGGAGATTGCGCTAACGCTTGAGCAGGAAAACCGCCTGCCTCCTGCCTGACGGCCTGCGTCGCTCGGCGGCGAGCCTGGACTAACTGTGGGTTGCGCTGCTGAAGTCGGCCTCATTGGGCAGGACATCCTCTCTCAGCATGACTTCCTCCTTAAGCCTTTCCAGCACGTGATGAAAGAGCTGGGTCTTGTCTGGCTCAGCCATCTTCTGCAATTTCACATTAAATAAAGTATGGGACTGAATTAGATCGTGGATAAATTCCAGCAGTACCTCACTTTGCGGAAGGGAGGTTAATTCCTGATGGATATAACCGGTTTGTTGCCGTAGCGGATTTTTTGTGACATCCATCGGTCGGGCGCTAATGCTATGGGCAAATATTTTCTCAATTGCCTGACTGGTAATATAGAGCCGGTTCAATGACAGGGTGGGGTTTTCTGCCTCCTGCGGAATGAAGTGACAATATACAAACGGTTTCTCAGGCAGCATCATGCTGAGCCTGTTTTCATGATGAATATCGTCAGGCGCCTCCAGTAACGCCATTAAATTCCGGCTGTGCGGATGCCAGAGACCTGACGCAGTGACCTTGACGTTGAACTGCGTGACGGTATTCCCGCGCAGGGTTTCCATGACGGGAATATCGCCATCAAGCCGCAGAATGCTATGGACATGAGAGTGTGGCGACCAGAAGGTTTCCACCGTCTCCGATGAATTGAGTGGATTAAATGTGCTGGTTACTTCTTTTTCCTGATGAGAAAGGACGGCGAGTTTTAATGTTCCCCGCGTCGGGTTAAGCTTCAGGCATAGATTGATCGCGCCGATATCATGCCAGTGAAGAATATCTTCAATTTCGCAGTTTAGTAATTTTTGCGCCCGGGGGAGAGAACAATACTCCATTGGCGGTAAATTATTTAATTTCCAGATATTCCGTTCTGTTATATTCATAAGGTTTTTTTGTTGCTGAAAAAATAGCGGTTAGTATTGGGCGTAATCATCTAACAGCCACGTTTTATTGCCTGGGTTTAATGACCTGATTAATGAAATGCATTCACGTTGAGAATATTATATCGATAAGTTGATTATTCTTATTGTTACGTCAGATATTAACTTGACTGCGTAATCCTATCATTTGTTTCGCTCGAGAAAAATAGTTTGCTTAGCGCCTGAATACAACACTTTTTTGTTATTTTTTATTAATGACTCCGACGAGGGAGAACACAGCATGAGGAAAATGCGGCTCTCGAGATAAATGCCATGACGACAGGGATAACGCAAACGGACGCTCTCGGCATCCGTTTGCGGCGGCCATGCTTATCGGCTGACAGAGGGATAGCGATCCCCCGGCTGCGCGATGGCATACCAGGCCATCATCTCCGCGGTTCCCGGCTGCCCTTCGGCTGGCGCCCAGTCCATGGTGTCGATTTCAGCAAGCGGCTGATAAGCGCCTTGTTTGACTTCAAATACCATTCCTCCTGCGTCAAGTGAGAGCACCGTATGCCAGGTGCCGGGCTCCATTTCCAGGGCCGTGCAGGTTTCACCCAGCACCACCCGGTTAGTAATCACGCCATGGTCATCAAAATTTAGCACCACAAAGCGGCCTTTCAGCGACAGCAAAAGTTCAAAAGTATGTCGGTGCCGGTGCGGGCGGATATAGGTGCCGGGTTCCATAGCGATAGCCAGGCGCTGCACCGGATCGCTCAGCTCAGGGTGAAAATTGCGATGGGCACGTAAGCGCGGGGAAGTGGCTGCCGCTTCGCTCTGCTGCTGCATATCGCTAAGGGTGATCTGTTTCATACCAACGCCTGGCTCCTTTGTTGTCCAGAGAGTGTTTCATCGGCAGGGCGGCAGGTTGACGCCCAGGCCACGCGATATTGTACGCAGAAAGCGTGTTGCTGTCGGTTAATTGTCGAGGCTATCGAGTACAGGAGGACTTCTGCCAGGCAACCACACAATTCCTTCCTGCTTTTTTTGCCTGGTACAGGGCGTCGTCGGCGCGGTTAAGTAATTCAGTCTCTACCGTTTTAGGATCCTCCGTAGTGGCAAGGCCGATACTGATCGTGACGCTCTCGGGGAGTTTAACCCTGCTGCTGACGTCGCCTGGGGAGATAATAGCCTGACGAATCCGCTCGGCGATGAGTTGCGCCTGCAGTTGGCCAACGTCAGGCAGTAATAGTGCAAATTCCTCGCCGCCTGTTCTGGCCACAATATCATCTCTTCGAACCTGATCCTGAAGAACCCAGGCTACATACTGAATAACAAGATCTCCCTGAAAGTGGCCATATTTGTCATTTATGCGTTTGAAATGATCGATGTCGCATAACAAGATAGACAATGGTTTTTGCACAGAGACCCGTTGCATTTTTTTTGTCAGCGCAAGGTAAAAATAGCGACGGTTGTACAGCTGCGTCAGATAATCACGAATCGAGTTCTGATAGGCATTCTCATATTTATTGTTGGATAATTGATAAAGCTTAAACGCATTAAGGAAAATAATAATAATAAAGATCAGGGTGCCCAGCGTTTCGAAAAGCCTCGCTTTATACCATGTGTTTTCGCTAGCGACATCTGCGGTTGTTAAGAAAGAGAAGGTTAAGATATAAACGAAGCAGTAAAAATAGATTCCTGTCCAGAATATATTTCTGAAGCGGGTTAATGCAATCGTCGTGAAAAAGAGGAGCGTCCACATGTAAACCATTATATTACTGGCTAAGCGTATCGTTGGTTCATACAAGTGCATTGAGGAAAATCCAACAATCAGGACGATAGCTAAAGTAAGGCTTATGCAGGCAAAGGTAATAATAATGTGATTATGGGAGGCCAGCAGGCGATGCGAACGAAATCTGGATACTAATGCCGCGGTGGTGATTTGGGTGAGTGTTAAGGCGTTGCGGTAAAAGTAATATCGCAGAAATTCATTGTATGAGATTGAGTCGTTGAGATTGCAATAAAACAGTTTGCTGTAATTTTGTAACGCAAGAATCATCATTATGGCAGAGCCAATAAAGGCACAGGCTACGGGTATGAGAAACAGACAGCGTTTATCACTTAAGTATTTTAAAGCGATAGTTATTGATATTAAAAAGTAAAATATCAGAATAATAAGGGTCATGCCGTAAAACAACAACGGCGCCGGGGTCGTTATCGTGTTAATGTAGGTTGTGGTAAAATTAATTAAGCAAAATAGCGCCAGTATAGATACTATAAAAAACAACGGTGTCCGGAGCGTTGATGAGGCTGAAGGCCTGTTCATTAGGTCATACCTGTCAGGGTAAGAAAACTATGTTGTTATGATCGTGAATATCAATATTGTGAATGACGGTGAGGAGTGAGCAGTATGCTTTTCGTGCGGTTGCTGCTGACGATATCATTACGTTTTACAACTCATCTTTTCCTGTGAGTCTTTCTTTTTATTTGTAAAATGATCACTGGTGTTTTCCTCTTTTTAAAAAGAGGAATGGCGCAACGGGTTTTATATCTATAAATAAATCACTTTGTGCGTTAACAGGGAGGGGCATTGATGATCAGGTCGGTACTAGCTTGAGTGAACTATCTACCGGAGCTGCAGAAAAATCATCAAAAATCGCCGTGGATCCGTCATAAAACAGGAGGGGCGTGGTGTCCCCTGCAGGAATCGAACCTGCAACTAGCCCTTAGGAGGGGCTCGTTATATCCATTTAACTAAGGGGACAAGGCGGCACGAGTATAGCGTTTTTCGCCCGCCTGAGTAAGTGCCATACCGTCTGACTGCTTAAACCCTCGCCATTCTGAGCGCTTTTTTTATGCCCGGTCGGCGTTTTTGGCTTTTCCGGCGGCCTGCGCGCGGGCTTCTGCTTTTCGCTTGTTGCTCATGTCGTTACGGATCTGCGCATGGCTCAACAGCGCGAAGATGAAGGTTCCGCCGCAGATATTTCCCGCCAGCGTCGGCAGGGCGAACGGCCAGATGAAGTCGCTCCAGGGAAGGCTTCCGTTAAATACCAGATAGAGGATCTCTACCGAGCCCACCACGATATGGGTGGTATCCGCCAGGGCGATAAGCCAGGTCATCAGAATGATCACCACGATCTTGGCGGCGCCGGCAAGGGGAAACATCCAGACCATGGTGGCGACCAGCCAGCCGGAAATAATCGCATTGGCGAACATCTCCGTCGGGCTGTTTTTCATCACATCTTCGGCGATGCTGACGAAGGCCTGGCGGGTCGGCTCATCAAAAACAGGCATATAATTGAAGGCCCATGCGGCCACCGCGGTGCCGATGAGATTGCCCGCCAGTACCACCGACCATAGCCGCATCAGCAAACCGACGTTTCCGGGGGTGGGATTGTGCATCACCGGCAGTACGGCGGTGACCGTGTTTTCCGTGAACAGCTGCTGGCGGGCCATAATCACGATAATAAAGCCGAAGGTATACCCGAGGTTCTCGAGTAAAAATCCGCCAGGGATCCCCTCCAGCTTGACGTGAAAAATCCCTTTCGCCAGCAGGGAGGCGCCCATCGACAGACCGGCCGCAATCGCCGACCACAGCAGGGCCAGCGCATCGCGCTCCATCTCTTTTTCCCCTTCCTGGCGAATATGTTCATGGATCGCCATCGCCCGAGAGGGAAGGCGATCTTCGTCAACTTCTATCTCTTCACCGCGCTGTTTTTCTTCACTTTCGACCTCGCGTTCGTCATCCGCAGGCTTTAATTTGTTATCGTCTGGTTCATCCATTTCACGGCCCTCGCTGACAAGTTATCTAGTTAAAGCGTAGCGGCTTTCCCTGGCGACTGGCTGGGGATACTCTTAAATCGCAAAAATGGTTACGCCAGATTTTTATCGCTCCGCTAGAATAGGAGCCCCGCGATCTCGTTATTCCCAGGCTATGATCAAATCAACAACTTGGGTGATATAGACATCGTTCAACGTGCTGTTACAATCGCTCACATCTTTACGGGCGGAAACGTTGTCTTTCCGTCATGGATGGCAACTCGCGATAGCCATAAAAACCAGGGAGACATCTATGAATTATCGCCTGTCGGCGCTTGCGCTTGGCGCCACATTGCTGGTGGGATGTGCCAGTTCCAGCTCTGGCGATCAGCCGCAGGGGCGCTCAGACCCGTTAGAAGGGTTTAACCGCACGATGTTCAATTTCAACTTTAACGTGGTTGATCCTTACGTGCTTCGTCCCGTCGCGGTGGCATGGCGTGACTATGTTCCGCAGCCGGCGCGCAATGGCTTAAGTAACTTCACCAGCAACCTGGAAGAGCCGGCGGTGATGGTGAACTCCTTCCTGCAGGGCGACCCCTATAAAGGGATGGTCCACTTTACCCGCTTCTTCCTGAACACCATCCTCGGGATGGGGGGGCTGATCGATGTCGCCGGGATGGCTAATCCGCAGCTGCAGCGCGTTGAACCGCATCGTTTCGGCAGCACGCTTGGCCACTATGGCGTCGGCTATGGTCCGTATGTGCAACTGCCATTCTACGGCAGCTTTACCCTGCGCGACGAAGGCGGCGATATGGCCGATGGCCTTTATCCGGTGCTCTCCTGGCTGACCTGGCCGATGTCGATCGGCAAATGGGCGGTGGAAGGCATTGAAACACGCGCTCAGCTGCTGGATTCCGACGGCCTGCTGCGCCAGTCTTCCGATCCTTACATTATGGTGCGTGAAGCTTACTTCCAGCGTCATGACTTTATCGCCAACGGCGGTAAGCTGACCCCGGCGGACAATCCGAACGCCCAGGCCATTCAGGATGAACTGAAAGATATCGATTCACAGTAATCGGCAAAGAAAAAAAGGGTGAACATGATGTTCACCCTTTTTTGTTGTGTGCCGCTTATCAGAAGCGGTAGTTGAAGTTGGCGCCGTACAGCCAGGCGGTCCCTTCGGAGCGGAAGGTATACGGGCCTTCCTTGATTTCAACATGCTGCCCGTGCATATAGGAAATCCCGACGTCAACCGACGCATCCTTGTTGAACGCGTAGGTGGTACCCGCGCTCAGCCACAGGCGATCCTGATCCGGAATGGAAATGGAGCGATTGTTGGCTGGTACCGGGCTGTCATCGAAGGCGATACCGGTGCGGAAGGTCCAGTTATCGTCATAATAATAGGTGGTCCCCAACGCAAGTCGGTAGGCGTCCTTAAAGCCTTCCTCTTTATAGAACAGCGTCTGGCCGTTGCTGCCGGTGGCTTTCAGCTCCTGGAACTGACTCCAGCTGGTGTAGGTCAGACTGTAGTGGACCGCCCACTGCGGCGCTACGCGGTTATAACCCGACAGCTCCCACATTTCCGGCAGGTTAAGGGTCAGTGAACCGTCGGTGGTTTGGCCATTAGTACCTGCTGGCAGACCGAAGTTGCCGAGGATCTGGTTATAGGCTGCCGGCAGGCTGCTGCGGTAGTTACCGTCGAAGTCGATCTTGACCTCGGAACGGTAGGTTAAACCGTAGCGGTTATTTTTATCCAGCTCGTAGAGGATACCGGCGTTCCAGCCAAAGCCCCAGGCGTTGCCGTTAAGATGGGCGATCTGCGTGTCGGCCGGGATCTTCGCTACCTGGCCCGCCAGCGCCGGCGGCAGCGCGCCCGAGCCAGCGACAATCTGCCCCAGATCGCCAGCATAGCGCTCGATCTTCGCCTTAGCGTAGACCGCGTCAAAGCCTAAGCCGAAGCTCCAGTTGCTGTCGAGACGGTAGGCGCCGCTCAGGTTAAAGTTCGCGGTGGTCAGGTCGGTTTTCCCGCCCATGCTGCCGGCGGCATAGTCATCGTTGTATTCGGTTGCCAGGCCGTAGTTGGAGGTGATGGACGCCCCCCAACCAAACTGATCGTTAATCGGCGCGACAAAGTGGAAGTTAGGTACCCACGCCGTCGGGGCGATATTGTCTGCATTCAGGCTTTTGCCGGTGGGTGAAGTCCCGGAGACATTGACGCCCGGGTCGACAAAAACGGCGCCCGCCGACATGGTCGGACGGTCAAACATCATAATTAATGCCGGGTTACGACTGGCATTGCCTGCATCGTCTGCGATAGCCCCTTCACCGGAATAGGCCCGACCCAGCCCTGATGAAGAGAATTCGTTGAGCTGGAAGCCTGCTGACCAGGCCTGGGTGGAAACAAGTGCGACAGCCACTGCAAGGGCAGATTGGGTAAAGCGGGTTTTCTGGCTCATGCCCATAACCTCATTGAGTTATTTTTTTTTAAACTATGTTACATGCCGTAACAGAAGCGCGGAAGTGTAGGGTCTGCGGTACAACAGAGAAATCAGACCAGTGCGCTGAGTATAGGTCTGACCAGATGAGTTGTTGCAAGTTTGTTTATGAAGTTTTTCAATTGTGATAACAGAAACGCGATCCAGCTGGCAAAATTGTCGGGGGGAAGGAGAGAGAAAAAAGGTGATTTTTGTTTTAGATCATTTTTAAGTGTGATTTCTGTCACTTAACGCCGCGATGGCGATTATCGGCTGGAGGCAGACCAGAGAGCGGGCGTAAAATAGGCACATAAATTGTCTGGCACCGCAGGTGCATATCCAGAGGAAATCTACGATGAGTAAATGTAGCGCTGATGAAACCCCGGTTTGCTGCTGTATGGATGTTGGGACCATTGTCGACAACACCGACTGCACCGCCTCATACAGCCGCGTATTCGCCAACCGTGCGGAAGCAGAGCAAATGCTCGCCGCGCTGAGCGAAAAAGCCCGCAGTGTGGAATCTGAACCGTGCAAGATTAATCCCGTCTTCGCCGACGTTGACGGCGGCGTACAGCTGGATATCGATTTTGTGTTTAGCTGTGAGGCCGAATCCCTGATCTTCCAGTTGGGTCTGCGTTAATCCCTCCGCTTAACGCCCCGTGAAAGGGGCGTTATCTTTTCCGTTCAATGTGTTTTGGCTCGCAATTTTTCGCTTCCCCGATTGGCTTAATGTAAAAAATTAGTTAACAATGCTATCAGGTCAGACCACTTGTTTGTCTTGGTTAACAGGGGAGAGTTATGAGTCAGGCATTACCGCTTATCACCCGGCAGGGCGATCGCATTGCCATTGTCACAGGGTTACGCACGCCGTTTGCGCGTCAGGCGACGGCATTTCATGGCATTCCCGCCGTTGATTTAGGAAAAATGGTGGTTGGCGAAATGCTGGCGCGCAGCGACATTCCTGCGCAAGCCATTGAGCAACTGGTCTTCGGTCAGGTCGTGCAGATGCCGGAGGCGCCGAATATCGCCCGGGAAATTGTGCTCGGTACCGGAATGAGCGTGCACACCGACGCTTACAGCGTCAGTCGCGCCTGCGCCACCAGCTTCCAGGCCGTGGCGAATGTCGCCGAAAGCCTGATGGCCGGCACCATCCGCGCCGGTATCGCCGGCGGTGCCGACTCCTCCTCTGTGTTGCCTATCGGCGTCAGCAAAACGCTGGCCCGTGCGCTGGTAGATGCGAACAAAGCCCGCACGCTGAGCCAGAAACTGAAGCTGTTTTCCCGCCTGCGGCCGCGCGACCTGCTGCCGGTTCCCCCGGCGGTTGCTGAATATTCAACCGGCTTACGGATGGGCGATACCGCCGAGCAGATGGCGAAAAGCTGGGGGATCACCCGGGAACAACAGGATGCGCTGGCACATCGTTCACACCAGCTGGCAGCGAAAGCCTGGGAGGAGGGCAAGCTGTCCGCAGAGGTGATGACCGCCTATGCTTCTCCCTTCCGCGAACCGCTGGAGCAGGATAACAATATCCGTAAAAATTCAACCCTCGCGGATTACCAAAAGTTACGTCCGGCCTTCGACCGTAAACATGGCACCGTTACCGCCGCCAACAGCACGCCGCTGACGGATGGCGCGGCGGCGGTGATCCTGATGACCGAGTCGCGGGCCAAAGAGCTGGGTCTGACGCCGTTGGGTTATCTGCGCAGCTATGCCTTTACCGCCATCGATGTCTGGCAGGATATGCTGCTGGGGCCCGCATGGTCCACGCCGCTGGCGCTGGAGCGCGCTGGCCTGACGCTGGCGGATCTCACGCTTATCGATATGCACGAAGCTTTCGCCGCGCAGACGCTGGCCAATCTCCAGTGTCTGGCAAGCGACCGCTTTTCCCGCGAGGTGCTGGGCCGCGCGCAGGCCACCGGTGAGGTGGATGAGAGTAAATTTAACGTCCTCGGCGGCTCTATCGCCTACGGTCACCCCTTTGCCGCCACCGGCGCGCGGATGATCACCCAGACGCTGCATGAGCTGCGGCGACGGGGAGGGGGATTTGGTCTGGTGACGGCCTGCGCGGCAGGCGGTCTGGGCGCGGCGATGATTGTGGAGGCTGAATAATGGATACTGTTTCCGCTTTTAAGCTTGAGGTCCGTGAGGACAAAATCGCGGTGATCACCATTGATGCTCCGGGTGAAAAAATGAATACCCTGAAGGCCGAGTTCGGCAATCAGGTGCGGGGACTGATACGCCAGATACGCGACGATAAGTCGGTGCGCGGCGTGGTATTTATCTCCGCCAAAGCCGATAACTTTATCGCCGGCGCAGACATCAACATGATTACCCGCTGCCGCAGCGCGCAGGAGGCGGAAGCGCTGGCGCGCCAGGGGCAGCAGATTATGGCCGAAATCCATGGCTTGTCGATTCCGGTCATTGCCGCCATCCATGGCGCCTGTCTGGGCGGCGGACTGGAGCTGGCGCTGGCCTGCCATGGCCGCATCTGTAGCGATGACGAAAAAACCCGACTCGGGTTGCCGGAGGTACAGCTTGGTCTGCTGCCGGGTTCCGGTGGGACGCAGCGTTTACCGCGGCTAATCGGCGTCAGCACGGCGCTGGATATGATGCTCACCGGCAGGCAATTACGGCCGCGCCAGGCGCTGAAGGCCGGTCTGGTGGACGAGGTGGTGCCGCAGACAATTTTACTGCAGGCGGCGGTGGAGCTGGCGCTGAAGGGACGCCCGACCAGCCGCGAGGTGCCGGTTCGCGAACGCGTGCTGGCGGGCCCCCTCGGTCGCCATCTGTTATTTCAGTACGTTGGCAAGCAAACGCAGCGCAAGACCCAGGGCAACTACCCGGCGGTGAAGCGAATTTTGCAGGTCGTCGAGAATGGTCTGGCCCACGGCTGCAGCAGCGGTTACGCCGAAGAGGCCCGCGCGTTTGGCGAACTGGCGATGACCCCGCAGTCGCAGGCGCTGCGATCGATCTTCTTTGCCAGTACCGATCTGAAAAAAGACCGTGGCGCCGAGGCGGAACCCGCTCCGCTGAGAAGCGTTGCAGTCCTGGGCGGCGGCCTGATGGGCGGGGGGATCGCCTATGTGACCGCCTGTAAAGGCGGACTGCCGGTGCGAATTAAAGATATTCAGCCGAGCGGGATCAACCACGCCTTAAAGTACAGCTGGGATCTGCTGAACAAACAGGTTCGCCAGCGCCGACTGCGCCCCAGCGAGCGCGATCGTCAGCTGGCGCTGATCACAGGCACTACCGACTATCAGGGCTTTGCCCATCGCGACGTGGTGATTGAGGCGGTATTCGAAGACCTGGCGCTGAAACAGCGGATGGTCAGTGAAGTGGAGCAAAACGGCGGGCCGCAGACTATCTTTGCCTCGAATACGTCGTCGTTACCGATAGGCGATATAGCCGCCCATGCCAGCCACCCTGAGCGGGTGGTCGGCCTGCACTTTTTCAGTCCGGTGGAGAAAATGCCGCTGGTTGAGGTGATCCCGCATAAGGGAACCGATCCGCAGACCATTGCCACGGTGGTGCAACTGGCTAAACGTCAGGGGAAAACGCCGATCGTCGTGGCGGACAAAGCGGGCTTCTATGTGAACCGCATTCTCGCGCCGTATATAAATGAAGCGATGCGTCTGCTGGTGGAGGGAGAACCGGTTGAGGTGATTGATAAGGCCCTGGTGAAATTCGGTTTTCCGGTGGGACCGGTTCAACTGCTGGATGAGGTGGGTATCGATACCGGCACCAAAATTATTCCCGTACTGGAGAATGCCTTTGGAGAACGTTTTAGCCCGCCTGCAAACATCATTGACGCGATTTTGAAGGACGATCGCAAAGGTAGAAAAAATAATCGTGGTTTCTATCTTTATGAGATAAAAGGGCGTAAAAGCAAAAAACGGCCCGACCCGGCAGTCTATCCGCTGCTGGGCATCGACCGCCCGCAGTCGCGGTTGTCCGCGCAGCAGGTGGCCGAGCGCTGTGTGATGCTGATGCTTAACGAGGCGGCGCGCTGCTTTGATGAGCAGATCATCCGTAGCGCGCGCGATGGTGATATCGGCGCCGTATTTGGTATAGGGTTTCCGCCATTTCTTGGCGGCCCGTTCCGGTATATGGATACTATCGGCGCGGGTGAAGTTGCCGCGATCCTGCAGCGCCTGGCCGCCCAGTACGGCCCACGTTTTACACCCTGTGACACTTTGTTACGCATGGCCGAACAGGGGACCACCTTTTGGCCAGCGGATGAACGGCTGACCTAAGTTGTGGTCAAAGAAGGTAAATCCGGCTGCGGATGACGCTGTTGATTGGCTGTTTTGTAAACAATCATTGACTATACTTACGCCATTGAGGTAAAAAACAGCGTTTCATTCGTTGAATGGATCAGGCACAATGCCCGGCCACCGGGTTGCCTGCGTATTGTCTTCGCAGGCTAAACTTCGGTGCTTCTGGTTAACAAAAGCGGTGCAATATGCAAGTTTTTATTATGCGTCACGGCGACGCTGCCCTCGATGCAGCCAGCGACTCGGTTCGTCCATTAACCGTATGCGGTTGTGATGAGTCTCGTCAGATGGCAACCTGGCTGAAAGGTCAAAAAGTGGATATTGAGCGCGTTCTTGTCAGTCCCTATCTGCGTGCGGAACAGACGCTGGATATTGTTGGGGAGTGCATGAACCTGCCGAAACATGTCGACGTGATGCCGGAACTCACGCCGTGCGGCGATGTAGGTATGGTGAGCGCCTATCTGCAGGCGCTGGCAAATGAAGGCGTGGCGACGGCGCTGGTCGTCTCCCACCTGCCGCTGGTGGGGTACCTCGTCTCAGAGCTGTGCCCGGGGGAAACGCCCCCGATGTTCACCACCTCGGCTATCGCCTGCGTCAATCTGGACGCCGACGGCAAGGGTGAATACCTCTGGCAGAAAAGCCCCTGCAACCTCAAAATGGCCAACGCCATCTGACGGCCCCCGGAGCTCGCCGTCAAGGCAGCTCCGGTGGTTGCCACTCCTCGACCTCTATCAGAATCAGCAGTGCGGCGTCACCGCCGTACTCTTTTGGCGCCTGATGAAAAGCCATGATGTGTGGATGCTGCGCCAGCCACAGCGGGGTTTGCTGTTTGAGAATGTGCTTGCCGTGCCCGTGCATCACGCAGGCGCAAAACACATGCTCGCGGCGGCAGGCGGCAATCAGCGCGCCCAGTTCCTGTTTGGCCTGCTGCTGGGTGAGCCCATGCAAATCGAGAAACAGTTCCGGCGAATAATCCCCACGGCGCAGCTTTTTCAGCTCAAAATGGCTGACGTCGGCGCGGACATATTTCGTCGAGCCTTCGGTATTCAGTAGCGGCTGAAACTCATCGGAAAAATAGTGGCTGTTGTCGGCCTGTTCCTGCAACAGACGCTTAGGGGCAACCTCGGTGATTTTCTTGCGCTGCGGGCGGTGCACGATGGTGTCCTGTTTGATCTGCCGCGTGCCAGTCATCAGCTGACGGAACAGCGCCTGATCCTCCTCGCTAAGCGATGTCTTCTTTTTCATTGTCCGCTCTCATTAATACTTTGCGCTAGTTTACCCGACTCAATATCCCTTCGGGCAAGGAAAACCTGTTTTTTCCCCCGCCACCCCACGCAAGAATGCTGATTTATCGCCGTCTTCATGGCACACTAGCCGCCGAATTTATAGCAGAGTGTGCCCTGGAGGATGTCGTGGATAAAATTTTTGTTGATGAGGCAGTCAATGAGCTGCATACCATTCAGGACATGCTGCGCTGGGCGGTAAGCCGTTTCAGCGCTGCTAATATCTGGTACGGTCACGGGACTGACAACCCGTGGGACGAGGCGGTACAACTGGTGCTGCCTTCGCTGTATCTGCCGCTGGATATCCCGGAAGATATGCGCACTGCGCGCCTGACCTCCAGCGAGAAACACCGCATTGTAGAGCGGGTGATTCGCCGCGTGAACGAGCGTATTCCCGTCGCCTATCTGACCAACAAAGCGTGGTTCTGCGGCCATGAGTTTTACGTTGATGAGCGGGTGCTGGTGCCGCGCTCCCCGATCGGCGAACTGATCAATAACCAGTTTGCCGGTCTAATTAACCATAAGCCGCAGCATATCCTTGATATGTGCACCGGCAGCGGCTGCATCGCCATCGCCTGCGCCTATGCCTTCCCGGAAGCCGAAGTCGACGCCGTGGATATCTCCCCGGACGCGCTGGCCGTCGCCGAGCACAACGTGGAATCCCATGGCCTGATCCATCACGTGACCCCGATCCGTTCCGACCTGTTTCGCGATCTGCCGAAGCTACAGTACGATCTGATCGTCACTAATCCGCCGTATGTCGATGAAGAGGACATGGCCGACCTGCCGGAAGAGTATGAGCATGAGCCGGTACTGGGTCTGGCCTCCGGAAGCGATGGCCTGAAGCTGACGCGCCGCATCCTCGGCAATGCGCCGGATTATCTCAGCGACGACGGCATTCTGATTTGTGAAGTCGGTAACAGCATGGTACATCTGATGGAGCAGTATCCGGACGTGCCGTTTACCTGGCTTGAGTTTGATAACGGCGGCGACGGCGTCTTTATGCTGACCAAACAACAGCTGATTGACGCTCGCGCGCACTTCGGTATTTATAAAGACTAAAAAAAACAACACGCCAACATAACGACAAATAATGGAGCCGTGATGGCAGGAAATACAATTGGACAACTCTTTCGCGTCACCACCTTCGGCGAGTCGCACGGCCTGGCGCTTGGCTGCATCGTTGATGGTGTGCCGCCGGGCATTCCTCTGACCGAAGCCGATCTGCAGCACGACCTCGATCGTCGTCGCCCGGGCACCTCGCGTTACACCACGCAGCGTCGCGAGCCGGATCAGGTCAAAATCCTCTCCGGCGTCTTCGAAGGCGTCACCACCGGGACCAGTATCGGGCTGCTGATTGAGAACACCGATCAGCGTTCGCAGGATTACGGCGCGATCAAAGATCTGTTTCGTCCTGGCCATGCGGATTACACCTACGAACAAAAGTATGGTCTACGCGACTATCGTGGCGGCGGTCGCTCCTCCGCCCGCGAAACCGCGATGCGCGTGGCGGCCGGGGCGATTGCCAAAAAATTCCTCGCCGCGAAGTTCGGCATCGTCATTCGCGGTTGCCTGACGCAGATGGGCGACATTCCGCTGGCCATTAAGGACTGGGAACAGGTTGAACAGAATCCCTTCTTCTGCCCGGATCCGGAGAAAATCGACGCTCTCGATGAACTGATGCGCGGTCTGAAAAAAGAGGGCGACTCCATTGGCGCCAAAGTTACCGTCGTCGCCGACGGCGTACCGCCGGGCCTTGGCGAGCCGGTCTTTGACCGCCTTGACGCCGATATCGCCCATGCGCTGATGAGCATCAACGCCGTGAAAGGCGTGGAGATTGGCGACGGTTTCGAGGTGGTGAAGCTGCGCGGCAGCGAAAACCGCGATGAGATCACCAAAGCCGGATTCCAGAGCAACCACGCCGGCGGCATTCTTGGCGGCATCAGCAGCGGTCAGCAGATCGTTGCCAACATCGCGCTGAAGCCGACCTCCAGTATTACCGTTCCCGGTCATACCATTAACCGCTTTGGCGAAGAGGTGGAGATGATCACCAAAGGGCGTCACGATCCGTGCGTCGGCATTCGCGCCGTACCGATCGCTGAGGCCATGCTGGCGATCGTTTTAATGGATCATTTTATGCGTCAGCGCGCGCAGAATGGCGACGTGACGACGACAATTCCACGCTGGTAACCATGAAAAACACCGTTATCGCCCTGTTGGCGCTGCTGGCCAGCGCCGGCAGCCTGGCCGCCACGCCATGGCAGAAGATATCCCAGCCAATCGGCGGCAGCGCGCAGTCGATTGGCGCGTTCTCCAATGGCTGTATCGTTGGCGCCGAGGCGCTGCCGCTGAACGCTGTCGGCTATCAGGTGATGCGTACCGATCAGCGGCGCTACTTCGGTCATCCGGATCTGATTCAGTTTATTCAGCGCCTGAGCAATCAGGTGCACAATAAAGGCATGGGGACCGTGCTGATTGGCGACATGGGGATGCCGGCAGGCGGCCGTTTTAACGGCGGCCACGCCAGCCATCAGACGGGCCTCGATGTCGATATCTTCCTCCAGCTGCCGCAGACGCGCTGGACATCGTCCCAGCTGCTGAAGCCGCAGGCCCTGGATCTGGTCGCCAGCGATGGCAAACGCGTGGTACCGTCGCTGTGGAGTCCGCAAATCAGCCAGCTGATCAAGCTGGCGGCGGAAGATAGCGAGGTGACCCGCATCTTCGTCAACCCGGCGATTAAACAGCAGCTGTGCCTGGACGCGGGAAGCGACCGCCAGTGGCTGCGCAAAGTTCGTCCCTGGTTCCAGCATCGCGCCCATATGCACGTCCGTCTGCGCTGCCCGGCAGGCAGCCTGGAGTGCGAAGATCAGGCGCCACCGCCGGCCGGCGATGGCTGCGGAGCGGAGCTGCAGAGCTGGTTCGAGCCACCTAAACCCGGGTCTACCCCACCTGTGAAGAAGACGCCGCCGCCGTTGCCGCCTTCCTGCCAGGCGCTACTGGATGAGCATGTGCTGTAATGGATAGTTTTATCGAGTTGTTTTCCGTATCGCCGCTGGTGCTGGTGGTGCTTTTTTTTGTCGCCATCCTGGCCGGTTTTATTGATTCACTGGCCGGGGGCGGGGGCTTACTGACCGTGCCAGCGCTTATGGCGGCAGGCATGCCGCCGGCCCAGGCGCTGGCGACCAATAAGCTGCAGGCCTGCGGCGGATCGCTGTCGGCGACCCTCTACTTTGTCCGGCGCAAGGTGGTCAATCTCGCCGATCAGAAGCTGAATATTCTGATGACCTTTATCGGTTCAACCGCCGGCGCGCTGCTGGTCCAGCACGTGCAGTCCGATATTCTTAAGCAGATCCTGCCGTTGCTGGTGATCGGCATCGGTCTCTATTTTCTGCTGATGCCGAAACTGGGCGAAGCGGACCGGCAGCGTCGGCTCTACGGTCTGCCGTTTGCGCTGGTCGCTGGCGGCAGCGTCGGGTTTTACGACGGTTTTTTCGGCCCCGGCGCCGGTTCGTTTTATGCGCTGGCGTTTGTCACCCTCGCCGGGTTTAACCTGGCGAAGTCGACGGCCCACGCCAAACTGCTCAACGCCACCTCGAACGTCGGCGGCCTGCTGCTGTTTATTATCGGCGGGAAGGTTATCTGGGCCACCGGCTTTGTGATGATGGCCGGACAATTTATTGGCGCCCGCGCCGGCTCCCGGCTGGTTCTGAGTAAAGGGCAATCGCTGATCCGACCGATGATCGTTATCGTCTCGGCGGTGATGAGCGCGAAGCTTCTCTACGACAGCCACGGGGCGGAGATTTTGCAGTGGTTGGGAATTCATTAATGCAACAGCAACACCATTATCAGCAGCTGATCGATCTCTTCGATAGCTGCTTTGCCGCAGATTTTAATACTCGCCTGGTGAAAGGCGACGATGAGCCGATCTACCTTCCGGCAGACGATGGCACGCCATATCACCGTATCGTCTTCGCGCACGGTTTTTTTGCCAGCGCCCTGCACGAGATCTCCCACTGGTGTATCGCCGGCAAAGCCCGCCGCGAGCTGGTGGATTTCGGCTACTGGTACTGCCCGGACGGTCGCGATGCAATGACCCAAAGCCAGTTTGAGGACGTCGAGGTGAAACCGCAGGCCCTGGAGTGGCTGTTCTGCGTGGCGGCGGGATTTCCGTTTAACGTCAGCTGTGACAATCTGGAAGGTGACGTCGAACCCGATCGCATCGCCTTTCAGCGCCGGGTACATGCCCAGGTGATGACTCTGCTTGAACAAGGGATCCCCGAACGTCCGGCGCGTCTTATTCGCGCACTACAACACTATTATCAAACGCCGCCATTGACGGCAGAACACTTTCCGTGGCCGGAAGACCTGCACTAAGGCCACACATTACATGACAAGAGGTAAGACGATGATCGCGGAGTTTGAATCACGCATTCTGGCGCTGATTGACAACATGGTAGACCACGCCAGTGATGATGAACTGTTTGCCGGCGGTTATCTGCGCGGCCACCTGACGCTGGCGGTGGCTGAGCTGGAAGGTGAGGGCGAGCATTCAGCTGAAGCGATACACAGCAAAGTCAGCCATAGCCTGGAGAAAGCCATCGGCGCTGGCGAGCTGTCGCCGCCGGACCAAATTCTGGTGCAGGGCATGTGGGAAAACCTGTATCTGCAGGCGAAAAATCAGGCCTGAGCCATGTTGTAGCCCGGGTCAGGCGTCAGCCGTACCCGGGAAATAGCCTGCCCTCATGGTTTTATTTCACCGCTTTTCCCTTCAGCAGTTTTCTCACCCATAGCCGATTCGGATTCAGCGCCGCCAGGGTGTCGCTATCCAGCGGCAGCGGTTCAGCGCTCATCTGCGCCGCCAGTATCTCAGCGCTTAACGGCGCGGTGCAAATGCCTCGCGATCCGAGGGCGCCAAGCATAAACAGGTTATGAAAGATCGGCGCGCTACCGGCGCTATCCTGCCGTTCGTGGAGGTTGGCGTATTGCGTCAATGTCGCCGCATAGTCCGGCACGTTGCCGACCATCGGCAAATGATCGCGGGTGGCGCAGCGCACGCCGCAGCGGGCGTCACTTGCGCTGATATCCACGTCCTGCGGCCACTCCGCGCCCGGGAAGCAGTCGACCAGCCGTTGCCGGTTGTGCTGCTGATCTTCTTCGCTGAAGGTGGTGTCGGTTTTGCCGCGATGGTAGCTGGCGCCAATACAATGCTGCTGGTTTTGCGGATTCTGCGGCGTCAGGTAGCCGTCGTAGCACAGCACCTGGCGCAAGGCGGAAAGCCGCGGGGTGGTGGGTATATGGCTGACCTGGCCACCCACGGGATAGACGGGCAACGGCGCGGTTTGCGCAAAATCCGCGATGCGGTGGCCGTTGGCCAGCACGACCGCCTGATGATAGCGCTGGTGGTTGAGCAGCCAGCCATCGCCTTCCACACTCAGCGTCTCGACCTGATAACCATAATGCACGTGCAGACCGCGAGTTGCCGCCAGCGCCAGCAGCTCGGCGGTGAGCTGCTGTGGATACAGCCAACCGCCGGCCGGATAGGTTATGCCGCCGCAGCCGGTCTCGACGCCGGTCAGCTCCGCGGCCTGATCCGCCGTCACCGCGCAGGCGATATCAGGGGGCAACTCCAGGGCCAGCATCTGGGCGATTTTGTGCGCGCTTTTTTCATCCCAGCCAAGCTGGGTGACCCCGCACCATTGATGATCGAACAGCACCGGCAGCGCGTCGTAGGTGCGGCGGGCGAAGGTAAAGGCGGCGGGGAAAAAGCGCGCCAGCGCCGGATCGTGCTGGCTTAACAGCGGGTAGAGCGCGCCCTGGCGATTACCGGAGGCGCCCTGCGCCGGGGCGTCGTCCGCGCAGTAGAGGGTCACCTGCCAGCCGCGACGCAGCAGCGCCAGGGAGAGCAGGGCGCTGGCGATACCGCCGCCGACGATGGCCGCTTCGCGGGCCTCGCTGCCGCGGCGGGCGAACCAGGGCGCGCGCGCCGGAAAGGCCAGCGTTTGCGCCATCTCGCCGGTCAGCATCTCCCGTTTGCGGCCGAAGCCCTTGGTTTTACGCAGGGTAAATCCGGCTTCCTGCAGACCGCGGCGGACAAAACCGGCGGAGGTAAAAGTGGCCAGCGTTCCGCCGGGACGCGCCAGGCGCGCCATGGCATTGAACAGATCCTGGGTCCACATGTCGGGATTTTTCGCCGGGGCAAAGCCGTCGAGAAACCAGGCGTCCACCTGCTGATTCAGCGAATCATCCAGCTCTCTGGTCAGCTCGTTGATATCGCCAAACCACAGATCGAGCGTCACCCGTCCGCCGTCGAGCAGCAGACGATGGCACCCGGCGAAGGCCGAAGGCCATTGCGCCTGCAGCTGTTCTGCCCATGGGGCCAGCTCTGGCCAGCGCTGGTGCGCCAGGCGGAGATCTTCCGCCTTCAGCGGATATTTCTCAAAACTGATGAAATGTAACCTTTGCAGGGTAACGTCCGGGTTATCGCGAACAAAAACGTCAAACGCCTGCCAGAGGGTGAGGAAATTGAGCCCGGTGCCGAAGCCGCTCTCCGCGACGATCAACAGCGGGCGAGGGTGGCTGGAGAAGCGCTCCGGCAGGCGATTACCGCCGAGAAAGACGTAGCGCGTCTCTTCCAGACCGTTGTCATTGGAAAAGTAAACATCGTCGAAATCTCGGGAAACAGGTGTACCCTCAGCATTGAATTCCAGGTTGGCGGGTTGTATAGCGTTTTGTTTCACGTAAGTTACTCGAATCACAAGGCGTAGCGCGATCTTAGCGATGTGTGCCTGAGGGCGCAAATTTATACACAAAATGTCTGATCGGACTTGTTCGGCGTACAAGTGTACGCTATTGTGCGACACGAAACTTAAAATAGTGCGACTTACAGAGGTATTTAATGAAACGTGCAGTGATTACTGGCTTGGGCATCGTTTCCAGCATCGGTAATAACCAGCAGGAAGTCCTGGCATCTCTGCGTGAAGGACGTTCAGGGATCACTTTCTCTCAGGAGCTTAAAGATTCAGGGATGCGCAGCCACGTATGGGGCAACGTCAAACTGGATACCACTGGCCTCATTGACCGCAAAGTAGTGCGCTTCATGAGCGACGCCTCCATCTATGCTTACCTGTCCATGGAACAGGCCGTTGCCGACGCAGGTCTGGCGCCGGAAGCATACCAGAATAACCCGCGTGTCGGCCTGATCGCAGGCTCCGGCGGCGGCTCCCCGAAATTCCAGGTCTTCGGCGCTGATGCCATGCGTAGCCCGCGTGGTCTGAAAGCCGTGGGTCCGTATGTGGTCACCAAAGCGATGGCTTCCGGCGTTTCCGCCTGCCTCGCCACGCCGTTTAAAATCCACGGCGTTAACTACTCCATCAGCTCCGCCTGCGCCACTTCCGCACACTGCATCGGTAATGCGGTAGAGCAGATTCAGCTGGGCAAACAGGATATCGTCTTTGCCGGCGGCGGCGAAGAGCTGTGCTGGGAAATGGCCTGCGAGTTCGACGCCATGGGCGCGCTGTCCACCAAATACAACGACACTCCAGAAAAAGCCTCCCGCACCTATGACGCCAACCGTGACGGCTTCGTTATCGCCGGCGGCGGCGGTATGGTCGTGGTGGAAGAGCTGGAACATGCTCTGGCGCGCGGCGCGCACATCTATGCCGAAATCGTCGGCTATGGCGCAACCTCCGATGGCGCAGACATGGTAGCTCCATCGGGTGAAGGCGCAGTGCGCTGTATGCAGATGGCGATGCACGGCGTGGATACCCCGATCGACTACCTGAACTCTCACGGCACCTCCACGCCGGTCGGCGACGTGAAAGAGCTGGGCGCGATCCGCGAAGTGTTCGGCGATAACAGCCCGGCTATCTCGGCGACCAAAGCGATGACCGGCCACTCGCTGGGCGCGGCAGGCGTACAGGAAGCTATCTACTCCCTGCTGATGCTGGAGCACGGCTTTATCGCGCCGAGCATCAACGTCGAAGAGCTGGACGAGCAGGCAGCCGGCCTGAACATCGTCACCAAACCGACTGACGCTAAGCTGACCACCGTGATGTCCAACAGCTTCGGCTTCGGCGGCACCAACGCCACGCTGGTGATGCGTAAATACAACGCCTAATCAGCACGCGATGCACTGAGGGGAGCCACCGGCTCCCCTTTTTTGTCATCTTGACAGGGTAAGGTCCCGCAGGCACACTGCTGGCGGATCCATTAGTCTCTCCACTAATGCGTAAGCGTTTAACGTCAACCAACGCGCCTTAACCCTGATAGTCAGGTGGAGGGGGCGTGTCGCTTTGCTCGCCTTACTCTGCGAATCTGGAGTAATGCATGTCCGCAGTCACTGAAACAACATCTCATTCTTCCGCGAATTTTTCGCTTTTTCGCATTACATTCGCCGTCTTTTTGACCTATATGACCGTCGGTTTGCCGCTGCCGGTGATCCCGCTGTTTGTCCATCAGGAGCTGGGATTTGGTAATACTGTGGTCGGCGTGGCGGTGGGGATCCAGTTCCTCGCCACCGTTCTGACCCGCGGCTACGCCGGGCGTCTGGCAGACCAGTACGGCGCCAAACGTTCCGTCCTGCAGGGGATGCTGGCCTGCGCCCTGGCCGGTGCGGCCTGGCTGGCCGCTGCGCTGCTGCCGCTGCCGGTGTTCGCGAAGCTGGGCCTGTTGCTGCTGGGCCGCCTGATCCTCGGGTTTGGCGAAAGCCAGCTGCTGACCGGCAACCTGAGCTGGGGGATGGGCCTGGTGGGGCCGGCCCGCTCCGGCAAAGTGATGTCATGGAACGGCATGGCGATGTACGGTTCGCTGGCGGTGGGCGCCCCGCTGGGATTGTTAATTTATAGCCATTTTGGCGTGGCGGTCCTCGCCTGCGTCACCATGACACTGCCGCTCGTCGCCTGGCTCATCAACGGGACGGTGCGCAAAGTGGCGGCGCACGGAGGCGAGCGGCCTTCACTGTGGAGCGTCATCGGCATGATCTGGCGGCCGGGGATTGGTCTGGGCCTGCAGGGCGTCGGCTTTGCGGTGATCGGCACCTTCGTCTCCCTCTATTTTGCCAGCCATCACTGGCCGATGGCCGGCTTTACCCTGACGGCGTTTGGCGGCGCTTTTGTGCTGATGCGGGTGCTGTTCGGCTGGATGCCGGATCGGTTTGGCGGCGTTAAAGTGGCGATGGTCTCGCTGCTGATAGAGGCGGTCGGTCTGACGCTGCTGGGGCTGGCGTCGGGCGTCTGGGTAGCGCTGGCCGGCGCGGCGCTGACCGGATGCGGCTGTTCGCTTATTTTCCCGTCGCTTGGTGTGGAGGTGGTGAAGCGCGTCCCGGCGCAGGTGCGCGGCACTGCGCTCGGCGGCTATGCGGCCTTTCAGGATATCTCTTATGGCCTGACCGGGCCGCTGACCGGTCTACTGGCCACTTCGCTGGGCTACTCGTCGGTATTTCTTGCCGGCGCCCTCTGCGCGGCGCTGGGGATCCTCGTCACCCTCATCTCATTTCGCCGCTAGGTTGTTGTCCGGCCTGAAACCGCTGTAGTCAACACCGTGGCGTTTGGCATGAAAGGGAGCCGTGAACGCCACCTGTGCCTGCTGGGCTACAGCAGGAGCCACAGCACCAGGAGCAGGACAACCGCGCCCAGCGCCAGCTGCCAGGGCTTAGCGGCCCATGTCCGCCTGGTCACGGGCTCCTCCTGCGGGATCGCCAGCGTCTCCTGGGCGCGGGCTACCCGCAGCACAAACACCTTGTTCAACAGCGCCAGGATCTGCGCCGGGCTCAGCGTGGTCTGCGGCGTAACCTGCCAGTTGCGACGGGCAAAGTCGACAATCTTCTGCCACTCTGCGGCCTCAAGCGGCTGCTTGAGCGCTCCCTGCAGCGAGGTCAACGTCGGCGCGGTTTGCGCGCTGAGGGTCTGCCGCGCCTGTAGCCAGTAGGAAAGCGGCGTGAAGTGCGTCGCCGGGATCAGCTCCCCGGACTTGACGCCGCAAAGTTCCAGCATGGACTGCCAAATCAGCTTGCTTGGTTCGCCAGTGGCGGCCGCCAGCTTCGTCACCAGCTGATTGAGCGTGTTGTGCTCGGCTGGCAACAGCGGGCGGAGGGTCGGCGGGCGCTGCTGCGGCTGCGGGATAGACAGCTGACCACGCTGCAGCAGATGCAGAATGTGCTCCAGTTGCGTCTGGCTGAGGGCATGCAGCGCCGTTTGCCCATAATGCTGACGAATATAATCGCTCACCGCCTGACGGTTATTGCCCTGGCCGAGCAGATCGCTGAGCTGCGCCAGGGTCTGGCGATGATGATGATTGTCCTGCGCGGCGGCTAAGCGCTGGTTGAGACTGGCCTCTGCGGCGCTGAAATGGCGGGCCAGCAGGGGCGTGTCGCCTTTTAGTCCGAGATCATGTTTGACGCAGGCCCACACTTCCGCATTCTGCTGCGAGGTCAGCGCCACCAGGCGCGTGATCAATCGCTCCAGGACGGTGCGTTGCTGCATGGAAAGCGAAGGTTCGCCGGTGGCGGCAGTGCCTGATGGGCCTCGCCCAGGAGGACGGTCTGGCATATCTGCAAGGGGGTGCGTCATGATTCATCCTTTCGATATCGCGGTACTGGAACCAGGTGATGAGTATGCCTGGCGGCCAGATTATGGCACACTTCCCCGGTTAACTCTCGTTCTCAGACAGGTACTGAACTGTGAAAATCCTCGTTGATGAAAATATGCCCTATGCCCGTGAGCTTTTTAGCCGTTTAGGCGACGTGCAGGCGATCCCGGGTCGCCCGGTTCCGGCCGATGCCCTGACCGATGCGGATGCCTTAATGGTGCGCTCGGTCACCCGGGTCAATGAAGCATTGCTTGCCGGCAAGGCCATCAGGTTCGTCGGCACCGCGACCGCAGGCACCGATCATGTCGATCAGGCGTGGCTGCAGCAGGCGGGGATTGGTTTCTCCGCGGCGCCCGGCTGCAACGCCATCGCGGTGGTGGAGTATGTCTTTTCAGCGCTGCTGATGCTGGCTGAACGTGACGGCTTCGCGCTGCGCGATCGCACCGTCGGGATCGTCGGCGTCGGTAACGTCGGCGGGCGGCTGCAAAAGCGCCTGGAGGCGTTGGGTATCAAAACCCTGCTTTGCGATCCCCCGCGTGCCGACCGCGGCGACGAAGGCGACTTCCGCTCCCTCGACGATCTGGTCCAGCAAGCTGATGTCATCACCTTCCATACCCCGCTGTATAAAGAAGGGCAATATAAAACCCTGCATCTGGCGGATGAGGCGCTGATTAGCCGCCTGAAGCCCGGAACGATTTTGATCAACGCCTGCCGCGGGCCGGTGGTGGATAACGCTGCGTTGCTGAAACGACTGGAAGCCGGTCAGTCCCTAAGCGTGGTGCTGGACGTTTGGGAGCCGGAGCCGGATCTCAACGTAGAGCTTCTTAAGCGAGTGGATATCGGCACGGCGCATATCGCCGGCTATACCCTTGAAGGGAAGGCGCGCGGGACGACGCAGGTGTTCGAAGCCTATAGCGCCTTTATCGGCCATCCGCAGCAGGTGGCGCTGGATACCCTGTTGCCGGCCCCGGAGTTTGGCCGCATCACCCTGCATGGCCCGCTCGATCAGCCGACGCTGAAAAGACTGGTTCATTTGGTGTATGATGTGCGCCGCGATGATGCGCCGCTGCGGAAGGTGGCGGGCGTCGCCGGTGAATTCGACAAGCTGCGTAAAAATTATCAGGAACGTCGCGAATGGTCTTCGCTGTACGTGCAGTGCAGCGATGAGCAGGCGGCGGCCCTGTTGCGCCAGCTCGGTTTTAACGCCGTGCATCATCCTGTTCGTTAATGTCTTCTTAATGCCCCTGCCGGATACTCCGGCAGGGCCGCTTTATTTCTGGAGTAAACCACCATGTCTGAAGGCTGGAATATTGCCGTACTGGGCGCAACGGGCGCCGTAGGCGAAGCCCTGCTCGAAACTCTTGCTGAACGCCAGTTCCCGGTGGGGGAGATTTTTGCTCTGGCGCGCAATGAAAGCGCGGGCGAACATCTGCGTTTTGGTGGCAAGTCGGTGATCGTCAAGGACGCCGCCGAGTTTGACTGGACCCAGGCCCAGCTGGCTTTCTTTGCCGCAGGCGCAGAAGCCAGTGCGGCGTATGTCGAAGATGCGACAAACGCCGGGTGTCTGGTTATCGATCTCAGCGGCCTGTTTGCGCTGGAGCCGGACGTACCGCTGGTGGTGCCGGACGTGAACCCGTTTGTGTTAGGCGATTACCGCAACCGCAATCTGATTGCGGTGCCCAACAGTCTGACCAGCCAGCTGCTGACGGCGCTCAAGCCGCTTATCGATCAGGGTGGACTGTCGCGCATTAGCGTTACTAACCTGCTCTCCGCCTCAGGGCAGGGGAAAAAAGCGGTGGATGCGCTGGCAGGGCAGAGCGCCAAGCTGTTGAACGGCATCCCCATCGATGAAGACGATTTCTTTGGCCGCCAGCTGGCGTTCAACATGCTGCCTCTACTGCCGGATCGTGAAGGTAGCGTGCGCGAAGAGCGCCGTATCGTCGATGAAGCGCGCAAAATTCTGCAGGATGACGGGCTGATGATCTCCGCCAGCGTCGTCCAGTCGCCGGTCTTCTACGGCCATGCGCAGATGGTGAACTTTGAAGCGATGCGTCCGCTGGCGGCGGAAGAGGCGCGTGACGCCTTTACCCGCGGCGAGGAGATCGAACTGTCTGAAGAGGGCGAATTCCCCACTCAGGTTGGCGACGCCTCCGGTAACGCCCGTCTCTCCATCGGCTGCGTGCATAATGACTACGGCATGCCGGAGCAGGTCCAGTTCTGGTCGGTGGCGGATAACGTCCGCTTCGGCGGCGCGCTGATGGCGGTGAAGATCGCCGAGAAGCTGATTGAGGAGTACCTGTACTGATGTCTGAGATGGAGCAACAGCCGGTCTGTAAAATCGCGCTGGGCATCGAGTACGACGGTAGCAAATATTACGGCTGGCAGCGGCAAAACGAAGTGCGCAGCGTGCAGGAGAAGCTGGAAAAGGCGCTCTCGCAGGTGGCGAACGAACCGATTACCGTCTTTTGCGCCGGCCGCACCGACGCCGGTGTCCATGGCACCGGCCAGGTGGTGCATTTCGAAACCCGGGCGCAGCGTAAAGATGCCGCCTGGACGCTGGGGGTAAATGCGAATTTACCTGGTGACATCGCGGTGCGTTGGGTCAAACATGTACCGGCGGATTTTCATGCCCGGTTCAGCGCCACGGCGCGCCGCTATCGTTACGTCATCTATAATCATCGCCTGCGTCCGGCGGTATTGAGTCATGGCGTCACGCATTTTCACCAGCCGCTCGACGCCGCGCGCATGCAGCGCGCCGCGCAGTGTCTGCTGGGGGAGAATGACTTTACCTCGTTTCGCGCAGTGCAGTGCCAGTCGCGAACCCCGTGGCGCAACGTGATGCACATTAACGTTACCCGTTACGGCGCTTATGTGGTGGTGGATATCAAAGCGAATGCCTTTGTACATCATATGGTCAGGAATATTGTGGGCAGCCTGATGGAAATCGGGGCCGGTAACCAGCCGGAGAGCTGGATGGCAGAACTGCTGGCAGCAAAAGACAGGACGCTCGCTGCGGCAACGGCAAAAGCGGAAGGGTTGTATCTGGTGTCGGTGGATTACCCGGCCCATTATGATTTACCGGTGCTGCCAATGGGCCCGCTGTTTCTGGCGGACTAATAGGGTCATTAAGGGTAAAGACAAACATGGACTTGATTCACTTTTTAATTGATTTCATCCTGCATATTGATGTGCACCTGGCCGAGCTGGTCGCCCAGTACGGCGTCTGGGTTTATGCCATTCTGTTTTTGATTCTGTTCTGCGAAACCGGGCTGGTGGTGACGCCGTTTCTGCCGGGAGATTCCCTGCTGTTCGTCGCGGGCGCGCTCTCGGCCCTGCCCACCAACGATCTTAATGTCCATCTGATGGTATTGCTGATGGTCATCGCGGCTATCGTCGGCGATGCGGTCAACTACACCATTGGCCGGCTGTTCGGCGCAAAGCTGTTCAGCAATCCGAACTCGAAGATTTTCCGTCGCAGCTATCTGGATAAAACCCATAGCTTCTATGAACGTCACGGTGGAAAAACCATTATCCTCGCGCGCTTTGTGCCGATAGTCCGAACCTTCGCGCCGTTTGTGGCGGGAATGGGGCATATGTCCTATCGTCATTTTGCGGCCTATAACGTCGTCGGGGCGCTGCTGTGGGTGCTGCTGTTCACCTACGCCGGCTATCTGTTTGGCGATCTGCCGGTGGTGCAGGAGAACCTGAAGCTGCTGATCGTGGCGATCATCGTGCTTTCCGTCCTGCCGGGCGTGATTGAGATTATTCGCCATAAGCGGGCGGCGGCGAAGCAGGCGAAGTAGTTTAGCCTGTGTTGCGCGTGACGGTGCAGAGCGTCACGCGCAGCGGTTTGACCACTTTTTTATCCCATGTTCCGGGATGATATGATTTAATGTGCAACATTCATGGTCTGTAAGAGGCAAAAATGGCATTATGCGCCCCTTACGACAAAACTGGCATCGACCAGGTTCAGGCAGAAAGGTTATCAATGAGCTGGATTGAACGAATTAAAAGCAACATCACTCCCACCCGCAAGGCGAGCATTCCTGAGGGTGTATGGACCAAGTGCGACAGCTGCGGTCAGGTACTCTACCGCGCCGAGCTGGAGCGCAACCTGGAGGTTTGCCCTAAGTGCGATCACCATATGCGCATGTCGGCGCGTAATCGCCTGCATAGCCTGTTGGATGAAGGTTCTCTGGTAGAACTGGGTAGCGAACTTGAGCCAAAAGATGTGCTGAAGTTCCGCGATTCAAAAAAATATAAAGACCGCCTGGCGTCCGCTCAAAAAGAGACGGGCGAGAAAGACGCGCTGGTGGTAATGAAAGGTACGCTCTACGCGATGCCGGTTGTGGCCGCCGCGTTTGAGTTCTCCTTTATGGGGGGATCGATGGGTTCCGTCGTTGGCGCACGCTTTGTGCGCGCGGTGGAGCAGGCGCTGGAAGATAACTGCCCGCTGATCTGCTTCTCCGCCTCCGGTGGCGCCCGTATGCAGGAAGCGCTGATGTCGCTGATGCAGATGGCGAAAACCTCCGCGGCGCTGGCGAAAATGCAGGAGCGCGGATTACCGTACATCTCTGTGCTGACCGACCCGACCATGGGCGGCGTATCGGCGAGCTTTGCGATGCTGGGTGACCTGAACATTGCCGAGCCGAAAGCGCTGATCGGCTTTGCCGGTCCTCGCGTTATTGAGCAGACCGTACGTGAGAAGCTGCCGCCGGGATTCCAGCGCAGTGAGTTCCTGATTGAAAAAGGGGCGATCGATATGATCGTTCGCCGTCCGGAAATGCGTCTCAAGCTGGCCAGCATTCTGGCGAAGCTGATGAACCTGCCGGCGCCGGTTGCCGCTTCGGAAACGCCTCATGAAGGCGTGGTGGTGCCGCCGGCACCGGATCAGGAACCCGAGGCCTGATAAAGCAGAGGGCAGGGCCTGGCGGCGCTGCCCTTTTTTATTCATACGCGTTAACCGTCAATTCTTGCGGGCATCATGGAAAAAGATCCTATTCCTCAGGCCACGTCGCCCCTGGCTACGTGGCTTTCTTATCTGGAACATCTGCACAGTAAAACCATCGACCTGGGGCTGGCGCGCGTCAGCGAGGTCGCACGGCAGATGGATATCGTCAAACCGGCGCCGTTCGTCTTTACGGTCGCGGGCACCAATGGCAAAGGCACCACCTGCCGCACGCTGGAAACCGTCCTGATGGCGGCCGGCTATAAAGTGGGGGTCTACAGCTCTCCGCATCTGGTGCGTTACACCGAACGCGTGCGCATTCAGGGAGCGGAACTGCCGGAGGCGGCGCATACGGCCTCGTTTGCGGAGATTGAAGCGGCGCGGGGCGACATCTCGCTGACCTACTTTGAATACGGCACGCTCTCTGCGCTATGGTTGTTTAAGCAGGCGCAGCTGGATGTGGTGATCCTGGAGGTGGGGCTCGGCGGCCGTCTCGACGCCACTAATATCGTGGATGCCGATGTCGCCGTGGTTACCAGCATCGCTCTCGATCATACCGACTGGCTGGGACCGGATCGCGAAAGTATCGGCCGGGAGAAAGCCGGTATCTTCCGTGCCGGAAAACCGGCGGTAGTAGGGGAGCCGGATATGCCGCACACCATTGCTGAAGTGGCGAGCGAGAAGGGCGCCCTGCTCCAGCGCCGCGGCGTCGACTGGCGCTATGAGGTGGAAGGCGAGACATGGTCTTTCCGCGACGCGGGCGGGGCGTTAAGCCGCCTGCCTCTGCCTCAGGTGCCGTTGCCGAACGCCGCCACGGCCGTGGCGGCGCTGCGCGCCAGCGGACTTGCCGTGGATGACGCTATCCTGCGCGCGGGGATCCGCGACGCGATGCTGCCGGGACGCTTTCAGATAATCAGCGACGCCCCGCGGGTGATCCTCGATGTGGCGCATAACCCGCACGCGGCGGCTTATCTCGCCGGGCGTCTCAAAACGTTAGCGAAAACGGGACGCGTGCTGGCGGTTATTGGTATGCTGCATGATAAGGACATTGCCGGCACGTTGGCCAATCTGGCCCCGGAAGTCGACGCCTGGTACTGCGCGCCGCTGGAAGGGCCGCGCGGGGCGACGGCGGAGCAGCTGGTGGAACATTTGCGTGGCGGCACAGTCTATAGCAGCGTGGCGCAGGCGTGGCATGCGGCCATGGCTGACGCTAAAGTGGAAGATACCGTGCTGGTGTGTGGTTCGTTTCACACGGTCGCACAGGTTATGGAAGAGATAGACGCGGGGAGAATCGGTGGCGAGTAAGTTTCAGAACCGTTTAGTCGGGACAATCGTGCTGGTGGCGCTGGGGGTGATTATCCTGCCAGGGCTGCTGGACGGGCAGAAAAAGCATTACCAGGATGAGTTTGCCGCGATCCCGCTGGTGCCGAAACCGGGCGATCGTGATGAACCGGATATGCTGCCGGCGGCGACTCAGGCGCTGCCTTCGCAGCCGCCGGAAGGGGCGGCGGAAGAGGTGCGGGCGGGCGATGCCGCCGCGCCATCGTTAGATCCGTCGCGTATCCCGGTGAACAGCAACAGCTTCGATGACGTTCAGGAGCCGGTAGTGGCCGCGAAACCCCAGCCTAAACCTCAGCCGAAGCCGCAGCCGCAACAGCAGGCCGCGACGCCAACGCCGCCGCCTGCTAAGCCACAGCAGCAACAACCGCAGCAGCAGGCGGCCCTGCCGGCGCCGACCGGCAAAGCCTATGTGGTTCAGCTGGGCGCGTTGAAGAACGCCGATAAGGTGAACGAGATCGTTGGTAAACTGCGGGCGTCGGGCTTCAAAGTCTATACGTCGCCTTCGACGCCGGTACAGGGTAAAATTACCCGTATCCTCGTCGGGCCGGATGCGTCAAAAGACAAGCTCAAGGGCCAGCTGGGCGATCTGCAACAGATCTCCGGGCTCAGCGGGGTAGTGATGGGCTTCACCCCGAACTGATTGTTTTTTCCACGATGCGGAAAGAACGCGGCGGGGCTAAACGCCCCGTAAACCCTGTCTCAGCCGCCCTGAAGAGGCGAAAGACAGTCTGGCGTTGAATGTTTTTTCAGCGCCATTTTTATTTCTGTAGGGCAAGGAAATCCCTACGCAAACGTTTTCTTTTTCTGTTAGAATGCGCCCCGAACTGGACGACAGGGCGTAAAATCGTGGGACGTATATGGTCTGGATTGATTACGCCATTATGGCGGTGCTGGGTCTTTCTTGCCTGGTCAGCCTGATCCGCGGCTTCGTTCGCGAAGCTTTATCGTTAGTCACGTGGGGTTGCGCGTTTTATGTCGCCAGCCACTACTACGCTGATCTGTCTGTCTGGTTTACGGGCTTTGAGGATGAACGGGTTCGAAATGGGATTGCTATTGCGGCGCTGTTTATCGTGACGCTCATCGTTGGCGCTATCGTGAACTATGTGATAGGCCAGCTGGTGGAGAAAACCGGTTTGTCAGGTACCGACAGGGTATTGGGGATCTGCTTCGGCGCGCTACGTGGGGTGCTGATCATCGCCGCTATTCTGTTCTTCCTTGACACCTTTACCGGGATGGCGAAGAGCGATGACTGGCATCAGTCGCAGTTTATTCCCTATTTTACCCCCGTCATCAGATGGTTTTTTGAATACCTGCAAAGCTCGTCAAGTTTCTTGCCTAAAGTATAGACTTTAGGTCGTTGCTGAACGAGGAAAAGACGTATGTG
Source organism: Klebsiella sp. GG_Kp175 (assembly GCF_040062325.1). Classification (NCBI taxonomy): domain Bacteria; kingdom Pseudomonadati; phylum Pseudomonadota; class Gammaproteobacteria; order Enterobacterales; family Enterobacteriaceae; genus Klebsiella; species Klebsiella sp. GG_Kp175. Next base: position 566,364 of record NZ_JBEAFX010000002.1, on the reverse strand, counting down.
CGGTATTGTCGGTATCGCCGGTGTTATGCCGGTTAACCAGTCGATTTATGATGCGCTAACGGTGCTCCAGCACCGTGGACAGGATGCCGCTGGCATCATCACCATTGATGCCAACAACTGCTTCCGGTTGCGTAAGGCTAACGGGCTGGTAAGCGACGTATTCGAAGCCCGCCATATGCAGCGTATGCAGGGCAATATGGGGATTGGCCACGTGCGTTACCCCACGGCGGGCAGCTCCAGCGCCTCCGAAGCGCAGCCGTTTTACGTCAACTCGCCGTATGGCATCACGTTGGCGCATAACGGCAACCTGACCAACGCCCATGAGCTGCGTAAAAAGCTGTTTGAAGAAAAACGCCGCCACATCAATACCACCTCAGATTCCGAAATCCTCCTCAATATTTTCGCCAGTGAGCTGGATAACTTCCGTCACTACCCACTGGAAGCGGATAACATCTTTGCCGCGATTGCGGCGACCAACCGCTTGATCCGCGGCGCGTACGCTTGCGTGGCGATGATCATCGGTCATGGCATGGTGGCCTTCCGCGACCCGAACGGCATTCGTCCGCTGGTGCTGGGCAAACGTGACGTAGGCGATGGCCGCACCGAGTATATGGTGGCCTCGGAAAGCGTGGCGCTTGACACCCTTGGCTTTGAATTCCTGCGCGATGTGGCGCCGGGCGAAGCGGTTTATATTACCGAGAAGGGCCAGCTGTTTACCCGTCAGTGCGCCGATAACCCGGTCAGCAACCCGTGCCTGTTCGAGTACGTCTATTTTGCCCGTCCGGACTCGTTTATCGACAAAATTTCCGTCTACAGCGCCCGCGTTAATATGGGGACCAAGCTGGGCGAGAAGATTGCCCGCGAGTGGGAAGATCTGGATATTGACGTCGTTATCCCGATCCCGGAGACCTCCTGCGATATCGCGCTGGAGATCGCCCGCATCCTCGACAAGCCTTATCGACAGGGCTTCGTGAAGAACCGCTACGTCGGCCGCACATTTATCATGCCTGGCCAGCAGCTGCGTCGTAAGTCTGTGCGCCGCAAGCTCAACGCCAACCGTGCGGAGTTCCGCGATAAGAACGTGCTACTGGTGGACGATTCCATCGTTCGCGGCACCACCTCGGAGCAGATCATCGAGATGGCCCGCGAAGCAGGGGCGAAAAAAGTGTATCTGGCCTCAGCCGCGCCGGAAATTCGTTTCCCGAACGTGTACGGTATCGATATGCCGACCGCCAACGAACTTATCGCTCATGGCCGCGAAGTGGATGAGATCCGCCAGATCATCGGCGCCGATGGCCTGATTTTCCAGGATCTCAACGATCTGATCGAGGCGGTGCGCGCGGAAAATCCGGATATTCAGCAGTTTGAATGTTCTGTGTTCAACGGCGTGTACGTCACCCGGGATGTCGACCAGCAGTACCTCGACTACCTCGATTCCCTGCGTAACGATGATGCCAAAGCGGTTCAGCTGCAGAACGAAGTCGAAAACCTCGAGATGCACAACGAGGGTTAAGCCGTTCACGCGTCGCGGGCCCGCCGTTCCTGATGGACGGCGGGCCTTTTTTTCGCCCGGCAACGGTGCGTCAATGGTTGCGCCAACGGCTATAATCCGGCAAAGTCTGCGGCATGACGCGCAAGGGGTAACAGAACGTGAAACGACTGATTATTGGCATTTCCGGCGCCAGCGGCGCCATCTATGGCGTGCGGATGCTGCAGGTGCTGCGGGATGTGCCGGATATTGAAACCCATCTGATCCTCAGTCAGGCGGCGCGCCAGACGCTGGCGATGGAGACCGACTTTACCGTGCGTGAAGTGCAGGCGCTGGCTGATGTGGTGCATGATGCCCGCGACATCGCCGCCAGTATCTCCTCCGGCTCGTTTAAAACCGCCGGGATGGTGATTTTACCCTGCTCAATGAAAACGCTCTCGGGTATTGTCCATAGCTACACGGATGGTCTGCTGACGCGGGCGGCGGATGTGGTGCTGAAGGAGCGTCGTCCGCTGGTGCTCTGCGTGCGGGAGACTCCGTTCCATCTTGGCCATCTGCGACTGCTGGTGCAGGCTGCGGAGCTGGGGGCGGTGATTATGCCGCCGGTGCCGGCCTTCTACCATCGGCCGCAAAGCCTGGATGATGTTATCAACCAGACCGTCAACCGGGTACTCGATCAGTTCGACATTAGCCTGGAACAAGACTTATTTACGCGCTGGCAAGGGTCACAGGATTGCACCAAATAGGTGCGTGAAATGTACGCTTGCGCTGCGCTGGTGCAAATTTGTCGTCCCGATCAAATCCTCGACATTTATTTCGTCTTTTTGCGCTCAGGCGCTGCGGTTTCGCCAGTAATGCTGGTATCTTCCCTTTTAAGACAATCCTGCAACTTTATTTTAACAAATTTAACCCTGTTCCCGGCACGCACCGGGAAGATGGCACAAAAACTGCAGGATTGATCGGCAATCACCATAACAAGCAACGCACCACATCACGACACTTAAGGGTACTGTATGAAGAAGACGATTCTGGCTCTCTCTTTACTCGTGGGAATGAGCAGCACGGCCAGTGTGTTTGCTGCTCTGCCGCAGAGCATTCGTATTGGCACTGACGCGACCTATGCGCCCTTTTCGTCGAAAGACGCGAAAGGGGACTTTGTTGGCTTTGATATCGATTTAGGCAATGAACTGTGCTCCCGTATTAAGGTGAAATGTACCTGGGTCGGCAGTGATTTTGACTCCCTGATCCCCTCCCTCAAGGCGAAGAAAATTGACGCCATCATCTCCTCGCTCTCCATCACCGAGAAGCGCCAGCAAGAGATCGCCTTCTCTGACAAGCTTTATGCCGCCGACTCCCGGCTGATCGCGGCCAAAGGCTCGCCGATCCAGCCGACGCTGGAGGCGCTGAAAGGTAAGCACGTCGGCGTGCTGCAGGGCTCCACGCAGGAAGCCTATGCTAACGATCGCTGGCGCAGCCAGGGCGTTGACGTGGTGGCATATCAGAACCAGGACCTGATCTATTCCGACCTCTCCGCTGGTCGTCTGGATGCGGCGCTGCAGGATGAAGTCGCCGCCAGCGAAGGCTTCCTGAAGCAGCCTGCCGGGAAAGATTTCGCCTTTGCCGGCCCGTCCGTTAAAGACAAAAAGTACTTTGGCGACGGCACCGGTATCGGCCTGCGTAAGGACGACGCCGAGCTGAAAGCCGCGTTTGATAAAGCGCTGGGCGAGATGCGCAAAGACGGCACTTACGACAAAATGGCGAAGAAATACTTCGATTTTAACGTCTACGGCGACTAAGACTGCCGCAGGCCCGCGCTATCGGGTGGGCCTGCCGCCATGCTCGTGTAAAAGCCCTGAAAAGGTGCATCGCCAGACGCTGTGGATCATTTTAGTGCAAAGGCAGGCGCTTTTGTGGCTAAAAAATGCATAGTTAAGCGTTTGTGGTGCAAAAAAATGGCCTTTCTGGTGCATAAATCTTTGCCCTCAAGGGGCGAATAATGGCACGATAACTGGTGTTAATAGTTCTAATAAACCCGTTAGAATGACAGTCTGTCGAGGATAGTTATGAAAAAACTGGCGTTGTCTCTCTCTTTAGCGCTGGCCCTTTCCAGCGTTTCCACGGTCTTTGCCGCTATTCCGCAAAAAATTCGTATCGGTACCGATCCGACTTATGCTCCCTTCGAATCGAAGAATGCGCAGGGGGAATTGGTGGGTTTTGATATCGATCTGGCAAAAGAGCTGTGTAAGCGTATTAATACCCAATGTACCTTTGTGGAAAACCCGCTGGATGCGCTGATCCCCTCTTTAAAAGCGAAGAAAATCGACGCGATTATGTCTTCGCTGTCGATTACCGAAAAGCGTCAGCAGGAAATCGCTTTCACCGACAAACTGTATGCGGCTGATTCGCGTCTGGTGGTGAAAAAGGGCAGCCCGGTAACGCCGGATCTTGCCACCCTGAAGGGTAAGCGCGTGGGCGTGCTGCAGGGTACGACGCAGGAAACTTATGGTAATGAGCACTGGGCGCCGAAAGGTATCGAAATTGTCTCCTATCAGGGGCAGGACAATATCTATTCCGACCTGACCGCCGGCCGTATTGACGCCGCTTTCCAGGATGAGGTCGCGGCCAGCGAAGGGTTCCTGAAACAGCCTATCGGTAAAGATTATCAGTTTGGCGGTCCGTCGATTAAGGACGAAAAGCTGTTCGGCGTCGGCACCGGTATGGGGCTGCGTAAGGAAGACAACGAACTGCGCGAAGCGCTGAATAAAGCGTTTGCAGAGATGCGTAAGGACGGCACCTACGACAAGCTGGCGAAAAAATATTTCGATTTTAACGTATACGGCGAATAATTCTCACGCCTCACCATTGCGCGTCCGATTCACGCGCAATGGTGGATGACAGACAGGGTAGGCAGCATGCTGTATGGGTTTTCACAGGTTATTTTGCAGGGTGCGCTTGTCACCCTGGAGCTTGCGCTCAGCTCGGTCGTTCTCGCCGTCCTGATTGGGCTGGCGGGCGCTGGCGCAAAGCTATCGAGCAATCGTCCTCTGGCGCTGGTATTTGAAGGCTATACCACACTGATCCGCGGCGTCCCCGACCTGGTGCTGATGCTGTTGATTTTCTACGGCCTGCAGATTGCGCTTAACAGCGTTACCGATGCGCTGGGCATGGCGCAGTTTGATATTGACCCGATGATCGCCGGGATTATTACCCTTGGCTTTATCTATGGCGCCTATTTTACGGAAACCTTCCGCGGCGCCTACCTGGCGGTGCCGAAGGGGCATATCGAAGCGGCCACCGCCTTTGGCTTCAGCGGCGGGCAGACGTTCCGGCGCATCCTGTTCCCGGCGATGATGCGCTACGCGCTGCCGGGGATCGGCAACAACTGGCAGGTTATCCTCAAGGCGACGGCGCTGGTCTCGCTGCTGGGGCTGGAGGATGTGGTCAAAGCCACGCAGCTGGCGGGCAAAAGCACCTGGCAGCCGTTCTACTTCGCCATCGTCTGCGGCCTGATTTATCTGGTATTTACCACCCTTTCTAATGGCGTACTGCTGCTGCTCGAACGCCGCTATACCGTTGGCGTCAAGAGGGCTGACCTGTGATTGAAATTATTCAGGAATATTGGAAATCCCTGCTGTGGACCGACGGCTATCGCTTTACCGGCGTGGCGATTACCTTATGGTTGCTGATCTCTTCGGTGGTCATGGGCGGCATCCTGGCGGTCTTTCTGGCAATCGGCCGCGTTTCGAGCAATAAGTTCATCCAGTTTCCCATCTGGCTGTTTACTTACATATTTCGCGGCACGCCGCTGTATGTGCAGCTGTTGGTCTTTTACTCCGGTATGTACACCCTGGAAATCGTCAAAGGCACTGAACTGCTGAACGCCTTTTTCCGCAGCGGGCTAAACTGTACGGTGCTGGCGCTGACCCTGAACACCTGCGCTTATACCACCGAAATTTTCGCCGGCGCGATCCGCTCGGTACCGGCGGGCGAAATTGAAGCGGCGCGGGCCTACGGCTTCTCTTCGGTCAAACTGTACCGCTGCATCATCCTGCCTTCCGCGCTGCGGATTGCGCTGCCGGCCTACAGTAACGAAGTGATCCTGATGCTGCACTCGACGGCGCTGGCGTTTACCGCTACGGTGCCGGATCTGCTGAAAATCGCCCGCGATATCAACTCGGCCACCTATCAGCCGTTCACCGCCTTTGGCATCGCCGCGGTGCTCTATTTAATTATCTCGTATGTGCTGATTAGCTTGTTCCGCAAAGCGGAAAAGCGTTGGTTGCAGCATATCAAACCTTCTTCGACGCATTGAGAACGCCATGTCCGACAATAAATTAAACGTTATCGATCTGCATAAACGCTATGGGGAACACGAGGTGCTGAAGGGCGTCTCGCTGCAGGCGAAAGCCGGGGACGTTATCAGTATCATCGGTTCATCGGGTTCCGGGAAAAGTACCTTTCTACGCTGTATTAACTTCCTTGAAAAACCGAGCGAAGGCACGATCGTCGTCAGCGGCCAGAATATTGGCCTGGTACGGGATAAAGACGGTCAGCTGAAGGTGGCCGACAAGAACCAGCTGCGCCTGCTGCGCACCCGGTTGACCATGGTGTTTCAGCATTTCAATCTGTGGAGCCATATGACGGTGCTGGAGAACGTCATGGAGGCGCCGATTCAGGTGCTGGGCTTAAGCAAACAGGAAGCGCGCGAACGGGCGGTAAAATACCTGGCCAAGGTCGGGATAGACGAACGTCAGCAGGCGAAATACCCGGTGCATCTTTCCGGCGGCCAGCAGCAGCGTGTCTCTATTGCCCGCGCGCTGGCGATGGAGCCGGAAGTGCTGCTGTTCGATGAGCCGACCTCCGCGCTGGATCCGGAGCTGGTGGGCGAAGTGTTACGCATCATGCAGCAGTTGGCGGAAGAGGGGAAAACCATGGTGGTGGTGACCCACGAAATGGGCTTTGCCCGCCACGTCTCTTCACATGTCATTTTCCTGCATCAGGGAAAAATCGAAGAGGAAGGGCATCCGGACGCGCTGTTCGGCGCGCCGAAAAGCCCGCGCCTGCAGCAGTTTCTGAAAGGTTCGCTGAAATAAACGGCTTACCCGGCGTCTGCGGGCGCCGGGTGGGATTCACGCTCCAGCCGGTAAATCCAGTCATCGTAATCGACGCCGTTCAGATGATAGGCTTTCTCCAGCACCTGCGTGCGCACAAAGCCTTGCTTCTCCAGCAGGCGCGATGATCCACGATTCTCTCCCAACACCCAGGCATTGATGGCCTGTACCCCCAGCGTGCTGAAACCATAATCGCAGATCGCCCGCAGCGCTTCGCTGGCATAGCCTTTTCCCTGAGCCTCGGGCAGCAGCGCATAGCCGACGTCGGCCTCGTGCGGATTTTTAGGGCTGATGCGAAGCCCAATATCGCCCAGCGCATCGCCGCGCTTATTACGCAGAACATACACGCCGGGATCGGCGCAGCGACTGGCGAACACGCTGCGCAACGCCTCCTCGCTTAACACTTCGCCCATAAAACGCATCACCTGCGGATCCTGGCGCAGGCGCAGAAAAAAGGGCCAGTCATCGGTAACAAAGCGGGTAAGCGAAAGGCGAGGCGTGGTGATGGTCGTCATAAAGCAGTCAATTCGAAGAAGGAAAGGCCTACCTTAGCACTTTGCTTCGCCAGGTAACACCTGCGAACCGGCCGGCTGGCGATGAACTCAGGCGCTTCAGGGCGCTGGCTGTCCGGGATATGGCGATGCTGCAGCGCCAGGCTGAGGCCATCCAGGCGTGGAGCATGAGCCAGCAGAATGGAATCAGGGGAGCCAATGCTCCCCTGTGTCAGCCATTAACTCAGCACATCCTTTAGCGCTTCGTCGAGATCGTACCAGCGGAAGGCGAAGCCGGCGGCTTCCAGTCGCTTAGGCAGCGCGCGCTGGCCGCCGAGCACCAGCACAGCGGATTCGCCCATCAGCAGGCGGATGGCGGCGGCGGGAACGCGGAAAATCGCCGGTCGATTGAGCGCATGACCCAGCGCGTGGGCGAACTGCTCGTTATGCACGGGATAGGGCGAAACCATATTGAATGGGCCGCGCAGATCGTTATCCAGCAGCCACAGAATGCCGTTAACCATATCGTCGATATGGATCCAGGCCAGGTACTGTCTGCCGCTGCCGATAGGCCCACCGAGGCCGAGCTTAAAGGCCGGGGTCATTTTGCCAAGAATACCGCCCCGCGGCGCCAGTACCACGCCGGTGCGCAGCAGACAGACGCGGGTGCGCTCGCTTTGCGCTTCGCAGGCAATTTGCTCCCAGCGGGCGCAGAGCTTATGGGTAAACTCATTGTGCGGCGGCTCTTCTTCAGTCACCACCACTTCGCCGAGGTCGCCGTAATAGCCGGTGGCTGACCCGCTGATCAGCACGGAGGGAGGGGTGTCGCTGGCGTGGATCAAGCCCACCAGCCGCTGAGTGAGATCCCAGCGACTATGGCATAAGCGCTGTTTCTGCTCGGCGGTCCAGCGTTTATCGGCGATGGGCTCGCCCGCCAGATTGATGACGGCATCGATGTCATTGAGGTGGTGATGGCCCTCGAAATCGCGCCACAGCGTGACGCGCGGATCGAGACGGGCGCGGGCGGTATCCGGATGTCGGGTGGAGACCGTGACGCTATGCCCAAGCTCCAGCAGTCTGGGTATCAGATGTCGGCCAATCAGGCCGGTACCACCAGTAAGCAGGATCTTCATACCACCTCCCTGACATGGTTAGCGCCGCCAGCTCATGGTCATGGATACCGAGTCGGCATAGCGCAGCGCGTGAAGTTTATCGATCTCCACTTCAGCATATGTGACCCAGTGATGTTCGCATGCGATATTCAGCACATCCTGAGTTAATTTTTCCAGCAGCGAGAAACGACCATTCTCAAGATGGCTAATGATGCGTTTGGTAATGGTGCGGTAGTTCAACGCATCATTAATGTCCTCGCTGTCGCGCGCTTTATCGGCAGGGTAGTGAATGGCCACATTCACTACCACGTCCTGGCGGTTGGCGATCTCTTCCTCTTTAATACCAATAAAAGTACGCAGGCGCAGGTTCTTAATACGAATAATGGCGTCTGGTTGAGACATTGCAGGCTTCCTCCGTGGTTTAAGTCCTGCAATCATACAACAAAGCGCGACGGGCGAGCAGGGGGTTAATAAGGCTGAATTTTTAGCATCGCTTCCACCGTCGCCGGCCGCTGCTTAATGCGCTCATACCAGTTATGCACCGCCGGATAGTTCGCCAGATCGATCCGCTGGCGGACATGGCAGTTCACCCAGGGCCAGGCGGCGATGTCGGCGATGCTGTAGTGGTCCCCGCCCAGCCACGGGCTGGATCCCAGGCGATGATTCAGTACCCCATAGAGTCGCTGGGTTTCCACCTGAAAACGCTCAATCGCGTAGGGCACGGTTTGCGGCGCTGAGTGGGAAAAATGCTGATTTTGCCCCAGCATCGGCCCCAGGCCGCCGACCTGCCAGAACAACCACTGCAGGGTGGTATAGCGCGCCCGCAGCTCCCCGCTCAGCAGCTTGCCGCTTTTTTCCGCCAGATAGAGCAGGATGGCGCCGGACTCGAAGACGCTCAACGACGCGCCGCCGTCGGCAGGCATGTGGTCGACGATAGCTGGAATTTTGTTATTCGGCGAAATCGCCAGAAACTGCGGATGAAACTGCTCCCCTTTGCCAATATCGACCCGAATTAGCCGATAGGCCAGCTGCGCCTCTTCGAGAAACAGGGTGATTTTGTGGCCGTTTGGGGTGGGTGCATAGTAGAGATCGATCATAATATTTCCCGCCGTCGTGGGTCGCAAACTGATCGAGTATAGGTGAAGCTGCGCGACCCGGGAAAAAATCCGCGAGCGGGGCGCCAGCCACGCAGCGGACGAGCAGTGACATCGCCGGTAAGACAGGCTATGTTGGTTTATTGCCCTGTCTACCAACCCTGAGGAAGTTATGAGCCAGCCTGTGATTACCCTGTGGTCCGATGCCGATTTTTTCTCACCGTACGTGATGTCTGTTTATGTCGCGCTGCAGGAAAAGAGCCTGCCTTTTAGCCTTAAAACCATCGACCTGGGCAGCGGCGAACATCTGCAGGCCGGCTGGACGGGCTATACTGCCACCCGTCGCGTACCGCTGCTGGAGGTTGACGATTTCGCGCTGAGCGAGTCTTCGGCGATTACCGAATATCTGGATGAGCGTTTCGCGCCGCCTGAGTGGGAGCGCCTTTATCCACACGATCTGCAAAAGCGGGCCCGCGCTCGGCAGATCCAGGCCTGGCTACGCAGCGATCTGGTGCCCATTCGTGAAGAGCGATCCACCGCCGTGGTGTTTGGCGGGGTGAAAATGCCGGCGCTCAGCGAGGCAGGCAAGCGGTCGGCGGAAAAACTGTTTGCCACCGCTACCACGCTGCTGGCCCACGGCGGGCAAAATTTATTCGGCGAATGGTCTATTGCCGATGCCGACCTGGCGCTGATGCTCAATCGTCTGGTTCTCAATGGCGATGAGGTGCCGGAGGCGCTGGCGGATTATGCGACTTTCCAGTGGCAGCGGGCCTCAATCCAGCGTTACGCGGCGCTTTCCGCCAAACGCGGAGGCTGATAACCCGCCGCGCTTCCGCTATCATAGAGGCATCGTAACCAGTGGAGATGGAACCTATGAAGCTGATGTTTGCCTCCGATATTCATGGTTCGCTACCTGCGACGGAACGCGTGCTTGAGCGGTTCGCGCAAAGTGGCGCCAGGTGGCTGATCATCCTCGGCGATGTGCTTAATCACGGGCCACGCAACGCGCTGCCGGAAGGCTATGCGCCGGCGGAGGTGGCCGAGCGGCTGAACAGCGTGGCGGAGCGCATCATTGCGGTTCGCGGTAACTGCGACAGCGAAGTGGATCAAATGCTGCTTCGTTTTCCCATGACCGCGCCCTGGCAGCAGGTGCTTGGCGAAGGCTACCGCCTGTTTCTGACCCACGGTCATCTTTATAGCCCGGATAATTTGCCGCCACTTGCCGCTGGCGATGTCCTGGCGTATGGCCATACTCATATTCCGGTTGCTGAAAAACGCGGGGCGTTCTCTCTGTTTAATCCAGGCTCAGTGAGTATCCCAAAAGGGGGATATTCCGCCAGCTATGGGCTACTGGATGAGGGGCGTCTGCAGGTTTTAGCACTCAATGATAATCAGGTTATTGCAGAGGTCGCAATTTACCCGTAATTTAGCCCTCAATCATAAAGACGCGCCGCAAGAGCGCTTTTAAAGTAAGGTTTCCTGATGGCGGAACAGAATCATTTGGCAAGCACAGAATGGGTCGATATTGTTAATGAAAACAATGAGGTGATAGCACAGTCCAGCCGCGAGCAGATGCGCGCGCAGTGCCTGCGCCACCGGGCGACCTATATCGTCGTTCACGACGGAATGGGGAAAATTCTGGTGCAGCGACGCACCGAGACAAAAGACTTTCATCCGGGCATGCTGGATGCCACCGCCGGCGGCGTCGTGCAGGCTGATGAGCAGTTGCTGGAGTCGGCCCGTCGCGAGGCGGAAGAGGAGTTAGGCATCGCCGGGGTGCCGTTTGCCGATCACGGCCAGTTCTACTACGAAGATAAATTCTGCCGCGTCTGGGGAAGCCTGTTCAGCTGCGTCTCCCACGGGCCGTTTGCCCTGCAGGAAGAGGAGGTGAGCGAGGTGTGCTGGTTAACGCCGGAAGAGATCACCGCCCGCTGCGATGAGTTCACGCCCGACTCGCTGAAAGCGCTGGCGCTGTGGATGACCCGTAACGCCGGCAACGAGTATGATGACGCGGAAGAGAGCGAGCGCGAATAAACGCGCTAACGCGTGGCAGCAACTGCTGTTCGCCTCCTGACAAAAAAGGCAGCCATCTGGCTGCCTTTTGCTTTCTCTCAGCGGGCGATTACTTCTGCTGCTGAGCTGACTGGATCGCGGTCAGTGCGATGGTGTAGACGATATCGTCAACCAGCGCGCCACGAGACAGATCGTTGACCGGCTTGCGCATACCCTGCAGCATCGGCCCGATGGAGATCAGGTCGGCAGAGCGCTGTACCGCTTTGTAAGTGGTGTTACCGGTGTTCAGATCCGGGAAGATGAACACGGTCGCGCGGCCAGCTACCGGCGAGTTCGGCGCTTTGGATTTCGCGACGTCAGCCATCACCGCGGCGTCATACTGCAGCGGGCCGTCGATCATCAGGTCAGGACGTTTTTCCTGCGCCAGACGGGTCGCTTCGCGGACTTTTTCTACATCGCTACCCGCGCCAGAAGTACCGGTGGAGTAGGAGAGCATCGCCACGCGCGGTTCGATGCCGAAGGCAATCGCGGAGTCAGCGGACTGAATCGCGATTTCCGCCAGCTGCTCTGCGGTCGGATCCGGGTTGATCGCGCAGTCGCCGTAAACATAAACTTGTTCCGGCAGCAGCATGAAGAACACGGAAGAGACCAGCGAGCTGCCCGGTGCGGTTTTGATCAGCTGCAGCGGCGGACGAATGGTGTTGGCGGTGGTGTGTACCGCGCCGGACACCAGGCCATCGACTTCGTCCTGTTCCAGCATCAGGGTGCCGAGAACCACGTTATCTTCCAGCTGCTCGCGGGCGACGGCTTCGGTCATGCCCTTGTTCTTACGCAGTTCGACCAGGCGAGCCACGTAGCTTTCGCGCACTACTTCCGGGTCGACGATTTCGATACCGGCGCCCAGCTCAACGCCCTGCGCTGCTGCAACGCGGTTAATCTCATCCGGGTTGCCCAGCAGCACACAGGTGGCGATCCCGCGTTCGGCGCAGATGGCTGCAGCTTTCACGGTACGCGGCTCGTCGCCTTCCGGCAGAACGACGCGTTTGCCGGCTTTGCGCGCCAGCTCGGTCAGCTGGTAGCGGAAGGCTGGCGGAGAGAGACGACGGCTGCGCTCGGAGGTCGCGGTCAGCGATTCGATCCAGTCGGCGTTGATGTAGTTGGCAACGTATTCCTGAACTTTCTCAATGCGCTCGTGATCGTCAACCGGTACTTCGAGGTTGAAGCTCTGCAGGCTCAGGGAGGTCTGCCAGGTGTTGGTGTTGACCATAAACACCGGCAGGCCGGTGGCGAAGGCGCGTTCGCACAGCTTGCTGATGCGCGCGTCCATTTCATAGCCGCCGGTCAGCAGGATGGCGCCGATTTCCACGCCGTTCATCGCTGCCAGGCAGGCGGCAACCAGCACGTCAGGACGATCTGCGGAAGTAACCAGCAGCGAACCTGCGCGGAAGTGCTCCAGCATGTGCGGGATGCTGCGCGCGCAGAAGGTCACGGATTTCACGCGGCGGGTGTTGATATCGCCTTCGTTGATGATGGTCGCATTCAGGTGATGGGCCATGTCGATCGCGCGGGTGGCGATCAGATCGAAGCTCCACGGTACGGCGCCCAGCACCGGCAGCGCGCTGCCTTTTTGCAGCTGAGCCGGGTCGATCTTCACGACTTTCGCTTTGGATGAGTCGTCGAAAATTTCCGACAGATCAGGACGGGTACGGCCCTGCTCGTCGACCGGCGCGTTCAGTTTGTTGATGATAACGCCGGTGATGCTGGTGTTTTTCGCGCCGCCAAAGCTGTTGCGGGTCAGTTCAATACGCTCGTTCAGCTGTTCTGGCGTATCGGTGCCTTGCGACATGACGAAGACGATTTCCGCGTTCAGGGTTTTGGCGATTTCAAAGTTCAGCGCCTGAGCGAACTGATGCTTACGGGTCGGCACCAGGCCTTCCACCAGCACCACTTCCGCGTCCTGGGTGTTCGCGTGATAGTTGGCGATGATCTCTTCCATCAGCACATCTTTCTGATTGCTGGAGAGCAGAGATTCAACGTGGTTCATCTTCAGCGGTTCAGCAGCGGTGGTGGTGGAGGAGCTGGCGCGAACGATGGTGGTGGTCTGGTCCGGGGCATCGCCGCCGGAGCGCGGCTGGGCGATAGGTTTAAAGACGCTCAGACGAACGCCTTTGCGTTCCATAGCGCGGATCACACCGAGGCTGACGCTGGTCAGACCTACGCTGGTACCGGTAGGAATTAACATGATAGTACGGGACACGGTATATCCTCTTTCGTTACCGCCAGTATCAGGCGGGATACAAAACAGCACCACCAGCGACCCGTCATACTCCACGTTGCACGTGCGTTGGCTCTACTTGCTCACCCCGGTCGCGTATGCGCCGGGGATCTGCTGTGTCGCCGCCTTCCTGCAGCGCGAAGTATTGCGGGTCAGGGCTGGCGGTGTGGAATTATGCGGTCAGACGGCTGGCGTCTTGCGCGATGACCAGCTCTTCGTTGGTCGGGATAACCACGGCAGGACGGGTGCCTTCTTTGTTGATGAAGCCAGACTTGCCGAAGCGGGCAGCCAGGTTACGCTCATGGTCAACTTCGAAGCCCAGTACGCCCAGTTTGCCCAGCGACAGCTCACGCACCATCGCGGCGTTTTCACCAATGCCACCGGTGAAGACCACGGCGTCGAGACGGCCGTCCATCAGCGCGGTGTAGGAGCCGATGTATTTCGCCAGGCGGTGGCAGTAGACGTCCATCGCGCGTTTAGCGTCGGCTTTTTCCTGGTAGTTGTCTTCTACGTAGCGGCAGTCGCTGGTGACTTCGGTCAGGCCCAGCAGGCCGGACTCTTTGGTCAGCATTTTGTTGATGGCGTCAACGCTCATGCCCAGGGTGTCGTGCAGATGGAAGATGATTGCCGGATCGATATCGCCGGAGCGGGTACCCATCACCAGGCCTTCCAGCGGGGTCAGACCCATGGAGGTGTCAACGCATTTGCCGTTACGAATAGCGGAAACCGAACCACCGTTGCCAAGGTGGCAGGTGATGATGTTCAGCTCTTCAACCGGCTTGTTCAGGATCTTAGCGGCTTCCTGAGTCACGTAGAAGTGGCTGGTGCCGTGTGCGCCGTAACGACGAACGCCGTGCTCTTTGTACAGGCTGTACGGCAGGGCGTAGAGATAGGATTCTTCCGGCATGGTCTGGTGGAACGCCGTATCGAATACTGCCACGTTTTTGTCTTTCAGGTGCGGGAAGGATTTCAGCGCTTCAGCGATGCCGATCAGATGTGCCGGATTGTGCAGCGGTGCGAAGGACGCCGCGTCTTTAATGCCCTGAATCACGGACTCGTCGATGACGACGGAGCTGGTGTATTTTTCACCGCCGTGGACGATACGGTGGCCAATTGCGGTCAGCTGAGCAGACAGTTCTGGTTTTTGTGCCAGAATAGTGTTAACGATAAAGTTCAGTGCTTCGCTGTGCGCGGCGCCCGCGCCTAATTCGGCTTCTTGTTTGCCGCCGTCAATTTTCCATTTGATACGGGCTTCTGGCAGGTGGAAGCATTCCGCTAAACCGGACAGGTATTCGTCGCCGTTAACGGCGTCAAGGATAGCAAATTTCAGAGAGGAGCTACCGCAGTTCAGAACCAGTACTAACTTACTCGACATGGAAGTACCTTTTTATGATACGTGGCTAAAAAAACGTCAGTGTGTCATTAGCGTAGCGCAGGATGACCTCGACATTTATGATTAACATCATGCCTTGTTCTGTTTTCAGGCACGATGAGATAAGTACATTTGATTTTATGCCATTTTGCATAATTTTCAGCCAATGGCAGAATATGCGATAATTTGACTAGCCTGGCAAAAGAGTCTATCCGCCCTTTCAGGCGGGCACAGGATACCTGATTGCGGCATCCTTTGCCAAAATCTTTTGAACGATGTCATGCATAGTTGGTGTTTTGCACGAATTTTTTAAGTTTTATATGTAAAGTTGAGGTAAAGCCATGTCGACCCCTGAGAAACGCCCCGTTAGCTTCTTTAGCTTGTTCAACCGCGGGCAGCACTACGCGAAGACCTGGCCTCTCGACAAGCGCCTCGCGCCGGTATTTATTGAAAACCGCATCATTCGTGCCACCCGCTACGCCATCCGCATCATGCCGCCGATCGCCATTTTCACCCTCTGCTGGCAGATAGCGCTGGGCGGCCAGCTGGGGCCCGCCGTGGCCACCGCGCTGTTTGCACTGAGCCTGCCGATGCAGGGGTTATGGTGGTTGGGTAAACGTTCAGTGACGCCGCTGCCGCCTTCCATTCTTAACTGGTTCTACGAAGTACGCGGCAAACTGCAGGAGGCGGGGCAGGCGCTGGCGCCTGTCGAAGGCAAGCCCGATTATCAGGCGTTGGCTGACACGCTTAAGCGCGCCTTCAAACAACTCGATAAAACTTTCCTTGATGATTTGTAATTCACTACGGAAAACGCATATAAAAGAAGGCGCATGATTTATGCGCCTTCTTTATTTCACGCCCTACCGTGCTACAGGAGTCACAACATGGAAATGACCAATGCGCAGCGTCTGATTTTATCCAATCAGTACAAGATGATGACGATGCTCGACCCGGACAATGCGGAGCGCTACCGTCGTCTACAAACCATCATTGAGCGTGGGTATGGGCTGCAGATGCGTGAACTGGACCGCGAGTTCGGCCAGCTGACGGAAGAAACCTGCCGTACCGTTATCGACATCATGGAGATGTACCACGCGCTACACGTCTCCTGGACCAACCTGAAAGATGCGGCGGGTATCGACGAGCGTCGGGTCACCTTCCTCGGATTTGATGCCGCCACCGAAGCGCGTTTTCTCGGCTACGTGCGCTTTATGGTCAACGTTGAAGGCCGTTACAGCCACTTTGACGCCGGCACCCATGGCTTTAACTCGCAGACCCCGATGTGGGAGAAATATCAGCGGATGCTGAGCGTCTGGCACGCCTGCCCACGCCAGTATCATCTGAGCAGTAACGAAATTAACCAAATCATCAATGCCTGAGGGAGGTGCCCGTGCAGTGTAAAGGTTTCCTGTTCGATTTAGACGGGACGCTGGTGGATTCCTTGCCGGTGGTGGAGCGTTCATGGTGCAAATGGGGGGATCGTTTCGCCATTGACCATGATGAAATTCTCAGTTTTATTCACGGCAAGCAGGCCATTACCTCCATTCGCCATTTTATGCCGGGTCGCAGCGAGGAGGATATCCAGGCCGAATTCCGTTATCTCGAGCAGATGGAAGCCACTGATATCGAAGGCATCGTCGCTCTACCGGGGGCGTTAGCCCTGCTGAATACGCTCAATGAGGCCGGGATCCCGTGGGCGATTGTCACCTCCGGCTCGATTCCGGTTGCCCATGCGCGTCACCGCGCGGCGGGCCTGCCGATGCCGGAGGTGTTTGTCACCGCTGAGCAGGTGAAGCATGGCAAGCCGGCGCCGGACGCCTATCTGCTGGGCGCCGAGCGGCTGGGTCTGCCTGCCGGGGAGTGCGCGGTGGTGGAAGATGCGCCGGCGGGGCTCCTCTCCGGACTGGCGGCCGGCTGTCGCACTATCGCGGTCAACGTGCCCGCCGATGCCCCCCGTCGGGATGAAGCCGACCTCGTGCTGAGCAGCCTGGAAGATCTGGTGGTTGAACGCCAGACTGACGGCGTGGTAAATGTGCGTCTTAAAGCATAAACCCATGATTTCGCCCCGCGTCGTCGGGGCTTTTTTATGCCACTATGTCGACTCCCACTTGTGACAAGGAAACGTTGTGAACGGTGAATTGATTTGGGTTTTATCCCTCCTGGCCATCGCGGTTGTGCTGTTTGCTACCGGTAAGGTGCGCATGGATGCTATCGCCCTGATGGTCATTGTCGCCTTTGTCCTCAGCGGCACGCTGACGCTGACTGAAGCTTTTTCCGGGTTCAGCGATCCTAACGTGATCCTGATTGCCGCCCTGTTTATTATCGGCGACGGCCTGGTGCGTACCGGGGTGGCCACCAAGATGGGCGCCTGGCTGGTGAGCGTGGCAGGCAACAGCGAAACCAAAATGCTGATCTACCTGATGCTCACCGTCGCCGGGTTGGGCGCGTTTATGAGCTCCACCGGCGTGGTCGCCATTTTCATTCCGGTGGTCCTTAGCGTCTCGGCGCGGATGAATACCTCACCCTCGCGGCTGATGATGCCGCTGAGCTTCGCCGGGCTTATCAGCGGGATGATGACCCTGGTGGCGACACCGCCCAACCTGGTGGTCAACAGTGAACTGCTGCGCGAAGGACTGCACGGCTTCAGTTTTTTCAGCGTCACGCCGATTGGCCTGGTGGTGCTGATCCTGGGCATCGTCTATATGCTGGCGGTGCGCTTTATGCTGAAGACGGATAATGGCGATTCCGCGCGCGATGGGCGAAAAAGAAGTACCTTTCGCGATTTGATCCGCGAATATCACCTCACCGGCCGCGCTCGCCGGCTGGCGATCCGACCCGGTTCGCCGATGATCGGTCAGCGGCTGGATGATTTAAAGCTGCGTGAGCGCTACTGTGCCAACGTCATCGGCGTTGAGCGCTGGCGGCGGTTCCGCCGGGTGATTGTTAACGTCAATGGGGTCTCGGAATTTCGCGCCCGCGACGTCCTGCTGATCGATATGTCTGCCTCCGATGTCGACTTGCGCCAGTTCTGCGGCGAGCAAATGCTCGAGCCGATGGTGTTGCGCGGGGAGTATTTTGCCGATCAGGCGCTGGATGTGGGGATGGCGGAGGTGGCGCTGATCCCGGATTCAGAGATGATAGGCAAAACGGTGCGTGAGATAGCCTTCCGCACCCGGTTTGGTCTCAATATCGTCGGCATGAAGCGCGATGGCAAGGCGATGGATGGTTCCGTGGTCGATGAGCCGCTGCAGCTCGGCGATATTCTGCTGGTGGTCGGCAACTGGCGGCAAATTGCCCTGCTGGCGAAGCGCGGCCGGGATTTCGTGGTGCTCAATATGCCGGTTGAGGTCGATGACGCTTCGCCGGCCCACAGCCAGGCTCCGCACGCGATTTTCTGTCTGGTGCTGATGGTGGCCCTGATGCTGACGGATGAAATCCCCAACCCCATCGCCGCGATCATCGCCTGTCTGCTGATGGGCAAATTCCGCTGTATCAACGCCGAAAGCGCCTACAAGGCGATCCACTGGCCGAGCATCATTCTGATTGTCGGGATGATGCCGTTCGCCCTGGCGTTGCAGAAAACCGGTGGGGTGGATCTGGTGGTTAAGGGACTAATGGACGTCGCCGGAGGCGAGGGGCCTTATCTGATGCTCGGCTGCCTGTTTGTGATGTGCGCGGCGATAGGCCTGTTTATCTCTAACACGGCCACCGCGGTGCTGATGGCGCCTATTGCCCTGGCGGCGGCGAAGTCGATGGGTGTGTCGCCTTATCCCTTTGCCATGGTGGTGGCGATGGCGGCTTCGGCGGCGTTTATGACCCCGGTCTCTTCGCCGGTTAATACTCTGGTGCTTGGCCCGGGTAAGTACTCATTTAGCGATTTTGTCAAAATCGGCGTGCCCTTTACCGTGCTGGTGATGGTGATCTGCGTTCTGCTGATCCCGGTGCTCTTCCCGTTTTAAGATATGCAGGCCGGGTAGGGGGCGACCGCTGCCCGGCCTGAAAAATTACAGCGGCGAATCCTGGCTGATTTCATCCAGCGACAGCTGGAAGCTCGGGACAAACACCTGCATAAAGTAATCCATCTCCGCGCTGCGCCGCGAGGCCAGCGTTTTTTCCAGACGCCCTTTGGCCAGCAGAAATTCGTTGTTGCCCGCCGACAGCTCTTCGAGGCATTTCAGGTAGGCGCAGAGGGCGTCAGCCTGTTTGACGATCGACTGCTCTTCCTCACTGTAATGATGCTCGTCAATCAGCGGTTCGAAAATATCGCGCAGCTCGTCAGGCACCATATCCACTAGCTTCTGCTGGGCGATTTTCTCAATCGCCTTATATTCCTGGGCAATCTGTGAATTAAAATATTTCACCGGGGTAGGGAGATCACCGGTTAAAACCTCGGAGGCGTCGTGGTACATCGCCAGCAGGGCGATACGCTCTGGGTTGACCTGGCCGCCAAATTTGCGGTTTTTAATCGCCGCCAGCGCGTGGGCGACCATCGCCACCTGCAGGCTGTGCTCGGAGACATTTTCGGTGCGCACGTTGCGCATCAGCGGCCAGCGGTTAATCAGTTTCAGACGGGAGAGGTGGGCAAAGAAATGACTCTGACTCATAGGAACCCTTAATCAGTGACAACATCGGGTTCCATTGTGCGCAGGGATCGCCGCCGGATGCAAATGCCGGCGGCAGCACGACTAAAGCTGATGGTAGCCGGAGAGGAAGCGGCCAAAGCGGGAGATCGCCATCTCCAGGTCGTCTTCGCGAGGCAGGGTCACAATACGCACGTGATCCGGCCACGGCCAGTTAAAGGCAGTACCCTGCACCAGCAGCACTTTCTCCTGCAGCAGGAAATCGAGCACCATTTTCTGGTCGTCGTGAATATTGAAGCGTTTGGCGTCAATTTTCGGGAACATGTACAGCGCGCCTTTTGGCTTCATGCAGGAGACGCCCGGAATATCGTTGATCAGCTCCCAGGCGCGGTTGCGTTGTTCATACAGACGCCCGCCGGGAATGATGAATTCGCTGATACTCTGGTAGCCGCCCAGCGCGGTCTGGATAGCATGCTGGGCCGGCACGTTGGCGCACAGACGCATCGAGGCCAGCATTTCCAGTCCTTCGATATAGCCTTTCGCGTGTTTTTTCGGGCCGTTCAGCACCATCCAGCCCTGACGGAAGCCGGCGACGCGGTAAGTTTTCGACAGTCCGTTGAAGGTCACCGTCAGCAGATCCGGTGCCAGAGCGGCAATCGAGTGATGCTGGGCTTCGTCGTAGAGGATCTTGTCGTAGATCTCATCGGCGAAAATAATCAGGTTGTGCTGGCGGGCGATCTCCACGATCTCCTGCAGCAGCTCTTTGGAGTAGACCGCGCCGGTGGGGTTGTTGGGGTTGATGATCACGATCCCGCGGGTGCGAGGCGTGATTTTGGCGCGGATATCGTCAAGATCCGGAAACCAGTCAGAGGATTCGTCACACAGATAGTGCACCGCTTTACCACTGGAAAGAGACACCGCCGCCGTCCACAGCGGGTAGTCCGGAGCGGGAACCAGCATCTCATCGCCACTGTTTAACAGCGCCTGCATCGCCTGCACAATCAGCTCGGACACGCCGTTGCCGATGTAAATATCTTCCACGGTGACATCGCGCATTCCCCGCGCCTGGTAATGCTGCATGATAGCTTTACGCGCCGAGTACAATCCTTTCGAATCGCAGTATCCCTGGGCGGTAGGCAGATTGCGGATGACGTCGACGAGGATCTCGTCAGGGGCCTCGAAGCCGAAGGGTGCCGGGTTGCCGATGTTCAGTTTCAGAACCTTATTGCCTTCTTCTTCAAGACGTTTCGCTTCTTTCAGAACCGGTCCGCGGATGTCATAACAGACGTTCTCTAACTTGCTGGATTTTTCGATGGGGGACATGAATCTTGACCTTTTAGCTGTTATCGCCACTCCCTGCCGTGGAAGTCAGCACGGAACAATGTACTCCGCCTCCCCGCTGTTTTGAAGGCTTTGCAGGAGAAGATTTTGCTAATGCAGGATTTTAAGCGTAATTGATTTATCTGTTGGTTGCTGGTTTTTCCTATTGTTTATGCCTTTTCATGGCATTTTTTCGGTCGTCTATGTTGATGTAGTGCCTTTTTTACCATCATTTATCTGGTTTGTTGGTTAGGTAAACGGGGCGCTGGAGAATGGGGGGCGGCTAGAAAACGCTATTCTTAATCTCATAGCGGTTGATTTGTAATTTTGATGTTAAATAATTTTAATAAAAAACTGCGCGTAAGCGCATTATTATTATTTTTGACAGGTAATAATCTGAGGTTTGTTAATTTATATAAAATGTTGAAAAAAATTTAAAATTATCTCAGTTAATCCTTATTAAGGCTTATAAAAAGGATGGGAATCGGTTAGAATATCGCCGTTAATATCAGTGGTAGTCGGCATGAATTATGGCTGAATTGATATTTAATATATTGTTATTACAGGATTTTATTGTTCGTTGTTCGCCAAAAAGAAGTCCGGCGAAAGAGAGGCTTTCTCGCCACTACTGCGCGATTTTCCGGGGCGACGTAAGACGCCTGGCTGGCCGTGGTAATAAATAATAATGAGAAATACGAACAATATATTACTCCGGTGTTCTGCGCATTTGCTCAGACGAGTACTTTGGCATGTAATAACGTTCGTCCAGTTGTTTATCCGCCATCAGACGGTGAGCACGAGGCTCAGGGAATAGCCGGAAACCTGGCGTAAAGCATCAACAAGGCAGGTCAGCGTTAGCCACCTGTAAGTGAAGAAAGATGATTAATACAACACGTCCGATACTCAACCTCGATCTCGATCTGCTGCGCACCTTTGTAGCAGTCGCTGATTTGAACACCTTCGCTGCCGCCGCCGCCGCAGTGTGTCGTACCCAGTCCGCGGTCAGCCAGCAAATGCAACGCCTGGAGCAACTGGTTGGCAAGGAGCTTTTCGCTCGTCACGGACGCAATAAACTGCTGACCGAGCAGGGCATCCAGCTGCTGGGCTATGCCCGCAAAATCCTGCGCTTTAACGATGAAGCCTGCATGTCGCTGATGTATGGCAGCCTGCAGGGGGGACTGACCATCGGCGCGTCGGAAGAAACCGCTGATACTATCCTGCCGTTTCTGTTAAACCGCATCGGCTGCTTCTATCCCAGAATGACGCTGGAGATTAAAGTCCATCCCCATGCCGTCATCATGGCGATGCTGAGCGCGGGAGAGGTCGATCTGGCATTAACCACCCATCAGCTTCCCGGTTTTACCGCTTTCACGCTGAGAACGTCGCCTACCCTCTGGTACTGTGCAGCGGACTACGTGCTGGCGAAAGGGGAATCGATCCCCCTCATCTTGCTCGAAGAGCCTGGCCCGTTCCGTGAGGACATCATCGCCGCGCTGGAGGCTGCCCGCGTCTCCTGGCATCTGGCTCACGGCGCCTCGTCGCTCTCCGGGGTGAAAGCGGCGGTGAAAGCCGGGCTGGGGGTCACCGCGCGTCCGGTCGAAATGATGAGCCCGGATTTGCGCGTGGCCGGCATCAGCGATGGCCTGCCGGTCCTGCCGGATACCCGGTACGTCGTTAGCTGCAATCCGCAGACGGTGGGCGAACTACCGCAGGCGATTTTTCAATCTCTGAGCCAGGAGAGCGATCCCTGGCGCGCCGGGCCGGCACTTACTCCGGAAGAGGGAGGAAGCACCTTCATTTTGTGAGGTTATTTTGCTAACAAAGATCACAAAAACTGGTAACAGAATGTAAGTGCCCAAAAAGAGCCTCAAGGGTGGGTTTCCCGTCTGGTGGCTCTTTTTTTTGCACTATTATTGATGTTTTGAATCTTTTTTTTATTTCTTTGCAAGAAAATCAGCATATTGGCGTGACCTGGCGCTCACCTTGCCGACTTTTCCCAGCACTTTCAACACTTCCTGCTAATGTTAAAAAACCGGATGGATTGTTGCCGATTTCTTGTGGTAATTAACAAAACCGTGTCGCAGATCAAGAAAATACCCCTCTTTGGGGGGAGGAATCGAGGCTAAATCCTGTCAAAATAGCAGGGATTTTTGATTTACGACGGAAACGGACACGATTCAACAACACTAAAACCGAACAGTATGCAAGGTTATTTCGCATAAAAGGGCATTTAATGTTAATGAAAAGATTCCAATGTAAATTAATGTTATGAAAACTTTTGTTAAAGTTGACAAAAGGTTAAAGAAAGGGGTAAAAAGCCACGGCATCTGGGCTTCTCACATCTTCCAGGGACGCTTTTTTGCACGGTTATTTTTTATTCCTCCCGTGAAACGCTGTGGCGTTCATCTGCCAGTAAGAGCAGAGGGTTTTGGCGCTACACTTTTTTGGTTAAGCAATGCGTATGTCAACATCCACTGAAGTCATCGCTCATCACTGGGCATTCGCTATATTTCTCATCATCGCTATCGGCCTGTGCTGCCTGATGCTCGTCGGCGGCTGGTACCTTGGCGGTCGCGCGCGCGCGCGTAGCAAAAACACGCCGTTTGAATCGGGGATCGACTCCGTTGGTTCGGCCCGCTTACGTCTTTCTGCGAAGTTTTATCTGGTTGCCATGTTCTTCGTTATCTTCGACGTGGAAGCCCTGTATCTCTACGCATGGTCGACCTCCATCCGCGAGAGCGGTTGGGTCGGCTTTGTGGAAGCCGCAATTTTCATTTTAGTGCTACTGGCTGGTCTGGTTTATCTCGTTCGCATCGGCGCACTGGACTGGACGCCTGCGCGTTCCCGTCGCACGCTGGTTAACCCGGAAACAGACAGTCCCACTAACCGTCATATGCAGTAAAAGCGAGGCAATAAGATGGATTATACGCTCACCCGCATAGATCCTAACGGTGAGAACGACCGTTACCCCCTGCAGAAACAGGAGATCGTTACCGACCCCCTGGAGCAGGAAGTCAACAAAAGCGTGTATATGGGGAAACTCGAACACGCGCTGCATGACATGGTGAACTGGGGCCGTAAGAACTCAATTTGGCCGTATAACTTCGGCCTTTCTTGCTGTTATGTGGAAATGGTGACGTCATTCACTGCGGTGCATGACGTTGCGCGCTTTGGGGCCGAAGTTCTGCGCGCCTCTCCGCGTCAGGCGGACCTGATGGTGGTCGCCGGAACCTGCTTCACCAAAATGGCGCCGGTGATTCAGCGTCTTTATGATCAGATGCTGGAGCCGAAGTGGGTGATTTCCATGGGCGCCTGCGCGAACTCCGGCGGCATGTACGACATCTATTCCGTCGTCCAGGGCGTGGATAAATTCATCCCGGTCGATGTGTACATCCCGGGCTGCCCGCCGCGTCCGGAGGCCTATATGCAGGCGCTGATGCTGCTGCAGGAGTCCATTGGTAAAGAACGTCGTCCGCTCTCATGGGTGGTTGGCGATCAGGGCGTCTATCGCGCCAATATGCAGTCGGAACGCGAGCGTAAACGCGGCGAACGTATTGCAGTGACCAATCTGCGGACGCCGGACGAGATTTAATTTGCGCCTGCGGGCGGGAGAATCACTTCGCAAATCAATCTACAACAGCGCGAAGTCTCGCCCGGCAGTCACCACGGACCTTTTGCAATGGTGAACAATATGACCGATTTAACCGCGCATGACGCCGCACCAGCCTGGCAAACCCGCGATCACCTTGATGACCCGGTGATCGGCGAACTGCGCGACCGCTTTGGGCCGGATGCCTTTACCGTTCAGCCAACCCGCACCGGCGTACCGGTGGTATGGGTCAAGCGCGAGCAGCTGCTTGAGGTGGGTGATTTCCTGAAGAAATTGCCGAAGCCTTACGTGATGCTGTTTGACCTGCACGGTATGGACGAACGTCTGCGCACGCACCGCGATGGCCTGCCCGCCGCGGATTTTTCCGTTTTCTATCACCTGATTTCCATCGACCGCAACCGCGACATCATGCTCAAGGTGGCGCTGTCTGAAAACGATCTGCATCTGCCAACCTTCACCAAACTGTTCCCCAACGCCAACTGGTATGAACGTGAAACCTGGGAAATGTTTGGTATTACCTTCGATGGCCACCCAAATCTGCGTCGCATCATGATGCCGCCGACCTGGGAAGGCCACCCGCTGCGTAAAGACTACCCGGCGCGCGCCACCGAATTCGATCCGTTTGAGCTGACCAAAGCCAAACAGGATCTGGAGATGGAAGCGCTGACTTTCAAACCGGAAGAGTGGGGCATGAAACGCGGCACCGACAACGAGGACTTCATGTTCCTCAACCTCGGTCCGAACCACCCGTCCGCGCACGGTGCCTTCCGCATTATTCTGCAGCTGGATGGCGAAGAGATCGTCGACTGCGTGCCGGATATCGGTTACCACCACCGCGGCGCCGAGAAGATGGGCGAGCGCCAGTCCTGGCACAGCTACATCCCGTACACCGACCGTATCGAATACCTTGGCGGCTGCGTCAACGAGATGCCGTACGTGCTGGCCGTAGAAAAACTGGCCGGGATCACCGTGCCGGATCGCGTCAACGTGATCCGCGTGATGCTCTCCGAACTGTTCCGCATCAACAGCCACCTGCTGTATATCTCAACCTTTATTCAGGACGTCGGCGCGATGACGCCGGTCTTCTTCGCCTTTACCGATCGGCAGAAAATCTACGATCTGGTGGAAGCGATCACCGGTTTCCGTATGCACCCGGCGTGGTTCCGCATCGGCGGCGTCGCGCACGATCTGCCGCGCGGTTGGGATCGTCTGCTGCGTGAGTTCCTCGAGTGGATGCCGAAGCGTCTGGACTCCTATGAAAAAGCCGCCCTGCGCAACACCATTCTGAAGGGCCGTTCCGTCGGCGTGGCAGCCTATACCGCCAAAGAGGCGCTGGAGTGGGGCACCACCGGCGCAGGCCTGCGCGCCACAGGTATCGGCTTCGACGTGCGTAAATGGCGTCCTTATTCTGGCTACGAAAATTTCGACTTCGAAGTCCCGACCGGCGGTGGCGTTTCTGACTGCTACACCCGCGTGATGCTGAAAGTCGAAGAGCTGCGCCAGAGCCTGCGCATTCTTCAGCAGTGCCTCGACAATATGCCGGAAGGGCCGTTCAAAGCGGATCACCCGCTGACCACGCCGCCGCCGAAAGAGCGCACGCTGCAGCATATCGAAACCCTGATCACCCACTTCCTGCAGGTATCGTGGGGCCCGGTCATGCCGGCCAACGAATCCTTCCAGATGATTGAGGCGACCAAGGGGATTAACAGTTACTACCTGACCAGCGACGGCAGCACCATGAGCTACCGTACCCGCGTCCGCACGCCGAGCTTTGCGCACCTGCAGCAGATCCCGTCGGCGATCCGCGGCAGCCTGGTATCCGACCTGATCGTCTATCTGGGTAGTATCGATTTTGTTATGTCAGACGTGGACCGCTAATTATGCACGAGAATCAACAACCACAAACCGAGGCTTTTGAGCTGAGTGCGGCAGAGCGTGAGGCTATTGAGCACGAGAAGCACCACTACGAAGACCCGCGTGCGGCGTCCATCGAAGCGCTGAAAATCGTTCAGAAACAGCGCGGCTGGGTGCCGGATGGCGCGATCTACGCCATTGCCGATGTGCTGGGCATCCCGGCCAGCGACGTCGAAGGCGTGGCGACGTTCTACAGCCAAATTTTCCGCCAGCCGGTTGGCCGTCACGTGATCCGCTACTGCGACAGCGTGGTGTGTCACATTACCGGCTATCAGGGGATTCAGGCCGCCATCGAGAAGAAGCTGAACATCAAGCCAGGGCAGACCACCTTTGATGGCCGCTTTACCCTGCTGCCGACCTGCTGCCTGGGCAACTGCGACAAGGGACCGACCATGATGATTGATGAGGACACTCACAGCCATCTGACGCCGGAGGCAATTCCTGACCTGCTGGAGCAGTACAAATGAAAACCGTAATTCGTACTGCGGAAACGCATCCGCTCACCTGGCGCCTGCGCGACGACAAGCAGCCGGTCTGGCTGGACGAGTATCGCAGCAAAAATGGCTATGAAGGGGCGCGAAAAGCGCTGACCGGCATGGCGCCGGACGAGATCGTCACGGCGGTAAAAGACGCTGGCCTGAAAGGGCGCGGCGGCGCGGGCTTCTCCACCGGTCTGAAGTGGAGCCTGATGCCGAAAGACGAGTCCATGAACATCCGTTACCTGCTGTGTAACGCCGATGAGATGGAGCCGGGCACCTATAAAGACCGCCTGCTGATGGAGCAGCTCCCGCACCTGCTGGTGGAAGGCATGCTGATCTCCGCCTTTGCGCTGAAGGCTTATCGCGGCTACATCTTCCTGCGCGGAGAGTATATCGAAGCGGCCCAGCATCTGCGCCGCGCGATTGCCGAAGCCACCGAGGCGGGCCTGCTGGGGAAAAATATCCTCGGCACTGGTTTTGACTTCGAGCTGTTTGTCCACACCGGGGCAGGACGCTATATCTGCGGCGAAGAGACGGCGCTGATCAACTCCCTGGAAGGCCGCCGCGCTAACCCGCGCTCCAAGCCGCCGTTCCCGGCGAGCTCCGGCGTGTGGGGTAAGCCGACCTGCGTCAACAACGTGGAAACCCTGTGCAACGTGCCGGCGATTCTGGCTAACGGCGTCGAGTGGTACCAGAACATCTCCACCAGTAAAGATGCCGGCACCAAGCTGATGGGCTTCTCCGGCCGCGTGAAGAACCCGGGCGTCTGGGAGCTGCCGTTCGGCACCACGGCCCGCGAGATCCTTGAAGATTACGCCGGCGGTATGCGCGATGGCCTGAAGTTTAAAGCCTGGCAGCCGGGTGGGGCAGGGACCGACTTCCTCACCGAAGCGCACCTCGATCTGCCGATGGAGTTCGAAAGCATTGGTAAAGCGGGCAGCCGTCTGGGCACCTCGCTGGCGATGGCCGTTGACCACGAGATCAACATGGTCTCGCTGGTGCGCAACCTCGAAGAGTTCTTTGCCCGCGAGTCCTGTGGCTGGTGTACGCCGTGCCGCGATGGTCTGCCGTGGAGCGTGAAGATCCTGCGCGCCCTGGAGCGCGGCGAAGGTCAGCCTGGCGATATCGAAACGCTTGAGCAACTGTGTCGATTCCTGGGCCCAGGGAAAACCTTCTGCGCGCACGCGCCGGGCGCGGTTGAGCCGCTGCAGAGCGCGATTAAATATTTCCGCGAAGAATTCGAGGCTGGCATTAAGCAGCAGTTCAGCAATACCCATGCAATCAACGGGATTCAGCCGAACCTGCTTAAGACGCGCTGGTAATCTAAAGGTTTTTTTATTTTTGGAAGCACGCTAATGGCTACGATTCATGTAGACGGCAAAGAATACGAGGTCAACGGAGCGGACAACCTGCTGGAGGCTTGTCTCTCTCTTGGGCTTGATATTCCCTACTTTTGCTGGCATCCGGCGCTAGGGAGCGTCGGTGCTTGCCGCCAGTGTGCGGTGAAGCAATATCAGAACGCGGAAGACACGCGTGGTCGCCTGGTGATGTCCTGTATGACTCCGGCATCCGATGGCACCTTTATTTCTATCGACGACGGCGAAGCGAAGCAGTTCCGCGAAAGCGTGGTGGAGTGGCTGATGACCAACCACCCGCACGACTGCCCGGTCTGCGAAGAGGGCGGCAACTGCCACCTGCAGGATATGACGGTGATGACCGGCCATAGCTTCCGCCGCTATCGTTTTACCAAGCGTACCCACCGCAACCAGGATCTGGGGCCGTTTATTTCTCACGAAATGAACCGCTGCATCGCCTGCTACCGCTGCGTGCGCTACTACAAAGATTATGCCGACGGCACCGATCTGGGCGTCTATGGCGCCCACGACAACGTCTACTTCGGCCGCCCGGAAGATGGCACCCTGGAAAGCGAATTCTCCGGCAACCTGGTGGAAGTCTGCCCGACCGGCGTCTTCACTGATAAAACGCACTCTGAGCGTTATAACCGTAAGTGGGACATGCAGTTTGCGCCGAGCATCTGCCAGCAGTGTTCCATTGGCTGCAACATCAGCCCGGGCGAACGCTATGGCGAGCTGCGTCGTATCGAAAACCGCTATAACGGGACCGTTAACCGCTACTTCCTCTGCGACCGCGGTCGTTTCGGCTATGGCTACGTGAACCTGAAAGACCGTCCGCGTCAGCCGGTTCAGCGCCGCGGCGACGATCTGATTACCCTCAACGCCGAGCAGGCGATGCAGGGCGCGGCGGATATTCTGCGCCAGTCGAAGAAAGTGATCGGCATCGGCTCCCCGCGCGCCAGCATTGAAAGCAACTTCGCGCTGCGCGAGCTGGTGGGCGCCGACAATTTCTATACCGGCATCGCCAAAGGCGAACAAGCGCGCCTGCAGATGATGCTGAAAGTGCTGCGCGAAGGTGGGATCCACACCCCAAGCCTGCGCGATATCGAATCCTACGACGCGGTACTGGTGCTGGGCGAAGACATTACCCAGACCGGCGCGCGCGTCGCGCTGGCGGTGCGTCAGGCGGTGAAAGGGAAAGCACGCGAAATGGCGGCGGCACAGAAAGTGGCCGACTGGCAGATTGCGGCGATCCTCAACATCGGCCAGCGCGCCAAGCACCCGCTATTCGTCACCAACATCG
The DNA here is from genome assembly GCF_040062325.1 of Klebsiella sp. GG_Kp175. Lineage (NCBI taxonomy): Bacteria > Pseudomonadati > Pseudomonadota > Gammaproteobacteria > Enterobacterales > Enterobacteriaceae > Klebsiella > Klebsiella sp. GG_Kp175. Next base: position 536,846 of record NZ_JBEAFX010000002.1, on the reverse strand, counting down.
ATGACACCCGCCTGGATGACATCGCCGCGTGGACCTACCGCGCGCCGGTAGAAGATCAGGCGCGTCTCGGCTTCGCCATCGCCCATGCGCTGGACGACAGCGCGCCGGCGGTTGACGGCCTGAGCCGCGAACTGCAGGGTAAAGTCGATGTCATCGTCCAGGCGCTGGCCGGGGCGAAAAAACCACTGATTATTTCCGGGACCAACGCCGGCAGCATGGAGATCATCCAGGCCGCTGCTAACGTGGCGAAAGCCCTGAAAGGCCGTGGCGCCGACGTCGGCGTGACCATGGTTGCCCGCGCGGTGAACAGCGTCGGTCTGGGTATGATCGGCGGCGGCTCGCTCGAGGAGGCGCTCGACGAACTGGAAAGCGGCGCCGCAGACGCAGTTATCGTGCTGGAAAACGACCTTCACCGTCATGCTTCCGCCGCCCGCGTCGACGCAGCGCTCTCCAAAGCGCCGCTGGTGATGGTGGTTGACCATCAGCGCACGGCGATTATGGACAAAGCGCACCTGGTGCTCTCCGCGGCAAGCTTTGCGGAAAGCGACGGCACCGTGGTGAACAACGAAGGCCGCGCCCAGCGTTTCTTCCAGGTCTACGACCCGGCCTACTACGACGCGAAAACCGTGATGCTGGAAAGCTGGCGCTGGCTGCATTCTCTGCACAGCACCGTTAACAACCGTCAGGTTGACTGGACGCAGCTGGACCACGTTATCGATGCCGCGATTGCCGCACTGCCGCAGCTGGCGGGCATAAAAGATGCCGCGCCGGATGCGACCTTCCGCATTCGTGGGCAGAAACTGGCGCGTGAACCGCACCGCTACAGCGGCCGCACGGCGATGCGCGCTAACATCAGCGTCCACGAGCCGCGTCAGCCGCAGGATAAAGACACGATGTTCGCCTTCTCCATGGAAGGGAACAACCAGCCGTCTGCCCCGCGTTCGCAGATCCCGTTCGCCTGGGCGCCGGGCTGGAACTCCCCGCAGGCATGGAACAAGTTCCAGGATGAAGTGGGCGGGAAACTGCGCCATGGCGATCCGGGCGTCCGCCTGTTTGAAGCTTCCGCCAGCGGGCTGGAATACTTCACGGCGGTGCCGGCCAGCTTCCAGGCGGAAGAGGGGAAATGGCGTATCGCACCTTATTATCACCTGTTTGGCAGCGATGAGCTGTCACAGCGCGCGCCGGTGTTCCAGAGCCGGATGCCTGAGCCGTACATCAAGCTGAACCCGGCGGATGCCGCGAAGCTTGGCGTCAACGCCGGGGCGATGCTCTCCTTTAGCGTGGAAGGCCAGACCCTGCGTCTGCCGCTGGTTATCTCTGAAGGTCTGACCGCAGGACAGGTTGGCTTACCGATGGGCATGCCGGGCATTGCGCCGGTACTGACCGGATCGCGTATTGATTCACTGCAGGAGGCGAAAGCATGAGCTGGTTAACGCCGGATCTTATCGACATTCTGTTAAGCATCCTGAAGGCCGTGGTCATTCTGCTGGTGGTGGTCACCTGCGGCGCGTTCATGAGCTTCGGCGAGCGTCGTCTGCTCGGTCTGTTCCAGAACCGCTACGGGCCAAACCGGGTGGGCTGGGGCGGTTCGCTGCAGCTGGTCGCCGACATGATCAAGATGTTCTTTAAAGAGGACTGGATCCCGCGCTTTTCCGATCGCGTGATCTTTACTCTGGCGCCGGTTATCGCCTTTACCTCGCTGCTGCTGGCCTTCGCTATCGTGCCGGTCAGCCCGACGTGGGTGGTGGCTGACCTGAATATCGGGATCCTGTTCTTCCTGATGATGGCAGGCCTGGCGGTTTACGCGGTGCTGTTCGCCGGTTGGTCGAGCAACAACAAATACTCCCTGCTGGGGGCGATGCGTGCTTCCGCGCAGACCCTAAGCTACGAAGTGTTCCTCGGCCTCTCCCTGATGGGCGTGGTGGCGCAGGCGGGGTCATTCAATATGACCGATATCGTCAACAACCAGGCGCATCTGTGGAACGTTATCCCGCAGTTCTTCGGCTTCGTGACGTTCGCCATCGCCGGCGTGGCGGTGTGTCACCGTCACCCGTTCGACCAGCCGGAAGCGGAGCAGGAGCTGGCCGATGGTTACCACATTGAATACTCCGGCATGAAGTTCGGTCTGTTCTTCGTGGGTGAATACATCGGTATCGTCACCGTTTCAGCGCTGATCGTCACGCTGTTCTTCGGCGGCTGGAATGGCCCGTGGTTACCTCCTTTCATCTGGTTCGCGCTGAAAACCGCGTTCTTCATGATGATGTTCATTTTGATCCGCGCATCATTACCGCGTCCGCGCTATGACCAGGTAATGTCCTTTGGCTGGAAGGTATGCCTGCCATTAACGCTGGTCAACTTGTTGGTAACGGCGGCTGTCATTCTCTGGCAGGCGCAATAAGGGGTGAATTGAACATGACCTTAAAAGAATTATTGGTGGGGTTCGGCACCCAGGTCCGGAGTATCTGGATGATTGGCCTGCATGCCTTCGCCAAACGTGAAACCCGGATGTACCCGGAAGAGCCGGTCTATTTGCCGCCGCGTTATCGCGGCCGCATCGTGCTGACGCGCGATCCGGACGGTGCAGAGCGCTGCGTCGCCTGTAACCTGTGTGCGGTAGCTTGCCCGGTGGGCTGTATTTCGCTGCAGAAAGCAGAGACGGTAGACGGCCGCTGGTATCCTGAGTTCTTCCGCATCAACTTCTCACGCTGCATCTTCTGCGGTCTGTGCGAAGAAGCGTGCCCGACCACGGCGATCCAGTTGACCCCTGACTTCGAGCTGGGTGAATACAAACGTCAGGATCTGGTGTACGAAAAAGAGGATCTGCTGATTTCCGGTCCGGGCAAATACCCGGAATATAACTTCTACCGGATGGCGGGTATGGCAATCGACGGCAAAGATAAGGGCGAAGCGGAAAACGAAGCTAAGCCGATCGACGTCAAGAGCCTGTTACCGTAAGGAGAGGGCAATGGAATTCGCTTTTTATATCTGTGGCCTGATCGCCATCCTCGCAACCTTGCGGGTCGTCACCCACACCAATCCGGTGCATGCGCTGCTGTACCTGATCATTTCGCTGTTAGCGATTGCCGGGGTGTTCTTCTCGCTGGGCGCGTACTTCGCCGGGGCGCTGGAGATTATCGTCTACGCTGGGGCCATTATGGTGCTGTTCGTCTTCGTGGTGATGATGCTCAACCTGGGCGGCAGCGAAATCGAACAGGAACGCAAATGGCTGCAGCCGGGGATCTGGATTGGCCCGGCCATCCTCTCCGCAGTGCTGCTGGTGGTTATCGTTTACGCCATTCTGGGGATTAACGACCAGGGTATCGACGGCGCGGCAATCAACGCTAAAGAAGTGGGTATTGCGCTGTTTGGGCCGTACGTCCTGGCGGTGGAGCTGGCCTCCATGCTGCTGCTGGCGGGCCTGGTGGTCGCCTTCCACATCGGTCGCGAAGAGCGCGCCGGCGAGGTGCTGAGCAACCGCGTGAACGACAGCGACAAAAGAAAAACGGAGGAACACGCATGATCCCCTTAACACATGGACTGATCCTCGCGGCCATCCTGTTTGTGCTTGGTCTGACGGGGCTGGTGATCCGCCGCAATCTGCTATTTATGTTGATCAGCCTGGAAATCATGATTAACGCCGCCGCGCTGGCCTTTGTGGTGGCGGGCAGCTACTGGGGCCAGGCAGATGGTCAGATTATGTATATCCTCGCCATCAGCCTTGCGGCTGCGGAAGCGAGTATCGGTCTGGCGCTGCTGCTGCAGCTCCATCGTCGCCGCCAGAACCTGAACATCGATTCAGTAAGTGAGTTGCGTGGATGAACATGCTTGCCTTAACCATTCTTTTGCCATTGATTGGCTTTGTGCTGCTGGCCTTCTCCCGCGGGCGCTGGTCGGAAAACCTTTCCGCCACCGTTGGCATGGGCTCGGTAGGCCTGGCGGCGCTGGTCACCGCCTATGTCGGCGTCGACTTTTTCGCTAACGGCAAACAGGCGGTCAGCGTGCCGCTGTGGACCTGGATGTCGGTAGGGGATTTCAACATCGGCTTCAACCTGGTGCTGGACGGCCTGTCGCTGACCATGCTCTCCGTGGTGACCGGCGTCGGCTTCCTGATCCACATGTTCGCCTCCTGGTATATGCGCGGTGAAGAGGGCTACTCCCGCTTCTTCGCCTACACCAACCTGTTTATCGCCAGCATGGTGGTTCTGGTACTGGCCGACAACCTGCTGCTGATGTACCTGGGTTGGGAAGGGGTGGGTCTTTGCTCTTACCTGCTGATCGGCTTCTACTACACCGATCCGAAGAACGGCGCCGCAGCGATGAAAGCGTTTGTGGTGACCCGCGTCGGCGACGTGTTCCTCGCCTTCGCGCTGTTCATCCTCTACAACGAACTGGGTACCCTCAACTTCCGCGAAATGGTTGAGCTGGCGCCGCAGCACTTTGCTAACGGCAGTACCACGCTGCAGTGGGCGACGCTGATGCTGCTCGGCGGCGCGGTCGGTAAATCCGCCCAGCTGCCGCTGCAAACGTGGCTTGCCGATGCGATGGCGGGTCCGACGCCGGTTTCCGCGCTGATCCACGCCGCGACCATGGTCACCGCCGGCGTCTACCTGATCGCCCGTACCCACGGTCTGTTCCTGATGACGCCGGAAGTGCTGCATCTGGTCGGGATCGTCGGGGCGGTTACCCTGGTGCTGGCGGGCTTCGCCGCGCTGGTGCAGACCGACATTAAACGCGTTCTCGCTTACTCCACCATGAGCCAGATTGGCTACATGTTCCTCGCGCTGGGCGTGCAGGCATGGGACGCGGCGATTTTCCATCTGATGACTCACGCGTTCTTTAAAGCGTTGCTGTTCCTGTCGTCTGGTTCGGTGATTCTCGCCTGCCATCACGAACAGAACATCTTCAAGATGGGCGGCCTGCGCAAATCTATTCCGCTGGTGTACGTCTGCTTCCTGGTGGGGGGCGCGGCGCTGTCCGCTCTGCCGCTCATTACCGCAGGCTTCTTCAGTAAGGATGAGATTCTGGCGGGGGCGATGGCCAACGGCCATATCAACCTGATGGTGGCGGGCCTGGTCGGCGCCTTTATGACCTCGCTGTACACCTTCCGCATGATTTTCATTGTGTTCCACGGTAAAGAGCAAATTCACGCGCACGCAGGGAAGGGGATCACCCATCATCTGCCGCTGATTGTGCTGCTGGTGCTGTCCACCTTCGTTGGCGCGCTGATCGTGCCGCCGCTGGAAGGCGTCTTACCGCAGACCACTGAACTGGCGCACGGCAGCGTGATGACGCTGGAGATTGCCTCCGGGATCATCGCTATTGCCGGCATCCTGATCGCCGCATGGCTGTGGCTGGGCAAACGCACCCTGGTGACCTCTATCGCCAACAGCGCGCCTGGCCGCTTCTTCGGTACCTGGTGGTTCCATGCCTGGGGCTTCGACTGGTTATACGACAAAGTATTCGTTAAGCCATTCCTCGGCATTGCCTGGCTGCTGAAGAGCGATCCGCTGAACTCGTTGATGAACATCCCGGCGCTCCTCTCCCGCTTCGCAGGTAAAGGCCTGCTGGTGAGCGAGAACGGCTATCTGCGCTGGTATGTGGCGTCAATGAGCATTGGCGCGGTGGTGGTTCTGGCGCTGCTGATGGTATTGCGTTGAGTTTGAGAACGATTGTGTTGCCCGGCGGCGCGGTGCTTGCCGGGCCTACGGGAGCGTAGGTCGGGTAAGCGTTAGCGCCACCCGACAAAACAAGCCTCAAACCGAAGTGAATTTTCTGTGAGAATTCGTTGAAAATCAGGTCGTAAAGGACAGGCGTTATCGGCGAAGTCAAAGTGGACGCCGCCTGCGCGGGGCAATCGGAGCGTACTAAAGTACGTGAGGATTGTGAGCACAGCCGGAGTTCGTTATGACGAGTAAGATAGCCTGAACCGGACTTAAATAAGGAATAAAAATCACCATGTTATTGCCTTGGTTGATATTAATCCCCTTTATCGGCGGCTTCCTGTGCTGGCAGACCGAACGCTTTGGCGTGAAAGTGCCGCGCTGGATCGCGCTGATTACCATGGGACTGACGCTGGTGCTTGGCCTGCAGCTGTGGATGCAGGGCGGCTATTCTCTGACGCAATCCGCGGGTATTCCGCAGTGGCAATCTGAGTTCGTGCTGCCGTGGATCCCACGCTTCGGCATTAGCATTCATCTGGCGATCGACGGCCTGTCGCTGCTGATGGTAGTGCTGACCGGCCTGCTCGGCGTGCTGGCGGTGCTCTGTTCCTGGCGCGAAATCGAAAAATACCAGGGCTTCTTCCACCTCAACCTGATGTGGATCCTGGGCGGCGTCATCGGCGTGTTCCTCGCCATCGACATGTTCCTGTTCTTCTTCTTCTGGGAAATGATGTTGGTGCCGATGTACTTCCTGATCGCGCTGTGGGGCCACAAAGCCTCTGATGGTAAAACGCGTATCACGGCGGCCACCAAGTTCTTCATCTATACCCAGGCGAGCGGCCTGGTGATGCTGATTGCCATTCTGGCGCTGGCATTCGTCCACTTCAACGCCACCGGCGTGTGGACTTTCAACTATGAAGAGCTACTGAAAACCCCGATGTCCCACGGCGTGGAATATCTGCTGATGCTCGGCTTCTTCATCGCCTTCGCGGTGAAAATGCCGGTGGTGCCGCTGCACGGCTGGCTGCCGGACGCCCACTCCCAGGCGCCGACCGCCGGTTCCGTCGACCTTGCGGGGATCCTGCTGAAAACTGCGGCCTACGGTCTGCTGCGCTTTGCGCTGCCGCTGTTCCCGAACGCCTCCGCCGAGTTTGCGCCTATCGCCATGTGGCTGGGCGTGATCGGGATCTTCTACGGCGCGTGGATGGCCTTTGCCCAGACTGATATCAAACGTCTCATCGCCTACACCTCCGTGTCCCACATGGGCTTCGTGCTGATTGCTATCTACACCGGCAGCCAGCTGGCGTATCAGGGGGCGGTGATCCAGATGATTGCTCACGGTCTCTCCGCGGCGGGTCTGTTTATTCTCTGCGGCCAGCTGTACGAACGTCTACATACCCGTGACATGCGTCAGATGGGCGGTCTGTGGAGCAAAATCAAATGGCTGCCGGCGATGTCGATGTTCTTCGCCGTCGCCACCCTGGGGATGCCGGGCACCGGTAACTTCGTCGGCGAATTTATGATCCTGTTCGGCAGCTATAAAGTGGTGCCGGTGATCACCGTGATCTCGACCTTTGGTCTGGTATTCGCGTCCGTTTACTCGCTGTCGATGCTGCATCGCGCTTACTTCGGTAAAGCGAAAAGCGAAATCGCGGCGAAAGCGCTGCCGGGGATGTCCCTGCGTGAACTGTCTATCATCCTGCTGCTGGTGGTGCTGCTGGTGCTGTTGGGCTTCTTCCCACAGCCGATCCTCGACACCTCGCATGCTGCGATGAGCAACATTCAGCAGTGGTTTGTTAATTCTGTTTCTACTACAAGGCCGTAATTCGCCATGACAATAACTCCACAACAACTGATCGCACTGCTACCGCTGCTGATCGTCGGCTTGACGGTGGTGGTTGTGATGCTCTCCATTGCGTGGCGACGCAATCATTTTCTCAATGCCACGCTGTCGGTTCTCGGGCTTAATGCCGCGCTGGTCTCGCTCTGGTTCGTCGGCCAGAATGGGGCAATGGACGTCACGCCGCTGATCCGCGTTGACGGCTACGCGATGCTCTACACTGGGCTGGTGCTGCTGGCGAGTCTCGCCACCTGTACTTTCGCCTATCCGTGGCTTGAGGGTTACAAGGACAACAAAGAAGAGTTCTACCTGCTGGTGCTGATCGCCGCCCTGGGCGGCATTCTGCTGGCCGGTGCGAATCATCTGGCGGCGCTGTTCCTCGGCATTGAGTTAATCTCGCTGCCGCTGTTCGGCCTGGTCGGCTACGCCTTCCGCCAGAAGCGTTCGCTGGAAGCGAGCATCAAATACACCATCCTCTCCGCGGCAGCCTCCTCTTTCCTGCTGTTCGGTATGGCGCTGGTGTATGCGAACTCCGGCAACCTGTCCTTCCTTGCGCTGGGCAAGAGCCTGGCGGACAACACGCTGCACGAGCCGCTGCTGCTGGCGGGTCTCGGCCTGATGATCGTCGGTCTTGGCTTTAAGCTGTCGCTGGTGCCGTTCCACCTGTGGACGCCGGACGTTTACCAGGGGGCGCCTGCGCCGGTCTCCACCTTCCTGGCGACCGCCAGCAAGATCGCCATCTTCGGCGTGGTGATGCGTCTGTTCCTGTACATGCCGGTGGGCAACAGCGAAGCGGTGCGCGTGGTGCTGGGGCTGATCGCCTTCGCCTCTATCATCTTCGGTAACCTGATGGCGCTGAGCCAGACCAATATCAAACGTCTGCTCGGTTACTCTTCTATCTCCCACCTCGGCTATCTGCTGGTGGCGCTGATCGCCCTGCAAAGCGGCGAAATGTCGATGGAAGCCGTTGGCGTCTACCTGGCCGGCTACCTGTTCAGCAGCCTCGGCGCGTTCGGCGTGGTCAGCCTGATGTCCAGCCCATACCGTGGCCCGGACGCGGACTCGCTGTTCTCCTACCGCGGTCTGTTCTGGCACCGTCCGATCCTGTCGGCGGTGATGACGGTGATGATGCTCTCCCTGGCCGGTATCCCAATGACTCTCGGCTTTATCGGTAAGTTCTACGTGCTGGCCGTCGGTGTTCACGCCCATCTGTGGTGGCTGGTTGCCGCGGTGGTTGTCGGCTCGGCGATCGGTCTCTACTACTACCTGCGCGTGGCGGTGAGCCTGTACCTGAGCGCGCCGGAGCAGCTGAACCGTGATGCGCCGTCGAACTGGCAGTACAGCGCTGGCGGTATCGTGGTGCTGATCTCTGCCCTGCTGGTGCTGGTGCTCGGTATCTGGCCGCAGCCGCTGATTAGCATCGTGCAGCTGGCGACGCCGCTGATGTAAGTGGATTGACTCAATAAAAAAACCGCCGGAATGGCGGTTTTTTTATGCCCGGAATGTTACGCCACCGTGTAAACCATAAAGTCTTCCGCCAGCAGGGTGTCCGGGAAAATCTCCCGGCATTCCGCCAGCATCCGCAGGCAGCCCTCGGCATCGTAGCGTGAGCTAAAGTGGGTGGCGATAAGCGTGCCGACGCCTGCCTCTTTAGCCAGCGTCGCGGTCTGCTGACTGGAGGAGTGGCCGCGACTATTGGCTTTCTCCGCCATCGCCTGCTCCAGGGTGGTCTCGTGGACCATCACATCCGCCCCGCGCGCCATCTCCAGCGCCTGCGGGCAGGGGGCGGTATCGCCAAAGATGGCCAGCGTTTTACCCGGCGTGGCGGGCCCCAGGTAGCGGCTGCCGTCGATCACCCGGCCATCCGCCAGCGTCACCTGTTCACCGCGCTTAAGGCGGTGAAACAGCGGCCCGGGAGGCACGCCGTCGGCAATCAGCTGGGCGGCGTCGAGGGCGCCGGGCTTGTCGTGTTGCTCAATGCGATACCCGTAGCACTCCACCGGATGGCTAAGCGGGAACGCGGTGACCCGATAGCCCTCTTCGTCGAACACCAGACCGGGGCCGACTTCGATGATGGTCAGAGGATAGTCGGTCCACGAGCCGCTGAGGCGCAGCGCGGTATCAATGAATTCTTTTATTCCTGTTGGTCCGTAGACCGTCAGCGGCAGCGAATTCCCCTGCATCGAGCGGCTGCACAGCAGCCCGGGCAGGCCGAACAGATGGTCGCCGTGCAAATGGGTAATAAAGATCTTATTCAGTTTGCCAGGATGATGGGGCGTATGCAGAAACTGATGCTGGGTCCCTTCGCCGCAGTCAAACAACCACATTTCGGCGCGGGTTGGCTGTTGCAAATTGAGTATTATCGACGTCATATTACGCGTGCGGGTCGGCACCCCGGCGGATGTCCCCAAAAAAGTTAATTCCATCGTCCAGTGTCCTCAGGGCGAGTCGCAAAACATCAGTATATCAATAAGGAGCAGCAGATGATGACCTGGCAGGATCTCCATCATAGTGAACTCACCGTTCCCCAGCTGTATGCGCTACTGAAGCTGCGCAGCGAAGTCTTTGTCGTGGAGCAGCAGTGCGCTTATCAGGATGTCGACGGCGATGATTTGGTTGGGGAAAATCGCCATCTTCTCGGCTGGCGCGATGGCGAACTGGTGGCTTATGCGCGGATCCTTAAAAGCGAAGAGATGTACGATCCGGTGGTGATTGGCCGGGTTATCGTCAGCCCCGCCGCGCGCGGCGAAAAGCTTGGCCATCAGCTGATGGCGCAGGCGCTGGCCAGCTGTCAGCGGCACTGGCCGCAAAAGTCGATTTACCTTGGGGCGCAGGCGCACCTGCAAGCTTTTTACGCCCACTTCGGTTTTACGCCGGTGACTGAGGTCTATGATGAGAATGGCATTCCGCACATCGGCATGGCGCGGGAAAGCCGCGCTGTTTGACCCCTCAACACTCACATTCCAACCCTGTTCCGGGCCGGCGAGCAGGTAAGATAAAACCCGCTCCCTCGTCATGGGTACTGCTATTCCGCCGTCGAACCCCTTATAATGTGGGGTTTTACTACCGTGGAGGTTTGCGTGCTGTCTGTTTCCACTGCGCTGGCCCGTTTACGTGACGGCCTGAGTGAGCCCTTTCCTGACTCACCCGGCACGCGAATTATCGATATTGCCTTTCCGCTGAATGATGCCTTCGATCCGCTGCTATGGTGCGGCCAGCAGCCGCAGTGGCCGCAGTTCTACTGGCAACAGCGCAATGGCGACGAGGAGCTGGCGGCGCTGGGGGCGGTAAAAAGCTTTCCCTCGCTCGACGCGGCGAACCGCTTTTTACACCAGGCCGGACGGCAGGATCTGCGCATCTGCGGCCTGAATGCGTTTGCCCCGCAGCAAGGCCGGCTGGTGCTGCCGCGTCTGGAATGGCGTCGGTGCGGCGGCAGGGCCGTGATGCGGCTGGTGCTGCACAGCGACCTCTCCCTGCGCGACGATGCCATGACGGCGCGTGATTTTCTCGCCAGCCTGACCACCGCCCAGGCGACCCCTGGCGGCGTACCGCCGCTGTTGAGCGAGCGCCACTCCTCCGATTATCCCCTGTGGCAGGCAATGATAGACCTGGCGACGCAGGCCATCGCCGCCGGCGACATGGATAAAGTGGTGCTGGCGCGGGCAACCGACCTGCAGTTTGCCGCCCCGCTGGATGCCGTGAGCATCATGGCCGCCAGCCGCAGCCGCAATCTTAACTGTTTTCATTTCCTGATGGCGTTCAATGCCCGTCAGGCGTTTTTCGGCTCCACGCCGGAGCGGCTGTGGCGCCGGCGCGGCGCGCTGCTGCGCACCGAAGCGCTGGCGGGCACCGTCGCTAATCATCAGGATGACGCGAAGGCGCAGCAGTTGGCCGACTGGTTGATGAAAGACGACAAAAATCAGCGGGAAAACATGCTGGTGGTGGAGGATATCTGCCAGCGCCTGCAGAGTGAGGCCTCGACGCTGGACGTTCTGCCGCCGCAGGTGGTGAGGTTGCGCAAGGTACAGCATCTTCGACGCTGCATCTGGACCGAGCTGGCGGAGCCTGACGACAGCCGCTGTCTGCTGCAGCTGCAGCCTACCGCCGCGGTGGCCGGCCTGCCGCGGCGGGCGGCGCTGGCATTCATTCAGCGCCATGAACCTTTTTCCCGTGAATGGTACGCCGGTTCCGCCGGGTATCTGTCGCTGGCGCAAAGCGAGTTTTGCGTGGCGCTGCGTTCGGCGAAAGTGGACAACGACACCCTGCGACTGTATGCCGGGGCGGGGATCGTCAGCGGCTCCGATGCGCTGCAGGAGTGGCAGGAGATTGACAACAAAGCGGCCGGGCTGCGCTCGCTACTCTGTCCATAAGCGGGAATGACGATGCATATCAAAACGCCGTCACTTTGGCTTATCTATACTTAGCATCAATATTTGATACCGGACAATTTCATGTCAGTAAGCGCATTTAACCGACGCTGGGCGGCGGTGATCCTGGAAGCTTTAACGCGCCACGGCGTGCAGCATATCTGCATCGCGCCGGGCTCGCGCTCGACACCCTTAACCCTGGCGGCGGCGGAAAACCGCGCCTTTATCCATCATACCCATTTTGACGAACGCGGCCTCGGCCACCTGGCGCTCGGTCTGGCGAAAGCCAGCCGCCAGCCGGTGGCGGTCATTGTGACCTCCGGGACCGCCACCGCGAACCTTTACCCGGCGCTGATTGAGGCAGGGCTCACCGGGGAAAAGCTGATTCTCCTGACCGCCGACCGTCCGCCGGAGCTGATCGACTGCGGCGCCAATCAGGCGATTCGTCAGCCGGGGATGTTCGCCTCCCATCCGTCGCAGACGATTTCTCTGCCGCGTCCCTCGCAGGATATTTCCGCCCGCTGGCTGGTCTCGACCATCGACCAGGCGCTGGGCGAGCTGCACGCCGGCGGGGTGCATATCAACTGCCCGTTCGCCGAACCGCTGTATGGCGATATGGATGATACCGGCGTGGAGTGGCAGCAGCAGCTCGGCAGCTGGTGGCAGAGCGATAAGCCCTGGCTGCGTCAGGCGCTGCAGAGGGAAAGTGAGAAACAGCGCGACTGGTTCTTCTGGCGGCAAAAGCGCGGCGTGGTCGTGGCGGGCAGAATGAGCGCTGCCGAAGGGAAAAAAGTGGCCGAGTGGGCCCAAACCCTCGGCTGGCCGCTGATCGGCGATGTCCTGTCGCAGACCGGGCAGCCGCTGCCGTGCGCTGACCTGTGGCTGGGCAATGGCAAAGCGGTGAGCGAGCTGGCGCAGGCGCAGATCGTGGTTCAGCTCGGCAGCAGCCTGACCGGCAAGCGGGTTCTGCAGTGGCAGGCCACCTGCGAGCCTGATGAATACTGGCTGGTGGATAATCTGCCCGGTCGTCTCGATCCGGCACAGCACCGCGGCCGCCGTCTCCTCGCCAGCATTGACCGCTGGCTTGAGCTGCACCCGGCGGAGAAACGCCAGCCGTGGGCGACGGCCATTCCTGAACTGGCCCGTCAGGCGTGGGAGGCGGCGGTCGCCAGCAACGAACCCTTTGGCGAAGCGCAGCTGGCGCAGCGAATTCGCCGCTATCTGCCGGAACAGGGGCAACTGTTTGTCGGCAACAGCCTGGTGGTGCGCCTGATCGACGCCCTGGCGCAGCTGCCGGCCGGCTACCCGGTTTACAGCAACCGCGGCGCCAGCGGCATTGATGGCTTGATCGCCACCGCCGCCGGCGTGCAGCACGCCAGCGCCAGGCCAACCCTGGCCATCGTCGGCGATCTTTCGGCGCTGTACGATCTCAACTCGCTGGCTCTACTGCGCCAGGCGTCGGCGCCGCTGGTGCTGATCGTGGTGAACAACAACGGCGGGCAGATTTTCTCCATGCTGCCGACGCCGCAGGACGAGCGGCGTCAGTTCTACTTAATGCCGCAGGATGTTGATTTCAGCCACGCGGCGGCGATGTTCGGCCTGGCCTATCATCGCCCGGCTGACTGGCAGGCGCTGGATGAGGCGCTGGCCGGCGCCTGGCGCAGGGCAGGGGCGACGGTGATTGAGCTGGCGGTCAATGAGACCGACGGCACACAGACCCTCCAGCAGCTGCTGGCGCAGGTAAGCCGCCTGTGACTCTCAGCGCGGCTATCGAACATGGCCAGCCGGGTTATCCCTGGCTGGTCTTTCTGCACGGTTTTTCCGGCGACCGCAACGAGTGGCGGGAAGTGGGCGACGCGTTTCGCGCCTGGCCGCGGCTGTATCTCGATCTGCCGGGCCACGGCGGCTCCGCGAATATCGCAGTGCAGGACTTTGCCGGGGTCAATATTCTGCTGCAGGCTACGCTTAATAGTTACAACATACTTAACTACTGGCTGATCGGCTACTCGCTGGGGGGCCGGGTGGCGATGAACTTCGCCTGCCAGCCGCGCGCGGGTCTGCGCGGCCTGATCGTCGAAGGCGGCCATCCGGGCCTGCAGGATGCCGAAGCGCGGCTGGCGCGGCGCAGCAACGACAGCGCCTGGGCGGACCGTTTTCGCCATGAGCCGTTGGCGCAGGTCTTTGCCGACTGGTATCAGCAGCCGGTCTTCGCTTCACTGAACGCCGGGCAGCGCGCGGCGCTGGTCGCCTTACGCAGCCGGAACAACGGCGCGACGCTGGCGGCGATGCTGCAGGCGACCTCCCTTGCCGGGCAGGCCGATCTGCGCGCACCCCTGCAGGCGCGCGATTTCCCCTTTCATTACCTGTGCGGCGAGCGCGACGCGAAGTTTCATGCCATCGCCCAGGCGCTCGCGGCGGATCTCCATCTTATTCACCATGCCGGACACAACGCGCACCGGGACAACCCGGCGGCGGTGATTGCCTGTCTGGCGCAGATTTTGGCAAGTTAACTGAAGGACATTCTATGATCTCTCTTGATGAAGCAATGCTCTATGCCCCTGTTGAATGGCACGATTGTTCCGAAGGCTATACCGATATTCGCTACCACAAATCGGCCGACGGCATTGCCAAAATCACTATCAACCGCCCGCAGGTGCGCAACGCCTTCCGCCCGCTGACCGTCAAAGAAATGATCCAGGCGCTGGCGGATGCCCGTTATGACGACAATATCGGGGTGATTGTCCTGACCGGCGAAGGTGAGAAAGCCTTTTGCGCGGGCGGCGATCAGAAAGTTCGCGGCGATTACGGCGGCTATCAGGATGACTCCGGCGTACATCATCTCAACGTACTCGACTTTCAGCGCCAGATCCGCACCTGCCCGAAACCGGTGGTGGCGATGGTGGCCGGCTACTCTATCGGCGGCGGCCATGTGCTGCACATGATGTGCGATCTGACCATCGCGGCGGAAAACGCCATCTTCGGTCAGACCGGGCCGAAAGTCGGCTCCTTCGACGGCGGCTGGGGCGCTTCCTATATGGCGCGCATCGTCGGGCAGAAAAAAGCGCGGGAAATCTGGTTCCTCTGCCGTCAGTATGACGCGCAGCAGGCGCTGGATATGGGGCTGGTGAACACCGTGGTGCCGCTGGCGGATCTGGAAAAAGAGACGGTCCGCTGGTGTCGGGAAATGCTGCAGAACAGTCCAATGGCGCTGCGCTGCCTGAAAGCGGCGCTGAACGCCGACTGCGACGGCCAGGCCGGTCTGCAGGAGCTGGCGGGCAACGCCACCATGCTGTTCTACATGACGGAAGAGGGGCAGGAAGGCCGCAATGCCTTCAACCAGAAACGTCAGCCGGACTTCAGCAAATTTAAACGGAATCCCTAATGCGCGTATCGCAGGTTTACCGCTGGCAGATACCGATGGACGCGGGCGTGGTGCTGCGCGAACGGCGGTTAAAAACCCGCGACGGGCTGTTCATCCACCTGCGGGAGGGTGAACGGGAGGGCTGGGGGGAAATATCTCCCCTGCCGGGATTCAGCGCAGAGACCCTGGAGGAGGCGCAGGCGGCGCTATTGGCGTGGGCGCAGGCCTGGCGCGACGGCGCGGAGCCGGCGCTTCCTGCGCTGCCCTCTGTCGCGTTTGGCATCAGCTGCGCGCAGGCGGAGCTCAGCGGCGAGCTGCCGCTGGCCGCGGATTATCGCGCAGCGCCGCTCTGCTCCGGCGATCCGGATGAGCTGTTCGCCAGACTGGCGGCGATGCCCGGCGAGAAAGTCGCTAAGGTGAAAGTGGGTCTCTGGGAGGCGGTCCGCGACGGCATGGTGGTTAATCTGCTGCTGGAAGCCATCCCCGACCTGCAGCTGCGTCTGGATGCCAACCGGGCCTGGACGCCGCTGAAAGCGCAGCAGTTTGCGAAATATGTCGATCCGGCGTATCGCCAGCGCATTGCGTTTATTGAGGAGCCTTGTAAAACGCCGGAGGACTCACGAGCCTTTAGCCGCGAAACCGGGATCGCTATCGCCTGGGATGAAAGCCTGCGCGAGGCGGATTTTCGCTTCGTCGCCGAGCCGGGCGTGCGCGCGGTGGTGATCAAGCCGACGCTAACCGGCAGTTTACAACAGGTTCAGCAGCAGGTCGCCGCGGCCCATGCGCTGGGGCTGAGCGCGGTGATCAGTTCGTCGATCGAGTCCAGCCTCGGGTTAACTCAGCTGGCGCGGGTTGCCGCCTGGCTGACGCCGCAGACCATCCCCGGACTGGACACCCTGTCGCTGATGAGCGCCCAACTGGTACGGCCGTGGCCGGAAAGCACCCTGCCGATGATCAACATGGATACGCTGGAGGCGCTGTTGTGACCTTTTGCGACTGGCCCTGGCGCCACTGGCGCCAGCGGCGCGGAGAGGCGCAGGCGCTGCGCCTGAATGACCAGCCGCTGACCTGGCGCGACCTGTGCGCCCACGTTGACGCGCTGGCGGCCGGCTTTGCCGCGCAGGGCGTAACGGCAGGTCACGGGGTGGCGCTGCAGGCTTTTAACCAGCCCTCGACGCTGCTGGCCTGGCTGGCGCTGCTGCAGTGCGGCGCGCGGGTGCTGCCGCTGAATCCGCAGCTGCCCGCAGCGTTGCTGCAGGAACTGCTGCCAGCGTTGACCGTCCAGCATCAGCTGGTGCTTAACGGCGATGCGCTGCCGGGGGATTTACCGGCGTTAACCCTGCAGGCGGCAGCGGGAACCCATGCTGTGCCGTGGCGCGGGGATCGTTTCGCCTCAATGACGCTGACCTCGGGGTCGACCGGTCTGCCGAAGGCGGCAGTGCATGATGCCAGCGCCCATCTGGCCAGCGCCGCCGGCGTGCTGGCGCTGATGCCGTTTGCCGCAGAAGATGACTGGCTGCTGTCGCTGCCGCTGTTTCATGTCTCCGGCCAGGGGATTATGTGGCGCTGGCTGCTGGCCGGCGCGCGGCTGACGGTGCGCGATAAACAACCGCTGGCGCAGATGCTGCAGGGCTGCACCCACGCTTCGCTGGTACCGACACAGCTGTGGCGCCTGCTGAATGACGGTGTTGCGCTCTCCCTCAAGGCGGTGCTGCTTGGCGGCGCGGCGATCCCCGTCGAGTTGACCGAGCGGGCGCGGGGGCAGGGGGTACGCACCTATTGCGGCTATGGCCTGACCGAGTTCGCTTCCACCGTCTGCGCCAAAGAGGCCGACGGCGCGGCGGATGTGGGCGCGCCGTTGCCGGGGCGGGAGATGAAAATCGTTGCCGGCGAGGTCTGGCTGCGGGCGGCGAGTATGGCCGCGGGCTACTGGCGCGACGGTCAATTGTTGCCATTGACCAACGACGAAGGGTGGTTTGCCACCCGCGATCGCGGCGAGATCATCAATGGTCGGCTCAATCTCCTCGGGCGCCTGGATAATCTCTTTTTCAGCGGTGGGGAAGGGATCCAGCCTGAGGAGGTGGAACGGATCATCGTGGCGCACCCGCAGATACAGCAGGCGTTTGTCGTGCCGCTGGACGATGCGGAATATGGCCAGCGTCCGGTCGCGGTGGTGGAATGCGATGATGGCTGCGAGATCAGTGTGCTGGCGGCATGGAGCGCGGAGCGGCTGGCGCGTTTCCAGCAGCCGGTGCGTTGGCTGCGGCTGCCGGAAACGTTAAAGAACGGTGGGATTAAGATCTCGCGCCGGGCGCTGCGCGAATGGGTCAATTCGCCGGCTTAGCCGATATTGGCTTCGGCGCGACGCTGGCGCTGTTTACGCCGCAGACGCAGCAGCGGCGGCACCACCAGCACGGCGATGGCCAGCACCAGCAGCGTTTTGGTTACCCCGCTTTGCCACAGGATCGCCAGGTTGCCGTTGCTGATGGACAGCGCGCGACGCAGGTTCTGCTCCAGCATCTCCCCCAGCACGAAGCCAAGGATCAGCGGCGACATCGGGAAGTGCATTTTGCGCATGATGTAGCCAAGCACGCCAAGCCCCACCATCAGCAGCAGGTCAAAAGTGGTGCTGTGTACCGCGTAAACGCCGACGGCGGAGACCGCGGCGATGGCCGGGACCAGAAACCACAGCGGAATGGTCAGCATACGGGTGAACAGGCCGATCAGCGGAATGTTCATGATAAGCAGCATCACGTTGGCGATCAGCAGGGCGGCAATCAGCCCCCAGACGATATCCGGCTGTTCGGTGAACATCGCCGGGCCGGGCGTAATGTTATACAGCGTCAGCGCGCCCATCATCACCGCGGTGGTGCCGGACCCTGGCACGCCGAGCGTCAGCATGGGAATAAAGGAACCGCAGGCGGAGGCGTTATTGGCCGCTTCCGGCGCCGCCACGCCGCGAATATCTCCCTTGCCGAAGTTATCGCTGTTACCGCTGAGTTTTTTCTCCGTCATGTAGGTAATGGCGCTGGCGATGGTCGCCCCGGCGCCGGGCAGAATACCGACGAAGAAACCCACCACCGAGGAGCGCAGCGTCGCGCCGACGCACTGTGCGGCCTCTTTGGTGTTAAACAGCATCCGTCCGGTTTTCCGCACCAGGGTTTGTCCGCCGCTGGTGCTCTCCAGCATCAGCAGGATCTCCGAAACCGAGAACAGGCCGATCACTACCACAATAAACTGTACGCCGTCGGAGAGATGGACGCTGTCGAAGGTGAAGCGGTAAACCCCGGTATTAGCGTCTACGCCCACCGTCGCCAGCCCCAGGCCGATTAACGCCGCGAGGAACGACTTCAGCGGGTTCTGCGCCATCATGCTGCCAAGACAGGCGATGGCGAAGACCATCAGCGCGAAGTATTCCGCGGGACCGAACGCCAGCGACCACTGGGCGAGCAGCGGCGCGAACAAAATAATGCCGCCGATGGCGATCAGTGAGCCAAAGAAGGAACTGACGGCGGAAATCGACAGCGCAACGCCGCCGCGACCCTGCTGGGCCATCGGATAGCCGTCGAGGGCGGTCATAATGGCGGCGGCATCGCCGGGCACGTTCAGCAGAATCGATGAAATACGCCCGCCGTATTCGCAACCGATATAGACCGTCGCCAGCAGGATCAGCGCCGACTCCGCGGGTAAATGCAGGGCGAAAGCCAGCGGCAGCAGGATCGCCACGCCGTTGATAGGCCCCAGCCCCGGCAGCAGGCCGACGATAGTCCCGACAAAGCAGCCGATCAGGGCGATCAACAGGTTCTCCGGCGTCATGGCGACGGCGAAGCCCTGCGAGAGATAGATCCAGGTATCCATAAACGCCTCCGTTAATTAAACCAGATGCCGAGGGGCAAGGTGACATCGAGCAGGGTGTCGAAGGCGTACCATAACGACACGCCCATCGCGACGCCGGCAATGCCCGCCGCCGGCAGCGTCGCGCCGAACAGCAGACCAATGATCGCCGTCAGCAGCGCGGTGGCCAACGGAAAACCGAGCCATTCAAACCCCCAGGCGTACACCACCAGCACCACGACCATGGTCAGCAGACGCTGCAGCACATGCCGTCCCGGCCACTCGACGGCGTCCGGGCGACGCAACAGCATTAACGCCGAGCACAGCAGCATCAGGCCGATGATCCCGAGCGGGAAGGGGCGCGGGCCGACGGGTTCATAGGAGTATTCGCTATGGATCTGCCAGGCGATAAACAGACCGCCAGTACATAACAACAGCCATACTCCGGCAAAAATACGATCGCTCATGAGCGCCTCCGCGGTTTATTTTGCCAGGCCAAAGGCTTTCGCCTGTTCGCGGTAGTCGCTGACCTGCTGCTTAACGTAGGTATCGAGCGCCTTGCCGTTCATATTGAATTCAAACAGGCCGCGCAGTTCACGTTGCTTTTTGAACGCTTCGGTTTGCTGCAGTTTAGTGAATTCATCGACCCACCACTGGTACTCGGCGTCGCTGACTTTCGGGCCCATAAAGAAGCCGCGAATAATCGGCCAGACCAGGTCGTAGCCCTGCTCTTTTGCAGTGGGGACATCGGCGAGCGCCCCCGGCAGCCGTTCACTGGAGAAGACCGCCAGCACGCGGATTTTATTGCCCTGCAGATAGGGCACCATCTCGCTGAGATCGCCGGAGACTGCCTGCACATGGTTACCGAGCAGCGCGGTCACCGGCTCGCCGCCGCCCTCAAAGGCGACGTAGCGCATTTTATGCGGGTCGACGTTGGCTTTTTGCGCCAGCAGCGCCGCTTTCATCCAGTCCTGGCTGCCGATGGAGGCCCCGGCGCCAATCACGATACTGGAGGGATTTTTCTCCATCGCGGTCATAAACGACTTCAGATCTTTCCATGGCGAATCGGCGCGCACGGCGATCATGCCGTAGTCGGTGCCGACGCTCGCCAGCCAGCGCACGTCATCGACGCTGTAACGGCCGAATTTACCCTGCGACAGGTTCAGCAGCGAGCCGCCGGAGAAGGCGACGACGGTCCCCGGCTCTGCCGGGCGCTGGGCGACAATGGCGTTGTAGGCTACCGCGCCCACGCCGCCGGGCATATAGGTGACGCGCATCGGTTTCTCGATAGCGCCGGTTTCCATCAGGCTCACCTGAATCAGCTTACAGGTCAGGTCAAAGCCGCCGCCGGGTTTAGCAGGCGCGATACATTCGGTGCGGGACGGGGCCTCCGCGGCGAAGGCGCATGTGGTACAGAGGCACAGCGCGATGGCGCTCAGATGACGGAGAAATGGCGTTTTCATAGGCTTCCTCAGCAGGTACAGGGCAGGTTTTTTTGATTATGTGAACCGACATATGGCGATTCGGTTGCATGATTGTTAAAACAGTTACCTTTCATTTCCCTTTCAATGCGGCAGCAACGTTACAGGATGTGATATGCGTCTCTTATTAGCCGAGGATAACCGTGAGCTGGCTCACTGGCTGGAAAAAGCGCTGGTGCAGGGCGGTTTTGCCGTGGATTGCGTCGCTGACGGGCGTGCAGCCGACCATCTGCTGCAAAGCGAGCAATATGCGCTGGCGGTGCTGGATATCGGTATGCCGGGGTACGATGGCCTTGAAGTGGTCCAGCGGCTGCGCAAGCGCGGGCAGACTCTGCCGGTGCTGTTGCTGACCGCCCGCAGCGCGGTAGCGGACCGGGTGAAAGGTTTAAATGCCGGCGCGGATGATTATTTACCCAAGCCCTTTGAGCTGGAAGAGCTCGACGCCCGCCTGCGGGCGCTGCTCCGGCGCAGCGAAGGGCAGGTGCATGAGGTGCAGCAGCTTGGTGAGCTGGCGTATTGTGACGAAGGCTATTTTTTACTCCGTGGCCAGATGCTGTCTTTGACGCCGCGTGAGCTGGCGTTATTGAAGGTGCTGATGTTTCGCCGCACCCGCCCGGTTTCGCGCCAGCAGTTATTCGAACAGGTGTTCAGTCTCAGCGACGACGTCAGTCCGGAAAGCATCGAACTCTATATTCACCGCCTGCGCAAGAAACTTCAGGCGAGCAATGTGCGTATAACCACCCTGCGCGGGTTAGGCTATCTGCTTGAGTGCGAGTGCAATGAGATGGGGTAAGCCGCAATCGCTCTATGCCCAACTGTTGCTGTTTCTCGGCCTGCCGCTGGTTCTGCTGTGGGGACTCTCCGCGTTTAATAGCTACGTCAGCGCGCTGCAGGCGGCGACGCAAGCCTACGATCGTACCCTGCTGTCGTCGGCGCGGACGGTGGCCGAGCGGCTGGTGGTGCGCGGAGGGCAACTGGAGGTGAATGTGCCCTGGGTGGTGCTGGACAGCTTCGAGCTCAACATGAACGATCGCCTCTATTACAAGGTGCTTGACCCGCAGGGGAAGGTTATTTCCGGCTATGACGATCTGCCCGCGATGCCGCCCTCCACCTCGCGAACTCAGCTCTATCCGGCGCTGGCATGGTTTTATCATACCGAATATCGCGGTCAGGCAATTCGCGTGGCGCGCCTGCTGCAGCCCATCAACGAAGGGGGCATCGTGGGCATGGCGGAGATCTATATTGCCGAAACGCTGCAGTCCCGCCGCTGGCTGGCTGGACAGTTACTCTTTTCATCCTGGGTGTCGCAGGGGTTACTGGTCCTGTTGACGCTGGTGCTGGCAGCCTGGCTGCTGCGCCGCGTGCTGCGGCCCATGCGCCAGCTCTCCGCGCTGATGGTGCGCCGTGAACCCGGCCTGCTGACGCCGCTGCCGGAGCTGCTGCCCTGGTCAGAAACGCGGCTGCTGATTGTCGCGTTCAACCGCTATATCGACCGCCTGCGGGTGATGATCTCCCGTCAGGAGCGCTTCAGCGCCGATGCGTCCCATCAGCTGAAAACGCCGCTGGCGGTGCTGAAAACGCAGGCTTCGGTTGCGCTGGCCAGCGACGATCCGCAACTGTGGCGCGAAAGCCTGCAGGCGATGCGCGCCACGCTGGACGATACGGTCTTGTTAACGGAGCGGTTGCTGCAGCTGGCGACGGTAAAACAGCGGGAGCAGGCGTTTGCGGTGATTAACTTGCCGGAAATTGTGCGCAACAGCTGCTTTTCGCGTATTGCGCAAGCGCGGAGCAAACATATCGATCTTGGCTATGAGGGCGAGCAGTCGGCGGTACAGGTGGCAGGCGATAGCGTTCTGCTGGGGGAACTGTGCGCTAACCTGCTCGACAATGCCATTCGCTATACCCCGGAATATGGTACGGTCACGCTTAGCCTGCATCGCGACGGCGACGCCGTGCTGCTCAGCGTGGAAGACAGCGGCCCGGGAATTGACGACCAGCAGGTACACCAGGCGCTGATGCCGTTTCGCCGCCTCGATAACGCGGGCGCGATACCCGGTGCCGGGCTGGGGCTGGCGCTGGTAAACGATATCGCGCGTCTGCATCGTAGCCACCTGCAGCTTTCGCGCAGCGAAAGCCTGGGCGGACTGAAGGCGACGCTGCGCCTGCCGACCGTGGCGTCAGAGTAGCCCCTTCATGCTCAGGGTCAGGCGGGTGGCGGCGTTGAGATCGTAGTTTTTAAGCTCATCCGCTTTCACCCAGGCGTAATCGTCAAACTCCTCGTTGATCGTCACGTCACGATTGGCGCTGACGCAGTCGAAGATCAGATAGATCATATAGATCGCTTCCTGGCGCCCATCGGGGTAAGTTTTAACGCGGGTATCATCTCGGAAGCTCCACGGCGCAATATGGGTAAGGATGAGTTTTTCGCCGAGCTCTTCGCGGATTTCCCGGCGCAGCGCCTCTTCAAGACGTTCCCCCGGCTCCACGCCGCCGCCGGATAAGGCCCATTGTCCGGGAAAAACGCCGCGGTCGGCAGCCATCTTGCACAACAGGTAATGGCCATCATTTTGGATTAGCGGGCAAACAATCGTCCTTTGACGCATGATCTTTCTCCTTCGCAATAAGTCGGGCTGGGTATCGAGGAAACAGTTTGCGAGGCGCCTCGGCAAACCGCAAGGGAAATACGGCGCTGGCTTTACAGAGTGATAAGTTAAGCGAAAATTATCGTATGGAGAGCCACCATGGAAAGGACCACCCATTCCCCACATGACGCCGTGTTTAAACACCTACTGTCGCATCGGGCGACGGCGCGGGATTTTCTGGACATTCACCTTCCTGAACATTTGCGAGAATTATGCAATCTGCAAACGCTGCAGTTGGAGTCCGGAAGTTTTATCGATGAAGACCTGCGCGCCAGCCATTCCGATATTCTTTACTCGCTGCAAACCCAGGCGGGGGACGGATATATCTATCTGCTTATCGAACATCAAAGCTCTGCGGACCGTCATATGGCATTTCGCCTGATGCGTTATGCGATAGCAGCGATGCAGCGCCATCTGGATAAAGGACATACGCAACTGCCATTGGTGATCCCGCTGCTTTTTTATCATGGGCAAGTCTCGCCCTGGCCGTATCCCATGTGCTGGCTGGAAGGATTTGCTCATCCGCAAACCGCGCGGCAAGTATACAATCAGGATTTTCACTTAATCGATATCACGGTGCTTCCTGACGATACAATAATGCAGCACCGACGGGTCGCGATGCTTGAGTTGCTGCAAAAGCATATCCGGCAACGCGATATGATGGAACTGCAGGAGCAACTAGCCAGCCTGTTAGCGCTGGGATACACTAGCCGCAGACAGCTCAGGACGCTGCTTCACTATTTATTGCAGGCAGGAAATGCCGCCGATCCGGTCGCCTTTTTACGTAATCTTGCGCAAAATGTCCCCAGGCGGCTGCATAAGGAGACGCTAATGAACATTGCCCAGTTTCTGGAACAACGCGGCCATCAGCAGGGCCTTGAGCAGGGCCTGCAGCAAGGTCTTGAACAGGGAGAACAATTGGCTGCGCAACGTATTGCCCAGGCGATGCTGGAAAACGGGCTTGATCTGGCGCTGGTGGCGAAGCTGACGGGGCTTGCGCCGGAGCGCCTGGCCCTGCTCGCCCATTAATTTTTCTGCTTCCTTCAAACAGCCTGCGCGACGGCGATTGCGCAGGTAAATATAGATTTATTTAATCAATACAACCTAATTAAATATAATTCCACTGAATTTGAATGCGATGAAATTTACTTTCTTTCGCAAATGCGCGGCGGTATTGCTGTAAAAAGACGCAACTGGTTACACTCTTGTGAAAAATCATTTCGCCAGGTCATTGATTCCTGACGAGTGCGCAGTAGAATTTTCGGGTTTTTTCGGGACTTCTTTGATTTTAATTTTCTGGATAGAGTAAATAATGAAAAAAAGCATTTTTATGGCGCTGGCTGGCGTCATGCTGGTTTCTTCGGCGGCCCATGCGATCAGCGTTACCGGCGAAGCAGGCGAGCATTACACCAACCTTGGGGTCGGCTTCGGCACCGAGTCCACCGGTCTGGCTGTTTCGGGTAACTGGTTGCACAGCGATAACGACGGCGACGCCGCGGGTTTAGGCCTGGGTCTGAATATTCCGCTGGGGCCGTTCCTCGCGACCGTGGGCGGTAAAGGGGTATACACCAACCCGAAGCAGGGTGATGAAGGCTATGCGGCCGCGGTCGGCGGCGGCCTGCAGTGGAAAATCGGCGACAGCTTCCGTCTGTATGGCGACTACTACTACTCTCCGGATTCCCTCTCCAGCGGCATTGACAGCTATCAGGAAGCCAACGTCGGCGCCAGCTGGACCATTATGCGTCCGCTCAGCATCCAGGCGGGCTATCGCTATCTGAACCTGGCGGGTAAAGATGGCAACCGCGATAACACCATCGCCGACGGCCCGTACATCGGCGCCAGCGCCAGCTTCTAATCTCCTCCGGCGCGGTCTCTTCTTGCCGCGCCAGATTTTCCTCCTCGTCAGCATCCCGCTTTGCGTTATAGTATTTGCCACCTGGCAGGCAAGGAGTGAGCAATGTTGAATGTGGAAATGCTGTCCACTGGCGATGAAGTGTTGCATGGTCAAATCGTTGACACCAATGCAGCATGGCTGGCGGATTTCTTTTTTAATCAGGGTTTACCGTTAACGCGCCGTCATACCGTCGGCGACGATCTCGATGCGCTGGTGGCGATTCTGCGCGAACGCAGCGAACAGGCGGATGTGCTGATCGTCAATGGCGGCCTCGGCCCCACCAGCGACGACCTGAGCGCGCTGGCCGCGGCCACCGCGAAAGGCGAAGGGCTTATTTTGCATCCGGAGTGGCTGGATACCATGACCCGCTTCTTTGCTGAACGCGGGCGGCCGATGGCGGAAAGCAACCGTAAGCAGGCGGAAATCCCCGCCAGCGCCGAGATGATCAATAACCCGGTGGGCACGGCCTGCGGCTTTGCCATCCAGCTCAATCGCTGCCTGATGTTTTTCACCCCCGGCGTTCCCTCTGAATTCAAAGTGATGGTCGAGCAGGAGATTTTACCGCGCCTGCGCCAGCGCTTTACGCTGCCGGAACCGCCGGTATGCCTGCGGCTGACCACTTTTGGCCGCTCGGAAAGCGAGCTGGCGCAAAACCTCAATCCGCTGACGTTACCGCCTGGCGTCGTGATGGGCTACCGCTCGTCGATGCCGATCATTGAGCTGAAGCTGACCGGACCGGCTGAGCAGCGTGACGCCATGCTGGCTCTGTGGCCGGAAGTGCGTAAAGTGGCTGGCGACAGCCTGATTTTCGAAGGCACTGAAGGGTTACCGGCGCAGATTGCACGCTCCCTGCAGGAGCGGCAGCTGAGCCTGACGCTCAGCGAGCAGTTTACCGGCGGTCTGCTGGCGCTCCAGCTGTCCCGCGCCGGCGCGCCGCTGCTGGCCAGCGAAGTGGTCCCGGCGCAGGAGGAGACGCTGGCGCAGGCGGCCCGCTGGGCGGCCGAGCGGCGCATAAACCATTTTGCCGGCCTGGCCCTGGCGGTGAGCGGCCAGGAGAACGATCATCTTAACGTGGCCCTGGCCACCCCGGACGGCACCTTCGCGCTGCGGGTGAAGTTCAGCGTCACCCGCCACAGCCTGGCGGTACGCCAGGAAGTCTGCGCCATGATGGCATTAAACCTGCTGCGTCGCTGGCTGAATGGCCAACCGCTGGCCAGCGAACATGGCTGGATTAACGTGGTGGATTCCCTCTCGCTGTAAGTCGTTTCCCGGCGCACGGGCTTCTCCCTGGCGCCGGTTGTCCAGCCTGTTGTACTCTCCTGAAAAAATTCTGTGCGTTAAGTCGCAATTTTCCGCTGCGAACGGTCCAGCATACGGGAAAGCGATTGCCCCGCGATGTCGCTCACACTTTACCGCCCGGACAACCGCAACACTGATTCCAGTATTCAGGATTGGAGTCCAGTATGTTGGAATCAACGAAAGTCCCGGCGCTGACCCGCGCGATTGAGATCCTCAATTTAATTGGCCGCATCGGACCCTGCAGCGCGGCGACGATAATAGCGGAGCTGGGGATCCCGAAAAGCACGGTTTATCTGCTGCTGGGCGAGCTGAAAAAGCAGCGCTTCATCAGTATGGATAATCAGGATAACTACTGCCTGTGGACCAAACTGGTGGAGCTGGCCGGGCAGGCGCTAAGCAAAATGGACCTGCGCGAGCTGGCGCGGCCACGCCTGACCCGGCTGATGGATGAGTGCGGCCTGCTCTGCCATCTGGGCATTATCGATCACGGTAACGCCTACTACATTCTGAAAATTGAATCACCCGCCACCATTAGCGTGCGTTCGCACGAAGGAAAGAGCCTGTCGCTTTACCGCTCCGGGATCGGCAAATGTTTGCTGGCCTGGCAGCCCGCCGGGGTTCAGGCATCCATTATCGATGAACTGCAGTGGGAGCGGGCTACGCCAACGACCATCAGCAATGCTCAACAGCTGCGGGAGGAGCTGCGGCGGATCCGCGCCCGGGGCTGGAGCTTTGATAATGGCGAGGACTACCCGGATGTGCGCTGCGTGGCCGCCCCGGTTTTTAACGCCAATAACGACCTGACCGCCGCCATCTCGGTGGTGGGCACCCGTCTGCAAATCAATGAAGACAATCGCGATTATCTGGCCGGTAAGGCGATTGCCTGCGCGAAAGATATTTCACGACTGCTGGGGTGGAAAAGCCCCTTCGAACAACTCGCCTCATCATAAGGAGAACAACATGACCCTACCGAAAATTAAACACGTCCGTGCCTGGTTTACCGGCGGCGCCACGGCAGAGCAGGGCGCCGGCGGCGGCGATTACCACGATCAGGGGGCTAACCACTGGATTGACGATCATATCGCTACCCCGATGAGCAAATATAAACAGTATGAGCAGTCCCGCCAGTCGTTTGGCATCAACGTGCTGGGCACGCTGATTGTGGAAGTGGAGGCTGACAACGGGCAGACCGGCTTTGCCGTGTCGACGGCCGGAGAGATGGGCTGCTTTATCGTGGAGAAACATCTCAACCGCTTTATCGAAGGCAAATGCGTCAGCGATATCAAACTGATCCATGACCAGATGCTCAACGCTACCCTTTACTACGCGGGATCCGGCGGTCTGGTGATGAACACTATCTCCTGTGTCGACCTCGCGCTGTGGGATCTGTTCGGGAAAGTGGTTGGCCTGCCGGTCTACAAACTGCTGGGCGGAGCGGTGCGTGACGAAATCCAGTTCTATGCTACCGGCGCTCGTCCGGATCTGGCGCAGGAGATGGGCTTTATCGGCGGCAAAATGCCCACCCACTGGGGGCCGCACGATGGCGACGCCGGGATCCGCAAAGACGTCGCCATGGTGGCGGACATGCGCGAAAAATGCGGCCCGGATTTCTGGTTAATGCTGGACTGCTGGATGAGCCAGGACGTTAACTATGCCACCAAACTTGCCCATGCCTGCGTCCCTTACAACCTCAAGTGGATCGAAGAGTGCCTGCCGCCGCAGCAGTATGAAGGCTATCGCGAGCTGAAGCGCCAGGCGCCGGCCGGGATGATGGTGACCAGCGGCGAGCACCACGGCACCCTGCAGTCCTTCCGCACCCTGTCGGAGACCGGGATTGATATTATGCAGCCCGACGTCGGCTGGTGCGGCGGCTTAACCACGCTGGTGGAGATAGCGGCTATTGCTAAAGCGCGCGGGCAGCTGGTGGTGCCGCACGGCTCGTCGGTGTACTCACATCATGCGGTGATCACCTTCACCAACACGCCGTTCAGCGAGTTTCTGATGACCAGTCCGGACTGCGCCACGCTGCGTCCGCAGTTCGACCCGATCCTGCTCGGCGAGCCGGTGCCTGAGAGGGGGCGCATTCATAAATCGGTACTGGATAAACCCGGTTTTGGCGTCGAACTCAATCGCGACTGCAACCTGAAACGTCCTTATCAACACTGATCCCCCGGGCCGCCCGGCGGCCCACGCCTGAGGATATTATGATGAGCAACACTCTGCTGGAGAGCGTGGTGAAGAAAAACCGCGCCCGCTTAATCCCCTTTATGCTGGCGCTGTACGTGCTGGCGTTTCTTGACCGTTCGAATATCGGTTTCGCCAAAGAGACCTACCAGCTGGATACGGGCCTCAGCAACGAAGCCTATGCGCTGGGGGCGGGGATTTTCTTTGTGGTCTATGCCTTTCTCGGGGTACCGGCCAACCTGCTGATGCGCAAATTCGGCGCCAGAAAATGGATCGGCTGCACCACGCTGCTGTGGGGCGTGCTGTCGGCGGCGATGGCGTGGGCGGATACGGAAGCGAAATTCCTGCTGGTACGCACCCTGCTGGGCGCGGCGGAGGCGGGCTTCTTCCCCGGCATGATCTACCTCACTTCACAGTGGTTTCCCCAGCAAAACCGCGCCAGCATTATGGGGCTTTTTTATATGGGGGCGCCGCTGGCGCTGACGCTCGGTTCGCCTTTATCCGGCGCACTGCTGGAGATGCATGGGTTTATGGGCCATCCCGGCTGGTTCTGGATGTTTGTGATTGAAGGCCTGCTTGCTGTCGCCGCGGGAGCGTTCACCTTCTTCTGGCTGGACGATTCGCCGCAGCATGCCCGCTTCCTGAGCGCTGCGGAGAAACAGGCGCTGATCGGCGAGCTGGCGCGAGAGGAGGAGAAAAAGGTCACCTCGCGCCTGTCCGATGCGCTGCGTAACGGGCGGGTCTGGCAGCTGGCGCTGATTTACATGACCATTCAGGTGGCGGTCTATGGCCTGATTTTCTTCCTGCCTACTCAGGTCGCCGCGCTGTTGGGCACCAAAGTCGGCTTCATTGCGTCGGTGGTGACGGCTATCCCATGGGTGGCGGCGCTGTTCGGCACCTGGCTTATCCCTCGCTACTCCGATCGCACCGGCGAGCGGCGCAATATTGCCGCGCTGACGCTGCTGGCGGCAGCGGTCGGGATTGCGGTTTCCGGGCTGGTGGCGCCGGTGCTGGCTATCATCGCGCTGTGCGTGGCGGCGGTTGGGGTGATTGCCGTGCAGCCGGTCTTCTGGACGATGCCGACGCAGCTGCTCTCCGGCACGGCGCTGGCCGCCGGGATTGGCTTCGTTAACCTGTTTGGCGCCATCGGCGGCTTTCTGGCGCCGATCGTGCGTGTGCAGGCCGAAACGCTGTTCGCCAGCAGCGCCGCCGGACTGTTAACCCTGGCCGGCGTGGCCATCGTCGGGGTGATCATCATCTTCTCATTAAGCCTCACCCGCGCGGTTCCTCAGCGCGGCAGCGTACAGCATTGATTGAAGGAATCGCTATGAACGCACTATTATCTAACCCCTTCAAACGTGGATTATTACGCGGTGAGACGCAAATTGGCCTGTGGCTGAGCTCGACCTCCTCCTATATGGCGGAGATTGCCGCCACCTCAGGATATGACTGGCTGCTGATCGACGGCGAGCATGCCCCGAACACCATTCAGGACCTTTATCATCAGCTCCAGGCCATCGCTCCCTATGCCAGTCAGCCGGTGATCCGACCGGTGGAGGGCAGCCGCAGCCTGATAAAACAGGTGCTGGATATTGGCGCCAGAACGTTGCTGGTGCCGATGGTCGATACCGCCGAGCAGGCGCGGGAAGTCGTCTCGGCAACCCGTTATCCTCCCGTCGGTAGCCGCGGCGTGGGCGCCGGCGTGGCCCGGGCGGCGCGCTGGGGCAGAGTGGAGAATTATATGGCGGAGGCGAATGACGAGCTCTGTCTGCTGATTCAGGTAGAGAGCCGAACCGCGCTGGAAAATCTGGACGCTATCCTCGAGGTGGAGGGCATTGACGGGGTGTTTATCGGTCCGGCGGATCTCTCCGCTTCGCTGGGGCACCCGGACGATGCCGGCCATCCTGACGTGCAGCGGGTGATTGAGCAGAGCATCCGGCGCATTCGCGCGGCGGGTAAAGCGGCCGGATTTCTGGCGGTCGACCCGGCGATGGCGGAAAAATGTCTCGCCTGGGGGGCCAATTTCGTCGCCGTCGGGGTCGATACCATGCTCTACACCGAGGCGCTGGACCGCCGGCTGGCGATGTTTAAATCCGCCAGCGCTCAGCCGCAGGGGAAAGCGAGCTATTGACGGCGCAGGCTGGCGCCGGACTCAGACGAGCGCCTGCGCCAGCACCGTCAGCGGATGTTCGCAGCGTTTGCTGGTGGACATCTCAATCTGCCATTTGCAGGTCTCGCAGTCGGTGACGACGATGTCGGCTCCGCTCTCCTCAATCTGACGGAACAGCGGGGCGCCGATAGCCTGGGATACCGCGTAATTCTCAGTCTTAAAGCCGTAGGTGCCGGCGATGCCGCAGCACTGCGAATCCAGCACCTCCAGCTGCAGGCCGGGGATCAGCCGCAGCAGTTCGAGGGTATACAGCGACCAGCCCATTTTCTCCATATGGCACGGCGTGTGATAGACCACCTTCAGCGGCAGCCGGCGCAGCGGCAGCGTTTTGCCACTATCCAGTTGTTTCCAGATCCAGCGAGTGGCCAGTTCCACCCGGTCGCGGAGATCGCTGTTGTCAACATCCAGGAGGTGAGGGTATTCATCGCGCAGGGTAAAGGTGCAGGTCGAAGAGGTGGCAATGATCGGCAGCGCGTTTTCCCGCATCGCGGCGACGTTGCTCAGCGCCTGCTTACGCGCTTTGTCAAAAAAGCCGTTGGCGATCAGCGGCACGCCGCAGCATTTTTCCCTTGATAACAACTGCACGCCGGTGCCCAGCGCATTGACGACGCGAATCAGGTCCTTGCCCAGCTGCGGGTGGTTATAGTTGACGTAGCAACCATGAAAGAAGGCCACCTGCTCAGGGTACTGCGTCTGGTGGGCCGCGAGCTGGCGGTAAGCGCGGCGGAAGGTACCGAAGCCATATTTCGGCAGCGTGCGGCGATGATCGATATGGAGCGCTGCGTCGAGCAGGCGGCGTACCGGTTTTAAGCCGGTGGTGGCATTAACCAGTGGGGCAAAGGGGGTGGAAAGGGTGCCCATCAGGTCGGTATGGCTGAGGATGGCGTCGCGCAGGGTCGGCTTTTGCTGGCCGTACTGTGCCCGGGCGCGTTGAATGATATCGCCAATTTTCACATCCGACGGGCAGGCCACCTCACAGCGCTTGCAGTTGATGCAGTACTTGAGCGCCTCATCGTACAGCGCGCCATCCTTCAGGCGGAGGCGTTCGCCATCCGGCCCCGCCTGTTTCGGCCCGGGATAACGCGGATTGACCCGGCTTACCGGACAGGTGGTGGTACAGACCGTGCACTTAATGCAGCTTTCAAAATGGGTATCGTTCATGGCCGGCCTCCGGCAAGGGCGTGGATCTGTCTGGCGGCGTGCAGCGCGGTGACGGCACAGACCCCGCCGCCGCAGCCGAGCTGAATGGCATCGAACCCGCCGAGCAGCGAACCGATGGCGAACAGATTGCTGAACGGCTGCCCGCTCAGCAGGGGACGCAGCAGTGCATCGGTTTTCACCCCGAAGCGCTGCCACGGCTGGGAGGCAAAGAAGTCCCGCTGGTACCAGTCGTCGCGCGGCAGGGTCTGTTGCAGATCGAGACCAAGAATGGGTTCGCGCACGCTCTCCCGCGTGGCGACAAGACCGTTACTGAAAAAGCTGCCGCTGGCCAGCACGGTAAAACGCGGACGCAGCGCAATATCGCCGTGATTTCGCGTCCAGACGGCCTCGACGGCGCCCTGTCGATGGCTGATGTTCACCACTTCATCGCCGGCAAGCCAGGTGCCGCCGCCGCGAATAAACTGCCGCTGCAGCAGACTGTGCAGGCGCATCCCGGGAACCGAAGGCGGCAGCGTCGGCAGCAGACGCAGCGGGCAGGGCAGGCGCGCCTGCAGCCAGTGGTACAGGCGATCGTCGGCGAGACCAAAGCAGGCGGGCATGATCAGCAGCTCATGCTGCTGCGCCAGGGGCAGCAGCGCCGCGTGCAGGGCAGGCCAGTGGTTTTCATCGTCGAGGAGGCGGGCGATATTGGCGGCGCGAAATTCGGTGGGGTTGTCACGCAACACATCCAGCAGCGGTAACTCGATTTCCGCCGCCACGGCGGTAACGCCGGTTTGCCCGAGCGCGGCGGCGGCGAGGTGCGGCTGAAAATCGGCAAAGCCGCTGATCCCCACCAGGCAGACCCCTTGTCGGGGGAGTGGCGCGACAGGAACCTCCTGCGGCGATAGCCACGCCGCGCGCAGCGTCCCCAGCGGCGTTACTCGCCGGTGCGGGTGGTGCGCGTCGCCCTGCATCTCCGCCCCGCAGGTGGTCAGCAGGGCTTCAGTCTGTTTAGCGTATTCGAGCACCGCCCCGGCACCGAGCCGGGAATAAGGGTGCTCAGGAAGCAGTTCAGCGAGCTGCTGCAGACCTTGCGCGAGGTCAGTGACGTTATCGCCGTTCGGCAGCGCCGAGAGCAGATCTAACGACGCGGAGGAAAAATGCAGCGCGCTTTGCCCGCGGCTGATGATAACGCTGCGCAGGCCGGACTGATTCAGCGTCAGGCCGCACAGCAGACCGGCCAGTCCGCCGCCGATAATCGCGCAGTCAAATTTCATCCTGATGCTCCTGTGGCAGTCCGCACAGGCCGAGGTAGACCCAGCGGGTGAATTCGCTTTCGCGCAGCGCGTCGCCCCAGGCGATGGGCTGCACGCCCTTCCAGCGTTCATTGAGAAACGCCGACAGCTGGGCCAACGACTGCGCGGGGGTGGTGACGTTAAAGCGCTGCAGCAGCCCGGCGGCGCGGCAGGCGCAGAGTTCCCCCTGGCAGGTCCCCATGCCAATCCGGGTACGGCGGCGCAGGTCGAGCAGGGTGTTAACCGCCAGATTTTCCACCGCGTATTTCACTTCACCAGCGGTGACGGCTTCGCATTCGCAGACCAGGCTACGGTGCTGGCGGCTGTCGCCAAGCCAGGCCGGAGTGCGATCGCCATGGCGGTAGACGGCAGAGCCGCGCAGCGGGCCAGGCAGGGAGATAATTTTTCGCAGGGTGCTTTCCGTCGGCTCCTGTGAGCCGGGCAGCGGGCTCTCGGCCGTGGTACAGGGGGTGGTGTTGCCCAGCTTACGACAGACGGCGTCGGTGGCCCACTCGGCCATCAGGCGATAGGTCATCAGCTTGCCGCCGGTGATGGTAATGAAGCCTTCCATGCCGTCACGCTGAGCATGGTCGAGCAGGACGATGCCGCGGCTGACGCTGCGTCCGCTGGGATCGTTGTCGCTGGCCACCAGCGGGCGGACGCCGGAGTAGGCGCGGAGGATCCGGGTGTGGCCCATGACCGGCGCCAGCTTTTCGCCTTCGCGCAGCAGGGTATCGACTTCCGCGGTCGTGACCCGGTTGTCGTCAATTTCATCATAAGGAATATGCATCGAGGTGGTGCCAATCAGCGAGATGGTATCCCCAGGCACCAGAATATCGGCATCGGCCGGCTTACGGCAGCGGTTGATCACCAGGTTGTTAATCCGGTGGTCGAGGATCAACAGCGATCCCTTCGCCGGGAACATGGTGATGCGCAGGTCGGCATATTCCGCAATGCGCTGCCCCCAGATCCCGGCGGCATTAACCACTACCCCGGCGTACAGCGTGCGGGCCTGGTGAAGCTGACTGTCGTATACCTGGACGCCGCAGACGCGATCGCCCTGGCGCAGCAGGCCAGTGACTTCGCAGCCGGTGAGGATCTGCGCGCCGTGTTCGCGGGCGTCGAGCATATTGGCCGCGGTGAGGCGAAACGGGTCAATGGTGCCGTCCGGAACCTGCACCGCCCCCAGCAGCGCCGGGTTGACGGCGGGCTCGCGGCGCAGCGCCTCCTGCGCAGAGAGCGGCGTGGCCTCTATGCCAGCCTGCTGGCAGGCGGCGATAAAGGTCTGCTGATATGCCAGATCGTCTTCAGGCAGGGTTATGAACAGACCGCCGGCAGGTTCGATACAGTGACGGGCGATGCGGCGCAGGATGCGGTTCTCACTGATGCATTCGCGGGCGGATTCGTTGTCAGTCACCGCATAGCGGGCGCCGCTGTGCAACAGCCCATGATTACGGCCGGTGGCCCCGGTGGCGATATCATGACGCTCAATGAGCAGTGTGCGTAATCCGCGCCGGGCGCAATCGCGGGCGATACCGGCGCCGGTTGCTCCGCCGCCGATGATTATGACCTCGCTATCCAGACGTCCCGTCATCTTCAGCTCCTTTGCTTTCGTTTAACACCATTTAGCCACAGTCTATAAGGTTATTGTTTGATTTCGAGCACATTCGCGCGTTATTTGAGCGTGTTATGTGATTTCGTGCTCACATTGGAACCTTTTGTCATATTTCTGTAACAAATTGTGCGATGTTTCACAGTATCAGCTCTACGTATTGCCTACCATCGCGGCCAGATTCGAAGTTAGTGATTAATCTGGGATTGTTGTCGTGACGTCAGTAAAAAACAGCAAGGGCCACGGAGGCTGATATGTTAAGTATTTTTAAACCCGCCGCGCATAAAGCGCGTTTGCCAGCCGCGGAGATCGACCCGCTCTATCGTCGGTTACGCTGGCAGATTTTTATCGGCATCTTCTTTGGTTATGCCGCTTACTATCTGGTTCGTAAGAACTTTGCCCTGGCGATGCCCTATCTTATCGAGCAGGGTTTCTCCCGCGGCGACCTCGGTTTCGCCCTTTCCGGCATCTCCATTGCCTACGGATTTTCGAAATTCATCATGGGATCGGTCTCTGACCGTTCGAATCCACGCATTTTCCTGCCGGCGGGGCTGATCCTCGCCGCGCTGGTGATGCTGGTGATGGGCTTCGTACCGTGGGCCACCTCGAGCATCATGATCATGTTCGTGCTGCTGTTCCTCTGCGGCTGGTTCCAGGGGATGGGCTGGCCGCCGTGCGGCCGTACCATGGTCCACTGGTGGTCGCAGAAAGAGCGTGGCGGAATTGTTTCAGTGTGGAACTGCGCGCATAACGTCGGCGGCGGGATCCCGCCGCTGTTGTTCCTGTTGGGTATGGCCTGGTTTAACGACTGGCACGCGGCGCTCTATATGCCGGCGTTCGCCGCTATCCTGCTGGCGATTTTCGCCTTTGCGATGATGCGCGATACTCCGCAATCCTGCGGCCTGCCGCCAATCGAAGAATATAAAAATGACTACCCGGACGATTACAGCGAAGAGCATGAACAAGAGCTGACGGCGAAGCAGATCTTTATGCAGTACATTCTGCCGAACAAGCTGCTGTGGTACATCGCGGTCGCCAACGTCTTCGTTTATCTGCTGCGCTACGGCATTCTCGACTGGTCGCCGACCTACCTGAAAGAGGTGAAGCACTTCGCGCTGGATAAATCCTCCTGGGCCTACTTCCTGTACGAGTACGCCGGGATCCCGGGCACCCTGCTGTGCGGCTGGATGTCGGATAAGGTGTTTAAAGGCAACCGCGGCGCCACCGGCGTGTTCTTTATGACCCTGGTGACCATCGCTACCATCGTGTACTGGCTGAACCCGGCGGGTAACCCGGGCGTGGATATGGCCTGTATGATTATTATCGGCTTCCTGATCTACGGCCCGGTGATGCTGATTGGTCTGCATGCGCTGGAGCTGGCGCCGAAGAAAGCTGCCGGCACCGCGGCAGGCTTCACCGGTCTGTTCGGTTATCTCGGCGGCTCCGTGGCCGCGAGCGCCATCGTCGGCTACACCGTCGATTTCTTCGGCTGGGACGGCGGCTTTATGGTAATGATCGGCGGCAGTGTGCTGGCGGTCGTCCTGCTGGTTATCGTGATGCTCGGTGAACGCCGTCATCATCAACAGCTGAAACAAGCCTAAGGAGCGGCGATGAACATGAAACTCACCACGCTAATGAGCGGCATGATGTTGGCCAGTTCGGCGCTGTGCTTCAGCGCGACAGCGGCGGATAAAATGGTTATCGCCCACCGGGGCGCCAGCGGTTATCTGCCCGAACATACCCTGCCGGCGAAAGCGATGGCCTACGCGCAGGGGGCGGATTACCTTGAGCAAGACCTGGTGATGACCAAAGACGACCGGCTGGTGGTGTTGCACGACCATTATCTCGACCGGGTGACCGACGTCGCCCAGCGCTTCCCGCAGCGGGCGCGTCAAGATGGCCGTTTCTACGCCATCGACTTTACCCTGGCCGAGATTAAGTCGCTGAAGTTTACCGAAGGCT
Organism: Klebsiella sp. GG_Kp175; assembly: GCF_040062325.1. Taxonomy (NCBI): domain Bacteria; kingdom Pseudomonadati; phylum Pseudomonadota; class Gammaproteobacteria; order Enterobacterales; family Enterobacteriaceae; genus Klebsiella; species Klebsiella sp. GG_Kp175. Next base: position 500,105 of record NZ_JBEAFX010000002.1, on the reverse strand, counting down.
TTGAGCCGAAAGATGGCAAGAACGTGCAAACCTACCCCGGGCGTTTCCCGATGGGCAAATCCGATTTCCGCATTCATACCTTTGAAGAGGAGATTGAGTTTGTCCAGGGGCTGAATCATTCCACCGGCAAAAACATCGGTATTTACCCGGAAATCAAAGCGCCGTGGTTCCACCATCAGGAAGGCAAAGATATTGCTGCCAGCACCCTGAAAGTGCTGAAAGAATATGGCTATACCAGCAAGCAGGATAAGGTCTATCTGCAGTGCTTTGACGCCAACGAGCTGAAGCGCATTAAAAATGAACTGGAGCCGAAGATGGGCATGGATCTTAATCTGGTGCAGCTCATCGCCTATACCGACTGGAATGAAACCCAGCAGAAACAGGCCGATGGCCAATGGGTGAACTACAGCTATGACTGGATGTTCAAGCCGGGGGCCATGGCGCAGATTGCACAATACGCCGACGGCATTGGTCCGGATTACCATATGCTGGTGGCGGAAGGCTCAAAGCCGGGGGCGGTGAAGTTGACGGCGATGGTGAAAGAGGCGCACGCCAGCCATCTGCAGGTGCATCCGTACACCGTGCGCGCGGATCAGTTGCCGGAGTACGCGACTAACGTTAATCAGCTCTATGACCTGCTGTATAACCAGGCGGGCGTCGACGGCTTGTTTACCGATTTCCCGGATAAAGCGGTGCAGTTCCTGGACGCGAAACGCTAAAAAGCCGGGTGGCGGTTGCGCCTTACCCGGCGTACGAACTGCGGTTTTGTTGACACGGTTCTCGGCGTGCAACGATTTCGACCCGGGAATAACGTTTGTTCTATGATATTTCCTGGAAGATTGCGCTCCCGATATTTCTTCTGCGTTATGCCTTTCATAGCGCAGGGAGCGCACAGGGGGAGGCCAGTCGCCGCCTCCCCCTGTACCCCCGGGCTCCGGCCAGCAAAATCGCCGCTGCGCGGTCCCTTCGACTTATCCCTGCAGGCTTCGGGTCGGGCCGAGGCAGCGTCCCTGCAAAACACGGCCCTCAGCCCGCATCCATGCGGGCTGCTCCGGCCTTCCGGGAACGTCTCAGCGATTTTGAGGCCGTCAACACCGTCAGTTTCAGCAGCCCAGGGCGGCAGTACGTAAACGGCCGGTCCTGGAACAGTAGCTCAGGTAAGTGTAGCGCCACCTGACAAGACTACATCTCGATCTCAATATCGCCTTTCGCCCGGCAGCAGCAGGGCAAAATCTCGCCCGGCTGGATAAAGGCCAGCGGCTCGGTCAGCCAGTCAACCTGGCCGGAGACCAGACGGGTGCGGCAGGAGCCGCAATAGCCTGCGCGGCATTGATACTCGACGTCGATATTATGCGATTCAAGAGCAGCCAACAGGGAAGGGTGTTCATCCTGACACTCAAGGCGAGTGTCAGAGATTTTCAAGAAGATCCGCTTCATTACAGCTGGAAGTTGCTCAGATCGTCGGCATCGACTTCAGAGTCGATCTGGCCGACCAGGTAAGAGCTGACCTCTACTTCCTGCGGCGCCACCTGAACGTTGTCGGAGACCAGCCAGGTGTTGATCCACGGGATCGGGTTGGAGCGGGTCTGGAACGGCAGATCAAGGCCCACCGCCTGCATGCGGATATTGGTGATGTACTCGACGTACTGGCAGAGAATATCTTTGTTCAGGCCAATCATCGAGCCGTCGCGGAACAGGTAGTCCGCCCACTCTTTCTCCTGCTGGGCCGCCAGCACGAACAGATCATAGCACTCCTGTTTGCACTCTTCGGCGATTTCCGCCATTTCCGGATCGTCGCTGCCGGAGCGCAGCAGGTTCAGCATATGTTGAGTGCCGGTCAGGTGCAGCGCTTCATCGCGGGCGATCAGGCGGATAATTTTGGCGTTGCCTTCCATCAGTTTGCGCTCGGCGAAAGCGAAGGAGCAGGCGAAGCTGACGTAGAAGCGGATCGCTTCCAGGGCGTTAACGCTCATCAGGCACAGATAGAGTTTCTTTTTCAGCTCGCGCAGATTGACGGTCACGGTCTTGCCGTTGACGGTATGGGTGCCTTCGCCCAGCAGATGCCAGTAGCTGGTCATCTCGATCAGCGAATCGTAATAGTGGGAGATCCCCTCGGCACGCTTCTGGATCTGCTCGTTGGTGACGATATCGTCGAACACGGTCGCCGGATCGTTGACGATGTTGCGGATGATATGGGTGTACGAGCGCGAGTGAATGGTCTCAGAGAAGGCCCAGGTTTCCACCCAGGTCTCCAGCTCCGGGATGGAGATCAGCGGCAGCAGAGCAACGTTCGGGCTGCGGCCCTGGATGGAGTCGAGCAGCGTCTGGTACTTCAGGTTGCTGATGAAAATGTGTTTTTCATGTTCCGGCAGCGCCTGGTAGTCGATGCGATCGCGGGAAACGTCAACCTCTTCCGGGCGCCAGAAGAAGGAGAGCTGCTTTTCAATCAGCTTTTCAAAGATGTCGTATTTTTGCTGATCGTAGCGGGCCACGTTAACCGGCTGGCCAAAAAACATTGGCTCAAGCAGCTGATCGTTTTTCGTCTGTGAAAAAGTGGTGTATGCCATTGAAGTGAGTCCTGTTGAACTGTATTGCCCGGCGGGAATGGGTTGGCCGGGCCTACAAAATCGTAGGCCGGGTAAGCGTAGCGCCACCCGGCAAAAATACCTTAGATCTTACAAGCGCCGCTTTCGCAGCCGTCGTCCTGAATGGACGGGGCCAGGTCATCCTGAGCGTCTTCAGCGCCATCACGGGTGTTATGATAGTACAGCGTTTTGACGCCGAATTTATAGGCGTTGAGCAGGTCTTTCAGCAACTGCTGCATCGGCACTTTTCCGGAAGGGAAGCGCGTCGGATCGTAGTTGGTATTCGCAGAGATCGACTGGTCGATAAACTTCTGCATGATACCCACCAGCTGCAGGTAGCCGTCGTTGTTCGGCATTTCCCACAGCAGCTCGTAGGCGTTCTGCAGGTTTTCGTAGTCCGGCACCACCTGGCGCAGGATCCCATCCTTCGAGGCTTTGATACTCACGTGACCGCGCGGCGGCTCGATGCCATTGGTGGCGTTGGAGATCTGCGACGAGGTCTCGGACGGCATCAGCGCGGAGAGCGTAGAGTTGCGCAGGCCGTGGGTTTTAATGGACTCGCGAAGCGCTTCCCAGTCGTAGTGCAGGGATTCGCTGACGATGCTGTCCAGGTCTTTTTTGTAGGTATCGATCGGCAGGATACCCTGCGCATAGGTGGTTTCGTTGAACCACGGGCAGGCGCCCTGTTCGATAGCCAGCTCGTTGGAGGCCTTCAGCAGGTAGTACTGAATCGCTTCGAACGTTTTGTGGGTCAGGTTGTTGGCGCTGCCGTCGGAGTAGCGTTTGCCATGCTTCGCCAGATAGTAAGCGAAGTTGATCACGCCGATGCCGAGCGTACGGCGGCCCATTGCGCCGCGTTTGGCGGCCGGGATGGGGTAATCCTGATAGTCGAGCAGCGCGTCCAGGGCACGCACCGCCAGCACCGCCAGCTCTTCCAGCTCGTCGAGGCTGTCGATAGCCCCGAGGTTGAAGGCCGACAGGGTGCACAGCGCGATTTCGCCGTTTTCGTCGTTGACGTCTTCCAGCGGTTTAGTCGGCAGAGCGATCTCCAGGCACAGGTTAGACTGGCGCACCGGGGCGACCACCGGATCGAACGGGCTGTGGGTGTTGCAGTGGTCGACGTTCTGGATGTAGATGCGGCCGGTGGAGGCGCGCTCCTGCATCATCAGCGAGAACAGCTCAACCGCTTTAATGCGCTGCTTGCGAATGCTGTCGTCCTGCTCGTACTGGGTGTACAGGCGCTCAAACTCGTCCTGATCGGCGAAGAAGGCGTCATACAGGCCCGGGACGTCGGAAGGGCTGAACAGGGTAATGTCGCCGCCCTTCAGCAGACGGGTGTACATCAGCTTATTGATCTGCACCCCGTAGTCCATGTGACGAACGCGGTTGGCGTCGGTACCGCGGTTGTTTTTCAGCACCAACAGGCTTTCCACTTCCAGATGCCACATTGGGTAGAAGAGGGTCGCCGCGCCGCCGCGAACGCCGCCCTGCGAGCAGGACTTCACCGCAGTCTGGAAATGTTTGTAGAACGGAATGCAGCCGGTGTGGAAGGCTTCGCCGCCGCGGATCGGGCTGCCCAGCGCGCGAATGCGGCCGGCGTTGATGCCGATGCCGGCGCGCTGGGAAACGTATTTCACAATCGCGCTGGAGGTGGCGTTGATGGAATCCAGGCTGTCGCCGCACTCGATCAGCACGCAGGAGCTGAACTGACGGGTCGGGGTACGCACGCCGGACATGATCGGCGTCGGCAGCGAGATTTTAAAGGTCGACACCGCGTCGTAGAAACGCTTGATGTAGTCCAGACGCGTTTCGCGCGGGTAGTTAGAGAACAGGCAGGCAGCCACCAGAATATAAAGGAACTGCGCGCTCTCATAAATTTCGCCGGTGACGCGGTTCTGTACCAGATACTTGCCTTCCAGCTGCTTCACGGCAGCATAGGAGAAGTTCATGTCGCGCCAGTGGTCGAGGAAACCGTCCATCTGCTGGAACTCTTCTTCCGTGTAGTCTTCCAGCAGATGATGATCGTATTTACCCTTCTCGACCATCTTCACCACGTGATCGTAAAGCGCCGGCGGCTCAAACTGGCCGAAGGCTTTTTTACGCAAGTGGAAGATCGCCAGACGCGCGGCGAGGTACTGGTAATCCGGCGCCTCGCGGGAGATCAGGTCCGCAGCGGCTTTAATAATGGTTTCGTGGATGTCCGCGGTTTTAATGCCGTCATAGAACTGGATATGCGAGCGCAGCTCTACCTGGGAAATCGAAACGTTATTCAGTCCTTCTGCCGCCCAATCCAGTACGCGATGGATTTTGTCGAGATTGATGCGCTCGGTGGTCCCGTCGCGCTTTGTCACCAGCAGACTCTGATTCATGTGGATTTTACCTGTCCGTGAAAGAAAATATCCCCCGTTTATCCACAGAAGGCCGTTGTGACTAACTCTGTGGATAAATACTATATGTAGGGGGTTGTCGATAAAAGGAACGCTATATGGTGAGTATTTTAGTAAGGAATCTTTTGAGTACAAGGGTTGATTTTGACGTTAAATTGAGGTTGCGGAAGGGTAATAATCCGCAAGTCCACGTCGCATAAGGCCTGGAGAAGAAGTCAATAAAACAGAAAAAAAAATGAAAATTTGATCGAGTGCTGATTTCTTCATCGGAAGAAATAATCACGCGGCTTGATGCCGCGCAATCATCATAAGCGCAGCTGCTGACGTCACGCTTTTTTGGCGCTGGTATGCAACATATAGTTAACATCAACCCCCGGCGCCAACTTGAAGGTGTTGGTCAACGGATTGTAATGCAGACCGATGATATGCTGCTCTTTCAGAGTAGTCTGATCTACCCAGCCCAGCAGTTCGGCCGGCTTGATAAACTTTTTCACATCATGGGTGCCTTTGGGCACCATCTTCATGACATATTCCGCGCCGACCACCGCCATCAGCCACGCTTTACCGTTGCGGTTGATGGTGGAGAAGAAGACCTGACCGCCAGGCTTCACCAGCCGCGCGCAGGCGTGGACTACCGACTGTGGGTCAGGGACGTGCTCCAGCATTTCCATGCAGGTGACGACATCGTATTGCTGCGCGTGCTTCGCGGCATGTTCCTCAACCGTTTCCTGAACATATTCCACCTGAATACCGCTCTCCAGGGCGTGCAGTTTCGCCACCTGCAGCGGCTCTGCGCCCATGTCCAGTCCGGTGACCGTCGCGCCTTCGCGCGCCATACTCTCGGCGAGGATGCCGCCGCCGCAGCCGACATCGAGGACTTTTTTACCGAACAGGCCGCCTGAGCGTTCGGCGATATAGCCCAGCCGCAGGGGATTAATGCGGTGGAGCGGTTTGAACTCGCCCTCCAGATCCCACCAGCGCGAGGCGACGGCTTCGAATTTGGCGATTTCAGCATGATCGACGTTAGGGGCTACCGACGTTTTTTCGGCATTCATGGGCGCTTTTACTCCTTTTCTGTTCAGACCTGGGAGTATATCAGCAGCGCGCCATGAATAAACCGTATTGCTTTACCTCTCTTAGCGCGGCTGTGTTATAATTTGCGACCTTTGAATCCGGGATACAGTAGAGGGATAGCGGTTAGATGAGCGACCTTGCGAGAGAAATTACACCGGTCAACATTGAGGAAGAGCTTAAGAACTCTTATCTGGATTATGCGATGTCGGTCATTGTTGGCCGTGCGCTGCCGGATGTCCGAGATGGCCTGAAGCCGGTACACCGTCGCGTACTTTACGCCATGAACGTATTGGGCAATGACTGGAACAAAGCCTATAAAAAATCAGCCCGTGTCGTTGGTGACGTAATCGGTAAATACCACCCGCACGGCGACTCCGCGGTATACGACACCATCGTCCGTATGGCGCAGCCGTTCTCGCTGCGTTACATGCTGGTGGACGGCCAGGGTAACTTTGGTTCCATCGACGGCGACTCCGCCGCGGCGATGCGTTATACCGAAATTCGTCTGGCGAAAATCGCTCATGAGCTGATGGCCGATCTTGAAAAAGAGACGGTCGATTTCGTTGACAACTATGACGGTACGGAGCGTATTCCGGACGTCATGCCGACCAAAATTCCTAACCTGCTGGTAAACGGCGCCTCCGGGATCGCCGTCGGGATGGCCACCAACATACCGCCGCATAACCTGACGGAAGTGATCAACGGCTGTCTGGCCTATGTCGACGACGAAGACATCAGCATTGAAGGGCTGATGGCGCATATTCCTGGCCCTGATTTCCCGACCGCCGCCATTATCAACGGCCGTCGCGGCATTGAAGAGGCCTACCGCACCGGTCGCGGTAAAGTCTACATCCGCGCGCGCGCGGAAGTGGAAGTGGACGCCAAATCCGGCCGCGAAACCATCATCGTGCATGAAATTCCTTATCAGGTGAACAAAGCGCGCCTGATTGAGAAAATCGCCGAGCTGGTAAAAGAAAAACGCGTGGAAGGCATCAGCGCGCTGCGTGATGAGTCTGATAAAGACGGGATGCGCATCGTGATTGAAGTGAAGCGCGACGCGGTAGGGGAAGTGGTGCTCAACAACCTCTATTCCCAGACCCAGCTGCAGGTCTCCTTCGGTATCAACATGGTTGCGCTGCACCATGGCCAGCCGAAGATCATGAACCTGAAAGACATCATCGCCGCCTTCGTGCGCCACCGCCGCGAAGTGGTGACCCGTCGTACGATTTTCGAACTGCGCAAAGCGCGCGACCGGGCGCATATCCTCGAAGCGCTGGCCGTGGCGCTGGCCAACATCGACCCGATTATCGAACTGATCCGTCGCGCGCCGACCCCGGCTGAAGCGAAAGCGGCGCTGGTTGCCCAGGCGTGGGATCTCGGTAATGTCGCGGCGATGCTGGAACGTGCCGGTGATGACGCCGCGCGTCCGGAATGGCTGGAGCCAGAGTTCGGCGTGCGCGAGGGTAAATACTACCTGACCGAGCAGCAGGCTCAGGCGATTCTGGATCTGCGTCTGCAGAAACTGACCGGCCTTGAGCATGAAAAACTGCTCGACGAATATAAAGAGCTGCTGGAACAGATCGCGGAACTGCTGCACATCCTCGGCAGCGCCGACCGTCTGATGGAAGTGATTCGCGAAGAGCTGGAGCTGATCCGCGACCAGTTCGGCGACGAACGTCGTACCGAAATCACCGCCAACAGCGCTGATATCAACATCGAAGATCTGATCAACCAGGAAGACGTGGTGGTCACCCTGTCGCATCAGGGCTATGTGAAGTATCAGCCGTTGACCGACTACGAAGCACAGCGTCGTGGCGGTAAAGGCAAATCGGCAGCGCGCATTAAAGAAGAAGACTTTATTGACCGCCTGCTGGTGGCCAACACCCATGACACTATCCTCTGCTTCTCAAGCCGCGGTCGTCTGTACTGGATGAAGGTCTATCAGCTGCCGGAAGCCAGCCGCGGCGCGCGCGGTCGTCCGATCGTCAACCTGCTGCCGCTGGAAGCCGATGAGCGTATCACCGCTATCCTGCCGGTACGCGAGTACGAAGAGGGTGTTAACGTCTTTATGGCCACCGCCAGCGGTACCGTGAAGAAAACCGCGCTGACCGAGTTCAGCCGTCCGCGTTCCGCTGGCATCATCGCGGTGAACCTGAACGAAGGCGATGAGCTGATCGGCGTCGATCTGACCTCTGGTCAGGACGAAGTGATGCTGTTCTCCGCGGCCGGCAAGGTCGTGCGCTTCAAAGAAGATGCCGTTCGCGCCATGGGCCGTACCGCCACCGGCGTACGCGGCATTAAGCTGGCGGAAAACGACAGCGTCGTCTCGCTGATTATTCCGCGCGGCGAAGGCGCGATCCTGACGGTGACGCAAAACGGTTACGGTAAACGTACCGCCGCGGCTGAGTATCCGACCAAGTCGCGTGCCACCCAGGGCGTTATCTCGATCAAAGTCACCGAGCGTAACGGTTCCGTGGTCGGCGCCGTACAGGTGGATGATTGCGATCAGATCATGATGATCACCGACGCCGGGACGCTGGTGCGTACCCGCGTTTCCGAAGTGAGCATCGTGGGCCGTAACACCCAGGGCGTGATCCTCATCCGCACCGCGGAAGATGAAAACGTGGTGGGTCTGCAGCGCGTCGCTGAGCCGGTAGACGACGAAGAACTGGACGCCATCGACGGTAGCGCGGCGGAAGGCGATGATGATATCGCCCCGGAAGCAGATACCGATGACGACATCGCCGAAGACGAAGAGTAATCGTCCCAGGTAAATGTTCTGAAAGGGCCGGGTATTCTCCCGGCCCTTTTTGCATTAACATTGCGGCAAAGCCGGTTTACCGCTACTTTAACCCCATTCTGTTGAGTCCCTGACGGCCGAGCATCGCCACATTGAAATATCTTGCCTCTTTCCACACAACCCTGAAGGTTTCACGTTATCTGTTCAGAGCGCTGGCGGTATTGCTGTGGCTGCTGATTGCGTTTGTCTCTGTGTTTTATATCGTCAACGCGCTACACGAGCGGGAAGCCGAGATCCATCAGGAGCTCAATCTCAATGCCGATCAGGCCCAGCGCTACATTCAGCGTACGGCGGACGTGATTAAAGAGCTGAAGTATGTCGCCGGTAACCGGCTGTCGGCAGGGGATGCGGTAGCGCAAGGGCAAAGCGGCGATATTGCGATCCCCAGCTTTGAACCCCTGTATCCTGACTCCGACTGCAGCGCAATGAGTAGTGCATGGCGTAATTCGCTCCAATCGCTGGCGTGGTTTATGCGCTACTGGCGGGATAATTTTACCGCCGCCTACGACCTTAACCGCATCTTTCTCATCGGCAGCGATAATCTCTGTATGGCCAACTTTGGCCTGAGGGACGTGCCGATTGAGCGCGATCAGGCGCTGAAAGTCCTGCATCAACGCATTGAGCAATACCGCAATGCGCCGCAAAACGAGCGCGGCAACAACCTGTTCTGGATAAGTCAGGGCGTGCGCCCCGGGGTGGGCTACTTTTACGCCCTGACGCCGATCTATATGGCCAATCGCCTGCAGGCGATGCTCGGCGTGGAGCAGACCATCCGCATGGAAAGCTTCTTTACGCCGGGCAGCCTGCCGATGAGCGTGACGATCTTCGACGATAACGGCCAGCCGCTGATCTCGCTGGCCGGCGCGGAAGGCAAAGTCCAGAGCGAAGCGAAGTGGATGCAGGAGCGAATGTGGTTTGGCTACAGCACGGGTTTCCGCGAGCTGGTGCTGAAGAAAAGCCTCGCGCCGTCCTCCCTGAGCATCGTCTATTCCGTCTCGGTAGACCAGGTGCTGGAGCGGATCCGCATGCTGATCATCAACGCCATCGTTCTCAATATCCTCAGCGGCGCGATGCTGTTTGCGCTGGCGCGGATGTATGAGCGGCGCATTTTTATCCCGGCGGAAAATGACGCTCAACGGCTGGAAGAGCATGAGCAGTTCAACCGCAAAATCGTGGCCTCCGCCCCGGTGGGGATCTGTATTCTGCGCACCCTCGACGGGACCAACATTCTCAGTAACGAGCTGGCGCACAACTATCTGAACATGCTGACCCACGAGGACCGCCAGCGGCTGACGCAGATTATCTGCGGCCAGCAGGTCAACTTTGTCGATGTGCTGACCAGCAACCATACCAACCTGCAGATTAGCTTTGTCCACTCGCGCTATCGCAATGAAAACGTGGCGATTTGCGTGCTGGTGGACGTTTCCGCCCGCGTGAAGATGGAGGAGTCGCTGCAGGAGATGGCCCAGGCGGCGGAGCAGGCCAGCCAGTCGAAATCGATGTTCCTTGCCACCGTCAGCCATGAGCTGCGTACCCCGCTGTATGGCATCATCGGTAACCTCGATCTGCTGCAGACTAAAGCCTTGCCGAAAGGCGTCGATCGCCTGGTGACGGCGATGAACAACTCCTCGAGCCTGCTGCTGAAAATCATCAGCGATATTCTCGATTTCTCCAAAATCGAGTCCGAGCAGTTGAAGATCGAGCCGCGGGAATTTTCCCCGCGCGAGGTCATGAACCATATCTCCGCCAACTATCTGCCGCTGGTGGTGCGCAAGCAGCTGGGTCTGTACTGCTTTATCGAACCGGACGTTCCGGAACAGATGTCAGGCGACCCGATGCGTCTGCAGCAGGTGATCTCAAACCTGCTGAGCAATGCGATCAAGTTCACCGACACCGGCTGCATTATCCTCCACGTTCAGTGCGCAGGAGATTATCTGCAGATTAGCGTCCGCGACACCGGGGAGGGGATCCCGGCGAAAGAGGTATTGCGCCTCTTCGACCCTTTCTTCCAGGTGGGGACCGGCGTGCAGCGCAACTTCCAGGGCACCGGCCTTGGCCTGGCGATCTGCGAAAAACTGATCAGCATGATGGATGGCGATATCGCCGTGGAAACGGAGCCGGGAATGGGCAGCCGCTTTACCATCCGCATCCCGCTGTATGGCGTGCAGAACACGCCGCAGGTGACGGCGGACGGTTTCGCTGGCAAGACCTGCTGGCTGGCCATCCACAACACCTCGTTGGCGATGTTCGTCACCTCGCTGCTCAGCTATCACGGCCTGACGGTACGCCGCCATGCCGGAGAAACCCCGGACGCCGAGGATGTCTTACTCACTGACGATGAAGCGCTGAGCGGCTGGCAGGGAAGGGCGATGGTCATCTTCTGCCGTCGTCATATCGGTATTCCGCAGGAGCGGGCCGCCGGCGAGTGGCTGCATAGCGTGACGACGCCGCATGAACTGCTGCCGCTGTTGGGACGTATTTTCCACGTCGCGCTGGCCAGTGCGGAGAATAGCCGGGCGCTGATGGCGCCGGAGGCGCAGGTCGGCAATAACGACGACATGATGATTCTCGTGGTCGACGATCATCCGATCAACCGCCGCCTGCTGGCGGATCAGCTGGGATCGCTCGGCTACCAGTGCGTGACCGCCAACGACGGGGTCGACGCGCTCAACGTTCTCAGCAAGCAGCACATCGATATTGTGCTCAGCGACGTCAACATGCCTAATATGGATGGTTATCGCCTGACGCAGCGCATTCGTCAGCTTGGCCTGACGCTGCCAGTGATTGGCGTAACGGCCAATGCCCTGGCGGAAGAGAAGCAGCGCTGTCTGGAATCGGGGATGGACAGCTGTCTGTCCAAGCCGGTGACGCTTGACGTGCTGAAGCAAACGCTGACGGTATATGCGGCGCGGGTACGTAAAGGGCGGGAATAATCGGGAGCTCCGTCTCGCCGGGGCGAGACGGAGAGCGCGTCGGGATTACTCTTTGTCCGTCGAGCTCAGCGAGACGGAGGAGAGGTAGTTCAGCAGGGCGATGTCGTTTTCGACGCCCAGCTTCATCATCGCCGACTTTTTCTGGCTACTGATGGTTTTGATGCTGCGGTTCAGCTTTTTGGCGATCTCGGTCACCAGGAAGCCTTCGGCGAACAGACGCAGCACTTCGCTCTCTTTCGGCGACAGGCGTTTATCGCCATAGCCGCTGGCGCTGATTTTTTCCAGCAGACGAGAGACGCTTTCCGGGGTGAATTTCTTCCCTTTCTGCAGCGCGGCCAGCGCTTTAGGCAGATCGGTCGGCGCCCCCTGCTTGAGGACGATCCCTTCGATATCCAGATCCAGCACCGCGCTGAGGATCGCCGGGTTATTGTTCATGGTCAGAACAATGATCGACAGATCCGGGAAGTGGCGCTTGATGTATTTGATCAGCGTGATCCCGTCGCCGTATTTATCACCGGGCATGGACAGATCGGTAATCAGCACATGGGCGTCCAGCTTCGGAAGATTGTTGATAAGGGCCGTGGAGTCTTCAAACTCGCCAACGACGTTCACCCACTCAATTTGCTCAAGTGACTTACGAATACCGAACAGTACGATCGGATGGTCATCGGCAATAATTACGTTCATAGTGTTCATGTATAAGGCTACCTTCTACAGCAAACTCTTGACGTAAGCGTCAATGTCGCTGATATATTTTTCTATGCCTTGCGCATCCTTTTCGCGAATCAGATGCTCAAGCGTTTCACATAACTGCTTGCCGGGTATCAGATTAAGCATAGCAAATGCCCCTTTGAGGCGGTGGGCGGTTTGCGCCAGAGCAGCAAAATCACCCGCTTCGTTTTCAGTATACAATCTCTGAACATCATCCGGTACCGTATCGGCAAACAGTGCGTAATAGCCGCTGGCATGGAGTTCGGCGTTACTCTCGTTTCCTGAGGTGGCGGGTTGAACCGCCTCCTCCGCCAGCTGCTGCTCAATAAGCTGCAGGATAGCCTCCTGCATCGCCGTGCTAATATTAAAGTTGACCCGCAGTTGGCCCGGGCCGATTTTGCGTATCCCAACCTCATCATCGCTTAAAAGCAAGCCCGAAGCAGTAAGATTAGACGGATTATCCGTTAAATACAGATCGAACGCTTGACTTGTCGCTCGATCGTCCGGCGTGATGCAGGACGCCCCCCAGCTCTCCAGCTGGCGGGTGACAATCCGCCGTACTTCGCTGGAGGTCACATCCAGCAGGACGATAACGTCATCCAGCAGATGTTCTCCCGCCTCTGGCGCCTCTTCGCTGGCCGGCATTTTCAGATGCAGGCTATAGCGAGTCCCCAGCGACTCCCGCGCTTTGATGGTCAACTGCCCGCCCAGCTTGCGCGTCATACGGTCACATAACCAGAAGGTAAGGGCGTTCGCTTTGCCGTACAGATCGCTCTGAGTCTCATTGAGATACGGGAAGTGCATATTGTCGATCTCGTTTGCCGAGACCCCGTTGCCAGTATCCAGTATGCGGAAGGTCAGGCGATCGCTGGCCGACTCTTCCTGGCAGACGTCGAGGGTGATCTTGCCGATAGGCGTGGTGGTGATGGAATACTGGATCAGCAGTACCAGCGTGCGCCGCAGGGCTTCACGGTCGCCATAGCGTTGCTCGCCGGCAGGCAGCGCGTTATTGATAAGCAACTGCAGACCCTTGCGCTTCATCGCCGGCAGCACCTCCGGTACGACGTCGTCGATCAGCTCCTGCACCGAGAACAGCGACTGGCTGGTTTTCCAGGCATCGCTTTCCAGCAGGTTGGCGAGCTGAATATCATCGATCAGTTTGACCAGCTCATCGGCATGCTGCGCCAGCGTCCGGCTCTCCGCGCCGTCGAGCGCCGCTGCCTCAGCCGCCAGGTTAAGGGCTGGCTGCTTCAGGGCGCTGCCGATATGCCGCATAAAGGTCGTCCGGCCCTGCTGGTTTTTCTCATACAAGCGCTGGGCCTGTTTGAGCTTTTTATTGACCAGCACTTCGCGGTCCTGGTCTCGGATAATCAGGATCTGCGTGCGCGGCGCGACCTGGCTGCGATACTGGCGGATCTCATACTGTTCGTTGTTGACGGTGGCCTGGATCACCCCCTGATGCTGGTCCGCCATGTTAGTGATGTTCTGCAGATTCAGGTGCGGAAGCAGATGGTCGGCAATCGGGTTGCTGATCACCGTTCGGTTGGCTTCCTGATCGTGGACCAGCAGCCCCAGCGGCAGCAAAGAAACAATTTCTTCATTAAGGGCGCGCAGTAAACGCAGTTCGCTATTGGCGGCGGAGGGGAGCCCGGCGCCCGAGGCGCTGCTGCGACCTTTATAATTCCGGAAGGTCGTGAAACCGAACAGCGCCAGCGCCAGCAGGCCAATGTTAAGCAGCAGCGGCAGAAGAATGTTTTGCAGGGACTCCAGTAGCATAGTGCTCATCGGTACCGTCCACACTAACTGCATACCGGTGGTGCTGATGTCGGTGGCGATGTCAATCTGCATGCCGTTGAAGGTGATCCCGATATGATCGCTAGCCTCTTTCTCGGGGCTGGCGGCCACATTTTGCGTGGGATCAGGCTCGATACGAAAGCTATCCAGCGCCATGCCCGGCGGGATCAGATCGTTAATCGGCAGGTCGAAGGCGACCACCGTTGCCAGGTGTCCTGGCTGATTGAAGGTAGTACGTAACGTGAAGTAGTGCGCGTTCTGCCAGGCAAGATGGCGCAGCGGCGAGAAGGTCTCGCGCTCATCAAGGGTATTGGCCTGCAGCAGCATTTCCGCGCGCCGGGATTCCACCACGCTGCTGATCGTTGACTCTTTAAAGCTTGAGGAGAGGTCCTTCAACGGCAGGGTGGAGATAAGGATCAGGCTATTGTCCAGCCCATTGAGATAGTACATCGACCACGGAATGGTCTCCGCGCCCCACAAAATATCGAGATAATCGGACATTTTCTGCGTCATCTCGAGGGTCGAACTGTCGTGGGAGCCAAAGATCAGGGCTTCGGTTTTACGCCGGGGCTTCTCCAGATAGTACACGTCCTGCTTTAAACGCGTCTCCTGCAGACCGCCGCTGGCGGTGTTGGCGGAGGTGGCGGCGATATTGTCGTAGATCTGCCAGGTGGCATAGCGCCAGGTATCAATGCGTTGGTGCAGGGCATGGGAGACATCAACTACCTGATAGCTCTTCTCTTTCAGCCAGGCATTGACGGCGCTTTGAATCATCACCCCCATCGTCGCCAGCAGGACAATAACCATCAAAATGAAGAAGCGGCTGATGTTGCCGGGGATCAGAGAGAATTTTTTCGGGGTCATCTTGTGGCTGAACGACTCATCATTGTTTGTAAACAGGATGTAGCGCCAGAGTAACTGGCAACAAAGCAGATGCTGCAGGCAGTATAAAGGCTAATGGCGTAAATCCATACTACAGATTGGTGCCAGCGGCGCGATACCGCCCAGGAATTATCTTAGAAACGAAGCGTAAATGAAACCGCGTCCGCAAGACTGACCAGTGACGATATTGACAGAAACAAAAGCCAGGAATCGCACGAAATAACAAGACATTGGCAGAATAAGCGCAAAAGACGGCCTAATTGATTGATTAATAGTCGTTAGGGAATCATTGGCTGTAGCACAGATAAATTAAAGTTGTGTAAAGAAGGGTAAAAAAAACCGGATGCGAGGCATCCGGTTGAAATAGGGGTAAACAGACATTCAGAACTGAATGACGGTAATAAATAAAGTTAATGATGATAGCGACTGTTATTTTAGTCACCGATGATCATTTTGTTTTACCATTCAGTGCTATAGGCTTAGTTTTGTATATCCTGTTGATTTTAAATGGCTAAATAATTTTTTTGATTATTAGTGCGTATTTCCCTGGCCATTTTGGGGTAAAAAAAAGTTCCGCCATATTTACAAATTGAAACATCTTGTGGGAACTTTGAAACATCTTAGAAGTTTTAGTATCATATTCTTGTTGGATTATTCTGCATTTTGCAGCACAATGAAATAGCCGACTGATTAGAAGGGTAATCAGTAAGCAGTGGCATAATAAAAGGCATATAACAAACAGAGGGTTAATAACATGAAAGTTAAAGTACTGTCCCTCCTGGTACCGGCTCTGCTGGTAGCAGGCGCAGCAAATGCGGCTGAAATTTATAACAAAGACGGCAACAAATTAGACCTGTACGGTAAAATTGACGGTCTGCACTACTTCTCTGACGACAAGAGCGTCGACGGCGACCAGACCTACATGCGTGTAGGCGTGAAAGGCGAAACTCAGATCAACGACCAGCTGACCGGTTACGGCCAGTGGGAATACAACGTTCAGGCGAACAACACTGAAAGCTCCAGCGATCAGGCATGGACTCGTCTGGCATTCGCCGGTCTGAAATTTGGCGACGCGGGCTCTTTCGACTACGGTCGTAACTACGGCGTAGTATACGACGTAACGTCCTGGACCGACGTTCTGCCGGAATTCGGCGGCGACACCTACGGTTCTGACAACTTCCTGCAGTCCCGTGCTAACGGCGTTGCAACCTATCGTAACTCTGACTTCTTCGGTCTGGTTGACGGCCTGAACTTTGCTCTGCAGTATCAGGGTAAAAACGGCAGCGTCAGCGGTGAAGGTACTTCTCCGACCAACAACGGTCGTGGCGCTCTGAAACAGAACGGTGACGGCTTCGGTACCTCTCTGACCTATGACATCTATGATGGCATCAGCGCTGGTTTCGCGTACTCGCACTCCAAACGTAACGGCGATCAGAATCGTTTGGATAAAGGCCGTGGCGACAACGCTGAAACCTACACCGGTGGTCTGAAATACGACGCCAACAACATTTACCTGGCGACTCAGTACACCCAGACCTACAACGCAACTCGTTTCAGCGGCAACGGAGAATCTGATTCTATTAGCGGTTTTGCTAACAAAGCACAGAACTTCGAAGTGGTTGCTCAGTACCAGTTCGACTTCGGTCTGCGTCCGTCCGTAGCTTACCTGCAGTCCAAAGGTAAGGACATCGAAGGTTACGGCGACCAGGACCTGCTGAAATATGTTGACGTTGGCGCGACCTACTACTTCAACAAAAACATGTCCACCTATGTTGACTACAAAATCAACCTGCTGGACGAAAACGATTTCACTCGTCGCGCTGGTATCTCTACCGACGACGTGGTTGCACTGGGCCTGGTTTACCAGTTCTAAGTTGCAAGCTGCATAACAAAAAGGCGCCTCTGGCGCCTTTTTTTATGTCTGGTTTAACCTCGCTGGTATACTCTTGTCGCCCTGGTAAGAGGAGCCTCGATTAATGGATATGACTTTCTTTCGCGCCGCGCTGTTGGGCGCCTGCGTACTCTTCTCTGGCTGCGATTCAGCCACCACTCCCGCGACACCCGCATCAACGGCCACCGTGCTGGATGGTAAAACAATGGGCACCTTCTGGCGGGTCAGCGTTATCGGCGTGGATGAGGCAAAGGCCCAGGCGCTGCGCGCCAAGGTTCAGGCCCAGCTGGACGCCGACGATCGCCTGCTGTCGACCTGGAAAAACGACTCGGCGCTGATGCGTTTCAACCACGCGGCGGATACCCGGCCCTGGCCGGTGAGCGAAGCGATGGCGGACATCGTGACCCTGTCGCTGCGGATTGGCGCCAAAACGCATGGCGCGATGGATATCACCGTCGGGCCGCTGGTCAATCTGTGGGGCTTTGGCCCGGATAAACAGCCGGTTGCCACTCCGGATGCGCAGGCGATCGCCGCGGCGAAAGCGCGCACCGGCCTGCAGCATCTGCAGGTTATCAATCAGAGCGGCAGGCAGTTCCTGCAAAAAGATATTCCCGATCTGTTTGTCGACCTCTCCACCGTGGGTGAAGGCTATGCCGCCGACCACCTCGCGCGCTTGATGGAGCAGGAAGGGATCTCCCGCTATCTGGTGTCGGTAGGCGGGGCGCTGGTCAGCCGCGGGATGAACGGCGAAGGCAAGCCCTGGCGGGTGGCGATCCAGAAACCGACCGACCAGGAAAACGCCGTTCAGGCGATTGTCGACATCAATGGCCACGGCATCAGCACCTCCGGCAGCTATCGCAACTACTATGAACTCGATGGCAAACGTATCTCGCACGTCATCGATCCGCAGACCGGGCAGCCGATAACCCATAAGCTGGTCTCCGTGACCGTCATTGCGCAAACGGCGCTGGAGGCGGACGGCTGGGATACCGGGCTGATGGTGCTTGGGCCGGAAAAAGCGCAGCAGGTGGTGCGCGAGCAGGGCCTGGCGGTCTACATGATCGTCAAAGAGGGGGAGGGCTTTAAAACCTGGATGTCGCCGCAGTTCCGTACCTTTCTCGTCGGCGAAAAAAATTAAAAAGCAAGATTGCGGGTTTTTTGCTGCGGGCTTTACCGCAGACTGAGGATACACTTACAGCAGGAGACCCGTGATGAAACCGATAGTTGCCGATACCGATGACCGCCGCTGGCAGGCGGTCTGCGAGCGTGATACCCGGGCCGATGGTCAGTTCGTCTTTGCGGTACTGACCACCGGCGTCTGCTGCCGTCCCTCCTGCCGCTCACGGCGCGCGCGGCGGGAAAACGTGCGCTTTTTTGCTGACGTCGCTGCTGCCGTGGCGGCGGGATTCCGCCCCTGCAAACGCTGCCAGCCGGATAAAGACTCTCCGCAGCAGCAAAGGATCGACAAGGTGGCGCAGGCCTGTCGGCTGCTGGAGCAGGAGGCGCCCCTGACCCTCGAGGCGCTGGCGTGCGAGCTGGCGGTCAGCCCGTTTCATTTCCACCGTTTATTCAAATCCGTCACCGGCATGACCCCGAAAGCCTGGCAGCAGGCGTGGCGCGCGCGACGCCTGCGGGAGGCGCTGGAGCAGGGGAAACCGGTGACCCGCGCCGCGCTGGCGGCCGGCTTTCCCGACAGCAGCAGCTATTATCGCCAGGCCGATGCCGCCTTAGGGATGACCGCCAGCCAGTTTCGCCGCGGCGGCGCCGCCACCGTGGTGACCTGGACGACAGGCGACTGTGCGCTGGGCCGCTGCCTGGTGGCGCAAAGTGAACGCGGCGTCTGCGCTGTGCTGCCGGGTGATAACGATGCTGCTTTGCTCGACGATCTGCGTCAGCGCTTTCCCCGCGCCGAGCTGCGTCAGGGCGACCCTGAGTTTCGTCGTCAGATGGCGGAGATTTTCGCCCACCTCGACGACAGCCGGCGGCCGGTGTCGCTGCCGCTGGATCTGCGGGGCACCGCGTTCCAGCTGCAGGTCTGGCAGGCGCTGCGGCAGATCCCGGCGGGGGAGACCCGAAGCTACCGCCAGGTGGCCGAGCATATTGGCCAGCCGCGGGCGGTAAGAGCCGTGGCCGGCGCCTGCGCGGCGAATTCACTGGCGGTGATCGTTCCCTGCCATCGGGTGGTGCGTGAAGATGGCGCGCTATCCGGTTATCGCTGGGGAACGGCGCGAAAAGGGCAGCTGCTGGCGCGCGAGGCGCAACGAGAGGAGGAGTAATGCTCGATCTGTTTAGCGATACCCCACCGTGGCAGGAGCCGCTGGCCCCCGGCGCGGTGGTGCTTCGCCGCTTTGCCCGCGAGCGTGCCCCAGGGCTGCTGCAGGCGATTGCCGACGTCGCCCGCCAGTCGCCGTTTCGCCAGATGGTCACGCCGGGCGGGTACACCATGTCGGTGGCGATGACCAACTGCGGCCGGCTGGGCTGGACCACCGATCGCCACGGCTACCTCTACGCCCCGGTCGATCCGGTCACCCGTCACACCTGGCCGCCGATGCCGGCCGTGTTCCATGAACTGGCGCTGGCGGCAGCCGCGGCCGGCGGCTATCCGGGCTTTTCCCCCGACGCCTGTCTGATTAACCGCTACCAGCCCGGCGCAAAGCTGTCGTTGCATCAGGATAAAGATGAACAGGATCTGCGGGCCCCGATCGTCTCGGTCTCCCTGGGCCTGCCGGCCATCTTTCAGTTTGGCGGGTTGCAGCGCAGCGACCCGCTGCAGCGGCTGTTGCTGGAGCATGGCGATGTGGTGGTCTGGGGCGGGGAGTCGCGCCTGTTTTATCATGGCATTCAGCCGCTGAAAGCGGGCCATCATCCCGAGACCGGCGACTGTCGATATAACCTCACCTTTCGGCAGGCGGGCCGTCCCGGCGATTAAAATAAGAATTATTCTTGATGTCACCGGCGAGCCGTTTAAACTGCTGGCTGTTTTGCTTTTCCGGATAGCCTGTTATGGAACTTCTTTCTCTCGTCTGGCGCCAGTATCGCTGGCCGTTTCTGGGCGTTATTGCCCTTAGCCTGCTCAGCGCCGCGCTGGGTATCGGCTTAATCGCTTTTATTAACATGCGCCTGATCGCCACTGTCGATACCTCGCTGCGGGTGCTGCCGGAATTTCTTGGCCTGCTGGGGCTGTTAATGGCGGTGACCCTGGGCTCGCAGCTGGCGCTGACCACCCTCGGCCACCATTTTGTTTTTCGCCTGCGCGGCGAGTTTGTGAAACGCATCCTCGATACCCAGATTGAACAGGTGGAGAAGATCGGCAGCGCGTCGCTGCTTGCCGGGCTGACCAGCGATATCCGCAATATTACCATCGCCTTTGTACGCCTCCCTGAGCTGGTGCAGGGGATCATTCTCACCTTCGGCTCCGCCGCTTATCTGGCCTGGCTGTCAGGAAAAATGATGCTGGTGACGGCGCTGTGGATGGCGCTCACCATCTGGGGCGGCTTTGTGCTGGTGTCGCGGGTGTACAAACATATGGCCAGCCTGCGCGAAACGGAAGATAAGCTCTATCACGACTACCAGACGGTGCTGGAAGGGCGTAAAGAGCTGACCCTCAACCGGGAGCGCGCGGAGTACGTGTTTAATCAGCTCTATCTCCCGGACGCCCGCGACTACCGGCACCACATCGTTCGCGCCGATACCTTCCATCTCAGCGCGGTCAACTGGTCGAATATTATGATGCTTGGCGCCATCGGGCTGGTGTTCTGGATGGCCAACAGCCTCGGCTGGGCCGATACCGCCGTGGCGGCGACCTACTCCCTGACGCTGCTGTTTTTGCGCACGCCGCTGCTCTCCGCCGTCGGCGCGCTGCCCACGCTGCTTAGCGCCCAGGTGGCGTTCAACAAGCTGCGCCAGTTCTCGCTCGCCCCTTACCGGGCGGATTTCCCCCGGCCGCAGCCGCAGGCTGACTGGCAGACGCTGGAGCTGCGCGATGTCACCTTCCATTATCCGGACCAGCGCTTTGCGGTAGGGCCGCTTAATCTGACGCTAAAACGCGGCGAGCTGGTGTTTCTCATCGGCGGCAACGGCAGCGGCAAATCAACCCTGGCGATGCTCCTGACCGGCCTGTATCAGCCGATTTCCGGTCAGATTCTGGTGGACGGCCAGCCGCTGGCGGCGGATAAACCGGAGGCGTACCGCAAACTGTTCTCCGCGGTGTTTACTGACGTCTGGTTGTTCGACCGTCTGCTCGGGCCGCAGGGCGAGGAGGCCGATCCGGCGCTGGTGGCAACGTGGCTGGAGCGTCTGCAAATGGCCCACAAGCTGCAGCTGGAAAACGGTAAGATCGGCGACCTGCGGCTGTCGAAAGGGCAGAAGAAGCGCGTGGCGCTCCTGCTGGCGCTGGCCGAGTCCCGGGATATCATTCTGCTGGATGAATGGGCGGCGGATCAGGACCCGCATTTCCGCCGCGAGTTCTACCAGGTCCTGCTGCCGCTGATGAAGCAGATGGGGAAAACCGTGTTTGCCATCAGCCATGACGATCACTACTTTCAGCACGCCGATCGCCTGCTGGAGATGCGTGCCGGGCAGCTGTCCGAGCTCACTGGCGAAGAGCGGGCGCAGGCCTCCCGCGATGCGGTGGCCCGCACGGCCTGATTCACGCTGCGCGCCCGGGGAAAGCCGGGCGCCGCTGAAATTTTCAGCGTCTACAGTGCTGACGGTTATTATTTCCCCCTCCTCGCGCTATGCTTAAGGCTTCCGGCCCGCAGGCCGGCTCACTATTCTCAAAAGGATTGCCTGACCGATGTCCGTTTTGCATAAAAAAAGCGCCCGCTTGCGTGACGAAGAGCGCGCCCGTCTGATTTGGCTCTTGAGCACCGATAAAGCGGTGACCTCCGCGCTGCTGGGCAAACTGACGCTGGCCGAACGTTACGATGAAGGGACGCTGGCCGATGACCTGGCTGAAGTGGAAATGCTGGTCTCGCATCTGCCGCCGCCGGATCTCGCCGATGCGCTGGAAGCGCTCCCCTATGACGCCCGCACCGCGCTGTGGTGCCTGGTGCCCGACGATAAACGCGGCGAAGTGCTGCTGGAAGCTTCAGAAAACGTCTGGGGCGACCTCATCGATAAGATGAGCGACCACGAGCTGCTGCAGGCGATGCAGCCGCTGGATATCGATGAACAGGTTTACCTGCTGCAGCATCTGCCGCGCAATCTTACCGGACGGTTGCTGGCGACCCTGCCGGCTGAGAAGCGCGCCCGTATTCGCCAGATTATGCGCTACGCCGACAACAGCGTCGGGTCGATCATGGAGTTTGAGGTCATTACGGTGCGGCCGGAGGCCACCCTGGCGGCGGTCCAGCGCTATCTGCGGCGTCTCGGGAAAATGCCGGAGAACACCGATAAACTGTTCGTCACCACCCGCAATAAGCTGCTGCTCGGCGAGCTGGAGCTGCAGACCATTCTGCTCAACGATGCGCAGAAGCGGGTGGGGGAGGTGATGGAGGGCGATCCGGTCACCTTTCAGCCGCACGAAGAAGCGGAGAAGGTGGCGCGCACCTTCGAGCGTGATGACTTGCTCAGCGCCGCCGTTATCGATGCCGATGGCAAACTGATCGGCCGTCTGACCATCGATGAGATCGTCGATGTGGTCTATGAAGAGACCGACAACGATCTGCGGCGGATGGGCGGCCTGAGCGATGAAGAAGATGTCTTCGCCCCGGTCAGCAAAGCGGTGAAAACGCGCTGGGCGTGGCTGGCGGTGAACCTGTGTACGGCGTTTATCGCTTCCAGGGTCATCGACGGCTTCGAACATACCATTTCACAGCTGGTGGCGCTGGCCTCGCTGATGCCGATCGTCGCCGGGATCGGCGGCAATACCGGCAACCAGACGATCACCATGATCGTTCGGGCGATGGCGCTGCAGCAGATCCAGCCCGGCAGCTTTACCTTTCTGATCCTGCGTGAAATGGGCGTTGCACTGATTAATGGCCTGGTGTGGGGCGGGATCATGGGGGCCATCACCTGGTGGCTGTATGACGATCCGCAGCTTGGTGGGGTGATGACGCTGGCCATGATGCTCAACCTGCTGATGGCGGCGATGATGGGCGTGATAATCCCGATGCTCATGGTGAAGCTGGGGCGTGACCCGGCGGTCGGCTCCAGCGTAATGATCACCGCTATCACCGACACCGGCGGCTTCTTTATTTTTCTGGGCCTGGCGACGCTGTTTCTGATGTAGCCTGCGCTTTTGCTCGCAGGCGGCGGGGGATGATCGCCATCGCGACAATCCCCGCCAGCACGCCAATCGCCAGATTGCTGGTTCCCACCGTCGCGGCGACGGTCACCAGCATCACCAGCGTTTCCGGCCACGGATTGCACGCCAGCTCGCCCGGGCGAATGCTGTGCCAGCTAAAGGTCTTCACCGCCACGATCACCATCACCCCGGCCAGGACCGCCATCGGGATCTTCGCCATCACCTGGCTGAGCGCTGTCACCAGCAGGAGCAGCACCAGGCCGGCGATAACCGTTGAGAGACGGCTACGGGCTTTGCCCATTTCCACGTTAACGATAGTCTGGCCGATCATCGCGCAGCCCGCGATACCGCCATAACAGCCGGCGAGGATGTTGGCGATCCCCAGCCCGGCGCTCTCCCGCGATTTATTCGACGGCGTATGGGTCAGGTCATCCACCAGCTTAGCCGTCAGCAGAGACTCCATGAGGCCGACAAAGGCGATGCTGAGGGCGCACGGCCAGATTATCTGCAGGGTGGTCAGGTTCAGGGGAACGGTCAGGGCGGTGAACCCCGGCAGGCCGCCGCTCATTGACCCTTCATCACCCACGGTCGGCAGCAGCTGGCCGGTGGTCGCGGTATAGAGAGTGAGCGCGACGATGGCGATCAGCGGCGCCGGGATAGTCTTAATAAAGCGCGGCGCCCACAGAACGATAAGCAGCGTCAGGACGAACAGGCCGACGATCAGCGGCTGGCGGCTCCAGAAGTGCGGCACCTGGGCGAAGAAAATCAGGATCCCGAGGGCGTTGACGAACCCGGTCATCACCGCCGGGGGAATAAAGCGCATCAGGCGCGCCATGCCGCACAGACCAAACAAAATTTGAATCATACCCGCCAGAATGACGGCTGGCAGAATGTAACCCACGCCGTGCTGATGCACCATCGGGCCAATGACCAGCGCCACTGATCCCGCGGCGGCGGTGACCATCGCCGGGCGTCCGCCGAGTAGCGACATCGCCAGACAGAGCACGACGGAAGCAATCAGGCTCACCTGCGGGTCAACGCCGGCAATAACCGAAAACGAAATCACTTCAGGAATTAACGCCAGGGCGGTGAGCACGCCGGCCAGGACTTCGCGCGTCAGCAGCGACGGAGAACGAAGGATTGGACGCAGGTTGCCGGAAGCGGCGGGGTCTGAAACTGGGGGCATAAAAAAAGTTCGCAGATTATAAAAAAAGGAGGAGCGGTGTCAGGCCCTGCTTCCGTGCGGTCTGTCACAAAACCAGGGATGATAGCGCGGAATCTGCCAGGGCACCAGTACAAAAAGTGATTTGGTGTATACATTTATTAAACATTTTTATAACGGATCTCAAAACAGAACTTAAAATTTAAACAATATTTAAATTTTTGAGCTTCGGTGGTAACGTGAGGGGTGACAATCGTATCACCTGCGCTAAATAAAACAGCGAGTAAAGTAAGGCTCAAATCCGATGAATAAAAAGATGGCCGTACCACGCTCACAGGCGGTTGGTCCCAACAGCACTCGGACCAACACCCGCCATGAGCAAGAGACGGATGTATTGTTGATTGGCGGCGGCATTATGAGCGCCACACTGGGAACCTGGCTGCAGGAGCTTGAGCCAGACTGGTCTATTACCATGGTTGAGCAGATGTCCAGCGTGGCGGAAGAGAGCTCAAACGGGTGGAACAATGCGGGTACCGGCCACGCGGCGCTGATGGAGCTGAACTATACGCCGCAGACCGCCAACGGCATCAATATCGACAAAGCGGTCGACATCAACGAAGCCTTCCACATCTCGCGTCAGTTCTGGGCGCATCAGGTGACGCGCGGCGTCCTGAACAAACCAAAATCATTCATTAACAGCGTGCCGCACATGAGCTTTGTGTGGGGCGAAGATAACGTCAACTTCCTGCGCGCGCGCTATGCGGCGCTGCAGCAGAGCGAACTGTTCCGCGGCATTCGTTATTCTGAAGACCATCAGCAAATCAAAGCCTGGGCGCCGCTGGTGATGGAAGGCCGCGACCCGCTGCAAAAGGTGGCCGCCACCCGTACGGAAATGGGAACCGACGTCAACTATGGCGAAATCACCCGCCAGCTGATCGCCAGCCTGCAAAAGCATGATAATTTCTCCCTGCAGCTGGGCACCGTGGTGCGTCGCTTCAAGCGCAACGCCGATAAGAGCTGGACGGTGACCCTCGCGGATGCCGACAACCGTCGTCAGAAGCGGGTTATTAAAGCCAAATTTATCTTTATCGGCGCCGGCGGCGCGGCGCTGACCCTGCTGCAGGAAACCGGCATTCCGCAGGCCAAAGAGTATGCCGGCTTCCCGGTCGGCGGCCAGTTCCTGGTCTGCGAAAATCCGGAGGTAGTAAACCACCATCTGGCGAAGGTTTACGGCCAGGCCGAAGTGGGCGCGCCGCCGATGTCAGTGCCGCACATCGATACCCGTATTATCGACGGTAAACGCGTGGTGCTGTTCGGGCCGTTCGCCACCTTCTCGACCCGCTTCCTGAAGAACGGTTCGCTGTGGGATCTGCTGGCCTCGACCAATACCTCGAATATCCTGCCGATGCTCAACGTCGGCCTGGACAACTTCGATCTGGTGAAATACCTGATTAGCCAGGTGATGCAGAAAGATAAAGATCGTCTGGCCGCGCTGTGCGAATACTATCCGGAAGCGCGGAAAGAGGACTGGCGGTTGTGGCAGGCCGGTCAGCGCGTGCAGATCATCAAGCGCGATGCGAAGAAGGGCGGGGTACTGCGCCTGGGCACCGAAGTGGTCAGCGATGACGAAGGCACCGTCGCGGCGCTGCTCGGCGCATCGCCAGGCGCCTCCACCGCGGCGCCTATCATGCTGCAGCTGATGGAAAAAGTGTTTAAAGACAAAGTGAATTCGCCCGAATGGCAGGCCAGGCTGAAGGCGATCATCCCGACCTACGGTATTCGCCTTGATGGCAACCCGGCGGAGATTGAGAAAGCGCTGGCGTGGACCAGTGAAGTGCTGGAGCTGAAATATGAGCCGGCCGCGGCGGCGGATGAAGCTCCGCAGGCGGAGCTGAAGCCGCTGAGCGGCGGCAAGCCGATGGCGGACATCGCGCTCTGACAAAAACGGCAGCCTGCGGGCTGCCGTTGTTTTATTGCTGATTTAATTGCGCGCCTTAGCGGATCTCGGCGTTGCCGATAGTCTCGTCGGCGCGCCAGATGCGATATTTTACATCGACATTAGTCGGCGTGTAGATGACGATCGGCAGCTTGCTGTTGTAGCGCAGCATAGCGTCATCGCCGAGGCCGGCAGTAACAAATTTCTTCGTTTTCTTGCCGTCCGGGCAGGCCATCATGGTGGATACCGGGCCGCTCAGCTTATCAAAGACATAGTAGTCATAACCCCAGCCTTCCAGGGTTTTGCTTTCCAGCTGCCCGCCAAAACGATGGTGGTTACAGTCGACTTCCAGCGTCTGGCCGATCATCAGCTCAACCTTCAACGCCGACTCATCCTGCTGCTGCGGCAGCTGAATAACCTGACGCTTCATGCCTTTTTCCGCTTTCGGGAACGGCGCGACTTTTTCCAGCGGCTGGTCTGCGGCCAGGGCACCGGCAGACATGCAGGCGGCGGTGAGCAGAGAAACGGCTAGCGTAGTGATTTTTTTCACGGTTGATCATCCTTTATTTTCGTTCCTGACAGGGATAGCCTATCATCACTTAGCTGAATGTTAAGATTTATTTACCATTTTTTGCAAAGTGAATAGTGTTATCTACTGGCAAAAGGGCAGCGTTCAGAGCGCGACAGTGGCGCTGGCGGGCCGCCAGACGCCTGCCGGAGAAGCTATTCAGTACGGCTATTTTTTGCTTCCTCAATAAACTCTTCATCGATTTCATCGGTGTTGCCAGCATGTTCCCGTCCCGACAGCAAATTCCAGCAGGCGATAAACAAGGCGGCGATCAGTGGCCCGATCACGAATCCATTGATACCGTAGATCTCCATGCCGCCTAAAGTGGCGATCAGGATCAGGTAGTCCGGCATCTTGGTATCCTTGCCCACCAGCAGCGGACGCAGAATATTGTCCACCAGACCAATCACAACGACAAAGAAGCCCACGATAAAGGCGCCCTGCCACAACTGGCCGGTAGCAAAAAGGTAAATAGCCGCCGGCACCCAGATAATGGCCGAGCCCACCGCCGGGATAAGCGACAGGAACGCCATCAGCGCCCCCCAGAGAATGCTGCCGTCCAGACCGGCGATCCAGAAGGCTAAGCCGCCCAGCGCCCCCTGCGCCAGCGCCACGGCGACGGTGCCTTTTACCGTGGCGCGGGCCACTGCGGCGAACTTAGCGAACAGGTGCTGCTTCACATAGCTGGATAACGGCAGAGATTCGAGGATCAACAGCACCAGGTAAGGTCCATCCTTCAGCAGGAAAAACAGTAGGTACAGCATGATGCCGAAGCTGACGGTAAAGCCAAAGGTCCCTTTGCCAATCAGAAACGCGCTGCCGGCCAGATACTGGCCACCTTTCAGGGCGACATCGGAGAGCTGCTGCTGGATCTGCTGCGCGCTATCAAGGTTATGTTCTGCCAGGAAGCTTCTGGCCCAGCCGGGGAGGTGGGCAATCAGGCTGGCGACCACCGTCGGGAACTGGGTATCGTTATGCTGCAGTTTGCTGTACACCACGTTCAGCTCGTAGGCCAGTGACGACAGGATAATCGCCAGCGGCGTAAACACGATAAGGCAGATAATGACGATGGTCATCAGCGCCGCCAGGCCATTACGCTCGCCGAGGCGGGTGCGAATTTTGTTTTTGACCGGATTAAAAATCACCGCGAGGATCGCGGCCCAGAGAATGGCGGAATAGTAGGGTGAGAGAACATCAAAAAAGGCCAGGGTTACAATGAAGACGATAAGGATGAAAAATCCTTTGGTAAGTCCATTAACTCTCATGTCATCCGCTCCTGCTTATGAGTCATACGGTCGAATAATAGATGCTACGACGTAATTTACCATCAGGATAGTCGTACTCTATACGCTGTGGTGCGGAAAGGGCACAAATTCAACGAGGTGGGGGACGGGCGTAAAAGAGAGACATAAAAAAACCAGCCTTAAAAGGCTGGTTTCTCTGGGATTTTTGGTCGGCACGAGAGGATTTGAACCTCCGACCCCCGACACCCCATGACGGTGCGCTACCAGGCTGCGCTACGTGCCGACGCGTGGGGAACAATATTACCCGTTCCCCAGGCGAATGCAAGCGGGTCGCGCGCGATTGATTCATAATTAATCAATCAGTTAGCGATAAAGCGTTTTTCGTCGGTCAGGACCTGCAGCAACAGGCTGAGCTGCGGTTTCTGATCTTTGATTTTCTCGCCGTCGCGGCTCCAGGTGGTGTAGGTGCCGTTATGGTTGAGGACCACGGTGATGGTCGGGGTGGTAATGGCCAGCGTATCGCCGTTGGCCGCGGTGACCCAGTTCCGACGCCGCGCGGCGCTGAACAGATCTTCACCCTGCGAATACTCATTGGCCGGCGTCGAAACGTGAAGCAGGCGCTGCATCAGCGTGGTCATCACATCTTTGTTATCGGTCAGGGTGGCAATTTCCTGGGCTGGCGTGCCCGGCCAGTGAATAACCAGCGGCACCTGCAGCTGCTCGCGCGACCAGTCGAATGAGTCGTGTTTGACGTTAAGCGGCTTGCCGTGGCCGCCGGTGATAATCACCACCGTATTATCGAGCTTGCCGGCTTCGCGCAGCGCGTTCAGCACCCGATCGATCTGGGCATCAACGTCGCCTGCCGCCTTGCTATAACGGCGGACAAAGTTCTGCTGCTGCGTGTCGTCGAGAGTGGTGCCATTCAGCGAGATCCACGAGAACCAGCGATTCTCATCCTGCGCGTAACGGTCCAGCCAACTGATCCACTGATTGGCGGTCTGCTCGTCGCTCTGGGTCTTCGCGCTCGGCAGCGAGAAGTCGGAGAGCAGCGCCTGGCGATACAGCGGGCTGCTAAACCCATCGGAAGAGAACAGCCCCAGCTGGTAGCCCTGCTGGTTGAGGGCGGTGATCAGCGCTGCGGGAATACGCGCCGAGAGGACACCGTCCATATAGGCTGGCGAAATGCCGTAGAACAGGCCAAACAGGCCGCTGTCGGCGGTATTGCCCGAGCTCATATGCTGGGTAAAGTTGACGTTTTCTTTGGCAAACGCCGCCAGCGCCGGCATCGTCTTTTCAAACCGCGAGTAGTTCAGGTTGTCGACGGTGATCAGCAACACGTTATAGCCCGCGCCGAGGTCGCGGTAGCGCAGGTTACTGAGCGGATACTGGACCGATACCGCCTCCGGCGCCCCTTGTTCCACCAGGCGACGCTGATAATCCTGGGCGTCGAGCAGGCCATGTTTCTCAAGGAAACGACGGGCGGTCATCGGATAGGAAAGCGGTAGATTCGCTCGCTGCATGGTGATCGGGCGATAGAAGTTGGCATCCGCCCAGATATAGACCAGGTGGCTGCTGACGAACGACAAAAAGAAGAACCAGGCCACCGGGCGGGCGTAATGGCGGCGGCGCGTCAGGCTGCGCAGCTTTTGCCAGCTCCAGGTGGCGAAGAGCATTTCAATCAAAAAGATGACCGGGACGCTGATAAACATCAGCTGCCAGTCGCGCGCCATCTCATTCTGGTCAGGGTTGATGACCAGCTCCCAGACCACCGGATTTAAATGAAGATGGAAGCGGGTAAAGACCTCGCTGTCTATCAGCAACAGCGTCATCCCGGCGGTGGCAAGGATCACCGACAGGAAGCGCATCAGGCGCTGCGAGACCACGATAAAGGTCAACGGAAAGAGGATCAGCACATAGCTGGTAAACACCAGGAAGCTGAAGTGCCCGACGAGACTGACGTACGAAAAGAGTCGTCCGGCAAGCGTCGTCGGCCAGTCGGCGACAAAAAGGTAGCGGCTGCCGAGCACCATGGCCAACAACATGTTGAACAGGGCGAACCAGTGCCCCCAGCTAACCATCTGGGAGACTTTTTCTCGGTAGGGCTGACGTAGAGTCACCATATACTGTTGCTGTTATCCTTAATGCGCTGGATCGTCGTTAATCGAAGATTGCAAAGCCTGCGCGAAAGAACGGGCGATGGCCTGACGCTGCGCCGGCGCGACGCTACTGTTGATCAGGTTGGTCACCATATTGCCTAACACCATCAGTGAAAGGTCAACCGGGGCTTTGTGTGATTCCAGGACGTTCGTCAGCTCGCTGAGCAACTGTTCGACCTGTTGATCGCTATAGCGGGAAATTTGCGGCATAAACTCAAAATCTGTTTGTTCGTGAAAGGGCAACATATTACCGTAGCAGCAGCTTTTTTTCCGCATTTTTTCGCCGCGGCGCAAAAGCGCACCGATCGTCAGTCATGACGTCGAAATGTGTGGCGCCAGTTGCGTCGGCTACCCGGCGGTGGTTGAATACCGCCCGGTCTAAAAGGAGAGTTTAACATGAGTCTGGATATCGACCAGATTGCCCTGCATCAGTTAATCAAACGTGATGAACAAAATCTGGAGCTGGTGCTGCGCGAGTCACTGCTGGAGCCGAACGCGACGGTCGTCGAGATGATGGCTGAACTGCACCGGGTTTATAGCGCCAAAAGCAAAGCCTATGGGCTGTTCAATGAAGAGAGCGAACTGGCGCAGGCGCTGCGCCTGCAGCGTCAGGGCGAAGAGGAGTTTCTGGCGTTCAGCCGCGCGGCGACCGGCCGCCTACGCGATGAGCTGGCGAAATACCCGTTCGCCGAAGGGGGCATTGTCCTCTTCTGCCAGTATCGTTACCTGGCGGTCGAGTATCTGCTGGTGGCGGTGCTCAATAACCTGAGCAGTATGCGCGTCAACGAAGAGCTGGATATCCGCTCGACCCATTATCTGGATATTAACCATGCCGATATCGTCGCGCGCATCGATCTGACCGAGTGGGAAACCAACCCGGAGTCGACTCGCTACTTAACCTTCCTGAAAGGGCGGGTGGGGCGCAAAGTGGCCGATTTCTTTATGGATTTCCTCGGGGCCAGCGAAGGCCTCAACGCCAAAGCGCAGAACCGCGGCCTGCTGCAGGCGGTGGACGACTTCGCCGCCGACGCGCAGCTTGATAAATCCGAGCGACAGAATGTGCGTCAGCAGGTCTATGCGTACTGCAACGAACAGCTGCAGGCCGGGGAAGAGATTGAGCTGGAATCGCTGTCCAAAGAGCTGGCCGGCGTCAGCGAAAAGAGCTTCCAGGAATTCACCGCCGAACAGGGTTACGAACTGGAAGAGAGCTTCCCGGCGGATCGCAGCACCTTACGCCAGCTGACCAAGTTTGCCGGCAGCGGCGGCGGTTTAACCATTAACTTCGACGCGATGCTGCTGGGCGAACGCGTATTCTGGGATCCCGCCACCGATACTCTGACCATTAAGGGCACCCCGCCGAACCTGCGCGACCAGCTGCAGCGCCGGACCTCCGGCGGCAACTAAGCGCCGCGCCCCGTCAGCGCGACCGCTGAACGGGGACGATCTCCACGCCGCGCTGCACCAGCTGCTGGCGCAGCGCGGCGTCGGGATCCCCATCGACGATAAGCGTACTGGCGAGGTTCAGCTCGCCGATGGCAAAGGCCGACGCGGCGTTGAGCTTTTCCCGGGAGGCCATCACCACGGTTTCCGCGGCCCTGGCCGCCAGCGCGCGCTTGATGCCTGCCTCTTCATAATCACCGGTGGTAAAACCCGCTCGCGGGTGGACGCCGGTCACCCCCATAAAGAACACATCGGCGTTGATCCGCGCCATTCCTTCCAGCGTTTCGGGGCCGACGGCGACAACTGAATGCTTAAACACTTTGCCGCCAAGCAGGATCACCTCGATTCGCGGGTGATCGACCAGCGCCACGGCGATGCCGGGGCTGTGGGTGACCACCGTGCAGCTGAGGTCGGCGGGTAAGAAGCCGATCATCGCCGCGGTGGTGGTGCCGCCATCGACAATCACCACCTGTCCAGGCTGGATCCGGGCGGCGGCGGCGCGCGCTACCGCCTGCTTGGAGGCGATTTGCACGCTTTTGCGTGTTTCAATAGGGGCGATGGCAGCGGAGACCGGCAGCGCCCCGCCGTGGACCCGCTGCAGTTTTCCTTCCGCCGCCAGCTCGCGCAGGTCGCGGCGAATGGAGTCCTCTGAGACGTTAAACCGTTGGCTCAGCTCCCCGGACATCACCTGTTTTTCCTCCGCAAGGATGTGCAGGATTTGCTGTTTTCGTTGACTGGCGAGCATGATTTTTCCTTCACGAGTGATCTTGTTTGTGCACTATTATGCATGTTATGGTGCCTGTTGTCATCTTAAAGGGGATATAACATGCAAACTCATGCACCGCACGTCCGCCACATTCGCGAGACGCTGCTCTCTGATAACTGGTACACGCTGAAAAAATATACCTTTGAACTGCAGCGCCGGGACGGACGCTGGCAGGAGCAGAGCCGCGAGGCCTACGATCGCGGCAACGGCGCGGTCATTTTACTCTACAACCGGGAAAAGCGAACGGTGGTCCTGACTCGTCAGTTCCGTTTTCCGGTGTTTACTCACGGTCACGACGGATATCTCATTGAAGCGGCGGCCGGGCTGTTGGATAACGCCTCGCCGGAGGCGAGGATCGTTGCCGAAGCGGAAGAGGAGACCGGCTTTCGGGTGACGCGCATCGAGCCCGTCTTCACCGTCTTTATGAGCCCCGGATCTGTCACCGAAAAACTCTACTTTTTTATCGCCGAATATCAGGCCGATGACCGGCAGGGAGAGGGCGGCGGGCTGGCGGCGGAAGGTGAGGACATTGAAGTGCTGGAGTGGCCGCTGGCGCGGGCGCTGCAGGCCATTCGCGATGGCGAGATCATGGATGCCAAAACCATTATCCTGCTGCAGCACCTGGCGCTGAATGCCGACACGCTCCTCGCCGGCTGAGCGGCAAGGAGCTGGGGGGGTTAACGCAGCTCGCGGGCAATGGCGCTGTACATCAGCGCCGCTTCCAGCGGCTGGGCGTTAAAGGAGGGTTCCGCCTGCGGCCAGGTCGACCACTGGACGATCACCAGGTGTTCCGCGCGGTTCACCATGATCACCTGGCCGTAGATACCCAGCGCCCACAGCGAGTCCTTCAGCCCTTCCTGCGGCGTCGGCTGGACGTTTTGCGCATTCGCCGGAATGGCGTTATTCCACCACTGATAGCCGTAGATACCTTGCGGATGCGCCGCCGAGACCGAGTTTAGCGCTGTGGTCCAGCTTGCGGCCTGATCGAACCAGCCCGCAGGCACCAGCTGTTTGCCGTTGCTTAACCGACCATCGCGGGCGACGAATTCGCCGAAGCGGCCCCAGTCTTCAAGGGTGGCGTTAAAGCCATGGGCGCCAACATCATGCTTCCCTTGCTGATAAGCATGCCATACGCCGTCGTGGGCCATCCCGGCGGGCTGCCACAGCGACTGCTCAAGCCAGGCGGCCAGCGGCATACCGGTGGCGCGCTCCAGGATATCGCCCAACAGCCAGGCGCCGCCGGAAGAGTAGGACCACTGCTCCCCCGCCGGATGCTGGCGCGCCAGGCCGGTGACGATCTTGCGCACGCAGGCATAGGCGCCGTGCTGCGCCTCGCACTGGGTCAGGCGGGCGAAGTGCGACTGCGGGTCGGTGTAGTCTTCATTCCATTCCACACCGCTGGTGTGCTGAATTAACTGCTTCAGCGTCACGCCGTCCCAGGCGGTGCCTTTCAGTTCGGGCTCATAAACGGTAATCAGATCATCGAGGGAGTGTATCTTACCCTGCTGAATGGCGATACCCACCAGCGTCGAGACCACCGATTTTCCCACCGAGCGTGAGGTCCACAGGGTGGTATCGGTGTTGCCGTCGCCAAGATATTTCCAGGCGACTTTGCCGTCTTTCAGCACCAGCATACCGCTGACGTTCTCGCGCTTCAGGTAATCCTGCAGGGTCCAGGTGTGGCCGTTAAGGGTATAGCGGGCATCGGTCAATTGTTTTTCAGCGCGTTCCAGCGGCACTGAGGCGCCGTGGCGGAAGACATCCCCGGCATAGTTGCGATAGTCATTGCGAAAGCCAATCACGCGTGAAGTCTGATCCCAGCTGAGCATGTCTTTGGCCGCGGGTAGCGTTTGATCGTAAGGCGTTGGGCAGACATCCAGCGTCAGGCCGCCGCAGTTTTGCGCCATTGCCGCCGCCGGCAGCGCCGCCAGGATTAACGCCAGGGCCAGTGGTTTTCTTATCATCTTCCTTTCCTCGTTTGCCATAGATTCGCTGCGCAGTATATAAATCGGCGCGCGCCGGCTAAAATCAGCACAGGGGGGATTTTCCCCCGTAAGGGAGAGAAGGATGAAAACCCTGCAATATTCTTTCGCGCAGATTGAAGCATTCGCCACTATCGCCGAGACCGGCAGCCTGTCGCGGGCGGCCATTCGGTTAGGTAAAGACCGAACCACGCTGCGCGATCTGCTGGACTATCTGGAAGACGCGCTGGGTTACCATCTGTTCAGCCGGGAAGGGCGTACCCTGATCTTAACCGCCGAAGGCGAGCAGCTTTTTCGTCAGGCGCATCTGCTGTTGCGCCAGGCGCAGGCTTTCGAGTCTTTTGCGCAAACGCTGCCGCAAACCACCGGACAGGCGCTGCGTCTGGTGTACGATCCCTTTATCCCACGTGATTTTCTCTGCGCGCTGGCCGATACGCTGGCCCGGCGGCAGATCCGCCTGAGCTGCTGGAGCGCCTCGCGGCGCGAAGCCGAGCAGGCGCTGAGCGATGGCGTGGCGGATATGGCGCTGTGCCAGGCTAACAACCGCACGCTGGGGAGCGAAATGGAGTGGCGGGCGCTCGGCACCGTGGATCTGCGTTTCTACGCGGCGGACAGTCTGTTCCACGACGCTCCGCGGCCGCTGACGCTATTGAATCTTTCGTTGACGCCGCAGTTAGTGATGCACCGGCGCAGTGACGATCAGATTGCCCGCCGGCTGCAGATCTCCGGCCATACGCTGTATATGAACGAAATTACTCTGCTGCGCCATGCGCTGGAGCAGGGGAGGGGCTGGGGGTTTTTACCGGACCATTTGCGGCCAGGCGAGTGGCAGGGAGTCAGTGAAATCGCGACGGAGGTCGGCAGTCAGGGGCTGAACGTCACCATGGTGATGCTCTGGCTGCCCGGAATGAATAAGCATCGGATGCTTAGCGACATCGTGGACGAGGCGCCGGAGCTTTGGCGGCGCGGATAACAAAACGCCCCGGAGCCGAAGACCCCGGGGCGCTTGCCATACAACTTGCTATCGGCGATTACGCGCGAACGAAGTCGATGTGAGTCAGTTTCGGCTTGAACGCGTGGCGCTGAACAGCCTGAACTTTGACTTTTTCTTCTTTGCCATCAACCACGACGGTCAGAACTTCGCCGTAAAACTCAGCTTTGTCCTGCATGTTCCATACTTTGTCGTGGTCCAGTTCGATAGCAACCGGAGCAGCTTCGCCACCGTAGATGATTGCCGGGAACTTGTTAGCTGCGCGCAGGCGGCGGCTCGCACCCTTACCCTGCTCTTTACGTACTTCTGCGTTGATAGTAAACATTGATGTCTCTCTATATATAAAGCCTGCTACAGGCGACCCAGCAACAGGCGGATTATCTGCTTTGCGAATGCAAAAGCGGGCGGCATTATAGCCGCCAAACGACACCCGGGCAATCAAAACCTCAGCTTTCGGGTGATTAACGCAGCTCGTTGGCGCGGCGAAAACGCCCCTGATAATCGAACACTTTTTCCCGCACCTGCCAGTACTGGCCTTTCATGCGGGCGACGACAAAGTCCGGATGGCGCAGCAGCGTCTGCTGGGCCACGATATCCGCCGGCGTTATCCAGCGCAGCGGCACCCCCGGCGTGCGGGTATGCGGACGGATAAACAACTGCTCAAAGGCGGTACGCTGGGCGGGCGTTTGCAGACGGAAGCGCTCACTGACGTCGGCGCCGTCCTCATCGTAGTAGGTGATCTTCAGCCACGGGCCTTTCTCGTCGCCGCCATGCTGCAGGGCCATGCCGCTGCAGCGCAGCACCAGCGCGTCCTTCAGCTTCAGCGCCGCCTTCAGCATATCGTCCGGGTCAACCAGAATGGTGTCGCACTCCCGGCAGCGGCGGGCGGCGATATCGTTTTCCGCGTTGCACTGCGGACAGTTTTTGAAGCGAAAGCGGAAGTCGCACTGTTCGCGGTGGCCGTCGTCATCTTCGAACCACCCCTGGCAGCGGCGGCCAAAATGCTCAATCAAGGTGCCGTCGGCGGTGGTTTTGCCCCAGAAGGTATTGGCGAAGCCGCAGGCCGGGCAGAAGACCTGCACCGGCACGTTGTCGCTTTTACCCTTCGGCGTTCCCACTTCCGGGGCGTACAGGTCGTGCGGGTTGCCGGCGTAGTCGAGGATCAGGCAGTCGGTTTTTCCCGGCGCCAGGCGCAGGCCGCGGCCAACGATCTGTTGGTAAAGACTCACCGACTCGGTGGGGCGGAGGATGGCGATCAGGTCGACGTGCGGGGCGTCGAAGCCGGTGGTCAGCACCGCGACGTTCACCAGATAGCGATACTCCTGCGCTTTAAACGCCTCGATGATGCGATCCCGTTCCGGACCCGGGGTTTCCCCGGTGATCAGCGCCGCCTGGCCTGCCGGCAGCAGGCCGGTCACTTCCCGGGCGTGCTCCACGGTGGCGGCGAAGATCATCACCCCTTTGCGGCTTTCGGCGAACTCCACGATCTGGCTGACGATATGTGGGGTGATACGCTGCTGTTTTTTCAGCTCATGGTTAAGATCGGCTTCGCTGAACAGGCCGTTGCTTTGCGCCTGCAGGCGACTGAAATCGTACTGCACCACCGGCATATCGAGGCGCTCCGGCGGCGTCAGGTAGCCGTGCTTAATCATATAGCGCAGCGGTAGCTCATAGATGCAGTCGCGGAACAGGGCCTTTTCATCGCCGCGCACCATCCCGTGGTAGTGGAACTGATAGATCCAGCCCTTGCCAAGGCGGAACGGAGTGGCCGTCAGGCCGAGCAGCCGGATCTGCGGATTAACCTGCCGCAGGTGGCCGATGATCTGCTGATACTGGCTGTCGTCATCATCGCTGATGCGGTGGCATTCATCGACGATGAGTAGCGAAAATTCGCTGCGAAACTGGTCGAGATTGCGCGCCACCGACTGTACGCTGCCGAACACCACTTTGCCGTGGCTCTCTTTTCGCTGCAGACCGGCGGCAAAGATATCCGCCTCGAGGCCAAGGGCGCAGTATTTGGCATGATTCTGCGCCACCAGCTCTTTGACGTGGGCCAGCACCAGCACGCGGCCGCGGGCCAGGCGGGCAAGCTCGGCGATCACCAGGCTTTTGCCCGCGCCGGTGGGTAGGACAATCGCCGCCGGCTCGGTATGGCGACGGAACCAGGCGAGGGTGGCATCGACGGCTTCTTGTTGGTAAGGACGTAATGTAAAAGTCATGAATTCACGGGGCTAATTAACTCGCGAATAGTATGCCATGAATCTTTTCCCTTGAGTGGTGTTAAGAGCCCGTTATACTAGCCAGTGAAATTCTTCTTTTTCGGGCGATTTGCCCGCTCCAGCACTTTGACAGGCTAAAAAAATCTCATGCGACTTGATAAGTTTATCGCTCAGCAGCTTGGCGTCAGCCGGGCTATTGCCGGGCGTGAAATCCGCGGCAGCCGCGTTACCGTGGACGGCGACATTGTAAAAGATGCTTCCTTTAAGCTTCAGCCGGAGCACGAGGTGGAGTATGACGGAAACACGCTGACCCAGCAGAACGGCCCGCGCTATTTTATGCTCAACAAGCCGCAAGGGTACGTCTGTTCCACCGACGATCCCGATCATCCGACTATCCTTTATTTCCTCGACGAGCCGGTGGCGCATAAGCTGCACGCCGCCGGAAGGCTGGATATCGACACCACCGGACTGGTGCTGATGACCGATGACGGCCAGTGGTCGCACCGCATTACCTCGCCACGCCACCATTGTGAAAAAACCTATCTGGTGGCGCTGGAAAGCCCGCTGGCGGAAGGGACCGCGGAGCTGTTCGCCAAAGGGGTCCAGCTGCATAACGAAAAAGATCTCACCAAACCGGCGGTGCTGGAAGTGATCACTCCGACCGAAGTGCGCCTCACCATCAGCGAAGGCCGCTACCATCAGGTGAAACGCATGTTCGCCGCCGTGGGTAACCACGTGGTTGGCCTGCATCGGGAACGCATCGGCGACATCCAGCTGGATGAATCGCTGGCGCCGGGTGAATATCGTCCGCTGACGGAAGCGGAAATTGCCAGCGTGGGCGCCCCGCAGCCACGGAGTAAAACGTGACGCTGAAGCAGAATTCTTCACTGGGGATTGTGTTTATCCTTGGCCTGCTGGCCATGCTGATGCCGCTGTCGATCGATATGTACCTCCCGGCCCTGCCGGTGATCGCTGCCCAGTACCACGTGCCGGACGGCAGCGCGCAGATGACCCTCAGCACCTATATCCTCGGCTTTGCGTTGGGTCAGCTGCTGTACGGTCCGATGGCTGACAGCCTCGGCCGCAAGCCGGTGATCCTCGGCGGAACGCTGGTCTTCGCGGCGGCCGCGGTGGCCTGCGCCCTGTCGCAGACCATCGAGATGCTGATCGCCATGCGCTTCTTCCACGGTCTGGCGGCCGCGGCGGCCAGCGTGGTGATTAACGCCCTGATGCGCGACATCTATCCGAAAGATGAGTTTTCGCGGATGATGTCGTTTGTCATGCTGGTGACGACCATTGCGCCGCTGGTGGCGCCGATGGTCGGCGGGGCGGTGCTGGTCTGGTTCAGCTGGCATGCCATTTTCTGGATCCTTGCCCTGGTGGCCCTGCTGGCCTCGCTGATGATCGGCCTGTTTATCCGCGAAACGCTACCGGCTGAAAGGCGTCAGCCGTTCCACCTGCGCACCACGCTGGGTAACTTTGCCACCCTGTTCCGCCATAAGCGGGTCCTGAGCTATATGCTGGCGAGCGGCTTTAGCTTCGCGGGCATGTTCTCTTTCCTAAGCGCCGGGCCTTTCGTCTATATCAATATTAACCACGTTGCGCCTCAGCACTTTGGCTACTATTTTGCGCTGAACATTGTCTTTTTGTTCCTGATGACCATGTTCAACAGCCGGTTTGTGCGGCGGGTAGGGGCGTTGCGCATGTTCCGCGCCGGGCTGTGGATCCAGTTTGCCATGGCGGTGTGGATGGTGGTTTGCGCGCTGCTCGACGTCGGTTTCTGGTCGCTGGTGATCGGCGTGGCGGCCTTCGTTGGCTGCGTATCGATGGTGTCGTCTAACGCTATGGCGGTGATCCTCGATGAGTTTCCGCATATGGCGGGCACCGCTTCGTCGCTGGCGGGGACTTTCCGCTTTGGTATCGGGGCGATTATCGGCGCGCTGCTGTCGATGGCGACCTTTACCACCGCCTGGCCGATGCTGATCTCTATCGCCTTCTGCGCCACCAGCTCTATTTTCTTCTCGCTTTACGCTTCCCGCCGGCGAAAAATCGCACGCTAGGTCACATTTTCAGGGGCGAAATCGCCCCTTTCTTGATGCATGTCAACCGTAATGGGCTTCAGGGTTCTGTGATTTGTTTCCTTTATGTAAAATCAATTAGTGTAAAAAGTCGCATTGTTGCGATAAAAAAGTTGTTTTGGATCACAGAAACGGGTACATATAGCGCCAATCGGCTTGCCGGGTTAAAAAATAACACGCTGGAATATAAGCGCTTAACCCTGGTCCGACGCGGCTGTAAACGTTTTCTGCGTCTGAGTAGGACTATTTGTCAACAGTGTGTTAATATTGATGTAAATTTATTGTGAAGCCTTTTGCTTCCGGGGAAACCACGTGAATACACAACAACTCTCTATCGTACACCGTCTGCCGCAGAGCTATCGCTGGCTGGCCGGTTTTGCGGGTTCCAGAGTTGAACCGATTCCGCAAAACGGCGCGCAGAACGAAAACAGTCTCGTCGCCCTGAAACTGCTGAGTCCGGACGGTGAAAAAGCCTGGCCGGTGATGCATAAGCTCAGCCAGGCGTTAAGCGACATCGAAGTCGACTGTTCCGTTCTTGAGTGCGAAGGCGAACCCTGCCTGTTCGTTAATCTGCAGGATGAGTTTGCCGCCACCTGTCGTCTGAAAAATTTTGGCGTGGCGATCGCCGAGCCCTTCTCCGGCAATAACCCTTTCTGACCGTCAGCTTAGCGCCAGCAGCTGGCGGGTATACTCATGCCTGGGCGCGCTGAAGACGGACTGGCACTCGCCCTGTTCAACCACCACTCCCTGCCGCAGCACCATCACCTGGTGACACAGCGCGCGCACCACGCCTAAATCATGGCTGATAAAAATATAGGCCAGCTGATGCTTCAGCTGTAATGCTTTCAACAGATTCAGGATCTGCGCCTGAACGGTTTTATCCAGCGAGGAAGTCGGCTCGTCGAGGACGATCAGCTGTGGCTTGACGATTAACGCTCTGGCGATGGCGATACGCTGGCGCTGGCCGCCGGAGAATGCCGCCGGGTAGCGCTGGCGGCTGGCCGGATCGAGCCCGACCTCCTGCATGGCAAGGATCACCGCCTGTTCGCGTTCGACTGCCGTCAGCGTCGGCTGATGGACGCGCAATCCTTCTTCAATAATCTGCTGCGCCGTCAGGCGCGGATTGAGCGACGAGTTCGGATCCTGAAAAACCACCTGCATTTGTCGGCGCAGCGGCAGCAGCTGTCGACGGTTACGCCCCTGAATCGGCTGACCGGTAAAGGTTATCCTGCCCTCGGATGAGATCAGGCGCAGCAGCGCCAGACCGGTGGTGCTTTTCCCCGATCCCGATTCGCCCACCAGCCCCAGCGTCTCGCCGGCGCGCAGCTGAAAACTGAGGCTGTTGACCACCCGATGGTGATCGACAACCCGGCGCAGGATCCCTTTGCGAACAGGAAATGCCACGTTTAAATCGTCCACCTGCAGCAGCAACGGGGCATCGACGGCCAACGGCACCGGCTCACCGTCCGGTTCGCTATCCAGCAGGCGTTGGGTGTAGGGATGAGCCGGCGCGCTGAACAGCGCCCGACAGTGATTGTGCTCCACGCAGCGGCCGTTCTGCATTACCGCCACCCGGTCAGCCAGCTGGCGGACGATGCTCAGGTTATGGGTAATAAACAGCATCCCCATGTTCAGCTCCCGCTTCAGCTCGCGCAGCAGCTGCAGAATTTGCGCCTGCACTGACACATCGAGGGCGGTGGTCGGCTCGTCGGCGATCAGCAGCTCAGGGCGCGTCAGCAGCGCCATGGCGATCATCACCCGCTGGCGCTCGCCGCCGGAGAGCTGGTGCGGATAGTCCGCCAGCCGCCGCGGCGCCTGACGGATCCCGACGCGCTCCAGGCAGTCGAGGATCTCCCCGCGCGCCGCCTCTTTGCGCATTCCCCGGTGTAACGACAGCACCTCGTAGAGCTGTTTTTCCAGGGTGTGCAGGGGATTGAGCGACACCATCGGCTCCTGAAAGATCATCGCGATCCGGTTGCCGCGTACGCCGCGCAGGGTCGCCTCATCAGCATGCAGCAGCGACTGGCCATGAAAACGGATATCGCCGCTGGGGTAGCTTGCCGGCGGGGTAGGGAGCAGCCGCAGCACCGACAGGGCGGAGATGCTCTTACCGGAGCCGGATTCTCCCACCAGGGCCAGCGTTTCGCCGACCGCCACTTCGAGCGACAGATTATGCACGACGGTCTGCGTCTCGCCCTGCTGGCGAAAGGCGATAGAGAGATTGTCGATAGCTAACAGCGGGTGGGTCATATTACACCGCCTTACTGGGGTCAAAGGCGTCGCGAACCGCTTCACCGATGAAAATCAGCAGCGTCAGCAGCATGGCGACGGAAAGAAACGCGGCAATACCCAGCCAGGGCGCCTGCAGGTTGTTTTTGCCCTGCAGGAGCAGCTCGCCGAGTGAGGGCGAGCCAAGCGGCAGGCCGAAGCCGAGAAAATCCAGCGACGTCAGGGTGGTAATAGAGCTGCAGAGAATAAAAGGCAGGAAGGTGAGGGTCGCCACCATCGCGTTGGGCAGCATATGCCGCAGGATGATCTGCCGGTCGCTGACCCCTAACGCCTGCGCCGCCCGGATGTAGTCGTAGTTGCGGGTGCGGAGAAATTCAGCGCGCACCACGCCCACCAGTGTCATCCAGCCAAACAGGACGGTGATCGCCAACAGCCACCAGAAGCCCGGCTGCACGACGCTGGAGAGCAGAATGATCAGAAACAGCGTCGGCATGCCGGACCAGACTTCGATAAAACGCTGCCCCCAGAGGTCGATTTTACCGCCGTAATAACCCTGGATCGCCCCGGCCAGCACCCCCAGCACGCTGGAGAACAGCGTCAGCAGCAGGCCAAAGAGTACCGAGATGCGCGTCCCATAGAGGATCCGCGCCAGCACATCGCCGCCGTTGGCGTCGGTGCCGAGCCAGTTGCTGGCCGAGGGCGGCGAGGGAAAAGGAACCGTGCTGGCAAAATTGATCGTCGTCGCGCCGAAGCGCACCGGCGGCCAAAGCGCCCAGCCGTGGCTGGCCAGCTGGTGCTGCAGCCACGGATCCTGATAGTCAGCGGCGGTGGCGAATGCGCCGCCGAAGGTCTGCTCGGTGTAGTTTTTTAATACCGGGACGTACAGCTGGCCCCGGTACTGCACCAGCAGCGGCCGATCGTTGGCCAGCAGCTCAGCCCCCAGGCTGCAGAGGAAGAGAATTAAAAACAGCCACAGCGACCAGTAACCGCGACGATTGTGGCGAAAGCGCGCCCAGCGGGCCTGATTAACGGGACTGAAGAACGACATTAGCGGCCCTCAAAATCAATACGCGGGTCGACCAGCGTATAGCTGATATCGCTGACGATATTAAGCAGCAGGCCGATCAGGGTGAAAATATAGAGCGTCCCGAACATCACCGGATAGTCGCGGGAGACCGTCGCTTCATAGCCCAGCAGCCCCAGACCATTCAACGAGAACATCACTTCGATCAGCAGCGAGCCGGTAAAGAACATACTGATAAAGGTGGCCGGGAAACCAGCGATCACCAGCAGCATGGCGTTGCGGAACACGTGTCCCCAGAGGATCTGTTTCTCCCCGACGCCTTTGGCGCGGGCGGTAACCACATACTG
The DNA here is from genome assembly GCF_040062325.1 of Klebsiella sp. GG_Kp175. Lineage (NCBI taxonomy): Bacteria > Pseudomonadati > Pseudomonadota > Gammaproteobacteria > Enterobacterales > Enterobacteriaceae > Klebsiella > Klebsiella sp. GG_Kp175. The sequence goes on along the minus strand of NZ_JBEAFX010000002.1, from coordinate 456,659 downwards.
TTTGCGGATCTCCTCGAGGAAGCTGTTTTTGGTCAGCATGGTCAGGGCGGCGAAGCCGCCGATCACCGTCGCCAGCACCGGCAGGGTGATGTGCCACAGATAGTCGAGGATCTTTTCATACCACGGCAGGGTGTCGAAGTTTGGCGAGACCAGACCGCGCAGCGGGAAAAGGTCGAAATAGCTGCCGCCGGCAAAAATCACGATCAGCAGGATGGCGAACAGAAAGGCGGGGATCGCATAGCCAATGATAATCAGCGTACTGCTCCAGATGTCAAAGCGGCTGCCGTTGCTGACGGCTTTGCGGATGCCCAGCGGAATGGAGACCAGATAGATGATCAGCGTGCTCCACAGCCCGAGGCTCACCGAGACCGGCAGGCTGTCTTTAATCAGCTGCAGTACGGAGGCGCTGCGAAACAGGCTGTCGCCAAAATCAAAGCGCAGATAATCGCCCAGCATCTTCAGGTAGCGCTCGTGCAGCGGTTTGTCGAAGCCGTAGCGGTGGGTGATCTCGGCGATGACTTCCGGATCGAGGCCGCGCCCGCCGCGATAGTGCCCCTCGCTGATATTGCCGGCGCCGGTGCGGGCATGGCTGGCGCCCATCCCACCGTCGCCGGCGCCTGGCATTCCGCCGTGCTGACCAAATTCGATGGCGGCGATGGCCTGGTCGACCGGGCCGCCGGGGGCGATCTGCACAATAAAAAAGTTAATGGTGATGATGGCCCACAGGGTGGGGATCACTAACAGCAAACGGCGGATCAGGTAACTGCCCATGGTATGTCCTTAGCGTCTGTCCGCGGGGAGGGTGGCCGCTTTGTTCGCGTCATACCACCAGGTATCAAGGCCGGACGAATAAATGGGGCGGGTTTTCGGGAACGAGAATTTATTCCACCACGCGGTGCGGTCCTGCGCCATATACCACATCGGCAACATATAGTGGTTCCAGGTGAGGACGCGGTCCAGCGCCCGGCCGAGCGGGATCAGCTTCTGCTTATTACCCTGCCACTGCAGGATCTGCGCAATCAGTTTATCTACCACCGGACTCTGCACCCCCGGCGCGTTGTAGCTGGAGTGAATATAGTCTGACGCCCAGGAGATTTGCAGGTCGGTCCCCGGCCAGGGCATGGCACGCCACAGGCTTGGCATCATGTCGTAATCGCGGCTGCGGCGGCGGTTGCTGTACTGCGAGTTATCCACCTGACGAATATCCATGACGATCCCCAGGCGCTGCAGGTTGTGCTGGAACGGCAGCACCCAGCGGTCATTGCTTCCGGCCGGCATCAGCAGCTCAAAGCGCAGCGGCTTGCCGGTGGCGGCGTTAACCCGGCGCTGGTTCTTCACCGTCCAGCCTGCCGCGTTGAGCAGGGCGTCGGCTTTGAGTAAGTTGGCGCGGTCAAAGCCATCGCCGCGGGAGACCGGCGGCTGGTAAACCTGACTGAAGAGCTCGGGGGGCAGTTCGTTTTTCATCGGCGTCAGCAGGGCCAGTTCGGCCGCGTCGGGCAGGCTGCGGGCGGCATATTCGGTGTTCTGGAAATAGCTATTGGCGCGCTGATAGGCGCTGTAGAACAGCGCTTTGTTCATCCATTCAAAATCAAACGCCAGGGTAATAGCCTCCCGCACCCGGTGATCGGCGAATACCGGGCGCTGGATATTGAACGCCAGCCACTGGGTATCCTGCGCCGAGGTGTTGGCATACTCCTCTTTGATGATGTAGCCGCGGCTGAAGTTGCGGCCGACGTAGCGGGTGGCCCAGTTTTTGGCGACCGTCTCTTCCCGGCGGTCGACGGCCCCGGCTTTAAAGGCTTCGAAAGCGACGTTGTCGTCAAGATAATAGTCATAGCGCAGCGTATCGAAGTTCCAGCGACCGCGGTTGACCGGCAGGTCGGCCGCCCAGTAGTCGGCGACCCGGGAATAGGTAATATACTGTCCCATCCGCCAGGCGCTGATGCGGTAGGGCCCGCTGGCCAGCGGCGGCTTTGACAGCGGGTCGCTGAGTTTGTGATGACGCCAGAACGCCTCGGGCATCACCGGCAGGCTCAGCAGGCTCAGCATGTTCTCTTTACCGGGCTGGCCGAGGTCGATACGCACAGTCAACGGCGCGATGGCCTTCACGGTGGTGCCTTTATAAAAGAGGCGGAACTGCGGCACCCCTTCGGTCATAAACTTCTTGAAGGTAAAAGCGACATCCTGGGCGGTGATTGGCGTGCCGTCGTGAAAACGGGCGCGGGGGTTGAGAGCGATCTCCATCCATGAATAGTCCCCGGCGTAGCGCGCCCGCTCGGCAATCAGCGGATAATAGCTCCCGGGCTCATCATCCGAAGTGGTGAACAGGGCATCGTAGAGCGCCTCAGTTCGTACCGCGGGATTGCCGCGCAGCGCATAGCGGTTGAAGTTGTCGAAGGTGCCGATTGCCGCCAGGGTGAGGGTACCGCCTTTCGGCGCCTGTGGATTGACATAATCAAAATGGCTGAAACCGGCGGCGTACTTGGGCTCGCCGATAATCGCGAAGGCGACGCTTTCCTGAATGGATTGCGCGTTAGCGCTCAGGCTAAACAGAGCAAGCAGAAGCAGAAAAAGTCGCGCATACATAGGCGGCAGAATACCCCGTCATAGCCGGCCCCCATGGCCGACTTCTGTTCCCGCATCATAAGTGAGACTTAACGCGTTGTGAAATAGTTCGCGGGTTCATCGTGCGCGGCCACCAGCGCCGCCAGCGACAGCGGCCGGCTGATCCAGTACCCCTGCAGGAAATGAACCCCCTGAGCGCGGAGCCACTCCGCCTGCTCCTGGGTCTCCACCCCTTCGGCGATGGTCATTAATTTCAGCCGGCGGCTGAGGGTCAGCACCGCATCCAGCACCGGCGAGGTAACAGTTTCGGTGCCAATCGCCTGCACAAAGCCGCGATCGATCTTCAGATAGTCGAAGTTATAGCGCTCAAGATAGATCAGCGCGCTATGCCCGGTGCCAAAATCATCAATCGCGATTTCGAATCCCTGGCGGTGGAGCCAGGCGAAGTTAGCCATCGATTTTTCTTTATCAATCATCGCCCGCTCGGTCACCTCCAGCACCACGTGAAAATGGCCGGCGGGCAGGGCGGCGGTGAAGCGCAGCATATCGTCGCGGAAGCTGTCGGCCTGCAGATGCGCAGGGGAAATATTCAGCCCCAGCTTGACGCCGCGCGGCAGAATACGCTGCAGCGCCGGCGCGTCGCGGGCGATCAGCGCCAGCAGGTGATCGGTCAGCGGCACGATCATCTGCTGGGTTTCCGCGAGGTTAATAAAGATGTCAGGCGGGATTTCGCCCACCACCGGATGGCGCCAGCGCATCAGAACCTCCACGCCCATGATCCGCAAGGTCTGAGCATTCACCACCGGCTGATAGACGATGTAGAACTGGTTGTTTTTGATCCCCAGGAGAATGGATTTTCGCGGATCGGATTTGATCGTCAGCACGTAATAGCAGAGCAGCCCCGCCAGCAGGCCGCACACCACCCCGAGCAGCAGAGCAAACTGCGTATTTTCCGCCAGCCAGCTGTTGGCATACAGGTAGACCTTCAGCGGTAAACCCTCGATCTGTGTCTGGCGGATCGGCGCGTCATGCAGCGTTTGCGGATCCACCAGCCGGTTACTGAAGGTGGAGATGGCGGTGTGATCGATGGCCAGCGCAATGCCGCTGAAATCATTCTGCCGTGCAGAATAGAGGATATACGGTGTGAGATTGGCGTTAATCGACACGAAAATGCCGCTGTTTTTATCACCAGGTTTTCCTACCCACAACGCCAGCGCCGCGCTCTTCGGCATCATCGGCGTGCCCGGCAAAATGGCCATATCAAGGGGTTTGCGGATATCAATGGCCGGGATCAGCTGGGTGAGGGGGGTATCCATGGCGCCGGTTGCCGAGGAGCAAAAGGCCACGCCGTTTTTGACCAGCAGAAAGGCGCGGACGTTAGGGCTGAAAGCGGCATGGGAGGTGAGCCCGGAGTCAATATTCTCGCAGGGCTGGTCCACCAGCGGCTGCAGGCCGTCGATGGTCTGCCGCAGGTCGTGAAAGTAGCTCTTCAGATAGGTATTAACGTTGTTGATAATGGCGTCGAAACGCTCCGCCCGGTTATGGTAAATCACCATAAACTGAATGCTGCCGGCCAGTAGCGCGACGATAACTCCCACGCACAAGCTGGTTATCCAGGTTTTACGCTGGGGCGAAAAGTAGCGAGTCAGCATAGCTATAGTCTTTCCGTGTTATTGATGCGCAGCAACGGGTTGTCAGTCGTCGTTTTTCTCATTCCCACTTAAAAGACATAGCTTATTTTGCGTCGTTCAGAATCAGGTGGCAAAAAAAAACACTGCCGGGGCAGTGTTTTTTATCCCGCTTCCAGCCAAGGGATAACCGGCGGCGGTAGAGGACAGTTTACGAGCGGCTCAGGACTCGACGCGCTTCGTTGTAGCGCTTTTTCCAGTATGGCTCATCCATGCTGGAGATAGTCACCCCGCTGCTGGTAGAGGCGTGAACAAACTGGTTGTTGCCGAGGTAGATCCCTACATGGCGGCCGGTAGAACCGGCACGGAACAGAACCAGATCGCCGGTACGCAGCTGGGTACGGGAAATCGATTTTCCGGTTTCCTGCTGTTCAGAAGTTGAACGCGGCAGTTCCAGACCAAATTGTTCGCGGAAGGTGCGCTGCACGAACGCCGAGCAGTCGATACCTTTGCGGGTGCTGCCGCCGAGGCGGTAACGCACGCCTTTCCAGCTGGCATACTGATCCATTAAACGGGACTTCACGTCCAGGTTACGGACCATCGTTTCAAATTCATCCTGAGAGGCTTGCAGTGATGATAAATCGCCACTACCCACAGCATGCGTCTCAGAATGCATATTCCTGGCGGTACTTGTTGAACTACACGCGGAAAGCAGAACCGCTACTGCAATCGCGGGGGCTACCCGCAAGATGTATCTCAAAATCGGCTGAGATTTGACCATGCTGTTTATTTTCCCTTGTTGTCCTTAACGACAATGTCGTTATAAAAAATGCCAAACGTGTTAGAGCCTAAATACCCATCCGCAATGAGACAATTCCTTAAGCTTAAATTTGTGCAGTCACGCACAATTTTATTCACGCCTTGAATTAATGTTGCGGAAAAGGCAAAACGAGAACGAGATTACCCTATCAAACGCCGCATGGCGAGCGGTTTTGCGCGATTTCTTATAAGTATTTTGGTGACAAAAAGTGAATCATCGGGAAAGGCCAAAATAGCGACAATATCGGGCAAAAAACAGACAATTCCTTCATTTGTCACGGGATTAATGTGACAAGAAGATGAACGTGATGTAGAAAAAAAGGACAATTGAAAAAAAGGGACCCAAAAGGTCCCCTTATAGATAATGAGTCTGGCGACTGCCGGAGACATTATTTGGCTGATATTCCACCGGGTAAGTAGCGATCGAAAAAGGCGATCAGTTTATCGCTCAGGGGAGTCATCAATACCCAGGGCGCGCCAATCAGCACGGCGGTCAGCGAGCCGACGGCAATATCGCTGAACCAGTGGGCGCCAATCATCACCCGCGGGAAAGCAAAGACCACAAATATCACCAGCGCCACGGCCAGCGCGCGGCGACCAAAATAGCGCCACATAAAGCTCGCGAAGATCAGCAGCATCATCCCATGATCGCCGGGGAAGCTGTCCTTGGAAGCATCCTTAGTGGGGAAGTTAACGACGTCGCTGACGCGGGTTACATCGCTGAAAAACAGCGACGGGCTGGCGCGCTGAACCGGCATCAGGTGCTGCGCCAGCTGGTTGATGATCACCGCCGCCAGCAGCATCACCAGGCCCATAATGGCGATCTGACGACGGCCTGCCGCCGGCGCCTTGAGCCAGTAGCTAAGCATCAGGCACCCCATAGCCAGCAGCGAGCAGGCGTCGAAGGCGCGATTGTTGATGATCGCCAGCAGCCAGGCGTAAGCGCGGCTGACGCTGACGCCATGGTTAAAGAAATGGAAGATCGCGGAGTCAACAGGCGCCCACGCGCCGTGGTTGGCTGGCAGATACCAGGAGCAAAATAGCGCCACACCCGCGATGTTTAGCAGCAAGATTAAAGGAATTCGGTTTTTCATCATAGCCATTGCGATTTTGTGACAGTCGGCGGCAACCTTAGCCGCCTTAACTTAAACGAAGCCTCAACAATGAGGTCTGGAGCGCATTCCAGTCGGCTTCATTAGCGGAGATAAGCTCGATGCGGCTATCGGGCGGTGCAACGCTGAGGGTCTCGATATGCAGATCCTCACCCTGGCGGTTGATCCGCACCGCCCCTTCGGCAATGCGCAGCACACCTTTGACGCGCGCCACCGGCGCCAGCCGGGCCCACTCCAGCAGGGCGATGGTGTCAAAGACCGTTTCCGCGTCGAAGATCCAACCGCAGGCCTGATAGCCCTGGCCGCTGTTAAGGTGGCGGCGCCAGCGCTGGTGTTCCGCCAGGCTAAGGGCGGCGAGACCGGCTGTTGGGGGATGGCGATGGGCGTGCTCCCCGCTCGCCGGCAGTGGGGCGGTGTTCCGTCGTGGCTCATCAAGCAGGGCGAGGTCGATATTCCCCTGGGTCACCGACACCTGGCGACGCTCGCCGCCCCAGCGTTGCCACCAGTCGGCAAACGCCTGAGCGCTTTCGGGCGTTTCCCGATCGCTTTTATTGGCCACGATGATATCCGCCGCCGCCAGCTGGTCGCGAAAGTTGTCGTTGTTGACCGCTTTCTCGTCCAGTAGCTGACGCGGATCGAGGATGCACAGGGTCGCGCGCAGATCGATCCAGGGTTCATACACCGCCGCGGTGAGAATATCGAGGATCTGCTTTGGATGGCCAAGTCCGGTAGGTTCGATCAACAGACGATCGGGTTTCCCCTGGCGCAGCAGGGTGTTCAGTCCGACCTGCATCGGCAGGCCATTGACACAGCACATGCAGCCGCCGGGGATCTCTTTGAGCAGGGCGCCGCTGTCGGCCAGCAGCGCGCCGTCTATCCCGACTTCGCCAAACTCGTTAACCAGTACGGCCCATTTTTCATCCGCAGGCTTCTGCGCCAGCAGATGAAGAATCGAGGTCGTCTTACCGCTGCCGAGAAAGCCGGTGATCAAATTGGTTCTGGTCACTCTTTTCTCCAGGATAAATGTAATGTTGTAACAGTTATGCCTATCCTGACGAAAAAAGAGGGAAAAGAGAAGTCCTGAGGCGGACAGAAGGGAATTCTGTCCGCATAAGCGCAAATATTGTTAAGAATCGAGCGCGCGGGCAACTGCCTCGCGGGCGCCGTGCATCGCCAGCTGCTGCCAGGCGGCGCGGATCCCGGTCACAAACAGGGCGTTGCGCGGCAGGTCGCGGCCAAATATTTCCTCCAGACCCAGCAGGGCGTCAACACGCTGCTGCTCATCGCTCTGCGCCACCCGCTGCTGGATCTTGTCCACCAGCGGATCGCGCACGTCGATGGCCTGACCGGCATCGTCCGTGCCGCTGACGTAGCGCATCCAGCCGGCCACGCCGAGGGCCAGCAGCGGCCAGCGGCTGCCGCGCTCAAGATGCACGCGAATACCGTCGAGCATGCGCTGGGGTAGCTTCTGGCTGCCGTCCATGGCGATTTGCCAGGTACGGTGTTTGAGCGCCGGGTTGCTGAAGCGCGCGATCAGGCTGTCGGCATAGGCCGCCAGGTCGACGCCGGTAATGGTCAGCGTCGGGGCCTGTTCGTCGAGCATCAGCTGGCGGGCGGCGCGGCGGAAGACCTCATCCTGCATGCAGTCGCTAACGTGCGCATGACCTGCCAGATAGCCAAGCCAGGCGAGGAAAGAGTGGCTGCCGTTGAGCATCCGCAGCTTCATCTGCTCCCAGGGCAGCACGTCGTCGGTCATCTGCACGCCTGCCGTCTCCCAGGCGGGGCGCCCGGCGACAAAGTGGTCTTCGACTACCCACTGAATGAAGGGTTCGCAGCTGATGGCGCAGGGATCTTCCACCCCCAGCACGGCGGCGATTTCCGCCAGCGATTCGGCGGTGGCGGCGGGAACAATGCGATCCACCATCGTGCCCGGGAAGCTAACGTTGTCGGCGATCCAGCTCGCCAGCGCCGGACTGCGTTTTTCCGCCATGCCGAGGACGGCATTTTTCACCACGTTGCCGTTATCGGGAATATTATCGCAGGAGAGCACGGTAAAGGGCGGCAGGCCGCGTTCCCGGCGGCGGGCCAGCGCTTCAACTAAAATACCGGGAGCCGACTGCGGGAGCGTCGGATTTTCCAGATCGTGAACGATGCGCGGATGCGTCGGATCCAGCTTGCCGGTCGCCGGATCGATGCAATAGCCTTTTTCCGTGATGGTCAGCGAGACAATCGCCACCTGCGGCTCGCAAAATTTCTCGATAATCGCCGCCAGCGAATCGAGCCTGGCGTTCAGGCATTCGTGCACTGCGCCGATAATAATGGGCTGATTACCGTCGGCGCCTTTTTCCAGTACGGTAAACAGGTGGTCCTGTTCGCGCAGCTGGCTCATCAGCGTATCGCCGCTGAACAGACTGATTTCGCAGATCCCCCAGTCGCCGCCGATGTTATTCAGCACGCGATCGGTCAGCAGCGCCTGGTGCGCGCGATGAAACGCGCCAAAGCCGAAATGGACAATACGCGAGCGGAGCTGGCTGCGATCGTACTGAGGACGTTGCACGTTTTCCGGTAGCGTAGCGGTTGCAATTGTTGTCATTCTTTACACACCTGTTTAACTGCTTATTAACATTGCCAGTCTAAAGTTATATGACAGGAAATTAAATTGGTAAGCCGAAATTATCCGCTGACTGTGAGCTGGATCAATCAATGCGCCGGCACTGTTTGCAGCCTGCTGAGAAACATGTATGGTAGTCGTCATGAGTGTCGCCATTATTGGTATAACAACTTTTGTGAGGGCATAGCGATGGAGCAAACCTGGCGGTGGTATGGGCCGAACGATCCGGTATCGCTTGATGATGTACGGCAGGCAGGAGCGACCGGGGTCGTCACTGCGCTGCACCATATTGCAAACGGTCAGGTCTGGCCGGTCGACGAGATTAAAGAGCGTCAGGCGCTGTTAGCGGCGAAAGGGCTGACCTGGTCGGTGGTCGAAAGCATTCCGGTGCACGAGGATATTAAAACCCACAGCGGGCAGTATGCGACCTGGATTGCCAACTATCAGCAGAGCATCCGCAACCTCGCGGCCTGCGGCATCGATACCGTATGCTACAACTTTATGCCGATCCTCGACTGGACGCGCACCGATCTGGAATATGAGCTGCCGGACGGCTCCCGGGCGCTGCGTTTCGATCAGATCGCCTTCGCCGCCTTTGAACTGCATATCCTCAAACGCCCGGGGGCGGAAGCGGATTACAGCGAAGAAGAGCAGCGCCAGGCCGAGGCGTATTACAAGGCGATGAGCGAAGCGGACATTGAGAAACTAACCCGCAATATCATCGCCGGCCTGCCGGGGGCGGAAGAGGGTTACACCCTCGACCAGTTCCGCGCGCGTCTGGCGGAATATGACCACATCGATAAAGCGCAGCTGCGCGAAAATATGGCCTATTTCCTGCGGGCCATCGTGCCGGTGTGCGAAGAGGTGGGGATCCGTCTGGCTGTGCATCCGGACGATCCGCCGCGGCCGATCCTTGGCCTGCCGCGTATCGTCTCGACCATTGAAGATATGCAGTGGCTGAAAGAGACAGTAGACAGCATTAATAATGGCTTTACCATGTGCACCGGATCCTATGGCGTCCGCGCCGATAACGATCTGGTAAAGATGGTGGAGACCTTTGGCGATCGCATTCACTTTACCCATCTGCGCTCCACCTGCCGTGAAGCGAACCCGAAAACCTTCCACGAGGCGGCGCACCTTAGCGGCGACGTTAATATGGTGGCGGTGGTGGATGCGATTCTGCGTGAAGAGCAGCGGCGTAAGCAGGCCGGCGATCTGCGCCCGATCCCCTTCCGTCCGGATCATGGTCATCAGATGCTCGACGATCTGCGGAAGAAAACCAACCCAGGCTATTCGGCGATTGGCCGTCTCAAGGGGATGGCGGAAGTACGTGGCGTGGAGCTGGCGCTGAAGATGACCAAATACCCTGAACTGCTGTAATCGCGGCAATGGGGATAATAAAAAGGACAGCCAGCGGCTGTCCTTTTTTATGTCAACTCGTCACGGAAGATTAATCCGCGCGGCCCATATAGCGGCACTCTTCGATATGAATGCGGATTTTCTCACCGGTGGTCAGGTATTCCGGCACCTGAATCACCAGGCCAGTGCTCATGGTGGCGGGCTTGGTGCGGGAGCTGGCGGATGCCCCTTTAATCCCCGGCGCGGTTTCGATAATTTCCAGGTCCACGGTCTGCGGCAGCTCAAGCGCGAGCAGCTGCCCATCCCAGGTCAGCACCTGCATATCCGGCATGCCGCCTTCCGGAATAAACTGCAGCTCTTCTTCGATCTGCTCTTTTGTAAAGGTGTAAGGGGTGTAGTCTTCTTTATCCATGAACACGTATTCGTTGCCATCGACATAAGAGAAGTCAACGAAACGGCGGGTCAGGGTCACGGTATCGACGATATCGTCGCCTTTGAAGCGCTCTTCTACTTTCAGGCCGGTACGCACATCGGAGAAGCGCATTTTATACAGTGTCGCAGCACCGCGGGCGCTGGGTGACTGAATATCGATATTTTTCACAATCAGCAGCTTGCCGTTGTAATTCAGCACCATACCTTTTTTAATTTCATTCGCTCTTGGCATTGCAGTAATCCTGTCACTTAACGAGTCAAAAATATCGCGTAAAACTACTCGCGCCCGGGCGTTCAGGCAAGTGGAATTCGCGAGTTTTGCTATCTTCTGGCAAAACGTTTAGGCTGTGGCGCAAAATGAGCGTTCGGGAGCTGGGTTGTGGAATGTCGTACTGATTGTGGCGCATGTTGCATCGCCCCCTCTATATCATCGCCGATCCCCGGTATGCCGCAGGGCAAGCCGGCCAACACTCGCTGTATTCAGCTCTCCGAGCACAATCTGTGCCTCATTTTCGGTTCCCCACTGCGCCCGAAGGTGTGCGCCAGCCTGCAGCCCTCGCCGGAGATGTGCTTGACTCATCGTGATGAAGCCATTACCTGGCTGCTGGCGCTTGAGCTGGCCACCGCGCCCTGAGCTTAAAGCAGCAAATGAGACAGGTTTTTGATATGGACGCTGAGGCCGTCCAGCAGCGCCTGGACGCGCAGCGGAAGAATGTCCCGTCGCTGGTAGATAAGCCAGGCCTGCAGATCGATACAGCGCTCCTTTTTCAGACAGGGAACCAACTGTCCTGCCGCCAGCTCGGTGGCGAGTGAATAGTAGGGCGCATAAACGATCCCCATCCCTAGCTTCGCCAGCTCCACCGCCGGCAGCGTGTTATCGCACACGAATCCCCCCTTTACCGTGAGATTAAGCGGTTTGCCGTTTTTGCTTTTGAAGGTCCAGATATTGTCGCTGCCGCCCAGCATACGCAGGGTGATGCACTCATGATCCACCAGCGCCTCCGGTTCGGCGATAGGGTGTTGCGCGAGGTAATCCGGGGAGGCGAAGACGCCGGTACGAAAGCGGGTAAACGGGCGGGCGATGAGGTTTTCATTCTGTGGCTTAAAGGGGCTTATCAGCAGATCGCAGTCGCTATTGAAAATGGCGCCGTATTTCTGTTCCCGCTCGCTGGCGTTGCGGGTGACCAGATTGATCTGCAGCTCCGGCAGCGTTTTTCTTAGCGCTGGCAGAATATAGCGCCCGAGAAACTGGTGGATGCCGATGGGCGCTCCAAGGGTGACAACGCCCTGCAGTGTGTTCTTATAACGGTCGGCGAGGTTGATAAGCTGCTCATGCTGCGCAAGAACGGCGCTGCTGGCGTGAATAAACTGCTCGCCGAACTCGGTACGCACCAGTTCCCTGGCGGTGCGCAGAAAAATAGCCAGACCGACTTTCCGCTCCACGCTGGTCAGCGTCCGTGAGACGTTAGACTGGGGCATATTCAGGCGCTGGGCTGCCCGGCTTACGCTGGCGGTTTCGGCGATGGCGCAGAGGATCCTCAGCTCGTCCATTTTAAAGTCTTTCAACATCTTATCGCTGCCTGATATTAATGGTATATCAAAAATGATATACCAGTTTGGCTGAATTGCCATGTGATTTATTGATCCGCTGAACGTATGATGGCCTTTGCGTTGAACAGTCGTTTATTTAAGGAAATCTGTGCGTTTTATTGCTTCTTTTGTGGTTCTCGACGTGATTAAAAATAACGATCTTCCCGCTGGCTTACTGAGTGTATATGCACCATGCTGCTTAATTATTTTGCTTTGTTTGTATTAATACTGGTATTTCTCATATTGTTTTATGGAGTTATTATTATCCACGATATTCCCTATCACATCGCGCAAAAACGCCAGCATCCCCATCAGGACGCGATTCATGTAGCAGGCTGGATAAGCCTGTTTACCCTGCATGCTATCTGGCCTTTTCTGTGGATCTGGGCCACGTTGTACCGGCCTGATCGTGGCTGGGGGATGGCCTCACAGACCGAAGGACATCAGCAGCGAGCGGAGCTGGAGAAACGCATTGCGTTACTTGAAGCGGCATTAAAAAACAGCCAGCAGGCGTCGGTGGAGAATAGCGAGAAATAATATGGATCTGTTAATTATCCTTTGCTATGTCGCCATTGCCTGGGGCGTGTTTAAAATATTTCGCATTCCAGTAAATAAATGGACGATCCCCACCGCTATATTAGGCGGAATAGTGATCGTCGGTGCACTAATATTAACGATGAACTATAACCACCCCTATACGATGCGAGCGCAAAAAATTGTCGTCTCCATTCCGATGGTGCCGCAGGTATCAGGCGAGGTGGTGGAGGTGACCAGTAAAACCAATGTGTTAATGAAGAAGGGCGAACTGCTGTTTCGCATCGACGATACCCGCTACCGCGCACGGCTGAACAAGCTGAAAGCCGATCTGGCGGCCGAGGAGGCCACGCTGCGGGCGAAGCAGGCAACCATTGACGATGCCAGCGCCAGAGTACAGCAGGCGCAGGCGGAGTACGACCGGGTCACCCGCGACTACCAGCGCTATGCCCAGGGAGCGGCCATGCCGGTGAATCCTTTTTCGGAACAGGATGTGACCCATGCCAGGCAGCAGGTGCAGATTCAGTCGGCGGTACTGCAGGCGGCTAAAGCGCAATTACAAAACGCCCGAGAGCAGGTATCCGGACGCTACCACGGGCTGGATGCCAATATTGCCAGCCTGAAATCGCAGATCCTTGAAGCGGAGTATAATCTGGCGCAAACCGTGATTCGCGCGCCGAGCGACGGCTACGTCACCCAGCTTCTGGCGCGGCCGGGGATGACCGCGGTGCGTCTGCCCTTCAAGCCGGTGCTGGTGTTTATTCCCCAGCAAAAGCGCCAGGTGGTGGCGGTATTCCGCCAGAATTCGGTCCTGCGTCTGACGGCCGGGGATAGCGCGGAGGTGGTGTTTAACGGTCTGCCGGGCAGCGTCTACAGCGGTAAGGTATCGCGGGTGTTGCCGACCGTCCCGGACGGCAGCTACCAGGCCAGCGGCGCGCTGCAAGGACTGAACGCCGGGGCAGGGAAAGAGGGCATTTACGTGCTGATCGACCTCGATCCCCATCCGGAAGTGGAACATTTACCGGACGGGGTCAGCGCCCAGGCGGCGGTGTATACCGATTATTTTGCCCATGTGTCGATTATGCGCAAAGTGCTGCTGCGCATGACCAGCTGGCTGCATTATCTCTATCTGGATCATTAATCCCCATTGCCCGGCTCCGGCCGGGCAACCTTATCTAGACGTCCCTGATCCGCCACAGGCAGGCCTGCGTGGCGATCCCCATGACCAGCGCAATCCAGAACACCGCATGATAGCTCCAGATCTCTGCCGCCACGCCCGCCAATGAGCCGGCGATGATCCAACCGACGCGGGTGGTATTGGTGTAGAGGGTGGTGGCAGCGCCTGCCTGCCCGGGCATCAAATCCTGGAAATAAAGCATGCCAATACCGGCGAGGATCCCAATATAGATGGCGTTCAGCACCTGCATCGCCAGCAGCAGCCCCGGCGTATGCACCGTCAGCATGCCCACATAAAACAGCACCCCAGCCACCGCGGAGAGGCGCATCAGAAAGCGTTTACCGAAGCGCCGGGCATAGTAACCGGCAATCAGCATGGTGGGGATTTCCAGCCCGGCGGCGGTACCCATCATCAGGCCGGCCAGCTTTTCCGGCAGATGCAGCTCGTTAATGATAAACAGCGGCATATTAATGATGTACAGGCTGTTCGTGCCCCACATCAGCGTGCAGATGCTGAACAGCAACAGCGCATCGCGGCGGTGCGTGCGCGGGGCTTCCAGCCGGCCGGTCGCCACCGCCTTCGCTTTGCGCATGCTGGGCAAGAACAGCCAGACCATTATCCCGCAGACGATAAACGCCGCCGCGGCGCTGAGGTACATCGCGGTAAAGCCAAACCCCATCGCCAGCGCATAGGCCAGCGGGGGACCAATCACCCATGCCAGGGAAACCTGGGCGCGCAAAATGGAGCTGAACATTACCGCTTCGCGGCCGGTTTTGTCGGCATGCTCGCGCGCGAGGGCGAACATCTGTGGGTTGGCGGTCGAACCAAAGCTGCTGAGGAAGACGCCGACGAACAGCAAAATGAAGTAGTTCCGGTTCCAGGCAAACAGCACGCAGGCCAGCACTCCCAGCAGGCAGCAGACGACAATCAGCTGCTTGCGGTCGCCCTGACGGTCAGAACGTCCGGCGAGGAACTGGCTGACCAGAATGCCTATGACGGCGCTGCCGGTAAAAAAGAAACCCACCATCGCCGGGCGGACGTGTACTTCATTGGTCAGAAACAGGCTCAGGGTCGGCGTCTGCAACGCCCCGGCAATGCCCGTCAGAAAGGCGACGATCAGGAAGGCGGAAGAGGTGACATCGAATCCGCGTCGGGGAAGGGCGGCGCTTCGGTTTTCCATGTGTTTGGTTTTCTGTAGTTTCAGGAGACGGCGCGGAGTTTACGCCTGCTGGCTGAAAATAAACAGTAGTATGGCACGAATAATTAAAAAGGCGTTTCAAAATACAAGGTTCAGCAAAAAGCTGACGCTTACCCCAGCCAGGCGCCAGGGCTTCAGCAAAAGTGTGCAGTACCTCTAAGTTCTGCAATCAAGTCGCTGACGTACCTTGCGCATTGAGCAAGAAAGGTACAAAATTCTTGAAACGTTTCAGCGTCATTCGACATATCGTTCACCGTCAGATGGCGCCTTTTTTCTCAAGTTAGCTGAAACGATTCAATTCAGCAGGAGAGGAGAACCATGTTCCAGTTATCTGTGCAGGATATTCATCCCGGCCAGCAGGCCGGTAATAAAGAAGAGGCCATCCGGCAGGTCGCCGCCGCGCTGGTCAGCGCCGGCAACGTGGCCGATGGCTACGTGAACGGCATGCTGGCCCGCGAGCAGCAGACCTCGACCTTCCTCGGCAACGGGATCGCGATCCCGCACGGCACGACGGATACGCGTGATCAGGTGCTGAAGACCGGCGTTCAGGTGTTTCAGTTCCCGCAGGGCGTCACCTGGGGCGAAGGGCAGACCGCCTATGTGGCGATCGGGATTGCCGCCAGCTCAGATGAACACCTCGGCCTGCTGCGTCAGCTGACCCACGTGCTGAGCGATGACGCCGTCGCCGCCCAGCTGCAGTCCGCCACCACCGCGGAAGAGCTGCGTGCGCTGCTGATGGGAGAGAAACAGAGCGAAGCGCTGAAGCTGGACAACGAGACCCTCAGTCTCGACGTCGCGGCCAGCGATCTGCTGACCCTGCAGGCGCTGAACGCCGCGCGTCTGAAAGAAGCAGGCGCGGTGGATTCCGCCTTCGTTAGCCACGTCATTAACGATACGCCGCTGAACCTCGGTCAGGGCATCTGGCTGAACGACAGCGCTGAAGGCAATCTGCGCAGCGCCGTGGCGGTCAGCCGCGCCGCCACCGCCTTCACCCGCGACGATCAGCCGGTTTCCCTGCTGGTCACGGTGGCGATGACCGACGAGCAGCCAACCGCGGTGCTGAACCGCCTGAGCAAGCTGCTGCTGGACAAGAAAGCTGACCATCTGCTGAAAGCCGACGCCGCCACCGTGCTGGCGCTGCTGACCAGCGACGACGCGATTGCCGAAGATGTGCTGAGCGCCGAATTCGTGGTGCGCAATGAGCATGGCCTGCATGCCCGTCCGGGCACCATGCTGGTCAACACCATTAAACAATTTTCCAGCGACGTCACCGTCACTAACCTCGACGGTTCCGGCAAGCCGGCCAACGGTCGTAGCCTGATGAAGGTCGTGGCGCTGGGTGTGAAAAAAGGTCACCGTCTGCGCTTTACCGCGCAGGGTGAAGATGCGCAACAAGCGCTGGATGCGATTGGCGAAGCGATCGCCGCAGGCCTTGGGGAGGGCGCATAAATGAGCAGACGTGTAGCAACCATTACTTTAAACCCGGCGTACGATCTGGTGGGCTTCACCCCGGAGATCGAGCGCGGTGAAGTGAACCTGGTGCGTACCACCGGCCTGCACGCCGCCGGGAAAGGCATCAACGTGGCGAAAGTGCTGAAAGATCTTGGCATTGACGTCACTGTCGGCGGCTTCCTGGGGAAAGACAACCAGGATGGCTTTCAGCAGCTGTTCAGCGAGCTGGGGATCGCCAACCGTTTCCAGGTGGTGCAGGGCCGGACCCGCATCAACGTTAAGCTGACGGAAAAAGATGGCGAAGTGACCGATTTCAACTTCTCCGGCTTCGAAGTGACCCCGGGCGACTGGGAACGCTTCGTCAACGACTCCCTGAGCTGGCTCGGGCAGTTCGATATGGTCTGCGTCAGCGGCAGTCTGCCGTCCGGCGTCAGCCCGGAGGCCTTTACCGACTGGATGACCCGTTTGCGCAGCCAGTGCCCGTGCATCATTTTCGACAGCAGCCGCGAAGCGCTGGTTGCCGGACTGAAAGCGGCGCCGTGGCTGGTGAAACCGAACCGTCGCGAGCTGGAAATCTGGGCTGGCCGTAAGCTGCCGGAGATGAAAGACGTTATCGACGCCGCCCATGCGCTGCGCGAGCAGGGGATCGCTCACGTAGTGATTTCCCTGGGCGAAGAGGGCGCGCTGTGGGTGAACGCCTCCGGCGAGTGGATTGCCAAGCCGCCTTCAGTCGAAGTGGTCAGCACCGTTGGC
The DNA here is from genome assembly GCF_040062325.1 of Klebsiella sp. GG_Kp175. Taxonomy (NCBI): domain Bacteria; kingdom Pseudomonadati; phylum Pseudomonadota; class Gammaproteobacteria; order Enterobacterales; family Enterobacteriaceae; genus Klebsiella; species Klebsiella sp. GG_Kp175. The sequence goes on along the minus strand of NZ_JBEAFX010000002.1, from coordinate 439,429 downwards.
GCCGGCGATTCGATGGTCGGCGGCCTGATTTACGGCCTGCTGATGCGTGAATCCAGCGAACATACCCTGCGCCTGGCGACCGCTGTCGCTGCCCTGGCCGTCAGCCAGAGCAATGTAGGGATCACCGACCGTACCCAGTTGGCCGCGATGATGGCGCGCGTCGACTTACAACCCTTTAATTGACAGCAGGAGAGGCATAATGAAAACGCTGCTGATTATTGATGCCGGACTCGGACAGGCGCGCGCCTATATGGCGAAAACCCTGCTGGGCGCCGCCGCGCCAAAAGCGCACCTTGAACTGATTGATAACCCCAACGACGCCGAACTGGTGATTGTTCTCGGGTCGGCGCTGCCCACTGACAGCGCGCTGAACGGCAAACAGGTTTTCCTCGGCGATATTAATCGCGCCGTGGCGCACCCGGAGCTGTTCCTGAGCGAAGCCAAGGGCCATGCGACGCCGTACGCGGCGCCTGCCGCCGCGGCAGTCCCGGCGGCCACCAGCGGACCGAAACGTATTGTCGCGGTCACCGCCTGTCCGACCGGCGTTGCCCATACCTTTATGGCCGCTGAAGCCATTGAAACCGAAGCGAAAAAACGCGGATGGTGGGTGAAAGTGGAAACTCGCGGCTCCGTCGGCGCGGGCAATGCTATCACCCCGGAAGAGGTGGCCGAGGCGGATCTGGTGATCGTCGCCGCTGATATCGAAGTCGACCTGGCGAAATTCGCCGGCAAGCCGATGTATCGCACTACCACCGGTCTGGCGCTGAAGAAAACCGCCCAGGAGCTGGACAAAGCGGTGGTGGAAGCCAAACCGTACCAGCCTTCCGGGAAACCTCAGGCTGCTGGCGAAGGTAAAAAAGAGTCGGCGGGCGCCTACCGCCACCTGCTGACTGGCGTCTCCTACATGCTGCCGATGGTGGTGGCGGGCGGCCTGTGTATCGCGCTCTCCTTTGCCTTCGGGATCAAAGCGTTTGAAGTAAAAGACACCCTGGCGGCGGCGCTGATGCAAATCGGCGGCGGCTCGGCCTTCGCGCTGATGGTGCCGGTGCTGGCGGGCTTTATCGCCTTCTCTATTGCCGACCGTCCGGGTCTGACCCCGGGTCTTATCGGCGGTATGCTGGCGGTCAGCGGCGGCTCCGGCTTTATCGGCGGGATCATCGCCGGTTTCCTTGCCGGTTACGTGGCGAAAGCCATCAGCACTAAGCTGAAACTGCCGCAGAGTATGGAAGCGCTGAAGCCAATCCTGATCATTCCGCTGGTTTCCAGCCTGATCGTGGGCCTGGCGATGATCTACCTGATCGGTAAACCGGTCGCCGGTATCCTCGCCTGGCTGACCCACTGGCTGCAAACCATGGGCACCGCCAACGCGGTTCTGCTGGGCGCGATCCTCGGCGCGATGATGTGTACCGACATGGGCGGCCCGGTGAACAAAGCGGCCTATGCCTTCGGCGTTGGCCTGCTGAGTACCCAGACTTACGCGCCGATGGCGGCGATCATGGCGGCCGGTATGGTGCCTCCGCTGGCGATGGGTGTCGCGACGCTGGTTGCCCGCAATAAGTTCGACAAAGGGCAGCGGGAAGGGGGCAAAGCCGCGCTGGTTCTCGGCCTGTGCTTTATCTCTGAAGGGGCGATTCCTTTTGCCGCACGTGACCCGATGCGCGTGCTGCCTTGCTGTATCGTCGGCGGCGCGGTAACCGGCGCTATCTCGATGGCAATTGGCGCAAAACTGATGGCGCCGCACGGCGGGCTGTTTGTTCTGCTGATCCCGGGGGCGATTACGCCAGTGCTGGGCTACCTGCTGGCGATTGTCGCCGGGACGCTGGTGGCGGGCCTCTCCTACGCGGTGCTGAAACGCCCGGAAGCGCAGGTAGCGGAAGTCGAAAAAGCGGCATAATCTCTCCGCAATAAAAAAGGGCCGACTGTTCGGCCCTTTTTTTATGTCTCTGTTTACGCCACTTCGGCGATCTGCTGCGCCCGCAGCCAGGCTATCTCTTCCGCCCAGATATCCGGGTTGATGGTTTCCAGAATCAGCGGAATGCCGTCGAAGCGGCTGTCCTGCATGATCCAGCTGAAGCAGTCGTGGCCGATGTTGCCTTCCCCCAGACTATGGTGACGGTCAACCCGGCTGCCAAAGGCGCTCTTGGCATCGTTGAGGTGCATGCCGCGCAGATACTGAAAGCCGACGATACGGTCGAAGTCGGCAAAGGTCTTCTCGCAGGCTTCGGCGCTCCGCAGGTCGTAGCCGGCGGCAAAGGCGTGGCAGGTATCGATGCAGACGCCGACACGGGTTTTATCTTCCACGCCATCGATGATGGCCGCGAGATGCTCGAACTTAAAGCCGAGGTTGCTGCCCTGGCCGGCGGTGTTTTCGATCACGGCGGTGACGCCTTCGGTCTTGGCCAGCGCGATATTGATCGATTCGGCGATGCGCGCCAGGCACTCCTCCTCCGGGATCTGCTGCAGATGGCTGCCGGGGTGGAAGTTGAGCAGCGTCAGCCCCAGCTGCTGGCAGCGGGTCATCTCATCGATGAAGGCATCACGGGATTTTTCCAGCGCTTCTTCCACCGGATGGCCGAGGTTAATCAGGTAGCTGTCGTGCGGCAGGATCTGCCCGGGGCCAAAGTGATACTTTTCACAGGCGGCTTTGAATTCGGCGATGGTCTCGTCGCTGAGCGGCGCGGCGCGCCACTGGCGCTGGTTTTTGGTGAAGAGGGCGAAGGCGGTTGCTTCGATTTCGGCGGCGCGAATGGCGGCATTGGCCAGTCCACCTGAGGCGCTCACGTGCGCTCCTACGTATTTCATAAAAAAACTCCAGTTAAAGCCGCTGGGGGGTGGGTAATGATAGCGGCTTAACTGGAGAAAGATGTAGTGCTTTATGCCATCAGGCTGTGGATCGCGACGTTAATGGCCCCGCCGCCGACAATCAACCAGACGAACAGCATCAGCGCCATCAGCAGCGGTTTCGCCCCGGCTTTTTTCAGCGCGCTGACGTGAGTGGTCACTCCAAGAGCGGCCATGGCCATCGCCAGCAGGACGGTATCCAGCGTCACCAGCATATCCACGACCGCTTTCGGCAGCAGATGGAAGGAGTTAAACACTGCCACCAGGATGAACATAATGGCAAACCACGGAATGGTGATTTTGCTTTTCTCGCCGTTACCCGCCGGGGTCAGCTGTTTAACACGCGCCGCCAGGAACAGCAGGAACGGGGCCAGCATCATCACGCGCAGCATTTTAGCGATAACCGCGGCATTCTCCGCATCCGGGCTGACCGCATGGCCGGCGGCGACGACCTGCGCCACTTCATGCATGGTGGAACCCATATAGATCCCGTAGGTCTCCGGGGTAAACCAGTGCGCCAGCAGCGGGTACATCGCCGGGTAGAGGAAGATGGCGATGGTACCGAAGATCACCACCGTGGCGACTGCGACGGTCACTTTACTGGCTTCGGCTTTGACCACCGGCTCGCTGGCGAGCACAGCCGCCGCGCCGCAGATGCTGCTGCCGGCGCCGATCAGCCAGCTGGTGTGCTTATCGAGCCCAAACACTTTCTGGCCCAGGAAGCAGGCGATGAAAAAGGTGCTGGAGAGCGTCAGAACGTCAATCAAAATACCGCTCACGCCGACGTCGGCAATCTGGGCGAACGTCAGGCGGAAGCCGTAGAGGATGATCCCCAGGCGCAGCAGATGCTGTTTGGCGAAGATCACCCCGCCGTCGCAGGGTTGCCAGATTTTCGGATAGACCGTGTTACCGACGACCATCCCGAACAGGATAGCGAGGGTCAGGGCGCTGAAGCCCGCCCCGGCAATGGCCGGAAAGCTACCGGCCCACAGGGCGGCGCCGGTCAGGGCGGCGGTCAGCGCCAGGCCTGGGACAAAATGCCACAGGGAACGATGTTTGGTGGGTAAAGTGAGTGCTGTCATAACCTTCTCCTTTGTCTGCCTAAAGGTTACGCCGCGCGGGATTAAATATAAAATTGATTATATGTTTATAATCAATCGTAATAAGTGGTTAATGACCGCTTCGCCGGTGACAATGGGGCAGGGGAGTGAGGCGCGGAGGCGAGCTGTTCTTGTCAGCAAGACGATGATTTTGTGACGTAAGGGGATTTTCCTTCCATCAGCCGCCTCGATTTGTGTCACCATAGTAAGAAAGGTTATTCAGACTGGATTACTCAACGGGTGGGTTATGCATATTACGCTGCGGCAGCTGGAAGTGTTCGCCGAAGTCCACAAGAGTGGGTCGACCACTCAGGCGTCACAGATGCTGGCGCTTTCGCAATCTGCGGTCAGCGCCGCGCTGACCGATCTGGAAGGGCAGCTCGGCGTACAGCTGTTCGACCGCGTCGGCAAGCGGCTGGTGGTCAATGAGCATGGACGGCTGCTCTATCCGCGCGCCCTGGCGCTGCTGGAGCGGGCCCTGGAGATCGAGCAGCTGTTTCGCGGCGACAACGGGGCGATTCGGGTCTACGCCAGCAGCACCATCGGCAACTATATTATGCCGGAGATCATCGCCCGCTATCGCCATGACTTCCCGGATCTGCCGGTTGAGCTGAGCGTGGGCAACAGCCTGGACGTGATCAACGCCGTTGCCGACCTGCGGGTGGATTTCGGTCTGATCGAGGGGCCGTGTCATGCCGCCGATATTATTGCCGAGCCGTGGCTGGAAGATGAGCTGGTGGTGTTTGCCGCGCCTGACTCGCCGCTGCTGGCGGGGGAGGTGACCCTGCAGCAACTGGCCGAGGCGCCGTGGATCCTGCGCGAGCATGGATCCGGCACCCGGGAGATTGTCGATTACGTTCTGCTGTCGCATCTGCCGGCGTTTCATCTGGGGATGGAGCTCGGCAACTCGGAGGCGATCAAACACGCGGTACGCCATGGGCTGGGGATCAGCTGCTTATCGCGGCGGGTGATTGCCGAACAGCTGGCCTCCGGCACGCTGGCGGAGCTGAAAGTGCCGCTGCCCCGGCTGACGCGCACGCTATGGCGGATCCACCACCGGCAGAAGCATATTTCTAAAGCATTACAACGTTTTCTGCAGTATTGCCAGGTGTAGCGATCCGGCTTTATCGCCTGATAATGGTGGGGGGAATTTGCTGGCAATTCCGCAGGTTAGTGCTTTACTAATAATTTGCGGTCGATCATGAAGCTCTCTTATAACTTTGCATTTGTACCGGATGGAACCCCGATCGTCTGCTACAATCGCGCCTCATTTTTTGGATGGATAGCATTATCACATGGTTTCGGAAACTAAAACCACAGAAGCGCCCACGCTACGTCGTGAACTGAAGGCGCGCCACTTGACCATGATCGCCATCGGCGGTTCCATCGGTACGGGTCTTTTTGTTGCCTCTGGCGCAACGATTTCGCAAGCAGGTCCCGGAGGGGCGCTGCTGTCTTATATTCTGATCGGTCTGATGGTCTATTTCCTGATGACCAGCCTGGGCGAACTGGCGGCGTTTATGCCGGTGTCCGGTTCCTTCGCCACCTACGGACAGAATTATGTTGAAGAGGGCTTTGGCTTCGCGCTGGGCTGGAACTACTGGTACAACTGGGCGGTAACGATCGCCGTTGATCTGGTGGCCTCGCAGCTGGTGATGAGCTACTGGTTCCCTGACACCCCGGGCTGGATCTGGAGCGCCTTGTTCCTCGGCATTATGTTCCTGCTGAACTGGATCTCGGTGCGCGGCTTTGGCGAGGCGGAATACTGGTTCTCGCTGATCAAAGTGGCCACCGTCATTATCTTTATCATCGTCGGCGTGATGATGATTGTCGGCATCTTCAAAGGGGCGCAGCCTGCCGGCTGGAGCAACTGGGGGATCGCGGATGCGCCGTTTGCCGGCGGCTTCTCGGCGATGATCGGCGTGGCGATGATTGTCGGCTTCTCCTTCCAGGGCACCGAGCTTATCGGTATTGCCGCCGGTGAGTCTGAGAACCCGGAGAAGAACATTCCGCGCGCGGTGCGCCAGGTCTTCTGGCGTATCCTGCTGTTTTACGTCTTCGCGATCCTGATTATCAGCCTGATCATTCCATATACCGATCCGAGCCTGCTGCGCAACGACGTTAAAGATATCTCCGTCAGCCCGTTCACGCTGGTCTTCCAGCACGCCGGTCTGCTGTCGGCGGCGGCGATCATGAACGCCGTTATCCTGACGGCCGTTCTGTCGGCGGGTAACTCGGGGATGTACGCCTCTACGCGTATGCTGTATACCCTGGCCTGCGACGGCAAAGCGCCGCGCATCTTCTCGAAGCTGTCGCGTGGCGGCGTGCCGCGCAACGCCCTGTACGCGACCACCGTTATCGCGGCGCTGTGCTTCCTGACTTCGATGTTCGGTAACCAGACGGTGTACCTGTGGCTGCTGAACACCTCCGGGATGACGGGCTTTATCGCCTGGCTGGGGATTGCCATCAGCCACTACCGTTTCCGTCGCGGCTACGTCCTGCAGGGTAACGATCTCAATAACCTGCCGTATCGTTCCGGGTTCTTCCCGCTGGGGCCGATCTTCGCCTTCGTGCTGTGCCTCATCATCACCCTGGGACAGAACTATGAAGCGTTCCTCAAGGACACCATTGACTGGGGCGGTGTGGCGGCGACCTACATCGGTATTCCGCTGTTCCTCGTCATCTGGTTTGGCTACAAACTGGCGAAAGGCACCCGCTTCGTTCGTTACAGCGATATGACCTTCCCGGACCGCTTTAAGCGTTAATCCCGGCGGTGATACAGCATAAGCCCTCTGATACAGAGGGCTTTTTTTATGTCCGCGCAGTTACAGCCTGACACAATTCTTCATAATTATATTGATAATAGAAATCATTATCTTTATCATTTCTGACCATTACGGATGAAGCCACTCCCCCGTCTCTGCCATGTGTACAGACTGACATCGGGCGACCAGCCACATCGACAAGAAAACAGCGAGTCTACCGCCGACAGAGCGGCAGGCCGCCAGCGCGTGTGAGCAGCACCTTTTTTGTTTGTTTGGTTGTACACCTCATGGAGATTTGGAATGTTCAGGTTAAACCCTTTTATCCGGGCGGGATTGTCTGCGTCCGTCGTATCGTTGGCGTTTCCGGCCCTGGCCGACGTGAATGAAGAAACGCTGGTGGTGACCGCCTCGGCGACTGAACAGAGCGTCAAAGACGCGCCGGCGAGCATCAGCGTCATCACTCAGCAGGATTTGCAGCGCAAGCCGGTCCAGAACCTGAAAGACGTACTGCGCGATGTGCCCGGGGTCCAGCTCACCAACGAAGGGGATAACCGCAAAGGCGTCAGCATCCGCGGTCTGAGCAGCAGCTATACCCTGATCCTGGTTGACGGCAAGCGCGTCAACTCGCGGAACGCCGTCTTCCGCCACAACGACTTCGACCTTAACTGGATCCCGGTGGATGCCATCGAACGTATCGAAGTGGTGCGCGGCCCGATGTCTTCCCTGTACGGCTCCGATGCGCTCGGCGGTGTGGTCAACATTATTACCAAAAAAATCGGCCAGAAATGGACCGGGACGCTGAGCGCTGATACCACCATCCAGGAGCACCGCGACCGCGGGGATACCTGGAACGGCCAGTTCTTCACCAGCGGCCCGCTGATCGACGGCGTGCTCGGGATGAAGGCTTACGGCAGCCTGGCGAAACGCGCCAAGGACGATCCGCAGTCCTCCAGCAATGCCACCGGCGAAACGCCGCGCATCGAGGGCTTCACCAGCCGCGATGGCAATGTTGAATTCGCCTGGACGCCGAACGACAGCCACGATTTCACCGCGGGCTATGGCTTTGACCGCCAGGATCGCGACTCCGATTCCCTTGACCGCAACCGCCTTGAGCGTGAGAACTACTCCCTGAGCCATAATGGTCGCTGGGATATGGGCAACAGCGAGCTCAAGTTCTACGGCGAAAAGGTGGATAACAAAAATCCGGGGCAGAATGGGACCATCACTTCGGAAAGCAATGCCATCGACGGCAAGTACGTTCTGCCGCTGGACATGATTAACCAGCTGGTGACCTTCGGCGGCGAATGGCGCCACGACAAGCTGAAAGATCCGGTCAACCTGAGCAGCGGCGGTCAGTCAACGGCGGCCAGCCAGTACGCCCTGTTTATTGAAGACGAATGGCGCATCATCGAGCCGCTGGCGCTGACCACCGGCATTCGTATGGACGACCATCAGACCTATGGCGATCACTGGAGCCCGCGCGCCTATCTGGTGTATAACGCCACCGATACCGTCACCGTTAAAGGCGGCTGGGCGACGGCGTTTAAAGCCCCGTCCCTGCTGCAGCTTAATCCCGACTGGACCACCAACTCCTGCCGCGGCTCGTGCAGCATCGTTGGTAACCCGGATCTAAAACCGGAAACCAGCGAAAGCTTCGAACTCGGTCTCTACTACCGCGGGGAAGAGGGCTGGCTTGAAAATGTCGAAGGCAGCATCACCACCTTCCAGAATAATGTCGACGACATGATCGATGTTCTGCGCACCTCCAGCGCCAGCGAAGCGCCGGGCTACCCGAACTTTGTCGGCTGGAAAACCGTCAACGGCAAGCGCGTGCCGATCTTCCGCTATTTCAACGTCAACAAAGCGCGCATCAAAGGGGTGGAGACCGAGGTGAAGATCCCGTTTGGCGATGAGTGGAAGCTGACGGTGAACTACACCTACAACGATGGTCGCGATCTGAGCAACGGCGGCGACAAACCGCTGCAGACGCTGCCGTTCCATACCGCCAACGGCACGCTCGACTGGAAACCGCTGGATGACTGGTCCTTCTACGTGACGGCCAACTATACTGGCCAGCAGCGCGCGGTGAGCGCCACCGGCAAAACGCCGGGCGGCTATACCCTGTTTGACGTCGGCGCGGCGTGGCAGGTCACCAAGAATGTGAAACTGCGCTCCGGGGTGCAGAACGTGGGCGATAAAGATCTCAGCCGGGACGACTACAGCTATACCGAAGAGGGCCGTCGCTACTTTATGGCGGTGGATTATCGCTTCTGATTGCCGGCGCTAAAACGCGTCCTGTAGGCCTGAACATGCGCCGCGAAGCAGCTTCGCGGCGCATATGCGTTTAGCCAAAGAGATGCTGCGCATGGAAGCGCAGATGGTCTTCAATAAACGAGGCAATGAAGTAGTAGCTGTGGTCGTAACCGGGCTGGATGCGCAGCGTTAACGGCCAGGCCTTCTGCCGCGCGACCTCCGCCAGTACCGCCGGCTGCAACTGTCCGGCAAGGAATGGATCGCTGTCGCCCTGATCGATAAGCGTCGGCACAGCGTCCGCCGGCTGGCTGGCCTGCATCAGGGCGCAGCTGTCCCAGGCGTGCCATGTCGATTCATCGGCGCCGAGATAGGCGGTAAACGCTTTCTTACCCCACGGCACCTGGGAGGGATTGACGATCGGCGCGAAGGCGGAGACGCTGACGTAGCGGCCGGGATTGTTGAGCGCCATGATAAGCGCGCCGTGACCGCCCATCGAGTGGCCGCTGATGGCGCAGCGGTCGCTGATGCTAAACTCGCTGCGGATAATCGCGGGCAGTTCGTCGCGCAGGTAATCGTACATTCGGTAGTGCGCCGCCCAGGGCGCCTGGGTGGCGTTCAGGTAGAAGCCGGCGCCTTGCCCCAGATCGTAACTGTCGTCGTTGGCCACCTCGTCACCGCGCGGGCTGGTATCCGGCATCACCAGCGCGATGCCCAGCTCGGCGGCAATGCGCTGCGCGCCCGCCTTGGTGGTAAAGTTTTCATCGTTACAGGTCAGCCCGGACAGCCAGTACAGCACCGGCGGCGGCGTTTCGCGCTCAGGCGGTAAAAAAATGCTGAACGTCATGGCGCAGTTCAGGACAGGGGAGTGATGACGCCAGCGTTGTTGCCGGCCGTCAAAACAGCGATGCTCTTCAAGCAGTTCCATGCAAGGCTCCTCGGAAGGGGTGTGCGCGTAAACGTTCATAATACAGATATTTCATTAGCCGGTGAGCAACTTTCACTTTCTCCTTTTGAGAACTTACTGCATCATTAATGCAACTTATAGCCAACATGCCGGTGTAGCGATGGCGCTTATGGATGCGTACAGCGGTTGGATCATTCCGGATTCGGCGGTAGGGATTTGGCGCCGCGCTTGAGGCGAGACTTCGCGCCTTAATAAAAGGCAGCGCCAATTTCAATAATTATCGTTACGGCTACTGGATTCTGTGCGCCGCCTCACGCACAATGAATACAAACTTTGCCCCCAGAAAAAGCAAAGAGCGCCACACCTGCAGGAGAAACCCAAATGTCATCACTGAGTAAAGAAGCCGTCCTCGTTCATGAAGCGCTGGTCGCTCGTGGGCTGGAGACGCCGATGCGTGCGCCAGTACAAGAAATTGATAACGAAACACGCAAGCGTTTGATTACCGGTCATATGACCGAGATTATGCAACTGCTGAATCTGGATCTGAGTGATGACAGTCTGATGGAGACCCCGCATCGCATCGCCAAAATGTATGTCGATGAGATCTTCTCCGGACTGGATTATTCTCGCTTCCCGAAAATCACCGTCATTGAAAACAAAATGAAGGTCGATGAAATGGTCACTGTACGCGATATCACCCTGACCAGCACCTGTGAACACCATTTCGTCACCATCGATGGTAAAGCGACGGTAGCCTATATCCCGAAAGATTCGGTGATTGGCCTGTCGAAAATCAACCGTATCGTGCAGTTTTTCGCCCAGCGTCCGCAGGTCCAGGAGCGTCTGACGCAGCAGATCCTGATCGCGCTGCAGACGCTGCTCGGCACCAGCAACGTGGCGGTATCCATTGACGCGGTGCATTACTGCGTGAAAGCGCGCGGCATCCGCGACGCGACCAGCGCCACTACCACCACCTCCCTCGGTGGCCTGTTCAAATCCAGCCAGAATACCCGCCAGGAATTCCTGCGCGCAGTACGTCACCACAGCTAAAACGGAGCAGGGTACATGGAGAGAAATGTCACGCTGGACTTTGTCCGCGGCGTCGCCATCCTCGGTATCCTGCTTCTCAATATCAGCGCCTTCGGCTTGCCGAAGGCCGCTTACCTCAATCCGGCCTGGTCAGGAAGCGCGACCCTCAGCGATACCTGGACCTGGGCGCTTCTCGACCTGCTGGCGCAGGTGAAATTTCTCACCCTGTTCGCGCTGCTGTTTGGCGCCGGTCTGCAGCTTCTGCTCCCCCGCGGAAAACGCTGGATTCAGTCGCGCCTGACCCTGCTGGCGCTGCTTGGTTTCATTCACGGTCTTTTCTTCTGGGATGGCGACATTCTGCTGGCCTACGCCCTGGTGGGGCTGGTGAGCTGGCGCATGGTGCGCGAGGCGCAGCATGTCAAATCGCTGTTCAACACCGGGGTGGTGCTCTACCTCACCGGCATTGCGGTGTTGGTCCTGCTGGGGATGATCTCCGGACCCGCAGCCAATCGCTCCTGGGTCCCGGACGCGGCCAATCTGCAGTATGAGCAGTACTGGAAGCTGCACGGCGGCATGGAGGCGGTCAGCAACCGGGCGGATATGCTGTCGGACAATCTGCTGGCGCTCGGCGCGCAGTATGGCTGGCAGCTGGCGGGGATGATGCTGATAGGCGCGGCGCTGATGCGCAGCGGCTGGCTGAAAGGGCAGTTCAGCCAGCGTCACTATCGGCGCACCGGCGTGCTGCTGGTGGCGGCCGGGATGGCGGTGAATGTGCCGGCCATTGTCGCCCAGTGGTATCTGGCCTGGGACTATCGCTGGTGCGCGTTTTTACTGCAGGCGCCGCGTGAACTGAGCGCCCCGCTGCAGGCTATCGGCTATGCCTCGCTGGCCTGGGGCTACTGGCCGCAGCTCTGCCGTTTCCGCCTGGTGGGGGCTATCGCCTGCGTTGGACGCATGGCGCTGACCAACTATTTGCTGCAGACCCTGATCTGCACCACCCTGTTTTATCATCTCGGGCTGTTTATGCGCTTCGATCGTCTGCAGCTGCTGGCCTTTGTTCCCCCCATCTGGGCCGTAAACCTCCTTCTGTCATCACTCTGGCTGCGCCGCTTCCGCCAGGGGCCGGTGGAATGGCTGTGGCGTCAGTTAACCCTGCGTGCGTCAGGGACATCATTGAAAGACACATCCAGATAACGATCTCGATCACAATCATTAACAAAACGGATGTAAACGTTTCCAGCCGTGTGACCTCACTCACGTAGCGGACCGCGGGTCGCTGCCAGAATAGCCTCCTTGCTGAGCACAGGAGGTGAATGTGACGTGCTGTAATTCTCTTAAGGTCGCTGAGTATGATCACCATTCGTGATGTCGCCCGCCAGGCGGGCGTATCCGTGGCCACCGTGTCGCGGGTGCTGAACAACAGCGCGCTGGTGAGTCCGGATACGCGCGACGTCGTGATGAAAGCGGTGACCCAGCTGGGCTACCGGCCAAACGCCAATGCCCAGGCGCTGGCCACCCAGGTCAGCGATACCATCGGCGTGGTGGTGATGGACGTCTCCGATGCCTTCTTCGGCGCGCTGGTGAAAGCGGTGGATACCGTCGCCCAGCAGCATCAGAAGTATGTGCTGATCGGCAACAGCTATCACGAGGCGGAAAAAGAGCGCCACGCCATCGAGGTGCTGATCCGCCAGCGCTGCTCGGCGCTGATCGTCCATTCGAAAGCGCTCAGCGATGCTGAACTGAGCGACTTTATGCAACATATCCCGGGGATGGTGCTGATCAACCGCATCGTGCCGGGCTTTGCCCATCGCTGCGTGGGTCTCGACAACGTCAGCGGCGCGCTGATGGCTACCCGCATGCTGCTCAATCACGGCCACCAGCGCATCGGCTATCTCTCCTCAAATCACGGCATTGAAGACGACGATATGCGCCGGGAAGGGTGGAGCAAAGCGCTGCAGGAGCAGGGCATCATCGCCCCGGACAGCTGGGTCGGGTCCGGCTCCCCGGACATGCAGGGCGGCGAAGCGGCGATGGTCGAACTGCTGGGGCGGAATCTCGGCCTCACCGCCGTGTTCGCCTATAACGACAGCATGGCGGCCGGCGCGCTGACAACGCTAAAGGATAACGGCATTGTCGTGCCGCAGCATCTGTCGCTGATTGGCTTTGATGATATTCCTATTTCCCGTTACACCGATCCTCAACTGACCACCGTGCGCTATCCGGTGATGTCGATGGCGAAGCTGGCCACCGAGCTGGCGCTGCTGGGGGCGGCCGGCAAGCTGGATCGCGAGGCGACGCACTGCTTTATGCCGACCCTGGTGCGCCGTCACTCCGTTGCCCAGCGGCAAACTGTGGGGCCGATCACTAACTGAAGCGGCAGCGGGATGTAACCGCTTTCAATTTGTGAGTAAATTCACAGTATATTAACATTCGCCTGATTATGATGGCAGCGTTTACCAGTCTGAACCACAAGGTGATGGGAAATCCTCACTTTTACTATTAGGAACAAGGCGTTAAACGAGTATTAGAGTCGTATTTTCCTGGAGCGTTACCCGACACGGAAGACCGAATTTTCGTCGTGAAATGCGTTGTGCGGTAACACTAATGCAACAAGTCCCGCCCGCACTTTTCACAAAAATGACCCTGCATAATAAAACCGGAGATTCCATGAATAAGAAGGTGTTTACCCTCTCTGCTGTAATGGCTGGTCTGTTATTTGGCGCCGCAGCACACGCAGCAGATACCCGTATCGGCGTGACGATTTATAAATATGACGACAACTTTATGTCGGTGGTGCGTAAGGCGATTGAAAAAGATGGCAAATCCGCGCCTGACGTCCAGCTGCTGATGAATGACTCGCAGAACGACCAGTCGAAACAAAACGATCAGATTGACGTGCTGCTGGCGAAAGGCGTGAAAGCCCTGGCGATCAACCTGGTTGACCCGGCTGCGGCGGGAACGGTCATCGAAAAAGCGCGCGGGCAGAATATTCCGGTGGTGTTCTTCAACAAAGAGCCTTCCCGTAAAGCGCTGGATAGTTATGACAAGGCTTACTACGTCGGTACCGACTCGAAAGAGTCCGGGATTATTCAGGGCGATCTGATCGCCAAGCACTGGAAAGCAAACCCGAACTGGGATCTGAATAAAGACGGCCAGATCCAGTACGTCCTGCTGAAAGGCGAGCCGGGCCATCCGGATGCGGAAGCGCGTACCACCTACGTTATCAAAGAGCTGAACGATAAAGGTCTGAAGACCCAGCAGCTGCAGATGGACACCGCTATGTGGGATACCGCCCAGGCGAAAGACAAAATGGACGCCTGGCTCTCCGGCCCGAATGCGAACAAGATTGAAGTGGTGATCGCCAACAATGACGCCATGGCGATGGGTGCGGTTGAAGCGCTGAAAGCGCACAACAAGAGCAGCATTCCGGTGTTCGGCGTTGACGCCCTGCCGGAAGCCCTGGCGCTGGTGAAATCCGGCGCGATGGCCGGTACCGTGCTGAACGATGCTAACAACCAGGCGAAAGCGACCTTCGAGCTGGCGAAAAACCTTGCCGACGGAAAAGAGGCGGCGGCAGGCACCAACTGGAAAATTGACAACAAGATTGTTCGCGTCCCCTACGTGGGGGTCGATAAAGACAACCTGAGCCAGTTTACCGGCAAATAATCGTGATGTGAGTTGCGGGCGTGGGTTATCCACGCCCGATTATTCCTGATACAGAACCAGACTCCTGCTGGCGTTATTGCGCCGGACGGGGCGTGCATGAACGCAGCCAGGTATAACTATGGTCAGCAATAATAGCGAACGGTCAGGCGAATATTTGTTGGAGATGACCAACATCAACAAATCGTTTCCTGGCGTCAAGGCTCTTGATAATGTCAACCTGAAGGTTCGTCCGCACTCCATTCATGCGTTAATGGGTGAGAACGGCGCCGGAAAATCGACATTATTAAAATGCCTTTTTGGGATCTATCAAAAAGATTCCGGCAGCATTCTTTTTCAGGGAAAAGAGATCGATTTCCATTCGGCGAAAGAAGCCCTGGAAAACGGTATTTCGATGGTGCATCAGGAATTAAACCTGGTCTTACAGCGTTCGGTCATGGACAACATGTGGCTCGGCCGCTATCCCACCAAAGGCATGTTTGTCGATCAGGACAAAATGTACCGGGATACCAAGGCTATTTTTGATGAGCTGGATATTGATATCGATCCGCGCGCCCGCGTCGGGACTTTATCGGTATCTCAGATGCAGATGATTGAGATCGCGAAGGCGTTTTCCTATGACGCCAAAATCGTCATCATGGACGAGCCGACGTCATCGCTGACGGAGAAAGAGGTCAACCATCTGTTCAAGATCATCCGCAAGCTGAAAGATCGCGGCTGCGGTATCGTCTATATCTCGCACAAAATGGAAGAGATTTTCCAGCTGTGCGATGAAATTACCATCCTGCGCGACGGCCAGTGGATCGCTACCCAGCCGCTGGAAGGGCTGGATATGGACAAGATCATCGCCATGATGGTCGGGCGTTCGCTCAATCAGCGCTTCCCGGATCGTGAAAACACCCCGGGGGAAGTCATCCTCCAGGTGCGCAATCTCACCTCCCTGCGCCAGCCCTCCATTCGCGATGTCTCCTTCGACCTGCATAAGGGCGAAATTCTCGGTATCGCCGGTCTGGTGGGCGCGAAGCGTACCGACATCGTGGAGACCCTGTTCGGGATCCGTGAGAAGGCCAGCGGCACCATTACCCTGCACGGGAAGAAGATCAACAACCACAGCGCCAATGAGGCGATTAACCACGGTTTTGCGCTGGTAACCGAGGAGCGGCGCTCCACCGGAATTTACGCCTATCTGGACATCGGTTTTAACTCGCTGATCTCCAATATTAAGAAATATAAAAACAGCGTCGGCTTGCTGGATAACTCGCGGATGAAGAGCGATACCCAATGGGTGATTGACTCCATGCGCGTTAAAACCCCCGGCCAGCATACGCAGATTGGTTCGCTTTCCGGTGGTAACCAACAAAAGGTCATTATTGGCCGCTGGCTGCTGACCCAGCCGGAGATCCTGATGCTGGACGAGCCGACGCGCGGTATCGACGTCGGTGCCAAATTCGAGATCTATCAGCTGATTGCCGAGCTGGCTAAAAAAGATAAAGGGATCATTATTATTTCTTCCGAAATGCCGGAACTGCTGGGGATTACCGACCGCATTCTGGTAATGAGCAACGGCCTGGTCGCGGGCATTGTTGAGACTAAAACCACCACGCAAAACGAAATACTGCGTCTTGCGTCATTGCACCTTTAAGATCAGGGGCTTCACATGAGTGCGTTAAATAAAAAGAGTTTTCTCACTTACCTGAAAGAGGGTGGGATATATGTCGTCCTTCTGGTCCTGTTGGCCATTATTATTTTCCAGGATCCGACATTTTTAAGTCTGCTCAACCTGAGTAATATTCTGACCCAGTCCTCGGTGCGTATTATTATTGCCCTCGGCGTGGCCGGACTGATCGTCACGCAGGGCACGGACCTCTCCGCCGGCCGTCAGGTGGGACTGGCGGCGGTGATTGCCGCGACCATGCTGCAGGCGGTGGATAATGCCAACAAGGTGTTCCCGGATATGGCGACCATGCCGATCCCACTGGTCATCCTGCTGGTATGCGCCATCGGGGCGGTCATCGGGCTGATTAACGGGATCGTCATTGCCTATCTGAACGTAACGCCGTTTATTACCACCCTCGGGACCATGATCATCGTCTACGGCATTAACTCGCTGTACTACGATTTCGTGGGCGCGTCGCCGATCTCCGGCTTCGACAGTCACTTCTCCCATTTCGCGCAGGGGTTTGTGGCGCTGGGCTCGTTCCGCCTGTCCTACATTACCTTCTACGCGCTGATTGCCGTCTTCTTTGTCTGGATCCTGTGGAACAAAACGCGCTTTGGCAAAAACATTTTCGCTATCGGCGGTAACCCGGAAGCGGCGAAAGTCTCCGGGGTTAACGTGGCATTGAACCTGCTGATGATCTATGCCCTCTCCGGGGTGTTCTACGCCTTCGGCGGCCTGCTGGAAGCCGGTCGTATCGGCTCGGCGACCAATAACCTCGGCTTTATGTACGAACTGGACGCCATCGCCGCCTGCGTGGTGGGCGGTGTATCGTTCAGCGGCGGGGTAGGGACCGTATTCGGCGTGGTGACAGGGGTAATTATCTTCACCGTGATCAACTACGGCCTGACCTACATTGGCGTCAACCCTTACTGGCAGTACATCATCAAGGGGGCGATCATTATCTTCGCCGTGGCTCTGGATTCCCTGAAATACGCCCGTAAGAAGTAATTTTTGCCTGAGTAAAAACCCGCGCCTGGCGCGGGTTTTTTTATACCTGAAACGGATGCGATGATGCAGGCTACTTTTCTTTCTGCAGCTCCAGCAGCTGCTCCGGCGTGACCGCCGGGTAGGACTGGGCGTCATCCGGCACGTCGTGCTGCTGCGCCGGAATCGGGATTAAAGGGCCAAGGAAGCGCGGTTCCCGTTTGAAGATGTAGAGGTCCGCCAGCGCGCCAAAGCGGGCACCGAATTCGCGCAGCCGCACGCTCCACATATCCTTCGGCGACGGCACCGCGTAGCACTGGGCCTGGATCCCCATATGCAGGGCGATAAACAACGCCCGTTCGCAGTGGAAGCGCTGGGTGATGATAATGAAGTCGTTGGTGTCGAACACTTTGCGGGTGCGGACGATCGAATCAAGCGTGCGGAAACCGGCATAGTCCAGCACGATATCCGCCGGATCGACGCCGCCTTTAATCAGGTCCCGGCGCATCGTCATCGGTTCATTGTAGCTTTGCAGGGCGTTATCCCCGCTCAGCAGCAGATAGTTGACCTTGCCGCTGTTGTAGGCGTTGAGCGCGCCCTGGATGCGGTAGCGGTAATACTGATTGATGACGCCGGTGCGGTAGTATTTAGCAGTGCCCAGCACCACGCCGACCTGGCGGTAGGGGAGGTCCTGCAGCTCGTCATAGATATAGGGCGCGGTTTTCCAGCTCATCCAACGGTCAAGACCCAGCACGGTCAACAGCAGCAGGCCGAGCAGGACTAACAGGCTGTAGAACACACGCTTTAACATGAACTTGGCTCAATAATAGACAACGGAGTCTTCAGGCTACTTTACCCGCCGGGTAAGCGCAAGAAACCCGCGTTTGATTGCGGGGATTTTCAGCAATATAGACAGATCGCCGAACGCAGGCCGGGTAAGGGGTGAGCCGACACCCGGCATAGGGATCTTCAGCTCGCCATGGCGCGAACCGTAGGTCGGGTAAGCGTAGCGCCACCCGACACCTAAGGGTATAAAAGGTAGGCCGGATAAGCCGAAGACGCCATCCGGCCATCTGCGCAGGCTGATTAACCTAACAGCACGCGCTCGATATTGTGGCAGCCCAGCGCCTTCAGGGTGGCGACGGTGGCGTCCCACTGAATCAGCGCCGCATCGGCTTTCTCCGCCAGGATCGCCCGCTGGATGTCCGGATAATCATAGCCGTTGAGGCTGAGGAGATTCAGCGCCCCCTGCAGCGGCGGCAGCGTCGGGTTGAACGCCGCGTTTTCCGCATAGCTGCCGCTGAAAAGGGTGCCATCTTTCAGCTCCAGCGCTACGCCGGAAGGCGAGTGGCTGTACGGCGCGTGGCAGCGGTTAGCGGCCTCAATCGCCGCCTGGGACAGGGCATCGCCGCTGACCGGGAAGCCGTGGTTCTGGTGGTCCATCAGCAGGGTTTTGATCTCCAGGTCTTTCGGGCCGAAGGCATCCGGCAGATAGTGCTGCAGCGCATGGGCTTCGCGACCGGGCAGATGAATGCGCAGCGCCAGTCCGCTGTTCAGTTCGTTCATAAACTGACGACAATGGCCGCACGGCGTGTAGTTCACCGTGATAGCGCGCAGGGAGGTTTCACCGCGCAGCCAGGCGTGGCTGATGGCGCTCTGCTCTGCATGGACGGTCTGCTGCATGGTGGCGCCGAGAAACTCCATGTTGCCGCCAAAGTACCAGCGGCCGCTGACGCCGCGGGCGATAGCCCCGACGTTAAAGTGAGAAAGGTCGGCGCGCGCGCAGGCGGCGGCCAGCGGCAGTAGCGCAAAGGCCAGCGCGTCTTCGTCCAGACCTGTCGCCTGTTGCAGCGTCGCCACCTGATCGGCTTCGAGCAGCGCCGGGAAGTGCGGGTCGGCGAGCATCGGGGAGATGGCCGCCTGCAGGTCTGCTGCCAGGGTAGTCAAAGCAGCTTGAAAACGTGAGTGCATAGCGTTGCCTCATAACAGTGTAATGGGGAACCAGTGTACGGGCGTCAAGGGGTTTCAAATGTGATTTACATCCCATTGCTAATGCAACTTTTCTTTGTTGCATTAAGAAATGTGACTTGAATCACAATTCATCCCACCACCGCGAGGATCAGCGGGAATAAAAATGGTGCCATCAACGAGGTGATGATCCCGCACAGCACCAGCGCCAGCGAGCTGAACGCTCCTTCCTGATAGTCCAGTTCCGCACAGCGGGCGGTACCGAGGGCGTGCGAGGCGGTGCCCATCGACAGGCCACGTGATGCTTTGGTGCGAATACGCATCAGGTTGAGCAGCGTATGGCCGAATACCGCGCCAAGGATACCGACAAAAATCACGCACACGGCGCTGATGGCCGGGATGCCGCCGATACTGCCGCTCACCGCCATCGCAATCGGCGTGGTCACCGATTTGGGCAGAACAGAGGCGGCGATTTGCGGCGTGGCGCCCATCAGCAGGGCCACGGTGGTGCCGGTGATCATCGCCACACAGCTGCCGATAAAGCAGATGGTGATGATCGATTTCCAGCGCGCGCGGATCTGGTGCAGCTGTTCATATAGCGGGAAGGCCAGCGCGACCACCGCCGGCTGCAGCAGATCGTTCAGGATCTTGCTGCCGGCAAAATAACGTTCATAGGAGATCCCGGTCAGCAGCAGAAAGGGAATAATCACCACCATCGCCACCAGCAGCGGGTTGAGCAGCGGGAATTTGAAGCGGGCCGCCAGTTTGCGGGCGAGGAAAAAGACGATCAGGGTAAGCGGTAGCGACCACCAGATTTCATGCATCATTTTTCTTTTCCTTTTGCCCAATCACTTTACGTTCGCCATGCACCAGATGGGAACTCCAGCTCACCACCACAAACACCACCAGCGTGCTGATGGCGCAGGAGATAACGACAGGCCCAAGCTGGGCGCGTAGCAGATCCCAGTACTGCATCACGCCGACGCCGATCGGCACGAACAGGAGCGCCATATAGCGGATCAGGATATTGCAGCCGGGGTTGACCCACTGCGGCGGCATGATTTGCAGCGCCAGCAGCACGAAGAGGATCAGCATGCCGATGATGCTGCCGGGGATGGTGATGGGCAGCAGCCCGGCGATAAATATTCCGGCGTACAAGCAGGCGTAAATCAGGACGAAAGCCCGCAGGTACTGCCAGATAATAGTCAGCGATTTACTCATGGTAATAACCCTTGATGAAGTGAATTCATCATACAATTAATCCCTAAAATGTGCTACCGATCACATCATGAATTCTATGCATAGCGCTTATAGCTTACGGGAACCATCGTCTCGCCCGTCAGAGTCCGAAGCCTTGCGGCTTAGACGGTTTCTCTCCCCACGCTACCTTGCTGGACGAGGCGCGGCAAATAAAGGTAAATGGGACGCCACAGACCCCTGTAAAGCATAGAGATTATCTCGCCGTTTTGCCGCCTCGGGCGTCCGGGGACCGGAGTGCGCTGGGTCGGACGCATTGAGCGCTTTCAACCAACGCCCGGAGGCGCTACCATAGCGCCTCTTTTTTTTCCGGGTAACGATATGCGTGTACTACTGGCGCCGATGGAAGGCGTGCTCGATTCGCTGGTGCGCGAGCTGCTGACCGAGGTTAACGATTACGATCTTTGCATCACCGAATTTCTGCGCGTGGTGGACCAACTGCTGCCGGTCAAATCGTTCTACAGGCTGTGCCCGGAACTGCATCATCAAAGCCGCACCCCGTCCGGTACCCGCGTGCGCGTCCAGCTGCTGGGACAATATCCCGAGTGGCTGGCGGAAAACGCCGCCCGCGCGGTGGCGCTGGGGTCGTGGGGCGTTGATTTAAACTGCGGCTGTCCGTCGAAGCTGGTGAACGGCAGCGGCGGTGGGGCGACGCTACTGAAAGATCCAGAGCTGATCTATCGCGGCGCGAAAGCCATGCGCGAAGCGGTCCCTGCGGATTTACCGGTGACCGTCAAGGTGCGTCTCGGCTGGGACAGCGGTGAACGGCGCTTTGAAATCGCCGACGCGGTGCAGCAGGCGGGGGCCAGCGAACTGGTGGTTCACGGCCGTACCAAAGAAGATGGCTACAAAGCCGAACGCATCAACTGGCAGGCGATCGGCGAGATCCGCCAGCGCCTGACTATCCCGGTGGTCGCCAACGGCGAGATCTGGGACTGGCAAAGCGCGCAGGACTGTATGGCCGTCACCGGCTGCGATTCGGTGATGATTGGCCGCGGGGCGCTCAATGTGCCGAACCTCAGCCGGGTGATCAAATACAATGAACCGCGCATGCCGTGGCCGCAGGTGGTCCAGCTGTTGCAAAAATATACCCGCCTGGAAAAGCAGGGTGATACCGGCCTGTATCATGTGGCGAGAATTAAGCAGTGGTTAGGCTATTTACGCAAGGAATATACCGAGGCGCTGACCCTGTTTAATGAAATTCGCGCCCTGCAAACGTCTGCTGAAATAGCGGTGGCGATCGGCCGCTATTAACCGCCATACTGTTATTCGCTTCACATATTATTACTTGCATGCCTATTGATGATAGGCATGGGTTGAATAAAGTGATAATGTGCGGTCAATCAATTCAGGATTGCTACTGAACTCAGGCAAAACCTAAGCACTTTCGTCATTCGTGGCGCAAAGTGCTTAGGTTTTTTTTTGGTAAAAATTCAGGGTGGATAAAATGATGATGTAAAACAATGAGATGTGAATAACGATTTCTCTGGCATTGTCGCGGTTTTATTACCGACGGACGCTTTTTGCCATTCATTTTTAAAAAAAGAAAACGGGTAAATAAATAGCCTGGGGATCCCCTTTGTTTTTATTCAGTCACGGTGGAGATCACAATGCATAACAAAAAAATAAATCAGCTTTTTATCGGCGCGGCGCTGGCGACTATGGCGCCCGCCGTGAACGCGGCGCAAACCCCGGCGTGGAACGGCAGCGTGCTGGGGTTTGAAGCCGGACAGCCAGGGCTGCTGGGCGATATGCTGGGCATTCGTCCCATCCTTGAAGAGAACGGCTTTCATTATAATCTTGGCTATCTTAACGAGATGGCCTACAACGCCGGCGGCGGCTATAACCATGATAAACATCTGGCCTATATTGACCAGGTGTCATTGACCTTTACCCAGGATCTGGAGCGCTGGACCGGCATACCGGACGCGCGGCTTGAGGGTAATATCGTCAATCGCAACCATGATGATAACCTCACCACGAAACGGCTGCAGGATCCGCGGGTCAGCTTCAACGATCTGTCGCAGGAGAGCTGGGGCGGCGGGTCGATCACCCGTCTCGGCTGGCTGACCTTTGCCCGCAGCTTTGACGACCGCCGCCTGACCTGGCGCATCGGCATGATGAACAAGGTGCAAACCTTCGACCAGATCATACCCTGCGATTTTCAGCTGCTGACCCAGTGCGGTGGGAAATCGGCCAACTCGCTGACGTGGAATAACTGGAACATTCATACCTGGGGCACCACCCTGGAGTACAAGCTGACGCCGACCGTCACCCTCAAAGGCGGGGTGATGGAGCAAAACCCGCAGGCTACCGCGCGCAGCCACGCGTGGAGCTGGTCGACGAAGGGTAGCAAAGGCATCTTACTGCCGATGGAGATCGAAACCCGTCCGCTGATTAATGGCCTGCCGGGAGCCTATAACCTTGGCGTGGTCTGGACTAACGCGCCGCAGAGCGACCTCTATAGCGGCAAATCTGGCGGCGCCGGGGCGACCGATCCGCAAGGTTACGCCGAGCACGACAGCACCTGGTTTATGTACGCCGGCCTGAACCAGCAGATCACCCGCCACGCCGACGACCCGCTGCGGGGGATGAGCGTCTCACTGAGCGGCAGCCTCAGCGACCAGCGCAGCAACTATATCCACTCCGCCGTCGCCGCCTCACTGCGCTACCGCGGTCTGTTTGACGCCCGTCCGGAGGACTGGATCGGCTTCGGCCTGACGTGGATCGACATGAGCAGCCACTACGCACGTAATCAGCGCTATATGAATCAGATAAGCGGCGCCACCGACTATAACGATCCGGCTTACCAGCCGGTGGCCGGTCATTCGCTGAACGGTGAACTCTATTATCGCTTCCGCCCGGTCTCCTGGCTGGAGCTGCAGCCGGGCCTGCAGTACTGGCACCGTCCGGGCGGCGTCGCGCAGACCCAGGACGCGTGGGTAGTGGAGTGGAAAACCATCGTGACCTTCTGATAGTCGCGATCTTAATCACGTTTTTTCACTTGTCAGGTTGAGCGCGCAGCAGAAGTTGTTACAGTGCTGGCGTTGGATTGCAACTGCTGCGGCAGGCAAAACCTGATCACCTGGCGTTTCGTCGGGGGTCAGGTTTTTTTGTTTCTGGGGTCTATATGCAAATCGCCAAAGTACTCAATAACAATGTGGTGGTGGTTCTCGACGAGCACCGGCGCGAACAGGTGGTGATGGGGCGAGGGCTGGCCTTTCAGAAACGCCCGGGCGACGCGCTGGACGACAGCAAAATTGAAAAAGTTTTCGCCTTACAAAGCGATGAGCTGGTCGGCCGCTTAGGCGAGCTGCTCAGTCAGATTCCGTTAGAAGTGATGACCACCTGCGATCGCATTATCGACCTGGCACGCGGGCGGTTGGGCAAGTTACAGGAAAGTTTGTACATCACGTTAACGGATCACTGTCATTTTGCTATCGAGCGGCAGAAAAAGGGCATCGCACTGCGTAACGTGCTGCTGTGGGAGATTAAGCGGCTGTATCCGAAGGAGTTCGCGCTGGGCCAGGAGGCAAGGGCCATCATTGCCAAAAGGCTAGGCGTGGCGCTGGCGGAGGATGAAGCCGGATTTATCGCCCTGCATCTGGTGACGGCGCAGCTCAACAGCGAAATGCCGGAGGTCATGCACGTGACCCGGGTGATGCAGGAGATCCTGCAGCTGGTGAAGTATCAGCTGCAGCTTAACTACGATGAAGAGTCGCTGAGCTATCAGCGTTTCGTCACCCACCTGAAGTTTTTCGCCCAGCGGATGCTGACGCGCACGGTGGTGGAAGATGACGACGTCTCGCTGCACAGCGCGGTGAAAGATAACTACGCCAAAGCGTGGAAGTGTGCGGAAACGGTGGCGACGCATCTGCAAAAGCAGTATCAGCGGTCGCTGACCACCGAAGAAATTATGTTTCTTGCCATTCATATCGAACGGGTAAGAAAAGAGGGGCGTTAATTCTCCCCAACAAAACTGGATTGTTACTGCATGATGCAGGCAAAACCTGAGCGCGACGCCCACCGGCGTGGTTCTCGGGTTTTTTTATTTTTTACTACTCAGTCGCCGGTTGTCTGCGGGCAGCGGCAGTAAGGAAAAGAGCATGGAATATAAAGCACTCGCGCAGGATATTCTCAGCCGCGTCGGCGGCAAAGAGAACATTGTGAGTCTGGTTCACTGTGCGACACGTCTGCGTTTTAAACTGAAGGATAACGGCAAAGCCGATGCCGAAGGGCTGAAGGCCAATCCGGGCGTGATTATGGTGGTGGAGAGCGGCGGCCAGTTTCAGGTGGTGATTGGCAACCACGTCCACGACGTCTGGCTGGCGGTGCGCCAGGAGGCGGGGTTGAGCGATGACAGCGAACCGGTTGCCGAGGAAAAAGCGGCCAAAGGATCGGTGTTAAGCCAGCTTATCGACATCATCTCCGGCATCTTTACACCGTTTATCGGCGTGATGGCGGCAACCGGTCTGCTGAAAGGCCTGCTGGCGCTGGCGGTGACCTGCGGCTGGCTTACGCCGGAGCAGGGGACTTATAAAATCTGGTTTGCCGCCAGCGACGCGCTGTTCTTTTTCTTCCCGCTGTTTCTTGGCTATACCGCCGGGAAGAAGTTTGGCGGCAACCCGTTTATCTCGATGGTGATTGGCGGGGCGTTAACCCACCCGCTGATGATTCAGGCCTTTGAGGCCAGCCAGGCGCCGGGCGCGGCGGTGGAGCACTTTCTCGGCATTCCGGTGACCTTTATCAACTACAGCTCGTCAGTGATCCCGATTATTCTCGCCTCATGGGTCTCCTGCTGGCTGGAGCGCAAGAGCAACGCGCTGTTGCCGTCATCGATGAAAAACTTCTTCAGCCCGGCCATCTGCCTGGCGGTGGTGGTCCCGCTCACCTTCCTGGTGATTGGCCCGGTCGCCACCTGGCTGAGCCATCTGCTGGCCAACGGCTACCAGTTCATTTATGCGTTTGCGCCATGGCTGGCGGGCGCGGTACTGGGCGCCATGTGGCAGGTGTGCGTTATTTTCGGCCTGCACTGGGGGCTGGTGCCATTGATGATCAATAACATGACGGTGCTTGGTCACGACTCCATGCTGCCTATTATCCTCCCGGCGGTGATTGCCCAGGTGGGCGCCGTGCTCGGTATTTTCCTCGCCACCCGCGATGCGCGCCAGCGGGTGCTGGCCGGTTCCGCCTTCTCCGCCGGGCTGTTCGGCATCACCGAGCCGGCTATCTATGGCCTGACTCTGCCGCTGCGCCGTCCGTTTATCTTCGGCTGTGTCGCCGGGGCGATTGGCGGGGCGATCACTGCCTTTAGCAACAGTTATGCCTACTCGTTTGGCCTGCCAAACATCTTTTTCCCGGCGCAAATGATCCCGCCCGGCGGGATTGACGCCAGCGTCTGGGGCGGGCTTATCGGCACCGGCGTGGCTTTCGTGCTCGCCTGCGTGCTGACCTTCTTCGCCGGCCTGCCGCGCGCCAGCGCCGCGCCGGGCGCCGTGGCGGTAGCGCCGGTCTCGGCAAATGACATCCTGGCGCCGATGAGCGGCAGCGTCATCGCCCTCGATCAGGTGCCGGACAGCACCTTCGCCAGCGGCCTGTTGGGGAAAGGAGTCGCCATTATCCCGGCGGTGGGCAAAGTCATCGCCCCATTCCCGGGCGAAGTGGCTTCCCTGTTTCAGACTAAACACGCCATCGGCCTGCAGAGCGACAGCGGCATCGAGCTGCTGATCCACGTCGGCATCGACACGGTCAAACTCGACGGCGTGCCGTTTACCGCGCATGTGAAAGAGGGCGACAGGGTACAGGCCGGCGATCTGCTGATTGAGTTCGATCGTCAGGCGATTCTGGACGCCGGTTACGACCTGGCGACCCCGATTATTATCAGCAACAGCGATGACTATCGTGAGATCGACACGGTGGCGCCCAGCGCCGTCGAAGCCGGTCAGCCGTTGTTGTCAGTCAGCCATTAATCACAGGAGAGAGAGATGAAAACATTCCCGACAGATTTTTTATGGGGCGGCGCGACCGCGGCGAATCAGGTGGAAGGGGCGTACCTGGAAGATGGCAAAGGGTTATCCACCTCCGATGTGCAGCCGCACGGCGTCTTCGGCGAAGTGGTCGAGCGCGTACCCGGCGACAGCGGCATAAAGGATGTGGCGATCGATTTTTACCATCGCTACCCGGAAGATATCGCCCTGTTCGCTGAGATGGGCTTTAACTGCCTGCGGGTCTCCATCGCCTGGACGCGCATCTACCCCAACGGCGACGACGCCGAGCCGAACGAAGCCGGACTCGCCTTCTACGACAAATTGTTCGACGAGATGGCGAAGCACAACATCACTCCGCTGGTGACGCTGTCGCATTATGAAATGCCATGGGCGCTGGTGAAAAATTACGGCGGCTGGGGCAACCGGCAGGTGATTGGCTTCTTTGAGCGCTACGCCCGGACGGTGTTCAGCCGTTATAAAAACAAAGTCAAACTGTGGCTGACCTTTAACGAAATCAATATGTCGCTGCATGCCCCGATGACCGGCGTCGGCTTGCCGGCCGGCAGCAGTAAAGGCGAGGTGTATCAGGCCATTCATCACCAGCTGGTGGCCAGCGCTCTGGCGGTCAAAGCCTGTCATGAGCTGGTGCCCGAGGGCAAAATCGGCAATATGCTGCTCGGCGGGCTGATGTATCCCCTGAGCTGCAAACCGGAAGATGTGTTTGCGACGCTGCAGGAGAACCGCAGCTGGCAGTTCTTCGGCGACGTGCAGGCGCGCGGGGCGTACCCGGGCTATATGCAGCGCTTTTTCCGCGACAACGGCATCACGCTCGACATCACCGAGGCCGATCGCGAAACGCTGAAAACCACCGTCGATTTTATCTCCTTCAGCTACTACATGACCGGGTGCGTCACCGCCGATGAGGCGCTGAACCAGCAGGCGCGCGGCAATATTCTCAGCATGGTGCCGAACCCGCACCTGGCGAGCTCGGAGTGGGGCTGGCAGATAGACCCCCTCGGCCTGCGTACGCTGCTGAACGTGCTGTGGGATCGCTATCAGAAGCCGCTGTTTATCGTGGAAAACGGTCTGGGCGCCAAAGATAAGGTGGAAGCCGACGGCAGCATTAATGATGACTACCGCATCAGCTACCTGAACGACCACCTGGTGCAGGCGCGGGAAGCCATTGACGATGGCGTTGAGCTGATGGGCTTTACCAGCTGGGGGCCGATTGATCTGGTGAGCGCCTCGAAGGCGGAGCTGTCGAAGCGATACGGCTTTATCTATGTCGACCTCCATGATGACGGCACCGGCACCCTGGCACGCAGTAAGAAGAAGAGCTTTGACTGGTATAAAGAGGTGATTGCCAGCCGCGGCGCCAGCCTGAAAGCGTAATGCTTCCCCGCCCGGCCATCGCCGGGCGAGGGATCAGCCCGGTTTACGCGCGCGCAGTAAAAAGATCATCGGACGCTCTTTCTCTTCATCCAGGGCGGGCTGTTGAGCAATCTGTTCGGCGCTCGGACCCCACTCATCCAGCTGCTCCAGCACAAAACCAGCGGCGATAAGCGCGTTTACCCAGCTTGAGAGTTTGCGGTGCTGTTTAATGACGCCCTCGGCAAACCAGTTGCTTACGCGCTCGCCCTCCTGCTGATAGTGGCTGACCGGCCAGCTTTTTTGCCCCTGCTCATTTACCTGCCATCCCTGCTGCAGCGGCGCGGTATAGATGGGATGTTCCGCGGAAAAGACCAGGATGCCGCCAGGGACCAGCGCCTGCTGCAGGGCGGTGAAGAGCGGGGCGATGTCTGGTAAGTAATGGAGCGCCAGTGAGCTGTAGACCAGATCGCAGCTGTTGGCGGGCAACGTCAGGGTTTGCAGATCGGCGCAGCGGTAGTCAATCTCATCCCCGCGGGTCATCTCTCGCGCCTGCGCCAGCATACGTCGGGAGATATCAAAACCAATTATCTGGCTGGCTCCCTGCTGCAGCGCCCAGCGGCAAAACCAGCCGTAGCCACAACCGAGATCCACCACCCGCAAACCGGTTACTGGCGGCAGCATTGCCTGCAGCGATGGCCACTCTGGTGCACCCTCCAGTCCCTTCACCGAGCGATCGAGGGTCGCATAGCCGGCAAAGAACTGCGGGTCGTCATAAATATTCTGACTCATATTCATCCCTTGAATTGATAAGGTTGTTTATTTTTAGCTAACTAATAATTTAGTCACACGCTTTACTAAACGCGTTTAATTCAATTAATTTATGATAACCAACCTGATTACGTTATCTGACCTGTTAAATGAAATTGATATTAAAAAATAGCGTGCTGGCGGCGTTGCCCCTGGCCATCGCGCTGGCTGGCTGCGCGCCTTCTCATGAGGTCGCTAATCCGCCGCAGCAGCAAATTCCGGCTTCCCACGTTTCCATGGATCTTCCCGCCGCCGTCAAAAATGGCTGGCCACACACCGACTGGTGGAAAGACTACCACGATGCCCAACTGGATAATCTGATTCAGCGCGCACTCGCCAACGCGCCGGACATGCAGATTGCCGAACAGCGCATCAGGCTTGCTGAAGCGCAGGCGCGAATGTCGCAGGCGAATCTTGGCCCGGAGATGGATTTCTCCGCCGATATCGAACGGCAGAAAATGTCCGCTGAAGGCCTGATGGGGCCGTTCGCCACCGATACCGACGGCAATACCGGCCCGTGGTACACCAATGGCACCTTCGGCCTGACTGCCGGCTGGGATCTCGATCTGTGGGGCAAAAACCGCGCGCTGGTGAAAGCGCGCATCGGCGAGCTGAAAGCCCAGGTGGCCGAGCAGGCCCAGACCCGCGAGCTGCTCTCCGGCAGCGTGGCGCGCCTGTACTGGCAGTGGCAGACGGAAGCGGCGATCAAAGCGGTGCTGCAGCAGGTGAAAAACGAGCAAAATAATATCGTGACGGTCGACAAGGCCCTGTATCAGCGCGGGATCACCAACTCCGCCGAAGGGGCGGAGAACGATATTAACGTCAGCAAAACCGACCAGCAGCTGGCGGACGTGGCGGGCACGATGAAAGAGATTGAAGCGCGGCTGATGGCCCTGACCAACAGCCAGAGCCAGTCGCTGAACCTCAAACCCGCCAGCCTGCCGACGGTCAGCGCGCAGCTGCCGGATACCCTCGGCTATGAGCTGCTGGCGCGCCGCCCGGATCTGCAGGTCGCTCACTGGTATATCGAGGCGTCGCTGAGCGAAGTGGACGCGGCGAAGGCGGCGTTTTATCCGGACATCAACCTGATGGCGTTCCTGCAGCAGGATGCCCTGCACTTAAGCGATCTTTTCCGCCATTCGGCGCAGCAGATGGGCGTCACCGCCGGACTGACGCTGCCGATCTTCGACAGCGGTCGTCTCAATGCTAATCTGGATATCGCCAGCGCGCAGAACAGCCTGTCCATCGCCCAATACAACAAAGCGGTGGTGGACGCCGTCAACCAGGTGGCGAAAACCGCCAGCCAGGTTGAGACGCTGATGGCCAAAAGCCAACAGCAGCAGCAGGTTGAAAAAGACGCCCAGCGGGTGGTGGATCTGGCGCAGGCCCGAATGGCGGCGGGGATCCTGCCCGGCTCCAGGGTGAGCCTGGCGAAACTCCCGGCGCTGCAGGAGCGTATCACCGCCTTGCGCCTGCACGGCCAGTGGATTGACGCCAGCATTCAGCTGACCTCGGCCCTTGGCGGCGGCTACCACCAGACGGTGAAGTAACCGCCAACCACGGTGCGCCCGCGGGCGCGCCGCTCAGTCTTTCTTCTTACTCTCGCGCCGCCTGAGCCACCAGTGGGCGGCCACGACCACCAGCACCGCGAGGATCAGCCAGATCCAATGCTTCAGATGGGCGTCCAGATGGTGCAGCCACGGGCCGACCACCTCGCCGCCAAGATAGCCTATGGTGGTAAACAGCAGGGCCCACACCAGCGCTCCGACAATATTCAGCGGCAGGAAAATGCGCGGCGGCAGGCGGCTGGCGCCGATCAGCAGGGGGCCGATCACCCGGAAGCCGTACATAAAGCGGGTGCCGATGACAAACAGCCACGGCCGGTGCTGGATCATGCGCTGCGCTTTCCGGATCCGCGCCTTCTGGCTGGCGAAACGGCGCAGAATGCGCCCGCCGAAGCGGCGACCAAGCAGATAGAGCAGCTGATCGCCAATCATCCCGCCGAGGGCGACGGCGATCACCACCAGGGGAAACTTCAGTAGCCCCTGATGCGCTGCGACGCCGCCCAGCAGGGTAATGGTCTCACCTTCCGCCATGCTGCCGACGATCAGCGCCGCGTAGCCATACTGGGAAATCAGGTGATTGATATCCATAAACAGCTTTTCTCCTTACCTCATCACCTCTTAATCATACACCCTGCTGACCAAAACGCGGCGAGGCAGATTTTTTGCGCTGTACACAAAATAATCTATAGGGTGAATTATACTTGGATCAGTGCAGTACGAAGCCGTGACAAGGGGGACGCTATGAACCATGTCTGGGGGCTCTTCGCTCATCCCAACCGGGAGATGAGCGTGATCAAGAGCGAGAATGAAACCATTTCTCATCACTATACGCACCATGTGCTGCTGATGGCGGCGGTTCCGGTGGTTTGCGCCTTTATCGGCACCACGCAGTTGGGCTGGAACTTCGGCGACGGCACTATTATTAAACTGTCGATGTTGACCGGGCTGGCGCTGGCGGTGCTGTTTTATGCCGTGATGCTCGCCGGGGTGGCGATCATGGGGCGGGTCATCTGGTGGATGGCCAGGCAATATCCACAGCAGCCTTCCCTGAAACGCTGCATGGTATTTGCCGGCTATGTGGCCACACCGCTGTTCCTGAGCGGGATTGTGGCGCTCTATCCGCTGGTCTGGCTATGCGCGCTGATCGGTACCATTGCCCTGTTCTATACTGGCTATCTGCTCTATCTCGGGATCCCGACCTTCCTGAGCATTAACCGGGAAGAGGGGCTCAGTTTCGCCAGCTCAACCCTGGCCATCGGGGTGCTGGTGCTGGAAGTCCTGCTGGCGATCACCGTGGTGCTGTGGGGGTATGGCTACCGACTCTTCTGATCGGACGTAACGGGTCAATATGCATTGCCGGCAAATATGTATTTTATGTCGGCAATGCAGCATTTCTTCACGATTCTTATTAGGCACAGGGCCTTACAGCGCGGTATGATGGCGTTTGCCAGCGAAGTTGCCCACTTAACCTCGCGGCGTACGTTGCATAACGTGCAAAAATACTTTTCAGAATGCCCATGATGCCGAAATTTCGAGTCTCTTTGCTCAGCCTGACCTTGCTGCTGGCTGTGCCTTTTGCGCCCCAGGCGTTAGCAAAAACCTCCGCGGCGGTGACCGCCTCGCAGCCGGACATCGCTTCCGGCAGCGCCATGATCGTCGATCTGGCCACCAAAAAAATCATTTACGCCAGCCAGCCGGATCTGGTGCGCCCGATGGCGTCGATCACCAAGGTGATGACCGCCATGGTGGTGCTCGATGCCCATCTGCCGCTGGATGAGATGCTGACGGTGGATATCAGCCATACCCCGGAAATGAAGGGGATTTACTCGCGCGTGCGTCTCAACAGCCAAATCAGCCGCCGCGATATGCTGCTGCTGGCGCTGATGTCTTCCGAGAACCGTGCGGCCGCCAGCCTGGCGCATCACTATCCTGGCGGCTACGACGCCTTTATTCGCGCGATGAACGCCAAAGCGCAGGCGCTGGGTATGACCCATACCCGCTACGTGGAGCCCACCGGACTGTCGGTGCATAACGTCTCCACCGCCCGCGATCTGACCAAACTGCTGATCGCCAGCGAGCAGTACCCGCTGATCGGCCAGCTGAGCACCACCAAAGAAGAGACCGCCACCTTTGCCCATCCGGCCTACAGCCTGCCGTTCCGCAACACTAACCATCTGGTGTATCGCGACAACTGGAACATCCAGCTGACCAAAACCGGCTTCACCAACGCCGCCGGCCACTGCCTGATTATGCGCACGGTGATCAACCAACGCCCGGTGGCGCTGGTGGTGATGGATGCCTTCGGCAAATATACCCACTTTGCCGACGCCAGCCGTTTGCGCACGTGGATCGAGACCGGGAAGGTGATGCCGGTGCCGGCTTCGGCGCTGAGCTATAAGAAGCAGCGCGAAGCGCAGATGGCGGAGGCGATGCTGAAAGGCGGCGCCCAGACCGCGCAGAACGATTAATCTGCACATCCCCCGGATGACGGCGCATTGCGCCTTATCCGGGCTACGTGATTTGGCACCCGGTTCGCCCCCTTCGTAGGCCCGGCAAGCGCAGCGCCGCCGGGTAATCAGGCTGAGTGCCGGTGTTTGTGCCGGATGGCGGCTGACGTCTTATCCGGCCTGGGGAACCGCGCTGAACGGTAGCCCGGCTGAGGCGTTTACGCCGCGAGCCGGGGATTTGACGCCGAATATTACTCCGGGAGCGTCCAGTCGCCGTCACCCAGCGCGCGCTGCATAATCAACGTATCCCGCCAGTCGCCCATCTTATAGCCGACGCTGCGCAGCTGACCCGCCACGGTAAAACCGAACTTTTTATGGATCGCCAGCGAGCCGGCATTGTTATGGCCATCGCCGATGATCGCCAGCATCTGCCGCCACGGGCCTTTCTCGCATTCGGCGATCAGCCGCGACAGCAGCGCGCTGCCGATGCCGCGCCCGCCCATTCCGGACTCCACGTAGATGGATTCCTCGAGGGTATAGCGATAGGCCGGGCGCGGGCGATAGAAAGTGGCGTAGCAGTAGCCGACGATAGCCCCGCGCCACAGCGCGACCAGCCAGGGCAGCCCGTTATCGCGCACGGTCTGGATCCGTTTACGCATTTCGTCAACGGTGGGGGGGATCTCTTCGAAGGAGGCGCGGCCATTAAGCACGTGCCAGACATACAGCGCGGCGATGGCGTGCGCATCGTCGGGCAGCGCTTCACGAATTTCTAAATCACTGTCGAGTAACGGGGCCTCTGCGGGCATGGCGGCGCTCCTGAATCTGCCGGAGAGACATTCTCCGGCGTGCAGCGTAATACAGAAGCGCCAGGCTGAATAGCCCTGCCGCCGATTATTGCGGATCCGCCGGGGAGACCGGCGCCGGGGCCGCTTCACCCCAGTATTTTTGCTTGCTGGTTTTACCAATCCCCGGGTTCATGCTGTTGGTCGGATCGTTCTGGCGATAGAACTGCTGCAGGCTCTCCGGCGCTTCATACAGATGACCCACGTTATGCTCCGCCGGGTACTGGGCGCCGCGCGCTTTCAGTAACGCCAGCATCTGCTCCTTCAGCGCATGGGCATCGACTCCTTTCTTGACGATGTAATCCTGATGGAACACATGACACATAAAGTGGCCATAGTAGAGCTTGTGCACCAGCTGGCTGTCGATCTCCGGCGGCAGATGTTCGAACCACTCGGTATCGTTGCGGCGCAGGGCGATATCCAGCGCCAGAATATCTTCGACTTCGTCGGCATGCACCGCCTGATAGCGGATCGCCGCGCCGGCGGCGGCAAAGCGATGGAGAAACGCCTTACTGCCTTCCTCCGGCGTACAGGCGAAGAAATCTCCCTCGGCCTGCTGGAAGTATTCCGTCAGCCAGCGCTGTGCTTCTTCGATGCCGTCGCCGGCCATCTTCAGCAGCAGATGGTGTTCATATTTGTCGCGCCAGGTTTTCATCCGCTCCGGTAAATGCGCCGGGAAGACGTGGCCGAGCTTCTGCATAAAGCGGTCGGTAAAGTGCGGTTTAAACAGCGACACTTTCTCCAGCATCGCGTCGGTTCGCCCCTTCATGGTGAAGAAGAACGGCATTTTGTCGGTGCCGAGCTTGTCGATCATCAGGAAGGTGTCTTTGCCATACTGCTCGGCGATATCGTAAATATCGCGGTGCATATATTCCCCGGCCACCGGCAGATGCTGGAACTCGGCGAGGATATGGCGGCGGATCTCGGTCAATACCTGCGGCTGGTTGGTGCCAATGTAAAACACCTGCTGGCGCTTTTCCGCCGGGAAGGTATCGAGACGCACGGCGAAAACCGCCAGCTTGCCGGCGCAGCCGGAGGATTCGAACAGGCGGTCCGGGTCGGCGTTGTAGCGCGCCGGGGTGTCGGCATCGACATCGCGCACGCGGGTAACATAGTCGTGATCGTGGGCGTGGCGGCCATCGTGCAGCACATCGCTATCGCTGATCCGCTCGTCGTCGAGTCGGCTGAGGATCTGCTCCGGCGTACTGCCGAGATCGATGCCCAGATGGTTGACCAGCTTCAGCTTGCCGTCGGCGTCAATCTGTGCGAACAGCGACATCTCGGTGTAGGCCGGCCCGCGCTGCACCAGGGAACCGCCGGAGTTGTTGCAGATCCCGCCGATCACCGACGCGCCGATGCACGATGAGCCGATCACGGAGTGCGGCTCGCGCCCCAGCGGTTTCAGCGCTTTTTCCAGTGAGTAGAGCGTGGTGCCGGGCCAGGCCAGCACCTGCTCGCCTTTGTCCAGCAGATGCAGTTTATCCAGGCGCAGGGTGCTGATAATCACGATCTCGCGATCGTAATCATTGCCGTTGGGGGTGGAGCCTTCGGTCAGGCCGGTGTTGGCCGCCTGCATCAGAATGATTTTATCGGCGTCGACGCAGGCGTTGAGCACGCGCCAGAGTTCCAAAAGGGTGCCGGGAAAGACAACCGCCAGCGCCTCGCCCTGACCGGAGCGGAAGCCTTTGCGGTAGCGCTGGGTTTTTGCCGGGTCGGTCAGCAGATGCGAAGGGCCAACCAGGCGCGCGAGGTCAGCCAGAAACGTTTTATTGGTGTTAGTGGGTGCAGATGACATGTTCCACTCCTTGTGGTGGTGCGCGAAATATCGAGGATAAGCATAGCGCTTTGTATGACAATTTGATGCATGAATGTTTCGCAAAAATCAGAGAAGAACCTTAGCATTCTGCGGGCGCGTTGTTTATATATATGGCAAACTGCGGTTTTTATTATGTTTTACCGAGTCCCCGTCTGAGAAAAAGCGAGATAACAATGAAATGGCTCTGCACTGTAGGCGTCGCCGTGAGTCTGGCGCTGCAACCCGCGCTGGCGGATGAACTGTTTGGTAACCACCCCCTGACCCCGCAGGCGCGGGATGCCTTTGTCACCGACCTGCTGAAAAAAATGACCGTAGACGAGAAAATCGGCCAGCTGCGTCTGATAAGCGTCGGCCCGGATAACCCCAAAGAGGCGATCCGTGAAATGATCAAAAACGGTCAGGTGGGGGCGATTTTTAATACCGTTACCCGCCCGGATATCCGCGTGATGCAGGATCAGGTGATGCAGCTCAGCCGCCTGAAAATCCCGCTGTTCTTTGCCTACGATGTGCTGCACGGCCAGCGCACCGTCTTCCCGATAAGCCTCGGCCTGGCCTCGTCGTTTAACCTCGACGCGGTGAAGACCGTGGGCCGGGTGTCAGCTTATGAAGCCGCCGATGACGGGCTGAACATGACCTGGGCGCCGATGGTCGACGTCTCCCGCGACCCGCGCTGGGGACGCGCTTCCGAAGGGTTCGGGGAAGACACCTATCTGACCACGATGATGGGTCAGGCGATGGTGGAGTCGATGCAGGGCAAAAGCCCGGCGGACCGCTATTCGGTGATGACCAGCGTCAAGCACTTCGCCGCCTACGGCGCGGTGGAGGGCGGGAAAGAGTACAACACGGTCGACATGAGCCCGCAGCGCCTGTTCAACGACTATATGCCGCCGTATAAAGCCGGGCTGGATGCCGGCAGCGGCGCGGTGATGGTGGCCCTGAATTCGCTGAACGGCACCCCGGCGACCGCCGATTCCTGGCTGCTGAAAGATGTCCTGCGCGACCAGTGGGGCTTTAAAGGCATCACGGTCTCCGACCACGGCGCCATTAAAGAGCTGATCAAGCACGGCGTGGCCTCCGACCCGGAAGACGCGGTGCGCGTGGCGCTCAAGTCCGGCATCAACATGAGCATGAGCGACGAGTATTACAGCAAGTACCTGCCGGGGCTGGTGAAGTCCGGCAAGGTGACCATGGCCGAGCTGGATGACGCCACCCGTCACGTGCTTAACGTCAAATATGATATGGGGCTGTTCAACGATCCGTACAGCCACCTGGGGCCAAAAGATTCTGACCCGCAGGACACCAACGCAGAAAGCCGTCTGCATCGTAAAGAGGCGCGGGAAGTCGCCCGCGAGAGCCTGGTGCTGCTGAAAAACCGGCTTGATACGTTGCCGCTGAAAAAATCCGGCACTATCGCGGTGGTGGGCGCGCTGGCGGACAGCAAACGCGACATGATGGGCAGCTGGTCGGCAGCGGGCGTGGCCGACCAGTCGGTGACCGTCCTGACCGGCATCAAAGAAGCGCTGGGCGATAACGGCAAAGTGATTTACGCCAAAGGGGCGAACGTTACCAACGACAAAGGCATTGTCGATTTCCTCAACCTGTATGAGAACGCGGTGCAGGTTGACCCGCGCTCGCCGCAGGAAATGATCGACGAAGCCGTCGCGGCGGCGAAGCAATCCGACGTGGTGGTTGCCGTAGTGGGCGAGGCGCAGGGCATGGCCCATGAGGCCTCCAGCCGGACCGACATCACCCTGCCGCAGAGCCAGCGCAACCTGATTGCCGCCCTCAAGGCCACCGGCAAACCGCTGGTGCTGGTGCTGATGAACGGCCGTCCGCTGGCGCTGGTGAAAGAGGATCAGCAAGCCGATGCGCTGTTGGAGACCTGGTTTGCCGGCACCGAAGGCGGGCATGCCATCGCCGACGTGCTGTTTGGCGACTATAACCCGTCGGGCAAGCTGCCGATGTCCTTCCCGCGCTCGGTGGGGCAGATCCCAACCTACTACAGCCACCTGAATACCGGTCGTCCGTATAATCCTGAGAAGCCGAACAAGTACACCTCGCGCTACTTCGATGAAGCCAACGGCCCGCTGTACCCGTTTGGCTACGGCCTGAGCTATACCACCTTTAGCGTCTCCGATGTCACCATGTCGTCGGCCACCCTGCCGCGCGACGGCAGCGTGACCGCCAGCGTGCAGGTGACCAATACCGGAAAACGCGAAGGGGCGACGGTCATTCAGCTGTATCTGCAGGACGTCACTGCCTCCATGAGCCGGCCGGTGAAAATGCTGCGCGGCTTTAAAAAGGTCAACCTCAAGCCGGGCGAAACGCAAACCGTCAGCTTCCCGATCGACGTCGACGCGCTGAAGTTCTGGAACCAGCAGATGAAATACGTCGCTGAGCCGGGCAAATTCAATGTCTTTATCGGCGTGGACTCCGCCCGCGTGAAGCAGAGCGAGTTTGAGCTGTTGTAAGGCATAGCCCTTAAGCCCAACGTCACACTTAAAAGGCCGATTAATCGGCCTTTTCTTTTTCGTATCGCTGGCAAATGGACTACGCTTTTCTCTTAAGCTTCTGTAAGCGAAGCGCAAAAGAACTGAGGGATGCGGGATGAAGATGGCGACGAAATGGTCCGGCGCGCTGGCGCTGGCCGCCCTGATAAGTGTGCCGCTGCAGGCGGCGGAGCCGGTGAAGGTCGGCTCGAAAATTGATACCGAAGGGGCGCTGCTGGGTAATATGATCCAGCAGGTGCTGGAAAGCCACGGCGTCAAAACGATTAACAAAATCCAGCTCGGCACCACGCCGGTGGTGCGCGGGGCGATTGTCGCCGGCGAGCTGGATATCTACCCGGAATATACCGGCAATGGCGCTTTTTTCTTTAAAGATGAAAACGACCCGGCATGGAAGAATGCCCAGCAGGGCTATGAGAAGGTGAAGCGCCTGGATCAGGAGAAACATCAGCTGGTATGGCTTACCCCGGCGCCGGCTAACAACACCTGGACCATCGCCGTGCGTCAGGAGCTGGCGGAGAAAAATCACCTGACTTCGCTGGCCGACCTCAGCCGCTATCTGCAGCAGGGCGGCGAATTTAAGCTGGCGGCCTCGGCGGAGTTTATTGAACGCCCGGACGCGCTGCCGGCGTTTGAAAAAGCGTATGACTTTAAACTCAACCAGAACCAGCTGCTGTCGCTGGCCGGGGGCGATACGGCGGTGACCATCAAAGCGGCGGCGCAGCAGACCTCCGGTGTCAACGCGGCGATGGCCTACGGCACCGACGGCCCGGTGGCGGCCCTGGGATTACAGACGTTGAGCGACCCGCAGGGCGTGCAGCCGATTTACGCCCCAACGCCGGTGGTGCGCGAGACGGTGCTGAAAGCCTACCCGCAGATCGCCGACTGGCTGAAGCCGGTCTTCGCCAGCCTCGATGAAAAGACCCTGCAGCAGCTTAACGCCCGCATCGCGGTGGAAGGCCAGGATGCGAAGCGCGTGGCGGCAGATTATCTGCAGCAGAAAGGCCTGCTGAAGTAAGCCACCGGTGACCATTCGCTGTACTCACCGCGTCGGCCTGCTGCTGACAGGCCTGCTGCTGGTTACGCTGGCGCTGCCGTTTATCACTTACGCGCCGAATCGCTTACTCTCCGGGGAAGGGCGCGGTCTGTGGCAGGTGATGCCCTGGCTCGCCGGCGTTCAGCTGGCGGCAGCCCTCGCCGGGATCCTGCTCTGCTGGCTGCCGGGCAGGGTCGCGCCGCTTCTCCATCTGCTGCTGGCCGAACTGCTCTTCCCGCTGCTTATCTGGGGCAGCGGCCAGGCGGCGCTTGAGCTCTCCCGGCACGGCTCGCCGCTGGCGCGCACCTCGCCCGGCAGCGGCCTGTGGCTGTCGCTGGCGCTCTGCCTGCTGCTGGCCAGCGAGGCCATTCGTCATCTTACCGCCCGGCCGCTGTGGCGCTGGCTGCTCAATGCGCAAGTCTGGCTTCTGCCCATCATCCTGCTCGCCGCCGGGGCGCTCGATCAGCTCTCGCTGCTGAAAGAGTATGCCAACCGCCAGGAGGTGTTTGACGACGCTCTGCGCCAGCATCTGCTTCTGCTGTTTGGCACCCTGCTGCCGGGCCTGCTGATCGGCCTGCCGCTGGGGGTATGGCTCTGGCGGCGTCCGCGCTGGCAGGCGCCG
The DNA here is from genome assembly GCF_040062325.1 of Klebsiella sp. GG_Kp175. Taxonomy (NCBI): domain Bacteria; kingdom Pseudomonadati; phylum Pseudomonadota; class Gammaproteobacteria; order Enterobacterales; family Enterobacteriaceae; genus Klebsiella; species Klebsiella sp. GG_Kp175. The sequence continues at coordinate 400,005 of NZ_JBEAFX010000002.1, read as the reverse complement.
GCCTTCACTGTGCTCAATGTGATCCAGACTATCCCGTCGGTGGCGCTGTTCGGCCTGCTGATTGCCCCGCTTGCCGGTGTGGCGCGCTATTTTCCGGCGCTGGGCGAGCTGGGCGTCTCCGGGACCGGCGTGGCGCCGGCCCTGATTGCCCTGACGTTGTATGCGCTGCTGCCGCTGGTGCGCGGGGTGGTGACCGGCCTGCAGCAGGTGCCGCAGGATGCGCTGGAGAGCGCGACGGCGATGGGCATGAGCGCCGGGCAGCGCTTTCGCCAGGTGCAGCTCCCGCTGGCGATGCCGGTGCTGCTGCGCAGCCTGCGGGTGGTCAGCGTGCAAACCGTCGGCATGGCGGTGGTGGCGGCGCTGATCGGCGCCGGCGGCTTTGGCGCGCTGGTATTTCAGGGGCTGCTGAGCAGCGCGCTGGATCTGGTGCTGCTGGGCGTGGTGCCGACCATTGCCCTGGCGGTGGTGGTGGATGCTCTGTTCGCCCTGTGGGGCGCCTGGCTAAAAGGAGAGGCCAATGATTGAGTTTCAAGGGGTCAGCAAAGCGTTTGCCGGCCACCCGGCGGTGAAGGACCTGACCCTGGAGCTGCGCGAAGGCGCATTTTCGGTGCTGGTGGGCACCTCCGGCTCGGGCAAGTCGACGACGCTGAAAATGATCAACCGCCTGCTGGAGCCGGACCGGGGCATGGTTCGCTTTGCCGGCGAAGACATCCGCCAGCAGCCGCTCCTGACCCTGCGGCGACGGATGGGCTATGCCATCCAGTCTATCGGCCTGTTTCCCCACTGGACGGTGGCGCAGAATATCGCCACCGTGCCGCAGCTGCAAAAATGGCCGCGGGCGAGGATCGCCGACCGGGTCGACGAGCTGATGGCGCTGCTGGGGCTGGAGGCGACGCTGCGCGACCGCTACCCCCATCAGCTTTCCGGCGGCCAACAGCAGCGGGTCGGGGTGGCGCGGGCGCTGGCGGCAGACCCGGAGGTGCTGCTGATGGATGAACCCTTCGGCGCCCTCGACCCGGTGACCCGCGAGGCGCTGCAGCAGGAGATGCTGCGCATTCACCGCCTGCTGGGGCGGACGATTGTCCTGGTGACCCATGATATTGACGAAGCGCTACGTCTGGCGGACCACCTGGTGCTGATGGACGGTGGCGAGGTGGTCCAGCAGGGGGCGCCGCTGGCGATGCTCCTGCGGCCAGAGAATAGCTTTGTGCAGACCTTTTTTGGCCGCAGCGAGCTGGGCGTGCGCCTGCTGTCGCTGCGTGAGGTGCGGGACTATCTGCGCCCCGACGAGCGGCTGGCGGGCGAGGGGCTGATCGTCACCATGACCCTGCGGGAAGCGCTATCGCAGTTTGTCGCCCGGCGCTGCGAGGCGCTGCCGGTGGTGGATGCCGAGGGGCAGCCCTGCGGCACGCTGCATTTTGCCGATCTGCTGCGCCAGGAGGCGAGTCATGAAGGCGCTTCGTGAGCCGTTGTGGTGGCTTATCGCGCTGTTCATCGGCCTGCTGATGGGGCTACCCTACAGCGCGCCGCTGTTCAGCCGGCTGTTTCCGGAGCTGCCGCGGCCGGTTTACCAGCAGGAGAGCTTCTGGGCGCTCACTCTCGATCACGGCTGGCTGGTAGTGGTATCCAGCCTCGTGGCAACCGCCGTCGGGCTGGGGGCAGGGGTGGCGGTTACCCGGCCCGCGGGCAGCGCGTTTCGTCCGCTGGCGGAGACCATCGCCGCTATCGGGCAGACCTTTCCGCCGGTGGCGGTGCTGGCGATGGCGGTACCGGTGCTGGGCTTTGGCTGGCTGCCGGCGCTGATCGCCCTCGCGCTGTATGGCATACTGCCGGTGCTGCAGGGGACGCTGGCCGGGCTGGGCTCGATACCGTCGGGCGTGTCAGATGTGGCAGAAGGGATGGGAATGACCGGCTGGCAGCGTCTGTATAAGGTGGAGCTGCCGCTGGCGGCCCCGGTGATCCTGGCGGGGATCCGCACCTCGGTCATCGTCAATATTGGTACCGCGACGATAGCCTCGACGGTGGGGGCCAATACGCTTGGGACGCCGATCATCATCGGCCTGAGCGGGTTTAATACCGCCTATATTGTGCAGGGGGCGCTACTGGTGGCGCTGGCGGCGATCATTGTCGACCGCGCGTTTGAGCGTCTGACCCGCTGGATCAGCCGACACCGCCACGCACAATAAAGGAATAGCCGGCCAGCATTACGCCGCTGATCCCGCCGATGGCCATAAGTAAGAAGAGAGTGACGACCGCGATTTTCGCTGGCTTCATAATAGGCTCCTGATGTTAACAGGGGGATTATACGGTGAAGCGCAGGTGTTAATGAAACATTAATTGCGGTTTAGCGCGCCGCGCCGGGCTTTTTGCCGCTTTGGCTGAGCAACGCGCCGCAAAAAAGTGTGATCCTGCCCGTCATTTTTCATTTTTATGCAGGGCTTCAAAGAAAGTTTTCGCCAGTCAGGGTATGGTACGCGCTTTCTGAAATGTGTGGTTTGCGGGTATGTACGAGTTTGATCTGGTGTTGCTGCTGCTTCAGCAGATGTGCGTATTTTTGGTCATCGCGTGGTTGATGAGCAAAACCCGACTGTTTATCCCCCTGATGCAAGTCACCGTTCGCCTGCCGCACAAGCTGCTGTGCTACGTCACCTTCTCCATTTTCTGCATTATGGGGACCTATTTTGGTCTGCATATCGAAGACTCTATCGCCAATACCCGCGCCATCGGCGCCGTGATGGGCGGCCTGCTCGGCGGCCCGGTGGTCGGCGGGCTGGTGGGGCTGACCGGCGGCCTGCACCGCTACTCGCTGGGGGGGATGACCGCCTTAAGCTGCATGGTCTCCACCATCGTCGAGGGGCTACTGGGCGGTCTGGTGCACAGCGTGCTGGTCAAACGCAGCCGGCCGGACAAAGTCTTTAGCCCGCTCACCGCCGGGGCGATCACCTTCGTGGCCGAGCTGGTGCAGATGATGATCATTCTGCTGATTGCCCGCCCGTTCCAGGACGCCCTGCATCTGGTGCAGAGCATTGCCGCGCCGATGATGGTGACCAATACCGTCGGTGCGGCGCTGTTTATGCGCATTCTGCTGGACAAGCGGGCGATGTTCGAGAAGTACACCTCCGCTTTTTCCGCCACGGCGCTGAAGGTGGCGGCGTCCACCGAGGGGATCCTGCGTCAGGGGTTCAACGAAGAGAACAGCATGAAGGTGGCCCAGGTGCTTATCCAGGAGCTGGATATCGGCGCGGTGGCGATCACCGATCGCGACAAGCTGCTGGCGTTTACCGGCATCGGCGACGACCACCATCTGCCGGGCAAACCTATCTCCTCGTCGTATACGCAACGGGCGATTGAGACCGGGGAGGTGGTGTATGCCGACGGCAACGAGGTGCCCTACCGCTGCTCGATTCATCCGCACTGTAAGCTGGGATCGACGCTGGTGATCCCCTTACGCGGTGAGAACCAGCGGGTGATCGGCACCATCAAACTGTATGAGGCGAAAAACCGTCTGTTCAGTTCGATCAACCGCACCCTCGGAGAGGGGATTGCTCAGCTGCTGTCGGCGCAGATCCTCGCCGGGCAGTACGAGCGGCAGAAGGCGCTGCTGACGCAATCCGAAATCAAGCTCCTGCATGCCCAGGTTAACCCGCACTTCCTGTTTAACGCGCTCAACACCCTGAAGGCGGTGATCCGTCGCGACAGCGAGCAGGCCGGCCAGCTAGTGCAGTATCTGTCGACCTTCTTTCGCAAGAACCTGAAGCGGCCGACGGAAATCGTCACCCTCGCCGATGAGATAGAGCATGTTAACGCCTATCTGCAGATTGAGAAGGCCCGCTTTCAGGCTAACCTGCAGATCCAGATGGCGGTGCCGGAAGGGCTGGCGCATCACCAGCTGCCGGCCTTTACCCTGCAGCCGATCGTGGAGAACGCCATTAAGCATGGCACATCGCAGCATCTTGGCGTCGGCGAAATTACCATTCGCGCCAGCCAGGACGATCGCTGGCTGCAGCTGGATATCGAAGATAACGCCGGGCTGTACCAGGCCAACCCTCAGGCCAGCGGGCTGGGGATGAATCTGGTGGACAGGCGGCTGCGGGCGCGTTTTGGCGCCGACTGCGGCATCAGCGTCACCTGCGAGCCGGAGCGCTTTACCCGTGTCACCCTACGTCTGCCCCTGGAGGAGAATGCATGCTGAGAGTATTGATCGTCGATGATGAGCCGCTGGCGCGGGAAAACCTGCGTATATTGCTGGAGACACAGCGCGATATCGAGATCGTCGGCGAGTGCGGCAACGCGGTGGAGGCGATTGGCGCGGTACATAAGCTGCGTCCCGACGTGTTGTTTCTCGACATCCAGATGCCGCGCATCAGCGGTCTGGAGATGGTCGGGATGCTCGACCCGGAGCACCGCCCCTATATTGTGTTTCTCACCGCCTTTGATGAATACGCGGTGAAAGCCTTTGAGGAGCACGCTTTTGACTATCTGCTCAAGCCGATTGAAGCTGCGCGGCTGGAGAAAACCCTCGCCCGCCTGCGCCAGGAGCGTAATCTGCAGGATGTGTCGCTGCTGGATGATGCTCAGCAGACGCTGAAATACATACCCTGTACCGGTCACAGCCGTATCTGGCTGCTGCAGATGGAGGATGTAGCCTTCGTCAGCAGCCGGATGAGCGGCATCTACGTGACCGACCGCGAGGGCAAGGAAGGGTTTACCGAGCTGACCCTGCGCACCCTTGAGAGCCGCACGCCGCTGCTGCGCTGCCATCGCCAGTATCTGGTGAATATGGCGCACCTGAAGGAGATTCGCCTGGAGGAGAATGGTCAGGCGGAGCTGCTAATGCGCGCCGGGCAAACGGTGCCGGTGAGCCGACGCTATTTAAAAAGCCTGAAAGAGGCGATTGGCCTGTAAAGCTGCTACACTGCGCCCCATTGCATCATCGACAGTAAAAGGCACTCATGCTCAGTAATGATATTCTTCGTAGCCTGCGCTACACCCTGAAAATCAATAATAACGATATGGTGCGCATTCTTGCGCTATCCGCGATGGAATCCACCTCCGCCAGCTTCGACACTTGGACCACGAAAGAGGATGAAGAGGGCTTTGTCCGCTGCCCGGACATTATCCTGTCGGGTTTCCTCAACGGCCTTATCTATGACAAGCGCGGCAAAGACGATTCGGCGCCGGAGTTAGCGCTGGAGCGTCGGGTGAATAACAACACGGTGCTGAAAAAGCTACGGATCGCCTTCTCGCTGAAAACGGACGATATTGTGGCGATCATGAGCGAGCAGAAATACCGCGTGTCGGTGCCGGAAGTGACCGCCATGATGCGATCGCCTGACCACAAAAACTACCGCGAGTGCGGCGACCAGTTTCTGCGCAATTTCCTGCGCGGGCTGACCCAGCGGGTGCATCACCCGAAACCGTGATTTTTGCCGGGTGGCGGTTTCGCCTTACCCGGTCTACATAACCCGTAAGCCCGTGCAAGCGCAGCGCCGCCGGGCAAAAAAAAGCCGGATGGTTAATCCGGCTTTTTTATTATTTCACCTGCTGACCCGGCTTGGCGCCGTCGTCAGGGCTTAACAGGAAGATATCCTTCCCGCCAGGGCCGGCGGCCATCACCATCCCTTCCGAGATACCGAAGCGCATTTTGCGCGGCGCCAGGTTGGCGACCATCACCGTCAGGCGGCCAATCAGCGGCTGCGGATCCGGATAAGCGGAGCGGATGCCGGAGAAGACGTTACGCTTCTCGCCGCCAAGATCCAGCGTCAGGCGCAGCAGCTTGTCGGAGCCTTCAACAAATTCCGCGTTCTCAATCAGCGCCACGCGCAGATCGACTTTGGCGAAATCGTCAAAGGTGATGGTGTCCTGAATCGGATCGTCCGCCAGCGGGCCGGTCACTGGCGCAGCTGCGGCTTTCACCTCTTCTTTTGACGCTTCAACCAGGGCTTCGACCTGTTTCATCTCGATGCGGTTGTACAGCGCCTTAAACGGATTGACCTTATGCGCCAGCAGCGGCTGCTGAATGGCGTCCCAGCTCAGCTCGCTGTTAAGGAACGCTTCCGCACGCGCGGCCAGCTGCGGCAGGACCGGTTTCAGCCAGGTCATCAGCACGCGGAACATGTTCAGACCCATGGTGCAGATGGCCTGCAGGTCGGCGTCGCGGCCTTCCTGTTTCGCCACCACCCACGGCGCCTGCTCATCGACATAGCGGTTGGCCACGTCGGCGAGCGCCATGATTTCGCGGATGGCCTTACCGAACTCGCGGCTGTCCCACGCTTCGCCGATGCTTTCCGCCGCGTCGGTGAAGGTTTTGTACAGCGCCGGGTCGGCCAGCTCAGCGGCCAGCACGCCGTCAAAACGCTTGCTGATAAAGCCGGCGTTGCGCGATGCGAGGTTAACCACCTTGTTGACGATGTCGGCATTCACGCGCTGGATAAAGTCTTCCAGGTTAAGGTCGATGTCATCGATGCGCGAAGAGAGCTTGGCGGTGTAGTAGTAGCGCAGGCTGTCAGCGTCGAAATGATTTAACCAGGTGCTGGCCTTGATAAAGGTCCCGCGCGACTTGGACATCTTCGCGCCGTTGACCGTCACGTAGCCGTGCACGAACAGGTTAGTCGGCTTACGGAAGTTGCTGCCTTCCAGCATCGCCGGCCAGAACAGGCTGTGGAAGTAGACGATGTCCTTGCCGATAAAGTGATACAGCTCGGCCGTGGAGTCTTTCTTCCAGTATTCGTCGAAGCTGGTGGTGTCGCCGCGCTTGTCGCACAGGTTCTTGAAGGAGCCCATGTAGCCGATCGGCGCGTCCAGCCAGACGTAGAAGTATTTGCCCGGCGCGTTCGGAATTTCGAAGCCGAAGTACGGCGCATCGCGGGAGATGTCCCACTGCTGCAGGCCGGACTCAAACCACTCCTGCATTTTGTTCGCCACCTGCTCCTGCAGCGCGCCGCTGCGGGTCCACGCCTGCAGCATTTCGCTGAATGACGGCAGGTCGAAGAAGAAGTGTTCGGAGTCACGCATCACCGGCGTGGCGCCGGAGACCACCGATTTCGGGTCGATAAGCTCGGTAGGGCTGTAAGTCGCGCCGCACACTTCGCAGTTATCGCCGTACTGGTCTGGAGATTTACACTTCGGACAGGTGCCTTTCACAAAACGGTCCGGCAGGAACATGCCTTTTTCCGGATCGTAGAGCTGAGAGATGGTACGGTTTTTGATAAAACCGTTCTCTTTCAGACGAGTGTAGATCAGCTCCGACAGCTCGCGGTTCTCATCGCTATGCGTCGAGTGATAGTTATCGTAGCTGATGTCGAAGCCGGCAAAATCGGTCTGATGCTCCTGGCTCATCTCACCAATCATCTGCTCCGGAGTGATACCGAGCTGTTGCGCCTTGAGCATAATCGGCGTGCCGTGGGCGTCGTCGGCGCAGATGAAGTTGACTTCATGGCCGCGCATTCGCTGGTAACGGACCCAGACATCAGCCTGGATGTGCTCCAGCATGTGGCCGAGGTGGATGGAGCCGTTGGCGTACGGCAGGGCGCACGTTACCAGAATTTTCTTCGCGACTTGAGTCATAGTGAGCATTACATCTTCTGTTGTAAAAAGGGCTTCCGATATTACCAAAAGGGCTGTGGGTGCGCCATAAATGGCTGCCCATATATGGATAATCCTTACCTGTGATAAACTCTGTGATTACTGAAAGCATCTCAAAACAACAAAGGAGTCGGGATGAATTCGCAATCCCAGGCCAAATCCCCCGAGCGCCTACGTGCGATGGTCGCCGGGACGCTGGCCAATTTCCAGCACCCAACCCTGAAGCATAACCTCACCACCCTCAAGGCGCTGCACCATGTCGCCTGGCTGGATGATACCATTCATATTGAGCTGCAGATGCCGTTCGTCTGGAGCAGCGCCTTCGAAGCGCTGAAAGAGCAGTGTAGCGCCGAGCTGCTGCGCATCACTGGCGCGAAGGCTATCGACTGGAAGCTGACCCACAGCATCGCCACCCTCAAGCGCGTGAAAAACCAGCCCGGGATCAACGGCGTGAAGAACATTATCGCCATCAGCTCCGGGAAAGGCGGCGTCGGTAAATCCTCCACGGCGGTAAACCTGGCGCTGGCACTCGCCGCGGAAGGGGCGAAGGTGGGCATTCTGGATGCCGATATCTACGGCCCGTCGATTCCCACCATGCTTGGCGCGGAGGACAGCCGCCCGACCTCGCCGGACGGCACCCATATGGCGCCGATCATGAAGTACGGGCTGGCCACCAATTCCATCGGCTACCTGGTGACTGACGACAACGCCATGGTCTGGCGCGGCCCGATGGCCAGCAAGGCGCTGATGCAGATGCTGCAGGAGACCCTGTGGCCGGATCTGGATTACCTGGTGCTGGATATGCCGCCGGGCACTGGCGACATTCAACTGACGCTGGCGCAGAACATTCCGGTCACCGGCGCGGTGGTGGTCACCACGCCGCAGGACATCGCGCTGATCGACGCCAAAAAGGGCATCGTGATGTTCGAGAAAGTGGAAGTGCCAGTGCTGGGGATCGTGGAAAACATGAGCATGCATATCTGCAGCAACTGCGGGCACCACGAGCCGATCTTCGGCACCGGCGGCGCGCAAAAACTGGCCGAGAAATACCACACCCAGCTGCTGGGCCAGCTGCCGCTGCATATTACGCTGCGGGAAGATCTGGATAACGGCACGCCGACGGTGGTGGCGCGTCCGGAAAGCGAATTTACCGACATTTACCGCCAGCTGGCGGGCCGGGTGGCGGCCCAGATGTACTGGCAGGGAGAAGTGATCCCGGGTGAGATTGCCTTCCGCGCCGTTTAAGGCCGCGGCGAGCGCATCAGCCAGTATCCGCCCTCGGGCGAGGCGCCCTGTGCTTCGATGGTCCAGCCGTGACGCTGGTAGAAGCGCAGGGCGTTTTTATTTTCCATCAGGCACTTCAGCGTCCCGCTGGCGGTAAAGGTCCGTTCGACCTGCGCCAGCAGCGCGCTGCCGATATGTTTGCCCTGCCAGTCCGGGTCGACGAACAGATGGTGAAGGAAATTATCGGCGGTCCATACGGCGGCAAAGCCCACCGGCAGGCCGTCGCATTCCGCGACCCACAGCTGTTCATCCGCGGTGGCGGCATCGAAATCTTCCAGCCGCCAGGTCGTGGAGGGAAGCCAGGTCCACGATACACTGCGCGCCCGCAGGAAGAGCTGGCGCAGCGCCGGAGAGTCCGCTGGTTCGCCGGGGCGGATGCGGATATTAAGCGGATCAGCGATGATAGAAGATCTCACCATCGTACACCTTGAGGATTTTGCCTTCGGTGTCGGTGATCAGCACGTAGTTACCGCCCATATAGGTCCAGTGGCTGCCGGCGTCCGGCGCGGGAAGATTACGCTGCTGCCAGCCTTTGATGTTGTATTCCGGGGTAAGGTACATCGCCGGAACGGTGTCGCCAATGTGAAACTGGGTGAAGTCGGCGGTGAACTCTTTCAGCGCATACTGATCGATCCCCGCGGCAGAAGCCGTCCAGCTGGCGCCAGCGGTGGCAAGGAGTACGCCCAGAAGCATCATTTTTGTTTTACGCATAATTTCCTCAATATTACCTGGACTCAAAATAGCAGCCTCGTATCATTCCTGATGCGTTGCTGAAATGGCAAGCACTGGATTTTTAAAAAGTGTAAGCAAAACACGGCGCAAGTCCGGCGCCGCTTGCGTTGCAGCGACGGTGATGCGTATTTTGGGAGCAATCTGAAGCAGGGGAGAATCGGCATGTTCAGGTTGGAAGATCTGACCTTATTTGTCCGCGCCGCGGCACTGGGCAGTTTTAGCGACGCCGCGCGCGAGGCGGGGCAGCAGCCGGCGCAGGTGAGCGCGGCGATTAAACGTCTGGAGACGATCCTCAATATTCGCCTGTTCGCCCGCTCGACCCGCAGCCTGCGCCTGACGCCGGAGGGGGAGACCTGGCTGCCGTATGCCACCCAGATGCTCGATACCCTCGAGGCCGGCCTGCAGAAGATCCAGACCCCGGATGATGAAATTCGCGGCATGCTGCAGATTGCCGTGCCGTCAGACCTCGGGCGTAACCTGCTCCTGACCTTGTTCCGCGACTTTCGGCAACGCCATCCGGCGCTGCGCCTGCGGCTGCTCTTTTCCGACCAGCTGACCGACGTGTTTAAAGATCCGGTGGACGTCGCGTTTCGCTATGGCAATAACGATGACGCCTCGTTTATTTCGCTGCCGGTGGCGCCGGAAAATCGTCGGGTGCTGGTGGCCTCCCCAGAGTGGATCGCCCGCCACGGCGAGCCGCAGACCCTTCAGGAGCTCGGCCAGCACAATGCGTTGATCTACATTTTGCGCGGCCGCCCGTTCGACCGCTGGTCACTGAGCCTCGACGGAGAAGTTCAGCAGCAGAAGGTCTCCGGCACGGTGATGAGCGACGACGCGGAGGTGATCCGGCGGCTGGCGGTGGCCGGGGAGGGCATTGCCTATAAATCGATGCTCGACGTCAGCGACGATCTGCGGGCGGGCCGCCTGCGGCGCCTGCTGCCGCGTTACCAGGGGGATATGGTGCCGTTGAACCTGATTTGTCCGCACCGCAAGCAGCTCTCTGCCGCGGTGCGTTTGTTATATGAAGAGGTGAAAGCACATTGTGAAGGGCTTAATGTCTGACTAAGGTCGCGAAGTAGTAGACCAGAGGGACGGCCAGCACCCACAGGCCAATCGGGATTTCCCGCCACTTGCCGGCGATGGCCTTGATCACAATGTAAAACAGCAGCCCGCCGGCGATACCGGTGCCGAAGCTGTTGGCGATGAGGGTGATCATCACCATCATCAGTACCGGCAGGCCGTCGGTGAAGTTGCCGAGATCCACTTTGCGCAGGCCGCTGAACATGTTCAGGCCGATCAGGATCAGCGCCGGGGCGGTGGCCTCCTTCGGGATCATCAGCGCCACCGGCGTGAACAGCAGCATCAGCAGGAACATCACCGCCGCCGACAGCGCGGTGAGGCCGGTTTTGCCGCCGGCTTCCGCTGCCGCCGAGGACTCGATCAGCGCCGTTGCCGCCGGAATCCCCACCCACGGGCCGAGCGCCGCAGCAATCGAATCGACCATAAACGGGCGATTAATCTGCGGCATGTTGCCTTCTTCATCCAGCAGACCTGCCTCGCCGCCCACCGCCAGCGTCGTCCCCATGGTGGAGAAAAACTCAGAAGCGAAAAAGACGAACAGGAACGGCAGGAAGGCGATGTTTAACGCCCCCAGCAGGTCAACCTGTCCCAGCACCGGCGCCAGCGAGTGGGGGACATCGATAAAATGCGTCGGCAGTTTGGTCACGCCGAACGGGATCCCCACCAGGGTAGCGCACAGAATGGCCCACAAAATGGCGCCCGGCACCTTACGCGCCTGCAGGGCTATCGCCAGGAACAGGCCGCACAGCGCCACCAGCGCGCCGGGGGCGAGAAAGTCGCCGAGCATCAGGGCGTTGGTTTTCGCATTGGCGAGCACCAGCCCGGCGTTGCGAAAGCCGAGGACGGCGACAAACAGGCCGATGGAGGCCGTCAGCCCCAGCTTGATCGACTGCGGCACCGAGCGGGTGACCACTTCGCGCAGGCCAAAGCAGGTCAGCAGGAAGAAGAGAACCCCTGACCAGCAGGCGATCCCGAGGCCTGTCTGCCAGCCAATCCCCTCGCTACCGGCCAGCGTAACCCCTACCAGCACCGAGCCGCCAATGCCCGGGCCGACGATAAACGGCAGGTTGGCGTAAAACGCCATCAGCAGCGAACCGACGACGAAGACCAGAATGGTGCCGGTGGTGGCGGCGCCTTTGTCCATCCCGCCGATCGCCAGCAGTCCCGGGATGACCACCAGTAAATAGGCGGCGGCGAGGAAACCGGTGATCCCGGCCAGGCATTCAGTGCGTAGCGTGCCGCCGCGCGAGCGCAGCGCAAAGCGGCGCTCCAGCCAGTTATCGCGGGCGGAAGAGTGAAGTGTGTTATCGGCCATGCTCAGGCTCCCTGAGGATTATTGTTGTGAGGCGTTGGCGCCGGGGTCTCCCGGCAGGCTATCAACGGGTCGACTATCTGGCGGCTGCCGCCGTCGGTGAGACCCAAATCGGTTAAATGCGGCCCGGCGTTACAGGCAAGACAGGTGCCTTCAATAGCCTTGAAGACCCGGTACGGCGGCTCCCAGTCAGCGACTCTGCTGCTCAGATCGCGCAGCTCGCGGAACTGACGCGCCAGCTCGGCGGCCGGCAGATCCGACAGCATGCCGGCAATCGGCATCGCCACATGGGCGAGGATCTCGCCCTGTTGCGCCAGCGCCATCCCGCCGCCGGAGGCGATAAGCTGGTTGGCCGCCAGCGCCATATCCTCAGCATCGCGCCCGAGCACCACCAGATTGTGTGAGTCGTGGGAGTAGCTGGTGGCGATGGCGCCGCGCAGCTCGCCCCAGCCTTCAAGCAGGGCGATTTGCGGCGTCGCCTGATGGCGGCCGTGGCGGTGCTTGACCCAGATCAGGCTGAAGCCGGCGGGCAGCTGGACCTGGCCGTCGCGGATCTGCACCTCGACCTCACCCCACTGGGTGAAGCGCGCGCCGCGGATATGGCGCAGGCGGGCGACGCCGTGGCGAATGCCCTTGATGCGCAGGATAAAGTCATCGGCGGCGAGGGGGGCTATCTGTAAGGTATCGCGCGGCGGCGTCACGCCCGGCGCCGGGGCGATCGGCTTCAGCAGGCGGCCGGCATGGGCCAGCCGTTCCCCGCCAACATAGACTTCGCGGGCCGCCAGTTTTTCCAGGGAGTCAAACACCACCAGGTCGGCGCGTCGCCCGGCGGCAATCAGCCCGAGATCGTGGCGCTGCAGACGAATAGCGGCGTTGAGGGTGGCGAAACGCAGCGCGTCGACCGCCGGTAAACCGTGCTCGATCAGCAGGTTGAGCAGGGCGATGATCCCGCCTTTCTCCAGCAGCATATCCGGCGGCACGTCATCGGTGCAGACGGTGATCTGCGAGGAGAGGTGCGGCAGCGTTTTCAACGCCGCGACGATATCCGGCAGCAGATAGGGGTGCGAGCCGCGGATCTCGATCGTCAGTCCGGCGCGCAGTTTTTCCAGCGCGTCGTCCGCCGAGGTCAGTTCATGATCGGAGGTGACGCCGGCGGCGAGGTAGGCCTGCAGGTCGGCGCCGCTCAGGCCACGGGCATGGCCTTCAATCAGTTTACCGCTGTTAAGACCGGCCTGGACAATCTCCTGCATCCGCTCGCTGCCGTGCAGCACGCCGTGCATATCCATCACTTCCGCCACGCCGCGCACTTCCGGCCAGCCGAGCATGGTCTCCATTTCCGCGCCGGCGAAATCGGCGCCGGACATTTCAAGGCCGGGGGTGGAGGGGACGCTCGACGGCGCGGCGACCATCACCTGCAGCGGCAGGTGGCGGCTGGCGTCTACCGCGTAGCGCACACCCTCGACGCCGAGGACATTGGCCAGCTCATGCGGATCCCAGAACACCGCGGTGGTGCCCTGGGTGAGGACGATTTCGGCGTAGCGCTCGGGTGGCAGATGCGAGCTTTCGAGGTGCACATGGGTGTCCATCAGGCCGGGCGACAGGTAGCTACCGGCCAGGGAATGCACTTCATGGGCGTCGGCGCGGCTGCCGCGGGGGTGGACGCTGGCGATCATCTCGCCGACGATACCGATGTCAGCGGGGCGAATTTCGCCCGTGGCCATATCGACGATCTGCGCATCGACCAGCAGCAGATCAAACGGGGATTCGCCGCGCGCGGCCTGCACGGCGCGACGGCGGACTTGAGCATTGCTGGACATAACCACTCCGGCACAAGGATAATGCGGATACTCTAGGGGCACAGCAAACGTTTGCCCAGATGAATAAATTTATCACCCGATAAGTTCGGGTTATTGTGCAGGACCACCGTAGCGAACCCGATAATGAAAGAACCCTGGCAGCGACTGCCCGCGCTCTCACTTAAACAGCTTCAGTATTTCGTCACCCTGGCCCAGCTGCGCCATTTTACCGATACCGCCAGTCGGCTGGCGATTAGCCAGCCGGCGCTGAGCAGCGCCCTGCGGCAGATTGAAACGGTGCTCGGCGGCAAGCTGGTCAACCGCACCGCTTCGGCGGTCACCCTGACTGAGCTGGGGGCGGCGATTTTACCCCACGCCCAGCGGATCCTCAGCGTGGCGCAGGCGGCCTTTTTCGATATGCAGCAGATCGTCGAGGCGGGCGGCGACGGGACGGTGCGCATCGGCCTGGTGCCGTCGGTCAGTTCGCTGCTGTTTCCTCTGCTGCCGCAGACCCTGGCCCAGGCCTTTCCCCGCCTGCGCATTGAATTTCACGATCAGACCAACGATGCGCTTATCCTGGCGCTGCAGCGTGGCGAGATTGATTTCGGCATCGGGGCGATCGACAGCTCACTGCCCGCGGAATTGCTGGTCTATCCGCTGCGCGACGATCCCTTCGTGGCGGTGCTGCACCGCGACGATCCGCTGGCCGCGCAGGCGCATCTGCCGTGGAAACAGCTGGTGGGGCGGGACATTGCCGTGTTCTCGAAGGGCAATATCCAGCGGCTGGTGGCGGCATTAGTGGAGAGCCATCGCCTGACGCTAACCACCCGCTACCAGGTGGACTATATCGAAACCTTGTATGGCCTGGTACGCTCGCGCTTAGCGGTGGCGATTCTGCCGGAGCTGTACACCACCCATCTGCAGGACCCGGCGCTCAAGGTCGCCCAGCTGCAGCAGCCGGCGTTGACCCGCACGGTGGCCCTGATGCGCGGGCCGCAGGCGCTGCCGCCGCTTATCGAAGACTGTTTTTCCCTGCTACAGGCCGCCTTGCGCTAGGGCAGGTGCTTGATCAGCACGTCTATGGTTAAGTGGTTGATGTACTCCAGCGAGTGTGAGGAGAGGAAGCCCAGCAGCCTGTTATGGTGCCCGGCAATAATTAAATCGATCTGCCGCTGTCGAATGCAGGCTTCGACATCTTCAAACCGGCGAGTGGTCACCAGCGAGAGAGTATCCACCGGCAGGGAGACGGTGCAGGCCAGCTCGTTGAGCAGGGCTTTGGCCTGGATTACCTCCTGCGAGACCTGATCGTCGCGCAGGCTGTCGGAAACATAGTTCAGCGCCCGGTAGTCGGTGCTGATGTGGGCGATGGTGATGCGCATGCCGTTCTCTTCTGCCATTCTGGCGGCATGCTCGAGCAGCGGGACGCCGTCCTGACTGCTGTTAATCAGTACCAGCGCATGGTGATAAACGGCCATGGCGTATATCCTCAGTAGGCTAATTAGCTCATGATGTCATCATTTTCCGCCCGCCAGCAGCGGAATGCAATCTTGCCCGGTCGCTTGATGAGCATGATGGCCGCGATGTTATCGTATGCAGGGTTAAAGGCTTGTTGTATGAACCGGTGAGTTGCGGTAAATTCCACAACGCTTAACAATTTCACTATTTTGACTCGGGGTGCCCTTCTTCGTTGAAGGCTGAGAAATACCCGTACCACCTGATCTGGATAATGCCAGCGTAGGGAAGTCAGAGACCGCAGGGTCATTGCTTCTACCTCGTCTGGCGGGAGCAAACCATGCCTGAGCTGCTGAATCCCGCGCCTGTCGCGCACCTGCGCCATCTGCTGCGCGCCCATTCCCCCCTTGTGCACTGCATGACCAATGACGTGGTGCAGACCTTTACCGCCAATGTTCTGCTGGCCGTCGGCGCCTCGCCGGCGATGGTGATCGATCCCCGCGAAGCGGCGCAGTTCGCCGCCATCGCCGATGCGCTGTTAATCAACGTCGGCACCCTGACCGCAGACCGCGCCGTGGCCATGCGCGCCGCAGTGGAGCAGGCCCGCCAGGCCGGCAAGCCCTGGACGCTGGATCCGGTAGCGGTCGGCGCCCTGACCGTGCGCACGGCCTTTTGTCACGAGCTGCTGGCCCTGCAGCCGGCGGCCATTCGCGGCAATGCCTCTGAAATTCTGGCGCTGGCCGGGATGAGCGGTGGCGGGCGCGGGGTGGATACCACCGATACGGCCGCCGCAGCGCTGCCGGCGGCCCAGGCGCTGGCTCGTCAGCTGAGTACCGTAGTGGCGGTCACCGGCGAGGTGGACTACGTCACCGACGGCGAGCGGGTGCTCAGCGTGGCGGGCGGCAGTGCGCTGATGACCCGGGTGGTGGGCACCGGCTGCGCGCTGTCGGCGGTGGTGGCGGCGAGCGCGGCGCTGCCGGGCGACCGGCTGGAAAACGTGGCCGCCGCCTGCGGGCTAATGAAGCAGGCCGGGGAAATCGCCGCCCGTCAGGGAGGCCCAGGCAGCTTTATTCCGGCATTTCTCGACGCGCTGTATCAGGAGGTGCAGGGATGAAACGCATCAACGCCCTGACCATCGCCGGCACTGATCCCAGCGGCGGGGCCGGTATCCAGGCCGATCTGAAAACCTTCTCCGCGCTGGGAGCCTATGGCTGCTCGGCGATCACCGCCCTGGTGGCGCAGAATACCCGCGGCGTGCAGTCGGTCTATCGTATTGAACCGGACTTTGTGGCGGCGCAGCTCGATTCGGTATTCAGCGATGTGCGCATCGATACCACCAAAATCGGCATGCTGGCGGAGACCGATATTGTGGAAGCCGTGGCCGAGCGGCTGGCGCGCTACCGGGTGGCCAATGTGGTGCTGGATACCGTCATGCTGGCGAAAAGCGGCGATCCGCTGCTGTCGGCCTCGGCGGTAGAGACCCTGCGTCAACGATTGTTGCCGCAGGTGTCGCTGATCACTCCAAACCTGCCGGAAGCGGCCGCCCTGCTTGACGCCCCCCATGCGCGCAACGAGCGCGAAATGCTGGAGCAGGGGCGGGCGCTGCTGGCGCTGGGCTGCGGCGCAGTATTAATGAAAGGCGGCCATCTCGACGATGCCGAAAGCCCGGACTGGCTCTTCACCCGCGAAGGGGAACAGCGATTTACCGCGCCGCGAGTGCAGACCAAAAACACCCACGGCACCGGCTGCACACTCTCCGCCGCGCTGGCGGCGCTGCGCCCGCGTCACGCCGACTGGGCGGCCACCGTTACCGAGGCCAAGGCCTGGCTGTCGGCGGCCCTGGCCCAGGCCGACTCCCTGGAGGTGGGCCACGGCATCGGACCGGTACACCATTTCCACGCCTGGTGGTAAATGGCAGCGTAACGGGACAGCAGAATCTCCTGAAAAAATGCCCTCCCGGCTGGAAAATAGGCTAAGTCGGTACCAGGCTTAACCTGCCCAAAATAATTGGGTTGGGATAATGCATGCCGGCTCCGGCCGGCCTTACGGGAGATTGCTATGACTGATATTACGCAGTTGCTGGGCAAAGATGCCGAGAGCCTTTTGCAGCACCGTTGTATAACCATTCCGGCCGACCAGCTGTATCTGCCTGGCGCAGATTATGTTGATCGGGTGATGGTGGATAACAACCGGCCACCGGCGGTGCTACGCAATATGCAAACCCTGTACAACACCGGACGTCTGGGGGGGACCGGTTACCTTTCCATTCTGCCGGTCGACCAGGGCGTGGAGCACTCGGCGGGGGCCTCCTTCGCCGCCAACCCGCTGTACTTCGATCCGAAAAATATCGTCGAGCTGGCGATCGAAGCCGGCTGTAACTGCGTGGCGTCGACCTACGGCGTGCTGGCCTCGGTGTCGCGCCGTTACGCGCATCGCATTCCTTTCCTGGTGAAGCTCAACCATAACGAAACGCTGAGCTACCCCACCGAGTACGACCAGACCCTCTACGCCAGCGTTGAGCAGGCGTTCAATATGGGGGCGGTGGCCGTGGGCGCGACGATCTATTTCGGCTCGGAACAATCGCGTCGTCAGATAGAAGAGATCTCCGCTGCCTTTGAGCGGGCGCATGAGCTGGGCCTGGTCACCGTGCTGTGGGCCTATCTGCGCAATTCGGCTTTCAAGAAAGACGGTGTCGACTATCATGTTTCCGCTGACCTGACCGGTCAGGCCAACCACCTGGCGGCCACCATCGGCGCCGATATCGTTAAGCAGAAAATGGCGGAGAATAACGGCGGCTACAAAGCGGTTAACTTCGGCTATACCGACGACCGGGTGTACAGCAAACTGACCAGCGATAACCCTATCGATCTGGTGCGCTACCAGCTGGCCAACTGCTATATGGGCCGCGCCGGGCTGATTAACTCCGGCGGCGCAGCGGGCGGGGAGACCGACCTTGCCGACGCGGTGCGCACGGCGGTGATCAATAAACGCGCCGGCGGCATGGGGCTGATCCTCGGCCGTAAAGCGTTTAAGAAATCGATGGCCGACGGCGTGAAGCTGATCAATGCCGTGCAGGATGTCTACCTCGACGGCAAAGTCACCATCGCCTAAGGCGAAAATCCGGGCGTTACCGCCCGGATTGCTCGTTGTTCCTACCCGATGTCGGGTTTATTAAGACTCCGCCGCGTTGGCGGTAAACGGTTTTGCGCCCTGAGCACTGGTAAAGCCAGGCTGTTCAACGCGGATTAACGGGCACAGGAAGAAGGCCAGGATATATAAGGCGGTATAGGCAATCACCACCCCGATGGTGCTGAAATAGGGCAGCAGCACCACGGCGATCGCCGGCGCCAGAAAGTTCGACAGCCCGGCTGACAGGTTATAGACCGAAATCGCCGCGCCTTTATGGTTCGGCTCCAGCGCCGGGAACACCGCCGCCATCGGCACGAATGCGGCGACGAAAATACCCAGGGCAATAGCCGGCACCAGCGCCATCGCAAAGCTGTGGCCAAAGTGCTGAGGGATGTAGTAAAACGCCAGGCTGGAGAACGCCATCCCGATGCAGCCGAACCAGCGAATCACCTTCATCCAGCCCATTTTCTCCGCCACGATCCCCCAGAAAACGTTCGAAAAGATAGTGGTGAAGAAGAAGGCCGCCCACACCTGGAGCCACTCCGAGGTGGTAAAGCCCAGCTCATCAACGAACATCATCGGCATAATCACCGCAAAACCAAACAGCGACAGGGTGTTAATAATGCGCACAATGCTCGAGAACAGGATGCTGCGGTTGGTATAGAGCAGCGTCGCGGCGCGCCCCAGTTCGGCGAGTTTTTCGCGAGTGGTCAGGTTCTGCATATGGTGCGGCGTTTCGGTATGACGCATCGACACCAGCGCAATGATGCCGCCGGTGGCGCAAAAGACCAGCGCCAGCCACAGGGTGCCCATTTCGCCAATGTGAGGAATGGTGAAACTCGGAATATAGCTGCCGAACACGCCGATGCCCACGGAGTAGACCGCCCAGAACCAGCCCAGCGCAGAGCTGGAACTGTCGCTGCGAACGTTGTGGATAATGGCGACGATAAATGAGTAGAGGAACAGCGGGTAGGCCAGGCCGCGGATGCCATAAAACAGCAGGATCAGCGCATAGTTGGCGCGACCGAGGCCGAAGACGAGGAACAGTACATGGAATACGCACCACAGCACGAAGCCGATCATCATGGCCTTGCGTGGGGTGATGATCTCCGCCACCACGCCGGAGACCCACGCCGACAGGGCGGCGGCCAGACCGTATAGCGTAAAGGCAAAGGAAGCCTGCGCCGGGGTGAATCCGAGTGCTTTGATGTAGTGCGACAGAAAAGCCAGCTCAAAGCCGTCGCCGGTCATAAACACGGCGATGGCGACATATCCCCAGATGAGGTTGAGCGGTAGACCGTACCACTGTTTGTTATTAACGGACATGTTGACCTCGATTTCAGAGTGCAGATGAGTGTCTCCGCTGCACAGCAGCGGAGCATTATTGTTATTAAAAAAGAGGGTTGTTATTCGCGAATCAGCCTGCCGGCCTGTTGTAGCGCCTTATAGGCCTCATACCTGCGCTGATGTAGCGAGCTAAACGCAGTCTCGCTGTGATAGGTGGCATCCACCTGAGTAAATTGCTTCATGGCCTCCGGCAGCGAAGCCGTGATTCCGCCCGCGACGGCGCCGAGGATGGCGGAGCCTAACAGCACCGGCTCGCTGCAGGCGGTGCTCACGACGCTAACGCCGCAGGCGTCGGCCAGCAGCTGCCGCACCAGCGGATGCTGTCCGGCCCCGCCGCTGATGACGATATTTTCACTCTCAATTCCGCAGGCGCGCTGGGCGTCGAGGATCTGTCGCAGGCCATAGCCAATCCCGCATAACCCGGCAACGTACAGCGCGGTCAGGTTATCCAGGTCCCGCTCCATCCCCAGCCCGGCAATCAGCGCTTTCGCGTGGGGGTCGGCAAGCGGCGCGCGGTTACCGAGAAACTCGGGCACCACGTGTAGACCGGCGGCCAGCGTGACAGCCTCAGAAGGCGAGGCAGCCTGCGCCAGTACGCGATCTGCCAGCCAGACCGGCAGAGGGACGCCCGCGGCTTTAGCCTGCTCGCAAGCCGCCGCCGCCGCCGGATGGAAGCTCAGCAGCTGGTCGATTGCTGCGCCGGCGGCGCTTTGTCCGCCTTCAATCAGCCAGTAGCCCGGGACCATCGCCGAATAGTAGGGGCCCCAGACGCCGGGGACGAACACCGCTTCCTCAGTGGTGGTCATGGTGCAGGAAGAAGTGCCGAAGACGTAGGCCATATTGTTGACCGCGCCGTTAAGCACCCCAACGGTGCCGATGCCGCCCGCGTGGGCGTCAATCATCCCCACCGCCACCGGCGTGCCGATCGGCAGGCCCATCTCTTCTGCCGCCGTGGCGCAAAGACCGTCGCCGCAAGGGGTTCCAGGGGCGACAATCCGCTGGCCGATGCGGACAAAATCTTCATCCGCCAGCTCGTCGAGGCCAATCTGGCGGAAGTAGCCGGCATCCCAGCGTTGTTCATGCGCCAGGTAGGTCCATTTACAGGTCACCGTGCAGACCGAGCGGGCGTCATCGCCGGTTGAGCGCCAGGTAAGGTAATCGGCGAGGTCGAAGAAGTGGCGCGCCAGCTGATAGATGTGCGGGCGATTCTCCTTCAGCCACAGAATTTTCGGCGTTTCCATCTCCGGCGAGATTTTGCCGCCAACGTACTGCAGTACCGGGTGGCCCGTCGCGTTGATCTTTTCCGCCTGCGCGGTGGCGCGATGATCCATCCAGACAATAATATTGCGGTCCGGATCGTCCGAAGGCCCGACCGCCAGCGGCGCGTCGTTATCGCCAATCACCACCAGCGAGCAGGTGGCATCGAAGCCGAGCCCGGCGATCGACGACGGCGGGACGCCGGCGCTGGCCACCGCGGTTTTAATGCAGTAGCACACCGCCTGCCAGATTTCACGGCTCGACTGCTCGACCTTGTTTCCGGCGCTGCGAAACAGGGTAATTTCCCGGGTCGCGTGGGCGAGAAGCTCGCCCCGCAGATTGAAGACCCCGGCGCGCACGCTGCCCGAACCGACATCCACACCAATAATGTTTTGCGTATCGTTTTGCATCACATCCTCTCACAGGCTGGTTACGGGTCAGAGATCCACGCTGTTCGGCAGGATCACAATGTCGCGTACGGTGACGTTTTTCGAACGCGTCACCATAAACAGCACCGACTCCGCCACTTCAATCGGCTGCATCAGACTGCCGTTGGCCAGCGCTTCATCCATTTTGGCTTTTGGCCAGTCGTCCAGCAGCGCGGTCACCACCGGGCCCGGCAGTACGGCGCCGACGCGCACGCCATACTGCGCCACCTGACGACGAGTGGTGTGGACAAACGCCTGCACGGCGAATTTCGACGCGGTATAGACAGGCTCCCAGATCACCGGCACCACGCCCGCGATGGAGCTGGTGAAAATAATATCCCCGGATTGTTGCGCGATCAGATGCGGCAGGACGCTGCGCACGCAGCGGAAGGCGGCGTTGATGTTGAGGTGCAGCACGCGGTCCCAGACGTCCGGGTCGCCCTCGGCCACCGGCCCGCCGATATAGGCGCCGGCGTTGGCGTGGAAGATATCGAGACGCCCGGTAAGCTGCAAAATGCCCTGCAGAAGATTATCGACCTGGTCCGCCTGCATCAGATCCACCTGCAGAGCGAAGGCGTTTTCGCCAAGTTCGGCGACCAGTTTGTTGAGCTTTTCGCCTTCGCGGTCGATTAGCACTACTTTTGCGCCAGCCCCCAGCAGGGTCTTCGCGCACTCGAGGCCGATACCGGACGCCGCGCCAGTGATCGCGGCGACTTTACCGCTGAGGGAAGTATTCATAGAGGAGACGGAGTGGTTCATTTTATAATCCTTTGCCGTGTCTGGTTAAAACTATCGAACCCGAGGGCATCGCGTTCGAGGTTATGGACAAAAACCTGGTAACATATTGAATATCAGCATCATTATTCAGACTTGCTGGCATGTTAAGGCAGTATGCGCGCGTACTTTCTGGCGTGAAATGGATGCTCAATCGATGAAGCTATGTTGCGCTCGCTTCATCGATTGAGCAAGTGGGGAAATTAACAGCGACATGATTTTGTGACGCAAGTTGGAAAAATGAAGAAGATAACGATTTACGACCTGGCGGAGCTTTCCGGCGTTTCGGCGAGCGCGGTGAGCGCTATCCTCAACGGTAACTGGAAAAAGCGCCGCATCAGCGCAAAGCTTGCCGAGAAGGTGACCCGGATTGCTGAGGAGCAGGGCTATGCGATTAACCGCCAGGCCAGCATGCTGCGCAGTAAAAAATCACACGTCATTGGCATGATTATCCCCAAATACGATAACCGCTACTTTGGTTCCGTCGCTGAACGCTTTGAGGAGATGGCCCGCGAGCGTGGCCTGCTGCCGATTATCACCTGTACGCGCCGAAGCCCGGAGCTGGAGCTCGAAGCGGTAAAAGCGATGCTCTCCTGGCAGGTTGACTGGGTGATCGCGACCGGGGCGACCAATCCGGATAAAATTTCCGCGCTCTGCCAGCAGGCGGGCGTGCCTACGGTCAATCTCGACCTGCCGGGGTCTCTCTCTCCGTCGGTGATTTCGGATAACTACGGCGGTGCGAAAGCGCTGACCCACAAGATCCTCGCTAACAGCGCCCGCCGTCGGGGATCGCTGGCGCCGCTGACCTTCATCGGCGGGCGCAGCAGCGACCATAACACCAGCGAGCGTTTACGCGGTTTCCACGATGCGCATCACGAGCAGGGGCTGAGCGTGCCGCAGGCGAATATTCTGGCTCCCGGCTATTCGAAAGGTCACGTCGAGGACTGCCTGCAGGAGCGGTTTGGCAGCGCGAAGACGCTATTGCAGGGGATATTTGTTAACTCGACGATATCCCTTGAAGGGGTTGTGCGCTGGCTGTCGCAGGTGGGGCTGACCGGCAGCGAGCAGCCGCCGATGGGCTGCTTCGACTGGGATCCGTTTGTCTATCTGCTGGGGCACGATATCGACATGGTGCAGCAGGACGTGCCGGCGATGCTGGACGCTGTTTTTTCGATTATTGACGCCGGCGAAGCCAGCCAGCAGCGGATTGAAATTCCGCCGCGACTGATGAGCAGCAGTTGAGTCGCTGTCTGCTGTTTGCCGTTAGCGCGTCAGCAGCCAGCGAGCGGTATGTTCATCGGTCACCAGGCCGTTGATCCAGCCGCCTTTAAGGGCGGCCAGGATCGCCGGTCGTTTGTATTCTCCACAGGCCGCGGCAATCCGCGGGCAGTGGTTCTGGCGGATATCATAGCTGGTGATCATGCGGTTGATCTCGCTGTCGACCACCTCGCCTTCTGCATCAATAAACCGCCCGAGGATCTCCCCGATGCCGCCGCGGGCGGTCAGCTTATCCATCTGCGCCTGATTGATAAATCCGTCTTTAAAGATCGGGCTTTGCGTGCCCAGCGGACCAATACCGACAAAAATCACGTCCGCCTCCCGGGCGACGCCAGAGACGCTGCGGAATAAGCGATTGGTGCACCACATCTCATACTCATCCGCGGTCTGGGCGTAGCGCGGCGCCGGCCACTGATAGTACTTGGCTTTTATTTTGCTCGTCAGCAGCAGGGGCACGTCATCGTAATAGTTGCACTGCCCGTCGGCGTCCATGGCGCTGATCAGCGCCACGCAGCGGGTATTCAGGCTGTCGAAATCGATGCGCTGCAGCGCTTTTTTCAGGGTCAGGCCCGAGCCCAGACCGATGATTTTCTCTTTATCATCCTGCAGGTAGCGAGCCATCAGCTGATAGCAGCCAAACGATACGCTATCGAGGGTGCTTTCTTCGCTAAAGGCGGGGACCACATTGCACTCAAGAAGCCGATACTTTTCCTGCAACAACTGCGCATAATCGAGGCAGTTCGCCACTGGATGGTGCAGATTAATCGACACAATCCCTTCTTCTTTCGCGGCGGCGATCAGCCGTTGCACCACCGGTCTGGAGGTGCCCAGCTGGCTGGCAATCTCGCTCTGATTCTGGCCGGCGATGTAGTACATCCATGCGGCACGCACCTTCTGATCCAACCGGATATCGTCTTCTTTACTCATGGTTTCCCGCCCTAAGTTGCTGGCCTGGGCACGCAATTGGCCCGGCGAATACCCGCATTCTCGCCGTGGTTGGCATAACTGGCAAGCTTTTGCTCTCGACTGGTCATTTGTAATTTAATTGGGTAATTGTTCTTTTGTGATCTGTGGCTCTTATTTTGGTCAAATGATCAATTACAGTGGCGCCATCAACTCAAGGAGAGCAGAACATGAACAATCAATTCACATGGCTTCACATTGGTCTGGGTTCTTTTCATCGCGCGCATCAGGCGTGGTATCTGCATCGTCTGATGGCTTCCGGGGATAAGCGCTGGCGCATCGCGGCGGGCAATATCCGCAACGACGCCGAGCAGGTGGTGCAGGCGCTGGCGGCGCAGGGAGGACGTTACGTGCTGGAGACCGTCAGCCCGGAAGGGGAGCGCGAATATGAAGAAATCACCTCTATTCAGAAACTGCTGCCGTGGCAGGCAGGGCTGCAGCCGCTGATTAACGAAGGGGCCAATCCGCAAACAAAAGTTATCGCCTTTACCGTGACGGAAGGGGGGTACTACCTGAACACCCGCCATCAGCTGGAAACCAGCAACCCCGATCTGCAGGCCGACCTGAAAGGCGAATGCAAAACCATTTACGGCACCCTCGCACGAATTCTGGAAAAGCGCATGGCGGACAACGCCGGGCCGCTGACCCTGCTCAACTGCGACAACGTGCGGCATAACGGTGAGCGCTTCCACGACGGGATGGTGGAGTTCCTGCAGCTTACCGGCAAACAGGCGGTGATTAACTGGATGGCCGCGAATACCACCTGTCCGAATACCATGGTGGACCGCATCACCCCGCGTCCGGCGGCCGATCTGCCGGCCCGTATCAAAGCGCAAACCGGCATTGACGATAAGGCGCCGGTAATGGGCGAGACCTTTATCCAGTGGGTGGTGGAGAACAACTTCCGCGATGCCCGCCCAAATCTGGAAGCGGTCGGCGTGGAGATGGTCGAGTCGGTTATCCCCTATGAAGAGGCGAAAATCCGCATCCTGAACGCGTCCCACAGCTGCATTGCCTGGGCGGGGACCTTAATCGGCCAGCAGTATATTCACGAAAGTACGCTCACCGATGCTATCTACGCCATTGCCGACCGCTACGTCACGGAGGATGTCATTCCTTGCCTCGGTGATAACGGCATTGATCTGCCGACCTACCGCGATGTGGTGCTCAAGCGCTTTACCAACCCGCATATCCAGGACACCAACCAGCGCGTTGCCGCCGATGGTTTCTCAAAGATTCCGGCGATGATCGCGCCAACCTTGCAGGAGTGCTATCAGCGCGGCGTCCGTCCGGAAGCGACCGCCATGCTGCCAGCGCTGTTCTTCGTCTTTATGGAGCAGTGGCATAAGGGAACCCTGCCGTATCAGTACCAGGACGGCATCCTGGATGAGCAGGCGGTGCATGAGATGTATGAGGCTCAGGATCCGGTGGCTGTCTTCGCCCGTGATAAAGCCCTGTTTGGCGACCTGGCCGACAACGCGGATTTCCTGGCGCTAATGCGCGAGAAAGTCGCCGCTGTTTACACGCTGATTAAATAAGAGGTGGCTATGTATCTGGGTATCGATCTTGGCACATCGGAAGTCAAAGCGCTGATCATTGATGAGAACAATCAGGTTATCGCCAGCCATAGCGCGCCGCTGAGCATTCAGCGGCCTCATCCGCACTGGTCAGAACAATCGCCGGAGTTATGGTGGGAGGCGACGGAGTACCTGATGGCCACCCTACGGGAAAAATGCGCTCAGCACTGGTCGGCCGTCAAGGCGATTGGCCTCTCCGGACAGATGCACGGCGCGGTGCTGCTGGATGAAAAGGGGGAGACGATCCGTCCGGCCATTCTGTGGAACGACACCCGCTGCGCCGCAGAGTGCGCAGAGCTGGAGGAGATGGCGCCGGAGCTGCATCAGGTGGCGGGCAACCTGGCGATGCCGGGCTTTACCGCGCCGAAGCTGCTGTGGGTGCGTCGTCACGAGCCGCAAAACTTTCAGCGCACCGCCACGGTGCTGCTGCCGAAAGATTATCTGCGCTACCGGATGACCGGGAAGAAAGTCTCCGATATGTCGGACGCCGCCGGAACGCTGTGGCTGGACGTGGCGAAGCGCGACTGGTCCGACTCGCTGCTGGATAAATGCGGCCTGTCGCGCAGCCAGATGCCGATGCTGGTGGAAGGCTGTGAGGTTTCCGCCACCCTTGACCCGCAGGTGGCTGCACGCTGGGGGCTGAACGCCTCGGTGGTGGTGGCCGGGGGCGGCGGCGATAACGCAGTCAGCGCCATTGGCGTCGGCGCGGTCTCGCCGGGGGACGCGTTTATTTCGCTCGGTACCTCCGGGGTGCTGTTTGTGGTGACCGACGCCTATCGTCCGGCGCCGCAGTCGGCGGTCCATGCATTTTGTCACGTTCTGCCGAACCTGTGGCATCAGATGAGCGTGATGCTTAGCGCCGCCAGCTGTTTGCAGTGGTTCTGCCGCCTCACCGGTACCACGGAAGTGGCGCTGCTGGCGGAGATTGCCGAGCTAAGCGAGGAGGATAAAGCCAACGCGCCGTTCTTCCTGCCTTATCTCTCCGGGGAAAGAACCCCGCATAACGATCCTGACGCCCGCGGCATCTTCTGGGGCATGACCCACTCCAGCCTGCGTGCCCAGCTCGGCTACGCGGTGCTGGAAGGGGTGAGCTTTGGCATCAATGACGGTCTGCAGGCATTGAAAGAGAGCGGGACGCCGATCGCGCAGTGCTCGCTGGTGGGCGGGGGCGCCCGCAGTCCGTTCTGGGCCCAGCTGCTGGCCGATATTCTCGCTATGCCGGTGGTGACCCACAAAGGCGGAGAGACCGGCGGCGCACTGGGCGCGGCGCGGCTGGCCTGCCTGGCGACGGGCAAACCCATTGACGCGGTGTGTGAAAAACCGGAAGTCTGGCAGACCTGGCGTGCGGATCCTGTTCGCCACCACACCCTGATGCAACGCTACGCGCAGTTTAAGGCCCTGTATTTAAACGATCTGCACTATCGGCAGCACTGATTTTACCACCACAGCCGCTTCGTTGCACATCGCGGAGCGGCCACCCTGTACCCTGAAAACGAGGTCATTATGTCTATCAATAATAAACAGTGGCTCGGTTTACCCCTGAACCTGCTCTGGGGATACATCGCCATTGCCGTATTTATGACCGGCGACGGTTTCGAATTAGCTTTTCTCTCGCACTATATCAAAGCGCTCGGCTTCTCTCCGGCGGAGGCCTCCTTTGCCTTTACGCTATACGGTCTGGCCGCCGCGCTGTCGGCGTGGATTTCCGGCGTGGTGGCGGAAATTATCACCCCGCTGAAAACGATGATGATTGGCTTCGTACTGTGGTGCGTGTTCCACGTGCTGTTCCTCGTTTTCGGCCTCGGTCACGCCAACTATGCGCTGATCCTGCTTTTCTACGGCATCCGCGGCTTCGCCTATCCGCTGTTCCTCTACTCGTTTATCGTGGCGATTGTCCATAACGTCAAAAGCGACAACGCCAGCTCGGCCATCGGTTGGTTCTGGGCGGTCTATTCCATCGGCATCGGGGTCTTCGGCAGCTATATTCCGAGTTTCACCATTCCGCATATTGGCGAAATGGGCACCCTGTGGCTGGCGCTGGCCTTCTGCCTTACCGGGGGGGGGATTGCTCTGGCTTCCCTGCGCCATATTCAAACGCCGCAGCATATGCAGAATCTCACCACCCGTGAGAAGTTTGCCGAGCTGGGACGCGCCGCGACGCTGCTCTATACCAACCGCAATATTCTGCTGTCGAGCATGGTCAGGATCATCAATACCCTCTCGCTGTTCGGGTTTGCGGTGATTATGCCGATGATGTTTGTCGATGAGCTGGGCTTTACCACTTCAGAATGGCTTCAGGTGTGGGCGGTCTTCTTCTTCACCACCATTTTCTCTAACGTGCTGTGGGGGATCCTGGGGGAAAAACTGGGCTGGATGAAGGTGGTGCGCTGGTTCGGCTGCATTGGGATGGCGCTCTCCAGCCTGGCGTTTTACTACATCCCTCAGCACTTTGGCCATAGCTTTGCGATGGCGCTGATCCCCGCCATCGCCCTCGGGATCTTTGTCGCCGCCTTCGTGCCGCTGGCCGCCGTGTTCCCGGCGCTGGAGCCGAAGCACAAAGGCGCGGCGATTTCGGTCTATAACCTGTCGGCGGGGATGTCGAACTTTCTCGCGCCGGCGATTGCCGTGGTGCTGCTGCCGTTCTTCAGCACCATCGGGGTGGTGATCGCCTACACCGCATTGTACGTGGTGGCCTTTTTCCTCTGCGCCTTTATCCGCGTGGAGCAGCCGGGATTTTCCCACAAGGAAGCGACTGCCCGTGAGCAGGTTGAATTCTCTTAAGGTGATGCGGCGGGCATGGGCTCCATGCCAGCCTTAATGAGGTGAACGAATGAGTATGCAGGCGGTTATTTTTGACATGGATGGCGTGATTATTGATTCCGAGGCGCTGTGGCGCCAGGCGCAGATTGACGCCCTTGCGCAGTGGGGAACAACGGCGAGCGTGGCTGAGTGTGAAACCCTGACCAAGGGCAAGCGTCTCGACGAAATCGCCGACACCTGGTGCCGCTATTTTCAGCTTAACCTTGCCCCATCGCTGCTGGAAGAGGCCATATTGCAGCGCATCACCGGCCTGATTGCCGCCGATGGCGAGCCGATGCGTGGGGTGCAGGAGGCGTTAGGCTATTTTCGCGCTGCCGGCTATAAAATTGCGCTCGCCACGTCATCATCCCGCCAGGTTATCGCCGCCGTGCTGAACAAGCTCTCGCTCTGGCACTTTTTTGACGCGATCTCCAGCGCAGATGATGAACCACGCGGCAAACCGCACCCGGCGGTGTACCTCACGACGCTGCGGAAGCTCAATCTCAACGCCAGCCAGTGTCTGGTGATTGAGGATAGCTTTACCGGCTTTTGCGCGGCCCAGTCGGCGGGGATTGCCACGATAGTGATTGCAGAAGATAGCCAGCACGCGCGTTTTCAGGCCGCCGCTGGCCGCTATCAAACCTTACCTGAACTGCTGGAAGCGCTTAGCGCGGAGCCAGCGGCGGCGGTTTAAGTCAGCCATTTGTGGGCGCAGACATTCCCGGGATGTAGCTGGTCGGTTAATCTCTTCTCTGCGCTCACGCCCTTTTTTCTCCTGGTCGATCTGCCTCACATTTCGCTCATCTTTTGTGAAAACAGTCACGTCTTGTTGTGCCAATGCCCAAATTTATGGCCTTGCTTAGCGGTGTTTGTCCGAGGCACTACTACGAAGTTGTGCTTAGATTATATATTGAAACGTATTTTCAATAATGTGAAACCGCTTTGCCGATTTGATTATGTCGATCGGATTTGGCCGTGATAAGGACCGAGCATGAAAATTGAATCTGTGAATGTCACCGTTTTCCAATATCCCACTCGTCGGGTTTCCGACAGCGCCGGGCACTCCCATCCGGGGGGTGAAAGCATGGCCAAAATGGCGATGCTGACCATCACCGCTGATGATGGGGCGCAGGGCTTTTCGTTTGCGCCTCCGGAAGTCGTGCGCCCGTTCGTGGTGAATACTTTTTTTCGCAAAGTGCTGGTGGGACAGGACCCGTTTAACCGTGAGCGTATCTGGCAGGATCTTAACCACTGGCAGCGCGGCAGCGCACATCAGCTAACGGAGCGCGCGCTGTCGTTTGTTGAACAGGCGCTGTGGGACCTGATCGGCCGCAGCCTTAAGATGCCGGTTTATAAGCTGCTCGGCGGCTATCGCGACACTGTCCCGGCTTACGGTAGCACCATGTGCGGCGACGATCTGCCGGGCGGCCTGTCGACCCCGGAAGAGTATGCCGCTTTTGCTGAGAAGCTGGTCGCCCGCGGCTACAAGGCCATCAAGCTGCACACCTGGATGCCGCCAATCTCTTTTGCGCCCAATCCCAAAATGGACATTAAAGCCTGCGCGGCGGTGCGCGAAGCCGTAGGGCCGGATATTGACCTGATGATTGATGGCTATCACTGGTACAGCCGCGCCGAGGCGCTGTGGATCGGCAAAGAGCTGGAAAAACTCAATTTCGCCTGGTTTGAAGAGCCGATGGAGGAGGATTCGATGTCCTCCTATGCGTGGCTGGCGGAAAACCTGTCGATTCCCATCGTCGGGCCGGAGAGCTTCGGCGGCAAGCACCACATGCGCGCCGAATGGGTGAAAGCCGGGGCCTGCGACATTCTGCGCGCCGGCGCTAACGGCGTGGGGGGGATTACACCGACCATGAAGGTGGCGGCGCTGGCGGAATCTTTCGGCATGGATTGCGAAGTCCACGGCAACGGAGCGGCAAGCCTGGCGGTGGTGGGCGCGATCCGCAACTGCCGCTGGTACGAGCGCGGCCTGCTGCATCCGTTCCTCGACTACGATGAACCGGCGGCCTATCTCAACAGCATTGTCGACCCGATGGATGACCAGGGATTTGTGCATTTGTCACAACGTCCGGGTCTCGGTGAAGACATTAATTTTGCGTATATCGAAGCCAATACCGTTAGCCACGACTGATTTAAAAAAATAAATACCCGATGGCGCTGCGCTTATCGAGCCTGCGGCCCGGTAGACCGGATAAGCCGAAAATGCCGCCATCCGGCAACATGTACCCTACAGTACAGGCAAACAGAGATATGAAAAAAACCTCCTTACTGGGAGCGTGTATTCTCGCGCTCGCCATGTCGATGGGGAGCGGGGAGGCGGTGGCGAAAACGCCGCCCGACCAGCTGATCATCGGCATGAATATGAATAACCTGCTCACCCTTGACCCGGCGGCGATGACCGGTAACGAAGTGGTGGGGATCGTGGTCAACCTCTACGACTCGCTGGTGGAGCTTGACCCTGAGCAGCTCACCACCGTCAGGCCCGCGCTGGCGAAATCCTGGGATATCAGCCCCGACGGCAAAACCCTGACCTTTCATCTGCGCGATGACGTTAAGTTTCACTCCGGCAACCCGCTGACCGCCGCCGACGTCGTGTGGTCAATGCGGCGCATCCTGCACCTCAACCTGGCCCAGGCCTCAGTATGGAAATCCTATGGCTTCAGTAAGAAAAATATCGACAGCCAGGTCAGCGCGCCGGACCGCTTCACGGTGCAAATCGTATTACCCAAAGATAACGATCCGCAGCTGGTGATTTACTCGCTGGCGGCGCTGGGCAACCTCGGAGTGCTGGACAGTAAAACGGTGCAAAGCCACCAGCAGGATAACGACTGGGGTAACCGCTGGCTAACCACCCATGAAGCCGGTTCCGGGCCGTTTATCCTCGAAACCTGGCAGGCGAAAGATGTGCTGCGCATGAAGCGCAACCCTGACTACTGGCGCGGCGAGGCGAAAATGAGCCGCGTGGTACTGCGTCATTTCCAGGAGTCGCAAACTCTGCGCCTGATGATCGAAAAAGGCGACCTTGATATTGCCAACAATATGGCGGTTTCCGATATCAACGCCCTGCGCAGCGATCCGCAGCTGACCGTCGATGCGGTGCAGCGCGGCACCATGTACTACGTGGCGATGAGCATGAAAGAGGCGCACTTCGCCAATCCGAAAGTGCGCGAGGCGGTGCGCTATCTGATTGATTACCAGGGTATCAATAAAGCGCTGATGCCGGGCTACGGCGTGCTGCACCAGCGGCCTATCAAAGCGGGAATGCCGTCCACGCTACCCGATCCCGGCTACAGGCTGGATGTGGCGCGGGCGAAAAAGCTGCTGGCGGAAGCGGGATATCCCAACGGCTTTGATACCACGCTGCGGGTACTCTCCGATCAGCCATTTCTTAACATCGCTATCGCCGTGCAGTCGACGCTGATGCAGGCGGGGATTAACGCCAAAATCATCACCGGCACTGGTAACCAGATCTACGGCGCAATGCGCGAGCGTAAATTTGACCTGCTGGTAGGTCGCGGCGGCAGCGGGATGGAGCCGCATCCGCACTCCAGCCTGCGCGCGCTGGTCTATAACCCGGATAACAGCGATAAGGCGCGCCTGACCAACTTCCAGGGCTGGCGTACCGGTTTTTACGACCCGCAACTGAATACGATGATTGACCAGGCCCTGCTGGAACGCGATCCGCAAAAACAGGTGGCTGACTACCAGGCCATCCAGACACGCTACGACCAGCTGGTTCCGGCTTTAATTCCGCTTTCGCAGATGGTTGATTCGGTCGTCGTGCGCAACGAGGTACGGGAGTATCAGCCGCACCCCTCCGCCACCACTTTTCTGCGTGACGTCTATAAAGTCCGCGAAGGAGAGAAAGGATGAGTACCGCAATCCTTGCGCCCGGCTCACGCGGCCGGCGCTTATCAAAACGGCTACTGCAGGTGGTGATTACACTGTTCGGCCTGCTGCTGCTGACCTTTACCATTGGCCGCGTCATGCCCATCGACCCGGTGCTGGCGATTGTCGGCCCGGATGCTGACCAGAGTACCTATCAGCAGGTTTACCAGCAGCTGGGGTTTGATAAATCGCTGACCACCCAGTTTGGCATCTATTTCGTCAACCTGTTGCACGGCGATCTGGGCAACGCGCTGCTGACCGGGAAACCGGTGGTGGACGATATTATCCGCGTCTTCCCGGCCACCATGGAGCTGGCAACGATGGCGATTATTGTCGGCGCGGGTCTTGGTATTCCGCTGGGCGTGTTGGCGGCGGCGCGGCGCAATAGCGTCTCCGATTATGTGGTACGCATTATCAGCCTGGCGGGCTACTCGATGCCGATCTTTTGGGTCGGGATGATGGGGCTGCTGGTGTTCTATGCCTGGCTTGGCTGGGTAGGCGGCGCCGGGAGGGTAGAGCTCGGGCTGGATGGTGTGGTGCCGCGCTGCACCGGGCTGATGACCGTTGATGCGCTGCTGGCCGGCAACGGCCAGGTGTTCTGGAACGCCATTAATCATCTGATTCTTCCCGCCTCGCTGCTGGGTTTTCACTCGCTGGCTTATATCAGCCGTATGACCCGCAGCTTTATGCTGGCCCAGCTGTCGCAGGAGTTCATTATTACCGCCCGGGTGAAAGGGCTGACCGAGCGCCAGGTTATCTGGAACCATGCGTTTCGTAACATCCTCGTGCAACTGCTGACGGTGGTGGCGCTGGCCTACGGCGCGCTGCTGGAAGGCGCGGTGCTGATTGAAACCGTCTTCTCATGGCCGGGGTTTGGCTCCTACCTTACCGGAAGCTTGCTGCTGGGCGATATGAATGCGGTGATGGGCTGCGTGCTGCTGGTGGGGGTGATCTTCGTGATGCTCAACCTGCTCTCCGACATGCTGTATCAATTCTTTGACCCGAGGACAAAATCATGACCGTTTCTCTGGATTCGCCGCTTTCGGGTGGTGCGGGCGAAGGCCGTCAGCGGCTGCAACGCGCGGCGGCGCGGGCCGTCGGGTTTATCGGCAAAATGGCGCGCAATCCGCTCACGGCCATCGGCGGAGGAATTATCTTTATGCTGCTGGTGGTGGCGATTTTCGCGCCGCTGATTGCGCCTTATAACCCGCTGGTACAGGACCTGAATAGTGCGCTGGTCGCGCCGAATGCGCAGCACTGGTTCGGCACCGATGAGTTTGGCCGAGATATCTTTAGTCGCCTGGTGTACGGCTCCCGCATCACGCTCTATATCGTGCTGCTGGTCTCAGTGACCGTCGGTCCGCTCGGACTGCTGCTGGGCGTCAGTGCCGGCTATTTCGGCGGTAAAGTCGATATGGTGCTGATGCGCGTCACCGATATTTTCATCTCCTTCCCGAGTCTGGTCCTGGCGCTGGCGTTTGTCGCCGCTTTAGGACCGGGGCTGGAGCACGTGGTTATCGCCATCACGCTGACCGCCTGGCCGCCGATTGCCCGTCTGGCGCGCGCCGAAACGCTCTCTCTGCGCCAGGCTGATTTTATCTCCGCCGTGCGTCTGCAGGGCGCTTCATCGGCCCGCGTCCTCTGGCGCCATATCGTGCCGCTGTGTCTGCCCTCGGTCATTATCCGTATCACCATGAATATGGCCGGGATCATTCTGACCGCGGCCGGCCTAGGCTTTCTCGGCCTCGGCGCGCAGCCGCCAGAGCCGGAGTGGGGAGCGATGATCTCCAGCGGGCGCACTTATATGATGGAGTGCTGGTGGGTCGTAACCATTCCGGGGCTGGCGATTCTGATCAATAGCTTAGCGTTCAACTTCTTAGGAGATGGCCTACGTGACATCCTCGATCCCCGTAGTGAATAATGCACCGCTGCTCGACGTGCGCGATTTGTGCGTCGACTTTGTTAACGGTAGCGCGGTGACCCACGCCGTGCGCGGCGTCTCCTTCCAGTTGGGGCGTGAAAAGCTGGCGATTGTTGGCGAGTCCGGTTCGGGTAAATCCACGGTTGGACGCGCGCTTTTGCAACTCCATCCGAAAAAAGCCCGCGTGACCGCCAGCCGGATGCAGTTTGCCGACCTCGATCTGCAGCATCTTAGCGAAGCGCAGATGCGCGGCGTACGCGGCAAACGTATCTCTATGATTATGCAGGACCCGAAATATTCGCTTAATCCGGTGGTCTGCGTGGGTAAGCAAATCGCCGAGGCCTGGCTTACTCATCATCCCGGGCGCAAAGATGAGGCGAAAGCCAGGGCGCTGGAGATGCTGGAGGTGGTGCGTATTCGCCAGCCGGAGCGCGTTTATCAGCTTTATCCGTATGAAATATCCGGCGGACAGGGGCAGCGCATCATGATCGCCATGATGCTGATTACCGACCCGGAGCTGATCATTGCCGATGAGCCCACCTCCGCGCTGGACGTGTCGGTGCGCCTGCAGGTGCTGGGCCTGCTGGATGACCTGGTTCAGTCGCGCGGGCTGGGGCTGATTTTTATCAGCCACGATATCAACCTGGTGCGCAGCTTCTGCGACCGGGTGCTGGTGATGTACGCCGGACGGGTAGTGGAGTCCATCGCCGCTAAAGATCTCGATCACGCCCGTCACCCCTACACTCAGGGATTGATTAACTCGCTGCCGGATATGCAGCATCGTCGCCCGATACTGCCGGTGCTGCAGCGTCAGGCCAGCTGGTTAACGGATTAAGGAGCGGATAATGATTGAAGTTCAACATCTCAACCTCGCGTTTGGCGAGGGGGAGAAGCGTAACCAGGTGCTGTATGACGTCAGTTTCCACGTTAAGCCCGGCGAGATCTACGGTCTGGTAGGAGAGTCCGGTTCCGGTAAAACGACGGTGCTCAAGTGCCTGGCGGGGCTGTTTACCCACTGGCAGGGGGAACTGACCATCGATGCTCAGCCCTTAGGGCATGAAATTAGCCGCGAGCGCTGCCGTCAGGTGCAGATGGTATTTCAGGACCCTTACGGATCACTGCATCCCCGTCACACCATTGGCGATATCCTCGAAGAGCCGCTGCAGATCCATCGTATCAACGACCGCGACCGGCGGATCAATGTGCTGCTGGATAAAGTTGGCCTCAACCGCGCCTTTCGCGAGCGCTATCCGCATCAGCTCTCCGGCGGGCAGCGGCAGCGCGTGGCGATAGCCAGAGCGCTGATTCTTGAGCCTCAGGTGCTGCTGCTGGATGAGCCGACGTCGGCGCTGGATGTGTCGGTGCAGGCTGAGATCCTTAACCTGCTGGCAGAATTGCAGCGGGAGGCTAAGCTCACTTACCTGATGGTCACCCACGATCTTGGGGTTATTGCCCACTTATGCCAGAAAGTGGCGGTGATGCAGTACGGGAAGATCCTCGAAACCCTGACGGTCGATGCGCTGGTCAGCTGCCAGGCGCAGACGGCCTATACGCAGATGCTGGTTAACGCCAGTCGGCAATATACGCGCGAAATGGCGCGTGAGGTGGCGGAATACTAAGCTTTATGGCGCATTGTCTCACGGAAGATGCGCCCATTTTAATAGGTAACTATTTGATGTTATAGGTTTTTTGTGGTTGTAGGTATCGTCTATTAATGTAAGCGCGTTGTTTGGATCGATATCCTGCCCAGGTTTTTCCTGCAGCCGCAGGTGCCGTTTTACCTTAACATTCAGAGGCTCAATCAACGAACCCGGCTGCTGTATACCAGCCGGGCACCGTCTTTGCTTTGCGAAGCCTGATCAGCGTAGCAGCGGGCAGTCGGGCGGCAGCCGGCAGCGCAGGGCCGCCGGTAACAGCTCCATACGGAAGGTTTTTCCGCTGAGCGGCTCGCCGTCGAGGTTAAACGTCATCTCATGGGGGGCGGTGATCTCAAACCAGGAGGAGACGCCGTCGACAATATTCGGCGAGTTTTCCGGATTCGCCAGGGTGCTGAAGAGGGCAGGGATCAGCTCTTCGCCGGTGAAAATGCGCAGATGCAGCAGACCATCGTTAATCAACGCCTCCGGACATAGCTGCTGGCCGCCGCCCGCCTGGCGGCCGTTGCCGATGCCGATGACCAGCGCATCGCCCTGCCAGTGAAAGTTCTCCCCGCGGATCTCGCAGCGGTCCGGCTTCAGGGTATCCATGCGCATCAGGCCATGGATTAAATAAGAGACACCGCCGAGCGCGGCTTTGAGCTTTTCCGGCGTTTCGGTGGTGATCCGGGTGCCGAACCCGCCGGTCGCCATATTAATAAAGCCGGTCTTATCATTAACCCGGGCGATATCTATCGGCACATCGCGACCGACGATCGCCAGCTTGAGGGCGCTGGCCAGATCCTGTGGAATACCGACGCTGGTGGCGAAGTCGTTGGCCGTGCCCAGCGGTAAAATCCCCAGCGCCATGTTGCTGCCGCGCTCCACCAGCGCGGTCGCCACTTCATTAATCGTGCCGTCGCCGCCGCCGGCGATCACCGTTTCAACGTTCAGCTGCAGGGCTTCATCGATAAACCGCGCGGCATCGCCCTTTTCCCAGGTCACGCGGACGTGAATATCAATCCCTTCATCGCGTAACAGGTTAACCGCTTCGCGTAGCTGCGGTTCATTGGCACCTTTGCCGTTAAGGATCAGTAAGCTGGCAGGAAACGTAGACATCATCAAGGGAACCTTTATTGCTCAATGTTGCATAAAGTGTACCGCATGACGCAAGTGAAGGCCGGGAGAGAGGCAAAAAAATAAGCCCGCGTAAGGGAGATTACGCAGGCTAAGGAGGTGGTTCCTGGTACAACTAGCATTTATGGGTTATGTTTTTCAGCGAAATGGATGATACCTGTTTCGATCGAAACGGTATGTGATCCGATTCTAATATCCTTACATCGTGAAAAAATAACGCAAATTAACTAGTTACCGTGCGGGTTTCTGGTTGTCTGACCAGTAAAGTTGCGCATCAGCAGCGCATACTGCAGGGGCAGGTCGTCCGGCACAGGCAACCATACGGTATAGCCGTCGCCCGGGGCCACCGGCATGGCTTCGCCTTTGCCATTTTCCATGTGCTCGAGGGTGAAGTTGACGTTACCCTGCGGAGTCATCAGTTCAAGGCTGTCGCCAACGCTGAACTTATTTTTGACCGCCACTGCCGCCAGCGGGCCGTTCCGCTCCCCGGTGAATTCGCCGACAAACTGCTGGCGTTCGGAGAGGGAGTAGCCATATTCGTAGTTCTGGTAATCGTCATGGGTATGGCGGCGCAGGAAGCCTTCGGTGTACCCGCGATGGGCCAGCCCCTCAAGGGTTTCCAGCAGGCTGGTATCGAACGGTTTGCCGGCGGCGGCATCATCGATCGCCTTGCGGTAAACCTGGGCGGTGCGCGCGCAGTAGTAGAAGGATTTGGTGCGGCCTTCGATCTTCAGCGAGTGAACGCCCATCTGGGTCAGACGCTCAACGTGGGCGATAGCCCGCAGATCTTTCGAGTTCATGATGTAGGTGCCGTGCTCATCTTCGAAGGCGGTCATGTACTCGCCCGGACGTTTGGCTTCCTCGATCATAAAGACTTTATCGGTCGGCGCGCCAATGCCGAGGGTTGGCTCCACGGTCTGCACCGGAATCGGCTCATATTTGTGAACGATGTTGCCGACGTCGTCCTCTTTACCTTCCGCCACGTTGTATTCCCAGCGGCAGGCGTTGGTGCAGGTTCCCTGATTCGGGTCGCGCTTGTTGATATACCCGGAGAGCAGGCAGCGGCCGGAGTAGGCCATGCACAGCGCGCCGTGGACGAAAATCTCAATTTCCATCTCCGGCACCTGGCGGCGGATCTCTTCGATTTCATCCAGCGACAGTTC
Organism: Klebsiella sp. GG_Kp175; assembly: GCF_040062325.1. NCBI lineage: Bacteria > Pseudomonadati > Pseudomonadota > Gammaproteobacteria > Enterobacterales > Enterobacteriaceae > Klebsiella > Klebsiella sp. GG_Kp175. The sequence continues at coordinate 361,455 of NZ_JBEAFX010000002.1, read as the reverse complement.
ACGCGACAGGATCACGCGAGTGAGGCCCATCTGCTGCCAGAATTTGACCGTCGCCCAGTTGACGGCGTTGGCCTGCACCGAAAGATGGATCGGCATATCCGGAAAGTTTTCCCGCACCAGCATGATTAAACCCGGATCGGACATGATCAGCGCGTCCGGACCCATCTCCACCACCGGCTTCAGATCGCGAATAAACGTTTTCAGCTTGGCGTTATGCGGGGCGATGTTGACCACCACATAGAATTTTTTACCCAACGCGTGGGCTTCATTGATGCCGAGCTGCAGATTTTCGTGATTGAATTCGTTGTTACGCACGCGCAGCGAGTAGCGCGGCTGGCCGGCATAAACGGCATCGGCGCCATAGGCGAAAGCGTAACGCATATTCTTCAGCGTTCCCGCCGGGGAAAGGAGTTCTGGTTTAAACATGGTGTTCTCGTTCTGATGACAGGTCAGATTCGCCGCACCGGGTGCGGCGAGTTGGGGAGTGTCCCCACATTAAGGGCGGGCATTGTAGCGCCGCGGCGAAGGGGAGTAAATATCAGATGGGTATCTTTCAGTATGGCTAATTTGTTTGCCATTTTAAACCTGGGCAGTGCTCACACTGACAGCACTCATAACGCCTGGTGTCATAGTCGCTACGGAGTTTCCCGGGTTGCGGCGTAAACGCCTTACCCGGGCTACGGATTGCAGACGGCGGTGGACTTGTAGCCCGGCTAAGCGCAGCGCGAGCCGGGAAAAGGCTCACTACGCCAGTCGACAGGCGTCGGCTTCCCAGCGGTAGCCAACCCCGTACACGGCGCGGATGAACGACTGTTCGGCGTCCAGCGCCTCCAGCTTGCGCCGCAGATTTTTGATGTGGCTGTCAATGGTGCGGTCGGTCACTACCCGATAGTCGTCATACAGATGGTTGAGCAACTGTTCGCGGGAGAAGACCTTCCCCGGCTCCTGGGAGAGGGTTTTCAGCAGCCGGAACTCGGCGGGGGTGAGGTCCAGCAGCTTGTCGCGCCACGAGGCCTGAAAACGGCCCTCGTCGACAATCAGCGGACTCTGCGCGTCCAGCGCCTGCAGGTCGCGCTGCGGCTTGCAGCGGCGGAGAATGGTTTTCACCCGGGCGACCACTTCCCGCGGGCTGTAGGGCTTGCAGATATAGTCGTCGGCGCCAATCTCCAGCCCCAGCAAACGGTCGATCTCTTCGATTTTCGCCGTCACCATCACCACCGGAACGTCGGAGAAGCGGCGAATTTCGCGGCACAGCGTCAGGCCGTCGGTACCGGGCAGCATCAGATCCAGCAGGATCAGGTGCGGCGGAGTCTGGCGAACGTAGGGCAGGACCTTGTCGCCATGGTTAATCAGCGTAGGCGCATAGCCGGCGGCCTGCAGATAATCAATCAGCAGCTGGCCGAGCTTGGGTTCATCTTCCACGATAAGAATGCGCGGGGTGTTTTCATCTACAGGCAATTCAGTCATACGTCTCTCGGTAAATCATGTTCCAGAGGTAACTCAACTTTAATGCTAACCCCGCCAAAAGGCGAATGGTCGGCACGCAGGGTGCCGCCGTGGGCCGCTACGATATTGAGGCAAATCGCCAGCCCAAGGCCGGAGCCGCCGCTGGCGCGGTTGCGCGATCCTTCCGCCCGGTAAAAGCGCTCGCACAGGCGGGCCAGCTGCTCATCGCTGACCCCGGGGGCGCTGTCGGCGAAGTCGATCACCAGCATCCGTCCGCTGCGGCGGGCGGTGATGTGCAGGCTGCCGCCGCTGTCGGTATAGCGCAGGCTGTTTTCCAGCAGATTGTTGAAGAGCTGCATCAGGCGGTCGCGGTCGCCGAAGATCATCGCCTGCTCCGGGAGCGACACCTGGATGCTCAGCTGCCGGCCGGCGAAGCGCTCGCGAAAAGCGCCTGCGGCTACCTCCAGCAGGGTGATGATATCCAGCGAGGTTTTCTGGTAGGCCAGCGCTCCCTCATCGGACATCGACAGCTGATGGAGATCGTCTACCAGCTTGGTGAGGGTGGCCACTTCAGCCTGCAGAGAGGGAATGGATTCAGGGGTAAAACGCCGGACCCCGTCCTGAATCGCCTCCAGCTCGCCGCGCAGCACCGCCAGCGGGGTACGCAGTTCATGGGAGATATCGGCCATCAGGTCGCGACGCATCTGCTGGTTGCGCTCCAGGGTGCTGGCGAGCTGGTTAAAATCCTGCGCCAGGCGGCCGAGCTCATCGCCGCCGGTCACCGTCACGCGGGTGGAAAAGTCGCCCGCCGCCAGCTTATGGGTGCCTTCCACCAGCCGTTTCACCGGCGCCAGCAGGCCGCGGGCCAGCGGGAAGGTGGCCAGCGCGGCAAGCAGGGTGGCGAGGGCGACAATCAGCCAGCTGGTGCGCTTCTGCTGCCGGTCGAAGTTAATGTCGGTATTGCGGGTTAGCCGCTCCACCGGCGAGGCGATCACTCTGCCTACCTCCACGCCGTTGACCATAATGCTGCGCTGGCTGCCGTCCTCCGGCACGCGCTCGCGGGGGCCCACCAGCACCCGGCCAGACTGATCGACCACCCAGAACATGGTGCGCCAGCCGTGGGGCGGCATTTCCGGCCTCGGGCGCGGGCCGTCAGGGGGACCATCCGGCGGCGGCCCATCGGGACCGGCGTCCGTCGCGTCCATCGCCCCCGGCTTCATGGCGTGCCCCGGCGGCGAGCGGTCGTCATTATCCCGTTCGAAGGTGCGCAGCAGCTGGAAGATAAAGCGGTCATTGTTGCGCAGAAACGCCCAGCTGCCGTGCTGGGCATACTGCTCGCTCAGCGCGTCGCTAAGCATGGTTAACCGCTGCTCATTGCCGCGCTTGATGTAATCGATAAACCCGCGTTCGAAACTGATGCGCACCGCCCAGTGCATGCTGATCAGCAGCACGATGCAGGTGGCGAAAATAGCGAGGAACAGCTTGCCGGTAATGCCCGGGCGCCAAAATTTCACGATCCACTCCTGTTGCGTCGACGGATGACGGTATTGCTGCCGACGTCATCCGGTACCCGGGAAAAGATGAGCGCCGGCAGGGCGATGATCGCCGCCATGCTCAGATAGGTATAGAGAAAGACCTGATGGGTGCCGGCGGCGTCGAGGCTCAGATGCTGCTGGCCGTACAGCCCCAGCAGCAGCCCGGCGATGGTCACGCCAATACTCATCGACAGCTGCATCACCATCGACAGCAGGCTGTTGCCGCTGCTGGCCAGATCGTCCGGGAGATCTTTCAGGGTCAGGGTATTCATCGACGAGAAGCGGCTGGCGTTGATCATTCCCTGCAGAAACAGGATCAGCGGCAGCGCGTAATACCAGCCCGCCAGGGCGCTAAACATAAACAGCAGGCTGACCGCCGCCAGCCCCAGAGTGCTGGCGACCAGCACCCGACGGTAGCCGAAGCGGTTGACCACCTGGACCACGATCCGCTTCATCCCCATGCTGCCGAGCACCATCGGGATCATCATCAGCCCGGCGTGGAAGGGGCTAAAACCGAGGCCGATCTGCAGAAACACCGGGGTCATAAACGGCAGCATGCCGCTGCCGATGCGCCCGGCGAAGCTGCCGCCGAGGCCAAGGGAGAAGGTGCGGTTGCGAAACAGGTTAAGGCTGAACAGCGCCCGGGCGTTACCGCGGGCGTGCCACAGGTAGAGCAGCAGGGCGGCGAGGCCGACGGCCACCAGTCCCGCCAGCCAGGCGGGGGAAATGCCGAGCCCTTTCTGGCCATCCAGCGCCAGTGTCAGGGTCGCCATCCCGGCCGCCAGCAGCACAAAGCCGGCGAGATCGAAGCGTCGGGTCTGCATGGTGTAGTTGGGCATCAGGCAGAGGGTGGCGATGGCGCCGACGATCCCCACCGGGATGTTAATGAGGAAGATCCAGTGCCAGGAGGCGTACTCCACCAGTACCCCGCCCAGCGCCGGGCCGAGCAGCGGGCCGACCTGGCCCGGCAGGGTAACGAAGGTCATCGCCGCCATGTACTGATCGCGCGGGACGATCTTCATCACCGTCAGGCGACCGACCGGCACCATCATCGCGCCGCCGATACCCTGCAGCACCCGCGCCATCACCAGCTGGTCAAGGGTGCTGGCCTGGGCGCAAAACAGCGATCCAGCGGTAAACAGCACGATGGCGGTAAAGAAAATATTGCGCACCCCGACCCGGTCGGCCAGCCAGCCGCTGGCCGGCAGCATCACCGCCACCGTCAGGACATAGGAGACGATGATCATATGCATATGCAGCGGACTCTCCCCGAGGCTTTTGGCCATCGAGGGGAGGGCGGTGTTGACAATGGTGGTGTCCAGCGACTGCATAAAGAAGCCGAACGCCACTATCCATAGCTGCCAGCGCACGCTGGCCGGGAGGTCTGTCATCTTATTCGCTTACCGGTTGAGTGGAATGACGCGAAAAACGCAGCCGCAAACGGTCAAAGAAAAGATAGACCACCGGCGTGGTGTAGAGCGTTAACAGCTGGCTCATCACCAGACCGCCGACGATAGTGATCCCCAGCGGCTGGCGCAGTTCGGAGCCGTCGCCGCCGGAGAGCACCAGCGGCAGGGCGCCGAACAGCGCGGCGAGGGTGGTCATCATAATCGGCCGGAAACGCAGCAGGCAGGCCTGGAAAATCGCCTCTTCCGGCGTCAGGTTGCCGGTGCGCTGCGCCTCAAGGGCAAAATCAACCATCATGATGGCGTTTTTCTTCACGATGCCAATTAATAACATGATCCCGATAAGGGCGATTAGGCTGAACGGGGCATCGAATATCTCCAGCGCCAGCAGCGCGCCCACCCCGGCGGAGGGCAGCGTCGAAAGGATGGTCAACGGATGTACATAGCTCTCGTAGAGCATCCCCAGCACGATATAGACCGTGGCGATGGCCGCGAGGATCAGGATCACCTGCGCGTTCATGGTCTGCTGGAACACCTGAGCGGTACCGGCAAAGGAGCCACGTACGGTGGACGGCACCCCGAGCTGGGTCATCGCGCGGTTAATCGCCTCGCTGGCTTCCGACAGCGAGCGGCCGGTGGGCAGGTTAAAGGAGATAGTGGACGCCGCCGACAGCCCCTGGTGGTTCACCGACAGCGGGGCGTTGGCCGGCTGCCATTTGGCGAAGTAGGCCAGCGGGATCGGCTTGCCCTCGCTGTTGATGACAAACATCTTATCCAGGGCGCTGACGTCCTGGGTGTAGGTCGGATCCACCTCCATCACCACCTTGTACTGGTTAAGCGGCTGGTAGATGGTGGAGATCTGCCGCTGGCCGAAGGCGTTGTTCAGCAGGTTGTTGGCGTCCTGAACGCTGATGCCGAGGCGCGACATGGTATCCCGGTCATAGACCAGGTCCATTTCGGCGCCATTGTCCTGCTGATCCGAGTTGACGTCCGCCAGCTCAGGCAGCGCCGCCAGCGCTTTGCGGATCTTCGGCTCCCACTCGCGCAGCGCCGACAGGTCATCGGACAGCAGGGTGTACTGATAGCTGGCGTTCGACTGCCGGCCACCGACGCGGATATCCTGCACCGCCATCAGGAACAGGTTAGCCCCGGGCTCGTTGGCCAGCTTTTTGCGCAGCCGGTCGATCACCTGCTGCGCCGTCTCGTGGCGCTGGTCGCGCGGCTTGAGGGTGATAAACATCATCCCGCTGTTGACCCGCGAGCCGCCGGTAAATCCGGTGACGTTATCCACCGCCGGATCTTCGCGAATGATTTTCATAAAGTCCTGCAGCTTGCCGCGCATCGCCTGGAAGGAGATGCTCTGGTCGGCCTGAATGCCGCCCATCAGCACGCCGGTGTCCTGCTCCGGGAAGAAGGTTTTCGGGATCGAGATATAGAGCCAGACGCTGAGGGCGATGGTGCCCAGCACCACCAGGCCGGTCAGGCGGCTGTGCTTCAGCACCCATTTTAACGATTGACCATAGCCGCCCTGTACGGCCACCAGCAGGCGGCCAAAGCCGCGGTTGCGCGTCGGCTGGTGGGGTTTGCCGCTTTTCAGCAGCCAGCCGCACATCATCGGCGTCAGGGTGAGGGAGACCGCCAGCGAGATGCCGATCGCCACCGACAGGGTGACGGCGAACTCGCGCAGCAGGCGGCCGGGCAGGCCGCCCATCAGCAGCAGCGGCAGAAACACCGCCACCAGCGACAAGCTCATCGACAGGACGGTAAAGCCGACCTCGCGGCTTCCCTGCAGCGCCGCCTGCAGCGGTTTCATCCCCGCCTCCAGATGGCGGGAAATATTCTCCAGCACCACGATGGCGTCATCCACCACGAAGCCGGTGGCGATAGTCAGGGCCATCAGCGACAGGTTATTGAGGCTGAAACCGCATAAGTACATCGCGGCGAAGGTGCCGATTAAGGAAACCGGAACGGCGACGGCGGGGATCAGCGTGGCGCGTCCGGAGCGCAGGAACAGGAACACGACCAGGATCACCAGCGCCACCGAAATCACCAGCGTCTGCTCCACCTCCTCCAGCGAGGCGCGGATGGTCGGCGAGCGATCCTGGGCGATCTGCAGGTCGATAGCCGCCGGGATGGTCTGCTGTAGCTCCGGCAGGCGGGCGCGGATGCTGTCCACTGTCTGGATAATATTGGCTTCCGGCAGTTTACGGATCATCAGCAGGATCGCCGGCTTGGCGTTGGTCATCCCGGCGTTGCGCACGTCCTGCACCGAATCCGAGACGGTGGCGACATCCCCCAGCCGCACCGCGGCGCCGTTCTGGTAGTGGACGATCAGCGGCTGATAGTCGGCGGCGGTCTTCAGCTCATCGTTGGTATGCACCTGCCAGCGGTGGGCGCTGTCCTCCAGCGCCCCCTGCGGCTTGCGCACGTTGGCGTCGCTGATGGCGGTGCGCACCGCGTCCAGCGACACGCCCTGGTTGAACAGCGCCTGCGGGTTGAGGTCGACGCGCACCGCCGGCAGGGAGCTGCCGCCGACGTCGACATCGCCGACGCCGTCAATCTGCGCGATGGTCTGCGCCAGCTGGGTGGAGGCGAAATCATACAGCTCACCCTGGGAGTAGGTGTCGGAGGTCAGCGTCAGGATCATGATCGGCGCATCCGACGGGTTGGCTTTGCGGTAGGTCGGCCGGCTGGGCATCCCGCTCGGCAGCAGGCTTTGCGCGGCGTTGATCGCTGCCTGGACATCGCGCGCCGCGCCGTTGATATCGCGGTCGAAGTTAAACTCGAGAATGATGCGGGTGCTGCCGAGTGAACTGGAGGAGGTCATCTCATTGACCCCGGCAATCCGCCCCAGGGAGCGCTCCAGCGGGGTGGCCACCGACGAGGCCATGGTCTCCGGCGAGGCCCCCGGCAGCGAGGCGCTGACCATAATCACCGGGAAATCGACCTGCGGCAGCGGGGCCACCGGCAGCAGCCGGAAGCCGAGAATGCCGCACAGGGTGATGGCCAGCGAGATGAGGATCGTCGCCACCGGGCGGTAAATGAAGAGGGCGAATAACTTCACTTACGCCTCCTCTTCCTGACGCGGGAAGCGGCGCTTCAGGTGCAGCGACAGGCGGTCGAACAGCAGATAGATCACCGGGGTGGTGAACAGGGTCAGCACCTGGCTGAGCATCAGGCCGCCAACCATGCCGATCCCCAACGGACGCCGCAGCTCCGCGCCGACGCCGGTGCTCAGCATCAGCGGCAGGGCGCCGAGCAGGGCGGCGAGGGTGGTCATCAGGATCGGTCGGAAGCGGAGCAGACAGGCCTGGTAGATCGCCTCCCGCGGCGGCATGCCCTGCTCGCGCTCGGCGGCCAGCGCGAAGTCGATCATCATGATGGCGTTCTTCTTCACGATGCCGATCAGCAGAATGATGCCAATAATGGCGATCACGTCCAGCTCGCTGCCCGCCAGCCACAGCGCCAGCAGCGCCCCGACCCCCGCGGTGGGCAGGGTGGAGAGAATGGTGATCGGATGGATAAAGCTCTCATACAGCACCCCCAGGACGATATACATCGCCACTACCGCGGCCACGACCAGCCAGACGGTGCTGCCCAGCGCCGACTGGAAGGCCAGCGAGCTGCCCTGGAACTGAGTGCGAATATCGCTCGGGAAATCCAGCGACTGTTCGGCGGTGAGGATAGCCTCTACCGCTTCGCCCAGCGAGTAGTTGTCCGGAACGTTAAACGAGATGGTGGTCACCGGGAACTGATCGAGGTGGTTCACCGACAGCGGGGTAAAGCGCTGCTCCACCGTGGCGATGGCGGTCAGCGGCACGATGCCGCCGTCGCTGCTGGTCAGGCGGATATTATCCAGCGCCGCCAGGCCCGGCGTCGCTTCGGTATCCTGCTCTAGCACCACGCGATACTGATTCGCCTGGGTGTAAATGGTGGAGATCAGCCGCTGGCCGAAGGCATTGTACAGCGCGTTATCGACATCGGCCATCGAGATGCCGAGGCGGCTGGCGCTGTCGCGATCCACCTTGATATAGGCGGCCAGGCCTTTGTCCTGCCAGTCGCTGCTGACGTCGGCCAGCTGCGGCTGAGCCTGCAGGCGACTGAGCAGCGGCGGCACCCACGTGCTCAACGCCTCGAGGGAGTTCGCCTGTAGAGTGAACTGGTACTGGGTGCGGCTCACCGTGGTGTCGATGGTCAGATCCTGGGTCGGCTGCAGATAGAGCGCCACGCCCGGGACACCGGCCACCGCCTGCTGCAGACGGCTAATCACCGTCTGGACGCGGTCGTCGCGTTCATCCAGCGGCTTGAGGTTGATCTGCAGGCGGGCGCTGTTCAGCGCCGGGTTGGTGCCGTCGACGCCGACGAACGAGGTCAGGCTCTCCACCGCCGGATCCTTGAGAATAATGTCGGAAACCTGCTGCTGGCGCTGGGCCATACTGGCGAAGGAGACCGACTGCGGCGCCTGGAGGGTGCCCTGGATAATGCCGTTATCCTGGATCGGGAAAAAGCCTTTCGGGATAAAGACCCACAGCAGAATCGACAGCGCCAGGGTGCTCAGGGCGACGCCGAGCGTCAGCCAAGGATGGTTCAGCACCCGGCTCAGCCAGCGGCCATAGACGGCGATCACCCGGTCGAAGAAGCGCTCGCTGGCCCGCGAGAAGCGGTTCTGCTTACGCAGCGATTCGTGGCTTAACATGCGGGCGCACATCATCGGCGTCAGGGTCAGGGAGACCACCGCCGAGATCAGGATGGCGACGGCGAGGGTAACGGCGAATTCGCGGAACAGGCGGCCGACGATATCGCCCATAAACAGCAGCGGGATCAGCACCGCGATCAGCGAGAAGGTGAGGGAGATGATGGTGAAGCCGATTTCTCCCGCGCCTTTCAGCGCAGCGGCCAGCGGCTTCTCGCCTTTCTCGATATAGCGCGAGATGTTCTCGATCACCACGATAGCGTCATCCACCACAAAGCCGGTGGCGATGGTCAGGGCCATCAGCGTCAGGTTGTTGATCGAGAAGTCGAGGAACACCATCACCGCGAAGGTGCCCACCAGCGACAGCGGCACCGCGACGCCGGGAATAATGGTCGCTGGCACGTTGCGCAGGAACAGGTAAATGATCATCACCACCAGGGCGATGGCCAGCATCAGCTCAAACTGGGTGTCGCGCACCGAGGCGCGAATGTTGGTGGTCCGGTCAGAGAGAACCTGCACCTTCACCGATTTCGGCAGGCTCTCGGTGAGCTGCGGCAGCATCTGGCGAATGCTGTCGGCGGTGTCGATGATGTTGGCCCCCGGCTGGCGCTGGACGTTCATCACGATCGCCCGCTGCTGGTTGGCCCACGCCCCGAGCCAGCTGTTTTCGGCCCCTTGTTCGACGCTGGCGACATCGCCGAGCCGGATCGGCGCCCCGTTCTGATAAGCGATAATCAGGCGGCGGTAATCCTCAGCGGACTGCATCTGATCGTTAGCGGAAAGCGTTACCGCGCGGGCCGGGCCGTCGAGGCTGCCTTTCGCCGAGTTAACGTTGGCGCTGGTGATGGCGGTGCGCACGGTTTCGCTGGTCAGGCCGAGGGCGGCGATGGCCTGGGCGTTAAGCTTCACCCGCACCGCCGGGCGCTGGCCGCCGGCGAGGGTCACCAGACCGACGCCGGAAACCTGAGAGATCTTCTGCGCCACCCGCGTCTCCACCATATCCTCTACCTGGGTCATCGGGATCGCGGAGGAGGTAACGGCGAGGGTCATGATCGGCGGATCCGCCGGGTTCACCTTGCTGTAGACCGGCGGGTTGGGCAGATCGTTCGGCAGCAGGTTGGTGGCGGCGTTGATGGCCGCCTGCACTTCCTGCTCGGCAACGTCCAGCGGCAGGGTCAGCTGGAACTGGAGCGTGACGACCGAGGCGCCGCCGGAACTTTGCGATGACATCTGCTTAAGCCCGGACATCTGGCCGAACTGGCGTTCCAGCGGGGCGGTGATGGCGGAGGTCACCACGTCCGGGCTGGCGCCCGGATAGAGGGTGACTACCTGAATGGTCGGGTAATCCACCTCCGGTAACGCGGAGACCGGCAGAAAGCGGTAGCCGATGATCCCGGCTAACAGGATCGCCACCATCAGCAGAGTGGTGGCCACCGGACGCATAATAAACAGCCGGGACGGGCCGCCGGTGCGGCCTGGGGGTAACACCTGCATCAGGAACGCGCTCCGTGTTTACCGCTCTGGCGCGGGGCGGGCTGCGCCTGCTCGCTGCCGCTGGCGGTGACAACTTCCACTTTCGCCCCTTCGGTCAGGCGGTCAATCCCGTCGGTGACCACGCGATCCCCGGCGGAAAGCCCGGCGCTGATGACCACTTTCTGGCTGTCCTGGATCCCCGGGGTGACGCTGTGTTTGCTGACCTTATTCTCATCGTTCAGCACCCATACAAAATGCCCTTCGTTGCCCATCTGCAGAGCGGCGGCAGGGATGACTACCGCGTTCTGCTGGGTGTCCACCAGCAGGCGGGCGTTAACGAACTGGTTGGGGAACAGGGCGTCGTCCAGATTGCTGAAGCGCGCCTTCAGCTTGATGGTCCCGGTGGTCGCATCGATCTGGTTGTCGAGGCTCAGCAGCTCCCCGACGCTGATTTTCTGCTTATTGGTACGGTCCCAGGCTTCGACGCTGAGCGCTTTACCCGCTTTCTGCGCCTGCACCACCGTGGCGATGCTGTTTTCCGGCAGGGTAAAGACCACGTCGATCGGATGCGTCTGGGTGAGAACCACAATCCCGGTGGTATCCCCGCTGGAAATTTGGTTGCCGATATCCACCTGCTTTAAGCCGACGCGGCCGTCGATCGGCGCGGTAATGCGCGTCCAGTCGAGCTGCAGCTGGGCGCTGGCGACGGCTGCTTCATCGGCTTTTACGGTGCCAGCGGATTCCACCACCAGCGACTGCTGGGTGTCGAGCTCCTGGCGGGAGACGAGATTGGTTTTCACCAGCTGCTGGTAACGGGCGAGATCGCGGCGGGCATTCGCCAGAGTGGCGTTATCTTTCGCCAGCTGACCCTGCGCCTGGGCGAGGGCGACTTTAAACTGGCTGGGATCGATCTGCGCCAGCAGATCGCCGGCTTTGACCTGCTGACCCTCCTGGAAGTGAAGGCTAAGCAGCTGGCCGTCGACCCGGCTGCGCACGGTGACGGTATTGGCTGCCGTCACGGTACCCAGCCCGGTGAGATAGCGCGGGACCGCTTGTTCGGTCGCGGTGGCGGCCTGCACCGGCGCCAGCGCGCCGCCAAAGCGGCCATGGCGCGCGCCACCCGGCCCCTGCGGACCCTGCCCGGCGGCGGGCGTCCCGCTGCCGCTCGTTCCACGATCGTGCCAGAACCAGTAGGCGGCCCCGGCGATAATCACTACCGCCAGCGCGGCGCCCCAACGACGTATGTTACTGCCTTTCATTAGTTTACGGTCTCATCCTGAAGCGTTTCGCTGAATGATACTAGTTTAGTGAGGGAAGGGGCCGTAAAAATGGAGGAATTATGAAAAGAAGGTTGAGAAATGTCTGGATAACGGCCGCGACGCCGGGCGTTCTCGCCGCTGATTTCCGGTGTGATATCAACTTTTAGTTTAAAAAAGCAAAAAATAGTTGTATCCGCGGGGGCTTTAATTAGATTTATGCGGTGAATAAATCAGTGCATTCTCATAATAATAAAATATGCACTTAAAAATCAACGTGTTAAATAATCAGGGGTCATTGCTGTGGCAAACGCAAACAAACTCACGCTCTTCATCGTCGTTTTTATGCTGATGGGGATCCTCTCCGGCGCGGCTATCCATGCCTACGCGACGCCGACTACTATCTCCGCCTGGGCAGACAACATCACGCTGCTGACCGATCTGTTTCTGCGCTTAATCAAAATGGTTATCGCGCCCTTGGTGTTCAGCACCCTGACGGTCGGGATCATGCGCCTCGGCGAGACGGCGACCATCGGCCGGGTGGGCGGTAAGGCGATGGTGTGGTTTATCACTTCATCGGTATTATCCATTCTCGTCGGGCTGGTGATCGTCACCTTCCAGCACCCGGGCGCCGGGCTGAACCTGACGGTACCGAAAGAGGCGGTGGATACCGGCCTGGCGGTCAGCGGCATGACCCTGAAAGGGTTCCTGTCGCATACCATCCCTACCAGCATCACCGAGGCGATGGCCAACAACGAGATCCTGCAGATCGTGGTGTTCTCGATGTTCTTTGGCATCGCCGGCGCGTCGCTGGGAGAGAAGTTTAATGCTCCGCTGGTGGCGGCCCTAAACGTGGTGTCGCACATTATGCTGAAGGTGACCGGCTATGTGATGTACGTTGCGCCGCTGGCCATCTTCGCCGCCATCTCGTCGGTGATTGCCTCGCAGGGATTGGGGATATTACTCAACTACGCTTCGTTCATCGGCGGTTATTACCTGGCGGTGCTGCTGACCAGCGCGGTGCTGATTGCCGTCGGCTATATGGTGCTGAAGAAAGAGGTCTTCCGTCTGCTGAACATGCTGAAAGATCCGGTGCTGGTAGCCTTTACCACCAGCAGCTCGGAAGCTGCCTATCCGAAGACCCTCGAACGGCTGGTGAAGTTTGGTTGTTCGCGCAATATCGTCTCGTTCGTTCTGCCGATTGGCTACTCGTTTAACCTCGTCGGCTCGATGGTCTACTGCTCCTTCGCCGCGATGTTTATCGCCCAGGCCTATAACGTGCCGCTGAGCTTCAGCGAGATTACGGTCATGATGTTGACCCTGATGCTGGCCTCGAAAGGCATCGCCGGGGTACCGCGCTCGGCGCTGGTGGTGCTGGCGGCCACTATCCCCAGCTTCCATATCCCGGTTGCCGGGATCCTGCTGCTGATGGGCATCGACCATTTCCTCGATATGGGGCGCTCCGCCATCAACGTACTGGGTAACGGCATCGCCACCGCTATGCTGTCGAAAAACGAAGGTCTGCTGACCGACGAGGAAGCGCAGCCGGACTGGCAAGTGGAGAAAGTGGAAGCCTGATCCTGCCGCGCCCTCACGCAGAGGGCGCCATTCCACACCGAAAAAAGACCCCTGACAGGCACGTCAGGGGCAATGTGACGAAGTATCAGTTTTCCTCGTAAATAGTCTTTTTTCTTATATAAAGGCGCGCGGTAACGTCTTTATACCGAGGAAGCGTCAGAGTTTAACGTTATGTCTGGCAGCGCTGGCGCTTTTTTAGCATCCTGTGGCTATTTTCGGATTTACGACAATATCGCCAGGCGAATATCTTATTCTCTTCTGCTGGCTATTTACCTACCAGCGCTCTCGTAACAGATTCATAAACTGGAAAAAGTCATGGTTATTATTCAGACTGTATTTTTCCATAATCTTATTTTTATGATAGGCGGCGGTACGGGGACTGACGCGCTGCAGGGCGGCGATTTTACTCATATCCATCCCTTCGAGAATACCGTGCACCACGGCGGTCTGCGAGCGCGACAGCACGCGGTGCGGGCAGCTGGCGCAGCTGAGTTCCCGACCCGCGGCGTCGGTGGCTGACGGGCTCATACAATGCTGGAGCTCGCTTTTAATGATCGTCAGCAGTTGCGGAATACTGGCGGTTTTTAGCGAAACAAAAATAACCCCTTTCAGGCAGTTAATCATGAAATCATCTTCCGGCAACTGGTCGTAGCTGTGGAGGATAATCAGCGAACTGCCTTTTTTCCTGTTTTTAATCAGCGTATTGCACAGGTAGATTTCGCCGGGGATCACTTCGCAAATGATGATGTCTTCCCCTGACAGGTCATTATTACGCCAGGAAAAACGCGCCCGTATTTCGCCCTGCGTGAGGTCATTGACCATAGCCATCAGCGATTCACGGACAAAGGTATTGCGGGTGTTGATGGTGACATTAATGTTTCTCATGGCGTTATTTCCTTACGCAAAAACATAACGCCATGCTGTGACACATCCTCCGGGCGTATGCGGTGTGTTGACTGTATTAAAGTATCTACAATATGTTTTTATTATTCTACAGTGAATTATTTACGACGCATTGAACGCTTATCGTTAAAGGTAAATTTCTGCCGTCTCCTGTCTTTCAGATAGGAAATAAAACTGTATACAGAGATGCTGAAGAAAAAAATGCATAGCAATAAAACTAACCACGTTTGCATGGCCATTGTTTATACCTTGTTTGTGTTGCATGGTGTCAGAATTTGCCGCGAACGGCTAATACGTTTTGTTATATGCTTTTCTGTCCGATGAAAATCATACGACATCATCCTGATGTAGTAGCACTATAAGAAAGTTCTTAAGGTCATCGTCAGTCTCATTCCTCTCATTTCTCTCAGAAAATGAGAAAAATTAACACTTGCGAGTCATTCATATCCCGCGCGGCCGCCGACATGCCCCGTCGTTCAGGAGATAAAGGCCAGCCCCTTACCAAAGATTGCGCGTACGGGCAGATGGATCCCCTGCTGGCGAGCCTTGTGGCGCAGGCGGCTAACCACCACGTCGATACGGTGCAGGTCAGGCTCGCTTTCATGGGCAAACAGGCAAGCATGAAGCTCCAGTTTGCTACACACTTCGTTGCGATTGCGCATTAAGAGTTCCACCAGGCGATATTCCTGCTGGGTTAATTCCAGCGTCCGCGCGTCTGGGGAGATCAGTTTATCCTCATGCAGACGCCACAGTCCGGTGGCGGGAGCGGGGGCGGCGCTGGCCATCTCTGGCTGCTGGGGGGCCGGCCGATCCTGCTGCAGGCGGGCGCCGAGGGCGGTCAGGGTCTCCGCGAGATGGGCGAAGTTAACCGGCTTGATCAGATAGGCATCGGCCCCGAGGCTCAGCGCCTGCAGTTTATCCTGCTGTTGGCCGCGGGCGCTGACCACCACCAGACCGTAGTGCCCCAGCTCGTGCAGGTAGCTCAGCACGCTGAAGCCATCCTCGCCGGGCAGACCGATATCAATCAGCACGATGTCCACCGGATGGCTGTGCAGTTGCCGCCAGAAGGCCTCAGCGCTCCGCGTCCCCCATACCTCGAAGCCGCGATAGCCCAACCAGGCCAGCAGTTCATCCAGCAGATCGGGGTTATCTTCAATTATCGCCAGCCGTAAAGCCATGCGTCGTTCTCCTCTTAAGCAACCGTGGGGAGGGTGAGAATAAAGGTGCAGCCGTCCGGGCCATGCCCGGCCAGCCACAGTTTGCCATCATGAGCCTGCACGATCTGACGCGCAACATACAGTCCGAGACCGGTGCCGCCCGGCACCGGCGACGTATGTTCCCCGCGGCGATAGCGCTCAAAGATCAGTTCCGCCTGTCCGGCGGGGAGCCCAGGGCCGTAGTCGCGAATGCGCAGCTCTGTTTGCCCGGCATCAGCGTGAATATCGATGGTGATTTCGCCCGGCGGCGAATACTTGACCGCGTTATCCAGCAGGTTAGCGATGGCGATGCACAGCAGACCGGCATCGGCCTGCAGCTGGGGGCTTTCCACCGCGCCGTGATGGCGGATGTTCAGGTAGTGATCATGGGAGATGGCTACCACCGAGGCGGCCATGTTGATCACCGCCAGCAGGGCGGTCTGCTGGCGGTCAACGTGTAGATCGTGGGAGGCGAGGCGCGCGTCGGCGAGGCAGTTATCGGTGAGCTGTACCAGACGGGTGGCGGCGCGGCCGATGCGATCGAAGCGCGCCTCCTGGCTGGCGGAGGCCGCCGAGAGGCGGAGATTCTCCAGCGCCGCCTGGATCACCGCCAGCGGGGTGCGGAATTCGTGCGCCACCATGCCCATAAACTGCCGCTGGTGGAAGCTGGCCTCGCGCTCAATCTGCAGCTCGCGCGCCAGGCGCTGCTTTTGCTCCAGCTGGCGGTTTTCAGCCCGCACCCGCAGGATGGCAATGATCAGCACCGTAATGATGTGGACGATCAGCGCATACTGCCAGAGGGAATAGATCGCCATATGAAACGGGATAATACCGTGGATCGACAGCTGCACCAGCACCGCGGCGGCGACATAGAACGGCGGCAGGAGCCCCAGCAGGAGGGTGTTGCGGTCGATAGCTTTTTTGCGCCACAGCCACCAGGAGGTGAACAGCAACACCGGAGTGATAATGATAAAGATCACTCCTTCAATCTGCATCGCGAGGCCGTAAAAACCCAGCGGAATACTGACCTGCAGCAGCAGGTTGAGCACCACGGCGGCGATCAGCAGCCGGTAAAGCCGCGGCATATTTTTCTTTAAATCGAATATCTCACTGTGCAGCCAGAGGGCGGTGGCATAGCTGAACAGGGAGAGGCTACTGATCATAAAATCCTGGAAGGGCAGCGCGGCGTGGCCGAAGAACCACTCCGGGAAGCCGTGCAGGGCAGCCACCAGCGGATAATTGAGCGAGAAGAAGCAGATGCCCCATAGCAGACGCCGGCGCAGGGCCAGGGCCAGCCACAGCGCCACGCCGCTGGCGACCGCCGCGAGACCAAAATAGAAGCTCCAGAAGGCGGTGTCGGCGGCGGCCCGTTGCACGTAGGCCTGCGGCGAAGAGAGCGAGGCCAGCAGGATCAGAGTGCTGGTGCTCTGCAGGCGAAAGACTATCTCATAGCCGGCGGCGGTCGGCGGCGGAGGGAGGATCAGCACGCTTTCCCGATAGTGAAGATCGCTCTCGCGGGCCGGGTCGCGGTCGCCAAAGGTACGCGCTGTCCACGGGGCATCGCTACCCAACGGCCGGTAATAGAGGGTCAGGTGATCGACAAAAGAGGGGCCAATCTGCAGCCAGCGCGACTCGTCGGCAAACCAGCTGCCAGGCAGTTCGCTGCGCAGCCACAGGGTTTTGCGCGAATAGCCAAAAGAGGGGATCTGCCGGGTGGTGGCGAGCCGGTCCGCGGGCAGGTCGGCAAAGCGATCGATGGTCATCTGGCCGCTGTCGTCCGCGTACCATTCGACGGGGATATCCGTCCCCAGTTGTCGGGGCGCCGACTGCGCCTGCGGAGCGATCAGCAGCAAGAGCAATCCGCAGCTGACCAGCCAGCCTGCCAGGAACTGCGGCCGGCAACGCCGGACCGCCGCGAAGATCGCAGACACCCTTTTCAAACACGCCCCCTTGCGGCATGCAAAGATTACTGACCGCAGACGACTGGCTACGGTATGGATAATACGCCCCCGGAAGCGGAGGAAAGTGGACAGGCCTGTCCGGAAGAACAGGCCATTTTGCGTGGGAGACCAGGAATATTCCAGCGTAATCTGCAGCGCCACGATCAGGACAGACCTGCTGCGCGGCAGCGCCGGGGGGGACTAGCGGAAAACCACCTGCGCCCAGCGGGCCAGCCCGGCGGTTACCGAGCCAAAATCATCGCCACCGGCCAGCGGAATACCGGGCAGCCGGGCCGCCAGCGCCTTTTTGATCAGCGGCGAGCGGGCGCTACCGCCGGTAAGATAGATCACATCCGGGGTGGTCTGGCTGCTATCGAGGGCGAGCTGCACCTGTTCCATAATGCGGGCCAGAGGCTGATCCAGCGCCGCTTCCAGACCCTGCTGAGCGATATCGGTAGCCAGCTCGTCCTGAATAAACGGCAGCGCGGTCTCAACGCGGGCGGCGCTGGAGAGGGCGATTTTGCTCTCTTCGGCGCTGCGCACCAGGCGATAGCTCAGACGCTGACGCCAGACCTTCAGCAGCAGGGCCACCTTATCGGCATCCCGGGCGCTGCGCAGCAGGTCGTTCAGCAGTCGGCCATTGGCGGTACTGTAGAAATCGCTCTGCGCCGGGACGTCGTTGATCGCCACCGCATTCCACCACGGGAGGATCGGCAGCGCGGTGCCTTTCTCCGTTTCACCGCCCATGCCGAGAAGGGGCATCAGGCATTTAAAGGCCAGGGCAATGTCGAGGTCGTTACCGCCGATGCGGCAGCCGCTGTGGCCGAGCAGGCTCTGCTGGCGGTCGGCGCGCTCCCGCCACTGCGGACCCATCAGCAGCAGAGAACAGTCGGTGGTGCCGCCGCCGATATCGACGACCAGCACCCGCTTCTCTTCATTGAGGGTAGCTTCGAAATCCAGACCGGCAGCCACCGGTTCAAACTGGAAGACCACGTCGCGGAAACCGGCGCGGAGGGCGGCCCGCTCAAGGATCCCCTGCGCCTGGGCGTTGGCGTCGTCGCCGCCGAGGCCCTGGAAGTTAATCGGTCGGCCAATCACCGCCTGGTCAATCTGCTCGGGCAGCTGGCTTTCCGCCTGCAGTTTGATGTGCAGCATCATGGCGCAGACCAGGTCTTCAAACAGGGCCACCTGCTGCGGCTTGAGGCCGCTGGCGCCGAGGAAGGACTTTGGCGATTTAACGAAGTAGACCTCTTGCGGATCTTCAACATATTGATGCAGTGAGGCGAGGCCGAACTGCACGCTGTTGCGCAGCACCTCGATGTCTTCGTCGCGGTTGGCGGCAATCGCCCGGCGCAGCAGCGCCTGGTTTTCGTCGCTGTGGGTGGGCACATCGTGATGGCGATAGAGCCACTCGCTGACCGCTTCGCGCGTCGGCGCGCAGAGCATCGAGGGCAGCAGGGCGCTGCCGTTTTCCAGCGTCAACAGCTGGGGCTTGTTTTCCCGCATCACGGCCACCGAACAGTTGGCGGTGCCGTAGTCAAAACCAATAAACATCGTCTGCAAAATCCCCATGCCGGTGAAGAAGGGGGGCGACTTTAGCGGATCGCCGTCATGCCGACAACCGGAATTTAAAAGCAAGGCGCTGATGGTGAAGGGCGACTATCATTGAAACGCTATATAAAGGAGAGCTTATGGTGTTGTTACCCTGGACCCCGCCTTACGACTGGGCGTGGATGGTTGGTTTTCTGCAGGCGCGTGCGGTCGCTGGCGTTGAGCGTTTTCATGACGGCGGCTACAGCCGCAGCTTTCGCGTAGCAGGCCACGGCGGGCTGATTCATCTGGCGCCGGACGAGGAGGCGCAGGGCCTGCGGGTGACGCTCTCCCCGGGGCTGCAGCCGGTGGCTGAGATCTGCTATGCGCGAATTGGCCAGCTGTTCGATCTGGCCTGCGATCCGCAGCAGGTCGCTCGCACGCTGGGCGACCTGGCGCAGGCGCGACCGGGGCTGCGCCTGCCCGGGGCGCTGGACGCTTTCGAACAGGCGGTGCGCGCGGTGCTCGGCCAGCTGGTGAGCGTGGCGATGGCCGCCCGGCTCACCGGCAAAGTGGCGGCCGGCTGGGGCGAACCGCTGGCGGACGCCCCCGGCTATGTCTTATTCCCGACGCCGGAGGCGCTCTCCCGGGCCGATCCGCAGGGGCTGAAGGCGCTGGGGATGCCGCTTCGCCGCGCGGAGGCGCTGATCCACCTCGCCCGGGCGGCGCTCAGCGGCGAGCTGCCCCTGACGGCACCGGCGGATATCGACGCCGGGCTGCGTCAACTGCAGGCGCTACCCGGGATTGGCCGCTGGACGGCAAACTACTTTGCCCTGCGCGGCTGGCAGGCGAAGGATATCTTTTTGCCGGACGACTACCTGATTAAACAGCGCTTTCCGGGAATGACGCCAGCCGCCATCGCCCGCTATGCCCGCCGCTGGCAGCCGATGCGATCTTATGCGCTGTTGCATATCTGGTATACCGATGACTGGGCGCCGGCGGCGGAATAGCCGTCCGGGGCGCATACCACTGGTATCGGGACGCTGAAATCCCTATAATTGCCGCGTTTGGCGGTCCGCCGCCACCCTCCATCTCTATCCAGGTTAATCAGGTCGCAAAAATTTATGACTGATATGTCCCATCAGTGCGTCATTGTAGGTATCGCCGGCGCATCGGCTTCTGGCAAAAGTCTTATTGCCAGTACTCTCTATCGCGAATTGCGTGAACAAGTTGGCGACGAACATATTGGCGTCATTCCGGAAGACAGCTATTACAAAGATCAAAGTCATCTGTCGATGGAAGAGCGCGTCAAAACCAACTATGACCACCCGAGCTCAATGGACCACAGTCTGTTGTTCCAGCACCTGCAGATGCTGAAAAGCGGCCAGCCGATTGAACTGCCGGTCTACAGCTACGTCGAGCATACCCGCACGCCGAACACCATTCACGTCGAGCCGAAGAAGGTGATTATTCTTGAAGGGATCCTGCTGCTGACCGACGCGCGTCTGCGTAACGAGCTCAACTTCTCTATTTTCGTCGACACCCCGCTCGATATTTGCCTGATGCGCCGCATTAAGCGCGACGTTAACGAGCGCGGCCGCTCCATGGACTCGGTGATGGCCCAGTATCAGAAAACCGTGCGCCCGATGTTCCTGCAGTTTATTGAGCCGTCGAAGCAGTATGCCGACATCATCGTGCCGCGCGGCGGCAAAAACCGCATCGCGATTGATATTCTGAAGGCCAAAATCAGTCAGTTCTTTGAATAACCTGGCCGAATTGTGTAACGTGCAAAGAGTAGCCCTGTTGCCCTCTCCGCCGCGAAGCGTGCGGGAAGCAGCTTTATAAGGAGAAAGCCCATGCGTCTGTGTGACCGAGATATTGAAGCCTGGTTGGATGAAGGGCGACTGGCCATCAATCCGCGCCCGCCCGTTGAGCGTATTAATGGCGCGACGGTTGATGTACGGCTGGGTAATAAATTCCGCACCTTCCGCGGCCACACGGCGCCGTTTATCGATTTAAGCGGCCCGAAGGCCGAGGTCAGCGCCGCGCTGGACCGCGTGATGAGCGAAGAGATCGTTCTGCCGGAAGGGGAGGCCTTTTTCCTGCATCCAGGCGAACTGGCGCTGGCGGTGACCTACGAGTCGGTCACCCTGCCTGCCGACCTGGTGGGCTGGCTTGACGGACGCTCCTCGCTGGCGCGCCTGGGGCTGATGGTGCACGTGACTGCGCACCGCATCGACCCGGGCTGGTCTGGCTGCATCGTGCTTGAGTTCTACAACTCCGGCAAACTGCCGCTGGCGCTGCGCCCGGGGATGCCCATCGGCGCGCTGAGCTTTGAACCCTTATCGGGCCCGGCGGCGCGGCCATATAATCGCCGTGAAGACGCCAAATATCGCGACCAACAGGGCGCGGTGGCGAGCCGAATCGACAAGGATTGATAACGTCAACGGGGTGTTGCTGAGGGTGCCATGAGACGAATACTGACAACGCTGATGATCCTGCTGGCGGTCATTGTCGCCGGGCTTACCTCGTTGGTATTGCTGGTCAATCCCAACGATTTTCGCGCCTATATGGTGCATCAGGTGGCAGAGCGCAGCGGTTATCAGCTTGAACTCGATGGCCCGTTGCGCTGGCACGTCTGGCCGCAGCTCAGCATTCTCAGCGGACGCATGACGCTGACCGCCCGAGGCGCCGAGGAGCCGGTGATCCGCGCCGACAACATGCGCCTCGACGTGGCGCTGTTGCCGCTGCTTTCGCACCAGCTGCAGGTGAAGCAGGTGATGCTCAAGGGGGCGGTGATCCAGCTGACCCCGAAAACCGAGGCGGTTCGCGACAGCGCCGCGCCGGTGGTGCCGCATGACAACACCCTGCCGCTGGCTCCGGAGGACCGCGGATGGTCCTACGACGTGCGCCAGCTGCAGGTGGCCGACAGCGTGCTCTTCTTCCAGCATGAGAACGGCGAGCAGGTGACCGTGCGCGACATCCGCCTGCAGATGGAGCAGGATGAGAACCACCGGGCCACCGTTGATTTCTCCGGCCGCGTCAACCGCGACCAGCGCGACCTGGCGCTGAGCTTCTCCGCCACCGTGCAGGGCGGCGACTATCCGCACTCGTTAAAAGCCGACTTTAGCCAGCTCAGCTGGCAGCTGCGCGGCGCCGAGCTGCCCCCCGACGGCATCAATGGTCAGGGGAGCCTGCAGGCCAGCTGGCAGGAAGATAGCAAGACTCTGCGCTTTGATAATCTGAACCTGATGGCCAGCGGCAGCACCCTCACCGGCAACGGCAGCGTGGTGCTGGGAGACCGCCCGGACTGGTCAGTGGATCTGCACGCCACCACCCTGAATCTCGACAGTCTGCTGGCATCCTCTTCGCCGGCGACCGACAGCAGCGCCAGCCAGCAGGGCCAGAGCCAGACGCGACCGCTGCGTCCGGTGATCGCCGACAGCGATGAGCGCGAAGATTATCAGAGCCTGCGCGGCTTTAACGGCCGGATGGCCCTGAGCGCCGACCAGCTGCAGTGGCGCGGCCTGAACTTCACCCAGGTGCAGAGCGAAATCAGCAATCAGCAGGGGCTGCTGACGGTCAGCAAAATGCAGGGCAACCTCGACGGCGGCCAGCTCTCCCTCCCCGGGACCCTTGATGCCCGCGGCGACACGCCGCAGGCGACGTTCCAGCCGGCGCTGCAGAACGTGGAGATCGGTTCGCTGATCAAAGCCTTCAACTATTCATTAAGCCTGACCGGCAAGCTGTCACTGACCGGCGAGTTTTCCGGAACGCGCATTGACGCGGATGATTTCCGCCGTCACTGGCAGGGCCAGGCGCAGCTCCAGATGACCGATACCCGAACCGAAGGACTTAACTTCCAGCAGCTGGTGCAACAGGCCGTGGAGCGCAGCACCAACGTGCGGGCGCAGGAAAACTATGACAATGCCACCCGCCTGGATGCCGTGAGCAGCCAGCTGACGCTGGATAACGGGCAGGTGACGCTGAACCGCCTGCAGGGGCAGTCCGATGTGATGGCGATGACCGGCGAAGGTCAGCTCGATCTGCAGAAAGAGAACTGCGATATGCGCTTTAACGTGCGCGTGCTCGGCGGCTGGAAAGGCGAGGGCAAACTTATCGACCGCCTGAAACAGACCGCTATCCCGCTGCGCATCTATGGCGACTGGCAGTCGCTGAGCTACAGCCTGCAGGTCGACCAGATCCTGCGCAAACAGCTGCAGGATGAAGCGAAGCAGCGCCTCAACGACTGGGTCGAACGTAATAAAGGCAGCAAAGAGAGCAAAGACGCCAAAAAGCTGCTCGATAAGCTGTAATCGTCCAGACCAGCAGCTCGGGACTTCCGGGCTGTGTCATTGCCGTCAAAGGGTGATGTCATGTTGATGCCGGGCGGCGGCTACGCCTGATCCGGCCAGGATTGTGCGGCAGGGGGTAATTCCCCGGTTTGTGTCGCCCTCCCGTAGGCCTGATAAGCGAAGCGCCATCAGGCAGTGTGGCGGCTGTAGAGCATCAATTCCTGTGATGTGAGCATGTCGTCAAAGTGTGATGTCACGTTAATGCCGGGCGGCGGATACGCCTGACTAGGCCTGGGTTGTGCGGCAGGGGGTAATTCCCCGGTTTGTGTCGCCATTCCGTAGGCCTGATAAGCGAAGCGCCATCAGGCAATAAACAGGGTACCTGGCTATCAATTTTACGGCCCGGGATACCCCGGGCCGTTATTTATCCCTTAGGATTACACCTCATAATCCAGCTCATCCTGCTTTACCGGCGGGACGATCTGCACCTTTTGCACCCGATGGCTGTCGACCTGCAGCGTGCGCAGGGTATAACCGTCAATCTCAATGGTTTCTCCCACCTGCGGCACATGCTGCAGATACTCCATCAGCAGACCGGCAACGGTGTGGTACTCACGCTTATCATCCAGCGGCAGCGGAACGTACTGCACCAGGTCCTCCAGCGGCATATGGCCGTTGACCGTCCATGAACCGTCCTGATGATGCTGAATATCGTGTCGGGCGTCGATCTCCTCCACCTCGTTGGGCAGGTTGCCGGCGATGGTCTCCATCACGTCGCTCAGGGTCACAATCCCCTCGACGGAGCCAAACTCGTCCACCACAAAGGCAAAGTGGGTGCGGGCCTGACGGAACTGCTCGAGCGCGGAGAGGAGCGGCAGCCCCTCAGGAAAGACCAGCGGTTGGCGCACCAGCGCCTGCAGATCCAGCGGCTCCTGGCGCAGGGACTGCTGGAGCAGGTCGATAACATGCACCACTCCCAGCAGGTCTTCATTATCTTTCCCGCCGGTCACCACCAGGCGGGTATGCTGATTTTTTTCCACCAGGCTGCGGATCTCTTCCTCCGGCGCACTGAGGTTGATGCGCTCGATATCATGGCGGGAGGTCATAATACTGCTGACGCTGCGCTGATTCAGGTTCAGCACCCGCTCAATCATCAAGCGTTCCTGCGGATTAAACAGCGGATGATGATCCTGATCGGCGACTAGTGACGCCGTGTCAGCATCCAGTTCAGCTTTTTCTTTCTGACCGCTCAGCAGGCTCATCACCGCCTCGGTGGTGCGCTGACGCAGCGTCATATTGGCGGAAAGAAAGCGACGGCGGTTAAACAGCGCCAGCTGGTTAAGGGCTTCAATCATCACCGAGAAGCCAATTGCCGCATATAAATAGCCTTTCGGAATAATAAAGCTGAAGCCTTCAGCAATCAGGCTGAAGCCGATCATCAGCAGGAAGCTCAGACAGAGGATCACGATGGTCGGATGGCTGTTAACAAAGCGCGTCAGTGCCTTGCTGGCCATCAGCATCAGGCTGATGGCGATAACCACGGCGGCCATCATCACCGCCAGGTGATCGACCATGCCGACGGCGGTGATCACCGAGTCGAGCGAAAAGATGGCGTCGAGCACCACGATCTGCGCCACCACGGCCCAGAATTTCGCCCCTTTGCGCTGGGTGGGGTTATCGCTGTCTTTCCCCTCCAGCCGCTCATTAAGCTCGACGGTCGCTTTGAACAGCAGGAATAAGCCGCCAAACAGCATGATTAAATCGCGGGCGCTAAAGCTGAAGTCGCGAAAAGCAATTAACGGTTTGGTCAGGGTGACCAGCCAGGAGATAGAGGCCAGCAGCAGGAGACGCATGACCATCGCCAGCATCAGACCAGTGATCCGCGCGCGGTCGCGCTGGGCGGGCGGGAGCTTCTCGGCGAGGATAGCGATAAAGACCAGGTTATCGATGCCCAACACCAGTTCGATAACCACCAGCGTGACGAGACCTGCCCAGATTGACGGATCGGCAATCCATTCCATATGTATTAAAACCTGTACGACTGCGGTATGTGTTACCACGATCATGGATAAGATGAGTCTAAAATGCAATAACGACGCGGATATCGCCCTGCCATGGATGGATATATTTCCAGCACATAAAGCGAACCGATAAGAATTATGTTCCGGTAAAGAACAGTGAGAAAATAACACCATGGCGACTGCTCTGGAATAAGCGAGCCGGTATAAGAACTTTTCGGCTGCGTATCAGCGAGGGCGGTAAAAGGGCTTCATCCCACGGTTCGTTACGGCGAGCATTGATGCGCACAGGAGACGCGAAGCGCGAAGCCCGCTCACAAAACCGGCAAAATTCATATTATGAAGTGAGCGCAGAATAGGGCAGATCGCAGTTCATAGACGCCGAATTGCGGTAATATGTCACCATATCTGGCTGTTTATGCTGAAATATATTGTCTGGCGAAATTTATTATCTATATCTATTCTTTGCGGGCACAGGCACAGCATGGCTGGCCCGGCGCCCCGGAAAGCCCGCCTGGCGCGCCTCTCCGCCACATGGCGTGGTGTAGTAAACGAGCCGCTGAATAACCTGAACGAAAATAAGATTATTCTCAGCTCTAACTGTTGGTAAATGGAAGTTGTGTGTATTCTTTTACGTGACAGTGAATTTAAGAATTTGGCGGGCAGATGCCCGGGCAGTATCCGTGTATTATCAGTTTCAATGGATTTGTGACATGTACAATTTTGCATAACTGCGTGTTTTGCAACCAAACAGGTGAAGATGAATATGGCGAATTTGAAAGCGGTTATTCCGGTCGCAGGACTAGGCAT
Organism: Klebsiella sp. GG_Kp175; assembly: GCF_040062325.1. NCBI lineage: Bacteria > Pseudomonadati > Pseudomonadota > Gammaproteobacteria > Enterobacterales > Enterobacteriaceae > Klebsiella > Klebsiella sp. GG_Kp175. Next base: position 335,376 of record NZ_JBEAFX010000002.1, on the reverse strand, counting down.
GCATATGCTGCCGGCCACAAAGGCAATTCCAAAGGAGATGCTGCCGATCGTTGATAAGCCAATGATTCAGTACATCGTTGATGAAATCGTCGCCGCCGGGATCAAAGAGATTGTCCTGGTGACGCACTCCTCGAAGAACGCGGTGGAAAACCACTTCGACACCTCCTACGAGCTGGAAGCCCTGCTTGAGCAGCGCGTGAAGCGCCAGCTGCTTGCGGAAGTCCAGGCCATTTGCCCGCCGGGCGTGACCATCATGAACGTGCGCCAGGCACAGCCGCTGGGTCTGGGCCACTCCATCCTCTGCGCCCGCCCGGTCGTCGGGGATAATCCGTTTGTCGTGGTGCTGCCGGATATCATCCTCGACGGCGGCACTGCGGACCCGCTGCGCTATAACCTCGCCGCCATGGTCGCCCGCTTTAACGAGACCGGCCGTAGCCAGGTGCTGGCGAAACGCATGCCGGGGGATCTCTCCGAATATTCCGTGATTCAGACCAAAGAGCCGATGGTGGCGGAAGGGCAGGTTGCGCGTATCGTTGAGTTTATTGAAAAACCGGACGAGCCGCAGACCCTGGACTCCGACCTGATGGCGGTGGGCCGCTACGTGCTGTCGGCGGATATCTGGGCCGAACTGGAGCGTACCGAACCGGGTGCCTGGGGCCGTATCCAGCTGACCGACGCCATTGCCGAACTGGCGAAAAAGCAGTCTGTTGACGCGATGCTGATGACCGGCGAAAGCTATGACTGCGGTAAGAAAATGGGCTATATGCAGGCCTTCGTCACCTACGGAATGCGTAACCTGAAAGAAGGTGCCAAATTCCGCGAAAGCATTAAAAAACTGCTGGCCTGACCGCTGGCGTAAAGATGAGCGGCAGGGCAGAACCTTTCGCCACGCCGCTCATAACGTTATGCAGAAATTATTCATAACGTGAATGTTATAACGATTGTAAAGAAACGTATGGCTTCGGAGACTTCTGGTAGTTTGTCTCTGGCCTCTGTGGTGCAATGGTCGGAGTAGCGGCAATAATGCTTTGCGGATAGTCACTTAGTGCGACAATTCCTGAAGTGCAGGGTAAGCGGTCAACGTCAGCCAAAAATAAAACTTGACTGCGATCATGTTTCCGCTTTAAACATCTCACTTGCATGCATAAAAATGTGAAATGAATTGGCATGCGAGCTGGTACAGACATTACGGATAATCCCTGAGCACGGCAGTGGACATCATCGAAGGATCACAGGTATATGAACTGGCAACTCATCTCATTTTTTGGCGATAGCACCGTTTTGCTGCCCAGCGCAGCGGCGCTGTTTATTGTCCTGATGCTGCGTAAAACGTCGCGGTTGCTGGCGTGGCAGTGGAGTTTGCTGTTCGGCATCACCGGCGCCATTGTCTGCGCCTCCAAACTGGCCTTTATGGGCTGGGGACTGGGCATTCGTGAGCTGGATTACACCGGCTTCAGCGGCCACTCAGCGCTTTCCGCGGCCTTCTGGCCTATCTTCCTGTGGCTGCTTAGCGCTCGTTTTTCAGCGGGTGTGCAAAAAGCAGCCGTCGCCACCGGCTATGTTCTGGCCGCTGTAGTGGGGTATTCACGGCTGGCCATCCATGTGCATTCCGTCTCGGAAGTGATCGCTGGCCTGCTGCTCGGTGCTGCTGGCAGCGCTTTGTTCCTGCTGCTGCAAAAACGAACCACTCATTCGGAAAGCGTGAGTATTTCCTGGGGCGGCGTCGCGTGCCTGGTGATGGTCCCCCTTATTCTGTTGCATAGCGGCAATAAAGCGCCGACTCAGTCCCTGCTGGGGCAAATCGCCACTGCAATTGGACCGCTGGATAAACCCTTTACTCGAACTGATCTACATAAGCAGGTCTGGTAATCGCCATTTGTTTTACAGGGGAAATTAAGTTTTCGCCGGTTAATTAGACAAATAAGAAAATAATCTACTATATGCCAGGCAATTGATAATTCATATTTATGAAATAATGAAGTGCTACTACATTGTTATTGCATATTTGCCTGGATATAGCAGGTATGAGACGTTTCTTAAATGCACTGAGAAAGGACCTGGAGCACGTCTGCTGAATATTCTGATACCAGGAAACTATTAGAAATTGTAGTTGACTTAGAGGCCATCATCTGATTTTTGAATGACGCGACCTTTCCGTAAAATATCTTGTTTTACAGATGGTTAGCTTCATGCTTGATAGTGTGGCAACAACGTGACACTGTATGGCCGTTTAACGTAGTGAATAATCTTAAGAGTTGATCCGCTTATTTTCGCCAATAAAAGGGCAAGCAGCATTAATTGGCAGATATTCGGCAGCAAGACTCCCAATTGTGACCGAAATCCCGTAGACTTAACGCCGCAAAAAATAAAGGCCTGACCAATTTATCACCCATAGGCCGATTAAATAAGCCGTTCAGGTAGTCAGTGCGCTGGTAGCTGTTAAGCCAGGGGCGGTAGCGTCGCTGAAACCACTTGCTGTAACACAAAACACCTTCTTTGAACGGCTATAAAAATCGACACTCTCTGGGGGATTAACGCGATGAGATATCTATGATGCTTATCAGATATCCTCAAAAAGGGTCAGGAGCGGCTGCTGATATCACCTGTAAACCAACTTTCCCGTCTCATCGATAGCCTGTAGGGTAAAATTCGCCTACATTGTGAGCTGGGTGGATGTTATAAGGCTAACAAGCAGCTTAGGGTAAATGTACTTGCCTCGCCGGTGTTGCACAGTGAAGTCCGCTGGTGCCGCGAGCGCTTTCTATCTTGGTATTCCCCTCATTCTCATTGAGATACGACAGCGGGGCTGAAAATGGATCTTGTACAATGATAAAAATTGCGCGCATTGCCGTGACGCTGGGCTTGCTTTCCTCACTGGGAGTCCAGGCTTACGCGGCCGGGTTAGTAGTAAATGATAATGATCTGCGAAACGACCTTGCCTGGCTTTCCGATCGTGGGGTCATCCATCTGAGCCTGTCGACCTGGCCGCTAAGTCAGGAAGAGATCGCCCGGGCGCTAAAAAAGGCCAAACCTTCCTATTCTTCTGAGCAAGTGGTGCTGGCTCGTATCAATCAGCGACTGTCAGCGTTAAAAGCCGATTTCCGGGTCACCGGCTACACCTCAACCGACCAACCGGGCACTCCGCAGGGGTTTGGTCAGACGCAGTCGGCAGATAACTCGTTAGGCCTGGCGTTCAACAACAGCGGCGAGTGGTGGGATATGCACCTGCAGGGCAACGTCGAAGGGGGAGAGCGGATCAGCAACGGATCGCGCTTCAATGCCAACGGCGCCTACGGCGCGGTGAAGTTCTGGAACCAGTGGCTCTCCTTTGGTCAGGTACCACAGTGGTGGGGACCGGGCTATGAAGGTAGCCTGATCCGCGGGGATGCCATGCGGCCGATGACCGGTTTCCTGATGCAGCGAGCCGAGCAGGCAGCGCCAGAGACCTGGTGGTTGCGCTGGGTCGGCCCGTGGCAGTACCAGATCTCCGCCAGCCAGATGAATCAATATACCGCGGTGCCTCATGCCAAAATTATCGGCGGTCGTTTTACCTTTTCACCATTCCAGTCTTTAGAATTAGGCGCATCACGCATTATGCAGTGGGGTGGGGAAGGGCGGCCTGAATCACTTAGTAACTTCTGGGATGGTTTAACAGGCAAGGATAATACCGCCGCAAACGATCCCAATGAACCAGGGAACCAACTGGCCGGTTTTGACTTTAAGTTCAAATTGGAGCCGACCCTGGGCTGGCCGGTGAGCTTCTACGGGCAGATGATCGGCGAGGATGAGTCTGGTTTTCTTCCTTCAGCAAATATGTTCCTTGGCGGTGTTGAAGGACACCATGGGTGGGGCAAAGATGCGGTAAACTGGTACGTGGAAGCACATGACACGCGCACCAATATGAGCCGAACCAATTACAGCTATACCCATCATATTTATAAGGATGGCTACTATCAGCAGGGTTATCCGCTGGGTGATGCGATGGGCGGGGATGGTCAACTCGTTGCCGGTAAGGTCGAGCTTATTACGGAGGATAACCAGCGCTGGAGTACGCGCCTGGTTTACGCCAAAGTTAACCCGGAGAATCAGTCGATCAACAAAGCATTCCCTCATGCTGATACCTTGAAGGGGGTCCAGCTGGGTTGGAGCGGAGATGTTTATCAGTCGGTCCGTCTGAATACCTCGTTGTGGTACACCAACGCTAACAATAGCGACAGCGATGACGTTGGGGCTAGCGCAGGGATAGAGATACCGTTTAGTTTATAAGGCTGAATGCTGAAAACAGGGGAGAGAGGGTGGTAGCGCTGCAGGACGCAGTCAGCTTTTATCTCTCCACAAGCCGGCAGGGAAGCAACGGCTATGACAGCTGCTCAGGAATTGGCAAATCTTGATTTACTGATAATGTGACATTATGAAGAAAAAAATTGTTAGATTTTCGGCATTAGCGTTGGCGATTGGGTTTTTATCGGGTTGTACCATTATCCCTGGTCAGGGATTAAACAGTCTGCGTAAGAACGTAGTGGAGCTCCCGGACAGCGACTACGATCTGGATAAACTGGTCAATGTGTACCCAATGACTCCGGGTCTAATCGATCAACTGCGTCCGGAGACCGTTCTTGCTCGTCCAAACCCACAACTGGATAATTTACTGCGTAGTTATGAATACCGCATCGGGGTTGGTGACGTACTGATGGTTACGGTATGGGATCACCCTGAACTTACTACTCCAGCAGGTCAATACCGTAGCGCCAGCGATACCGGTAACTGGGTCAACTCCGACGGTACCATTTTCTATCCCTATATCGGGAAGGTGCAGGTGGCGGGGAAAACACTTAGCCAGGTACGCCAGGATATAGCCAGCCGCTTGACCACCTATATTGAAAGTCCTCAAGTTGATGTTAGCGTTGCTGCATTCCGTTCTCAGAAAGCTTATGTTACGGGTGAAGTTATCAAATCTGGTCAACAGCCTATTACTAATATACCTCTGACTATTATGGATGCAATCAATGCAGCAGGTGGATTGGCTCCTGATGCTGATTGGCGAAATGTTGTGTTGACTCATAATGGTAAAGATACAAAAGTGTCTCTTTATGCTTTGATGCAGAAAGGCGATTTAACTCAGAATCATTTACTATATCCAGGGGATATTCTCTTTGTGCCTCGAAATGATGACCTCAAAGTATTTGTAATGGGCGAAGTCGGTAAACAAAGCACAATGAAGATGGACCGGAGCGGTATGACATTAGCAGAGGCATTAGGTAATGCTGAAGGTATGTCGCAAGCCTTCAGTGATGCTACAGGGGTATTTGTTATTCGTCAGATAAAAGGTGACAGCCATGGCAAAATTGCAGATATCTATCAACTTAATGCTCAGGATGCATCAGCAATGGTATTAGGTACGGAATTTCAACTTCAACCATACGACATAGTTTATGTCACAACTGCGCCACTTGTGCGTTGGAACCGTGTAATCTCTCAACTTGTACCGACGATTACTGGTGTGCATGATATGACAGAAACAGTTAAATATATCAAAGAGTGGCCCTAATATCATGTTCAATTCTATTCTAGTTGTTTGTACCGGAAATATATGTCGTTCTCCTATAGGAGAACGATATTTACGAAAAAAATTACCAAATAAGAAAATTGACTCTGCAGGCACCGGTGCTTTAATTGGCCATGAGGCGGACCAAAGTGCAATTTATATCGCGGAACAAAATGGACTATCATTAGCAGATCATAAAGCGAAGCAATTTACGGCTTCACTTGGTCATCAATATGATTTAATTTTGGTAATGGAAAAAATCCATATCGAGCAAATATGCCGAATTGCGCCTGAGGTAAGAGGGAAAACCATGCTATTAGGTCATTGGAACAATCAAAAAGAGATACCAGACCCTTATCGAAAGAGTCAAGAAGCATTTTCCTCAGTATATCAGTTAATCGTTCAGGCCAGTAACTATTGGGCTGAAAAGCTAGATGTTTAATTCAGGGATAACTCATGCCATCAGTGACAAACAAATCTATCTCGAAAGAAGAAGATGAAATCGATTTAGGCCGTTTAGTCGGTGAATTGATTGACCACAGAAAACTTATTATTGCTATAACGGCATTTTTTTCTTTAGTATCGATAGTATATGCAATATTTGCAACACCTATATATCAAGCAGACGCGTTGATCCAAGTTGAACAAAAACAAGGTAATGCTATTTTAAGCAATCTTAGTCAAATGTTGCCTGATAGTCAGCCGCAGTCTGCACCCGAAATTGCTCTTATTCAGTCAAGAATGATTATAGGGCAAACAGTAGACGATTTAAATTTACAAACGATTATCAAACAGAAATACTTTCCAATTTTTGGGCAGGGATTATCTCGCTTACTAGGAAAAGAGGCTGAAAATATTTCTGTATCACAATTATTCATACCTGATGAAGGCAAAGACGAGGCAACTATAACCTTAACTGTTATAGATAAAAATCATTATAAAATCAATTTTGGCAATGATTCATTTGAGGGCAAAGTTGGTGAGCTCTTACAAAAAGATAATGTCAGAATAAAAGTAGATTATATTGATGCTTTGCCAACTAGTAGTTTTATTATTTCATATGTACCGAAGCTTAAAGCAATAACAAGCTTGCAAAAGGTACTTTCAGTAAATGATCAAGCGAAAGATACAGGCATGCTCACAATTTCATTGACTGGGGACGATCCAAAGTTAATTAAAAACATAGTAAATAGTATCAGTAATAATTATCTGGCTCAGAACATTGCTAGACAGGCTGCACAAGATGCTAAAAGTCTCGACTTTCTAAATAAGCAATTACCTAAGGTGAGAAATGATTTAGATTTAGCTGAAGATAAATTAAATGAATACAGAAGGAAAAGTGATTCTGTCGATTTATCTCTTGAAGCTAAATCGGTGCTTGATCAAATCGTTAATGTTGATAATCAGTTGAATGAATTGACTTTCCGTGAGTCGGAAATATCGCAGCTTTATACAAAAGAGCATCCAACATATAAGGCTTTGATGGAGAAAAGAAAAACACTGCAAGATGAGAAAGCTAAATTAAATAAAAGAGTTTCTGCTATGCCCGAAACACAGCAAGAAATACTAAGATTAAGCAGGGATGTTGAATCTGGTCGAGCTGTTTATATGCAATTATTGAATAGGCAGCAGGAACTTAATATAGCGAAATCAAGTGCTATAGGGAATGTAAGGATAATTGATGATGCAGTTGTACAGCCAAAGCCGGTAAAACCTAAAAAGATAATAATAGTTTTGGTTGGGTTTGCGCTAGGCTTCATTTTATCCATGAGTTTGGTATTCATTCGAGTTCTATTAAGACGAGGAATTGAGTCTCCGGAGCAACTGGAAGAGTTGGGTATTAATGTTTATGCTAGTGTTCCAGTAGCTGAGTCTGTTGCACAGAAAGCACGAGCTTATAAAATAATTGGGAAGAGACAAGAACTTAATAATGAAAAATCACTTCTTGCGATTGAAAATCCGGCGGATTTGGCAATAGAGGCTATTCGAGGCTTGCGAACAAGTTTGCATTTTGCAATGTTGGAGGCGAGAAACAATATCCTCATGATATCTGGCGCGAGTCCTAATGCAGGTAAAACTTTTGTCAGTTCTAATTTGGCCGCAGTAATCGCCCAAAGCGGCAAGAACGTATTATTTATTGATACAGATATGAGAAAAGGATATGTGCATAAAGTGTTTAACACTACCAACGAGAATGGTCTGTCTGAATATTTAGCAGGAAAAATAAACATCAGCCAAGCTATTAAAAAGGTTAGCCAAGCTGGCTTTGATTATATATCTCGTGGTATGGTGCCACCAAATCCTGCAGAGCTTCTGATGCATCGACGTCTTGAGGATTTACTTCAGTGGGCCAGTAAGAATTATGATATTGTTATATTAGATACACCACCAATTTTAGCTGTTACTGATGCCGCTGTACTGGGACATTATGTTGGAACAACATTGCTTGTAGCAAGATTTGAAATTAATACAGCAAAAGAAATTGAGATTGCAAAAAAACGTTTTGAACAAAGTGGCATTGTCGTTAAAGGTTGTATTCTGAATGGTGTTATAAAGAAAGCAAGTGGCTATTATGGTTACGGTTATAACCATTACGGATATTCCTATTCCGAGGGTGAAAAGCGTTAACATATCAATAAGAGGTGCAAGTATTTATCAAGAGTACTTGCATTTTATTGTCTTGATTTCAATATCTGTATGCGAAAGCAGAGGGATTTATGACCCATTTTACAAAAAATATGATCTGTAGCATATTTTTAGCATTCTCAGATCTTTTAGGATTTGTTATTTCATTGTATTTGTCACTAGGTATACTCTCTTTTTCCATGACTAACTTCAGTGAGAGAGTGCCTGATGATCAAGTCGCAAGTTGGATTATTCTTCATTGGTTATTAGGTCTTTGCTGTGTCGCATGGTATGGTATTCGGTTACGTCACTATTTTTATCGGAAAACATTTTGGTTTGAGCTTAAAGAAATATTAAGAACGCTTATTATTTTTGCTGTAATCGAAATGGCTGTCATGGCCTTTGCAAAATGGTATTTTTCTCGTTACGTATGGCTTCTTACTTGGGTCTTAGTAATTATATTGGTTCCTCTACTGAGAATAGCCACTAAAATTATTTTAAATAAATTAGGTTTATGGCTAAGAGAAACATGGATAATCGGGAGTGGTAAAAATGCAAGGGAAGCATATAAAGCGATATACAGTGAGAAGAATTTGGGGTTGGGTGTTATAGGTTATGTTTCTACAGCAACTCATGATGATGAAATAAACAACTACGATGGTATACCTATTGTAAAAAATAAATCAGATGTTAACTGGTTGAAAAATATCGATAGACGTACTCAGTTTATAGTTGCGGTGGAAGCATCTGAGGGTGAGGTAAGAAATAAATGGCTTAGAGAGTTTATGATTAAAGGATATAGATATGTGTCTGTAATTCCTACTTTACGTGGTGTACCGCTTGATAGTACTGATATGTCATTCATTTTTAGTCATGAAGTGATGATTTTTAGAGTGCAACAAAATTTAGCTAAATGGTCTTCGAGAATATTAAAAAGAGTCTTTGATATATTTGGGTCACTAAGCATAATAGTAATATTGTCACCCCTTCTTTTATATATTAGCTTGAAAGTTAAAAGGGATGGTGGTCCTGCAATATTTGGACATGAACGGATTGGTAAAAATGGTAAACCTTTTAAGTGTCTAAAATTTAGATCAATGGTTGTAAACTCAAAAGAAGTGTTGGAGTCATTGCTTAAGAATAATATGGAGGCAAAGGCAGAGTGGGACGCGACATTTAAATTGAAAGATGATCCTAGAATCACCAAAATTGGTGCTTTCTTAAGGCGTACAAGTCTTGATGAGTTACCTCAATTATTTAATGTTCTTAAAGGCGAAATGAGTTTAGTCGGACCAAGACCAATCATATCAGCTGAGTTGGAAAGATATAATGATGAAATAGATTATTACTTATTGAGTAAACCAGGTATGACTGGATTATGGCAGGTAAGTGGGCGTAGTGATGTTGATTATGATACTCGAGTGTATTTAGATGCTTGGTATGTTAAAAATTGGTCTATGTGGAATGACATAGCTATATTATTTAAGACTATTTCAGTTGTCTTAAAAAAAGAAGGCGCATATTAAGTATTCAATTTTACTTTAAACTGGTCATATTAAATGAAAATAATGATACTAAACTCTCTTTATTACCCCTATAAATTTGGAGGGGCTGAAGTATCCGTGCAATTACTAGCGGAAGAATTGGTAAAAAAAAATCATGAGGTAAGAGTAGTTACTCTTAATGATCAAGGAAGCATTAAAAAAGAAGTCATAAATGGTGTAAAGGTTATTTCCTTGCCATTGAAAAACAGATATTGGCCATTTTCCTCGGAAGCACATAGCCGTATCCAAAAGCTCTTTTGGCACCTAAAGGATGTATACAATGCAGATATGGTTTCTATGGTGCACAATGAGATAACCAATTTTTCACCTGATATTATTCATACAAATAATTTGGCTGGTTTTTCTATAGGTGTCTGGGATGTAGTAAAACGCGATAATTATAAATTAGTTCATACAGCACGAGATTATTATTTATTTCATCCGAATTCAACATTGTTTAAAAATGGAGTTAATATTGATCCTGATTCTAAAATTGTAAAGTTATTATCTTTTTATAAAAAAAATAAAAGCCAAAAAATAGATGCTTTTGTTGGAATTAGTCAGCATATATCGCTTATGCACAAAAATAATGGCTTCGCCAAAAAAGCACTCTTCGCTCATATTTATAACCCTGTAGATAAGCCGGATAAGGTAAAACGTGAAAAAACCAAAATTATAACAGTGGGATTTATTGGTCGATTTACTACCGAAAAAGGCTTTGATATATTTTCTGAATATGCAAAAAAATATCAAGATTGTATGAAATTTATTGCTGCGGGAAAAGCATCCTCTTCAAATGAATCAAATTTATTAATTACCGATGCTAAATTATCGGGAGTCGAGATACAAGGATATGTTCCTGTAGAGGACTTTCTTAATGAGGTTGATGCAATACTTTTACCTACTAAATGGCATGAACCATTCGGACGTGTTGTTGCAGAGGCTGCATTGTCTAGGACGCCAATTTTTACTAATCTAACTGGCGGCGTGAAAGAAATCGCAGAAATGTTCCCTTGGGTTTTATCTGTTGACGAATTTAGTCCGAAAAAAATTAAAACCATTCTTGGATATTTAAATACTGAAAAGGAAGTTGAGAATCCTTTCAACAAAGAAGAACATGCTGGATATTATATTGATATATATAATAAGTTACTTGATGTTGAAAATAAAAAGCATGACGGAGTCTAATAAAAATGAATGTGTTAATAGATAATAGATGGAAAAAAAGTGGCGGTATAGGGACCTTTGCGGAGGAAGTAAATAATATATTGAAATATCCTAACGCTGGTTTTAAAGGAACACCATTTTCTGGGATTGACACATTAAGAACATCTTTTAAAATGCTACGTTCTGATAGAAAAGTATATTTTTTTCCGGGTTATATACCTCCAATATATTCTAAGAGCAAATTTGTCTTTACAATCCATGATCTCAATCATATTGATCGGAAGGAAAACTCCAACGTTATAAAACGTTTTTTTTATAATACGATTATAATGCGTGGATGCAAAAAAGCATCTTTTATATTTACAGTCTCTGAATTTTCCAGAAGAAGAATTATTGAATGGTCAAAGGTCGATGAGTCAAAAGTTATCAATGTTGGAAATGGTGTATCCAATAGATTTTGTATTGATGGTGTAAAAAAAGATTATGGTTTTGAATATATCTTGTGCGTGGGAAATAGAAAGGCTCATAAAAATGAAATTAGAATTTTAGAAGCTTTTAGCAGAGCTAATGTTTCTGATAATTTAAAAATTGTTTTCACTGGCTCTTTAAATGATACTTTAGATCAGAAAATTCACGAGTTAGGTTTGTCTGAGCGAGTTATATTTACAGGGTATATAAAAACTGCTGATTTGCCTCCTTTATACAGAGGAGCAAAAGCGTTAGTTTTTGTTTCTTTGTATGAGGGATTTGGACTACCAGTCATTGAGGCAATGGCATGTGGAACACCAGTTGTGACGTCGAATACGACTTCTTTAGGTGAAGTGGCTGGAGAAGCAGCAATATTAGTTAATCCAGAGAGCACTACCGAAATTACTTCAGGGATAGAGCAGGTGATAAATGATAATGACAAACGAGCTTGGTTGATTAGTAATGGATTAAAAAGAGCGCAGTTATATACATGGGATAAGGTTGCCAATAAAATATCAAATGTATTATCGTCATTAGATTGATAATAAATAATATACATGAAAAATTATTTAACTTTTTTAATGGTAATTAGTATATGAACTTGATTAAAGATGAATTAAAAGTTGGTATCGTTGCAGATTGGTTTATTACATATGCAGGCTCAGAGAAAGTTGTATCAGAATTTTTAAAAGTGTTTCCTAATGCTGACTTATATTCAGTGGTGGATTTTTTATCGGCCGATAACAGGCGGAAATTTAATGATAAAAAAATAGAAACCACCTTCATACAAAAATTACCTAGAGCTAAAAAAAAATATCAAGCATATCTGCCTTTAATGCCGTTTGCTATAGAGCAGCTAGATGTTTCTAAGCAAAATATAGTGTTGTCGAGTAGTCATGCAGTTTCGAAAGGTATCTTAACAGGACCGGATCAACTACATATAAGCTATGTTCATTCACCTATTAGATATGCTTGGGATTTACAGCATCAATATTTAAGAGAGTCTGGTTTAGATCATGGATTGAAAGGTATTCTTGCTAAATGGATATTACATAAAATGAGGATGTGGGACTATAGAACTGCAAATGGAGTTGACCATTTTATTGCAAATTCGCACTTTATAGCCAGAAGAATAAAGAAAGTTTATGGAAGGGATGCAGATGTTATTTATCCACCTGTTGATGTAGACAGTTTCACTTTAAATAATCAAAAAGAGGATTTTTATTTAACTGCATCTAGAATGGTACCTTATAAGCGTATTGATTTAATCGTAGAAGCTTTTAGTCATTTACCTAATAAAAAATTAGTAGTCATAGGTGATGGGCCAGAAATGAATAAAATCAAAAAAAAGGCCACATCAAACATAGAGATACTTGGATATCAACCCAATGAAGTAATGGTTGATTACATGCGAAAAGCAAAAGCATTTGTATTTGCTGCTGAAGAAGATTTTGGTATTACGCCTGTTGAAGCTCAGGCATGTGGTACTCCTGTAATCGCCTTTGGAAAAGGGGGGGCTCTTGAGACAGTTAAAGGCCTTGATTCTGAGAGTCCAACTGGAATTTTCTTTGGTGTACAAGATGTTAAGTCCATTATCAATTCAATAAATGAATTTGAAAGGTATGGAGACAAAATAACCGCTGAAAACTGCAGAGAAAACTCTGAGTTGTTTTCTGAAAGTCGCTTTAGAAAAGAATTTGAGGCTTATGTGATGGAGAAATGGACTGCCTTTGAAAGCGAAAAAAGAATATCAAAATGAATTTTCAGTGTGGTAATAATATTCTTTAAGGAAAAATAATGACACCGCATGCCCATATTCTAATTGTTTTATACAATAAAAAAATAGAGGAATCAGAGAGTGTTGATTCTTTATTGAATTCGGAGGTGAGTTCAGTTGATTTACATATTCATAATAACGGACCATGCAAAGTAGAGTTAAGTGAAGATTTGGTGTTATTGTTTAAAAGTAAAAATATTAAAGTTAGTCTATGCAATTGTATTGATAACAAGCCTCTTAGTTTGTTATATAATGATTTCATTTGTTCGATATCAGACTACAACAAGATAGTTATTTTGGATGACGATACAACAATAACAACATCATTTGCTTTGCAAATAATGAATGGTAACTGTGATGTAACACTACCACGTATAATTTCACGCGGGGATAATAAAGAATATTATCCATTGAAAAATGGTGATCTTTTGATTAATTACGGTGTTCTTGACACTATAAATAATATTTGGTCAATTGGTTCAGGGATTATTGTTTCTAAAAAAACTGTTGATGTATTTGCAGAACATAAAATTAAATTGTTCGATGAGCATTATGCATTGTACGGAGTTGACATTAGCTTTTTTAGAAACCTTTGGATTCTTGAGAAAAGAGGGGTAAAATTTCGTGTATGTGTTGACTCAATACTTGTACATTCTTTATCTAGGGTAGAGACTGTTCAAAGTGAGTTTAGAGTACGTGAAAGATTAATTGATATTGCTATTACCGCTAGACGTTATCCTTCAACAAGAAAATTATTATCATTTTGCAAACAAATAGTTAAACATATGGTGAAAGGTCATTTTAAGATTTCGATAATAGCCATTTCTTGTTTCCTGTCTGGTATACATCCAAGAATATCTGCTTGGAAGGTTCGTCAAGAGCGGAGTATTAGCTAAAATTGATAGACATTGTTTAATATAATGGCAATGTTTTTATATCTGAGTATATCTATGAATTCTTCAATTATTAAAGCCGCGTTTGCTTATATTCTTTCATCTTTTTGTGTGCAAGGCGTTGCTTTTGCATCCCAACTATTATTAATGCGATGGTTTTCAGTTAGTCAATATGGAGAATATGCATTAGCTTTCGAAGCCTTGGCCGTGTGTAATTTAGTTATCAATGGCGCTTTTAGAAATTATTACCTTAAATCGATAAGAGATGGTATTGATTATCAGGATCTATTATCTTATCAGCTATTATTTGGAAGTTTGTGGTGTGGAGTTGCAGGGGTAATAGTTGCACTCCTCTTTAAAATTGAATTTAGTATAAGTGTTGCTATCTGTATATCGATGGTCTTATCCTCTCTCTTTTTGCCTGTAAATATGGAATATTTAGCTAAAGGGCGTAAGTGGAGATTAATTATTAGGGATGTGTTCAATTCAATCTCTACTCTAGCTTTATCGTTTTTACTTATAAAATTAGGCTTCCAAGAAGCTAAGCCATTTATTTTTTCAGTACTGTTGTCTCAGGTGGTTGTTAATTTTATTGTTTTTTTTAGATTTAGATACCTTAAGAGAATATTGAATTTTACTTTAATAAAAAATGTTAAATTATCAATTATTCCTTTTTTTGGTGTATTTATTGTTAATACAATCTATAATAAGTTAGGTGTGACTTTCGTCAACTTAAAATTAGGAATTGTTGATGTGGCTGTTTATCTTGCTGCATTCAAGTTTATTACTCCATTTTACGCTGTTCAGGCAGCGTTAATTTCTGCAGTAATGCCAAAATTTACATCGGCAGAGAAGTTTAAATTCAATTGTTCATTTTTTATGTTTTTTGCTTTGCCTGGGGCAATTGCATCAATCCTGTTGATTTTGTTGTTCCCTACTATGATAAGTATTTTTTCTCTCCATAAATATGATGGCCTTTTTTACCTCATGAAATATGCAGGCGTGGTCATATTTGTTGTGTTTATTTATGGTGCCCTTTCAAATTATATCGCTGTTAATGGAGGGCAAAAATATATAATAATAACAAACGTTGCTGGTGTTATTTTCTATTCTGCTCTATTATGCCTAGGTACCTTTTATGCCCCAGAAAACAATCTATTAGTTTTTTCTATAGGCTTTTTTGTAATTACCGAATGTATTGTTTGTATATTGTATTATTTTAATCTAAAAAAAAGCCACGATATTACATTCCTTTTCCTTTTATCTCCAATTTTAATCATCATTTATGAATCTTACATGTTAATGGCATAAGTATTTTAAGCGAGGGTTTGATGAATTTGTTTTTAATTTTTCCTCGATTTGCAAGTGAACATATATCAAAGGATGTTTATTTATTCCCGAAGTATATGGCTGAACAGTTAAACGCAAGGTTATATATTTGTTTTGATAAGGATAATGACTTAAATTATAGTTTTGATGATAATGTTAAAGTTAAAGACTTAGCATTAAAAGGTCATTCTGAATGTTCGTTCATATCTATACTAAAACAAATTTTTTTTATTTATAAAAATAGAAGTGATATTGACCTATTGGTTCTTTTTCATTATAGGTGGTATTCATTAATATTGAGTTTGTTCTATAAATTATTAAAAAGCTCTGGCAAAGTCTATATTAAATCAGATATGCCTCTTAATGAAGCCAGTAATGTTTTTAATCAAAGTTCATCATTTATAAAAAAATTACGGCGCATCATTTATTTAAACTTAGCTAGAGTTGTAGATGTTATTTCTTTTGAGGTCAAAGATGTATACGATGCGGTAAAGTCATCAACGAGTTCAGAATACATTAAAAGTAAATTTCGTTTAATTCCAAATGGCTATGTCAGTTCTACTGATTCACATCATGAACTTATCAAAGAAAATATGTTTTTGACGGTTGGTAGATTAGGAACATACCAAAAGAATACTGAATTTCTCTTGGATGTTATTGAGGGGTTGAATTTAAAAGATTGGACATTCCATTTCGTTGGCCCAGTTCAAGATTCTTTTGCTAGCCGTATAGAAGAGTTTTATGCGAGAAATCCTCATTTAGCAAAAAGTGTTTTTTTTGAGGGCAGCATAAGTGACCTAGCTTTAAAAAATAGTTTCTACGAACGTGCAAAAGTATTTGTTTTGCCCTCTCGTTATGAAAGTTACGGTTTGGTTCTTTTGGAGGCGGCTTCATACAATTGTCACTTGATTTCTACAAATGTAGGGGCGATAAATGATCTTATTTCAATATATAATTGTAGTGGTCAAGTCTTAGAGCAAGATATTGAATGCTTTAGAAGCAAAATGCAAAAAATAATAGATTGTAATATTTATCCAGTCTCCAATGATGTTAAGTCTCTAGAAATGAATGAGCTTGTTCATACACTTATCAATTTTATTTATAGTAATAGAAAAATTTAATTCATTATGTAAAATAATCTATGGGTTATATATGATAGGTTGTTTTCATATTTATTTATGTCCATTGTTGAGATAGGATAGATGGGAAGAAATTATAGTCTTCAGGCACTCAGAGCAATTGCGGCAGTTTTAGTTGTTTTCGCTCACACCATAACTCAGATTAATATGGCCTCAGAAATTAATGGATATTTGGGATATGTGCTGAAAACGATTGAAAGTCTAGGTGGTCTTGGCGTTTATATTTTTTTTATCATAAGTGGTTATATCATGTCTTATACTACATGTGATAAAAAAGGAGGAAGGCAGGAAGCTATTTCCTTCTTAAAGAAAAGATTTCTTCGTGTCTATCCTGTTTACTGGATTTGTTTGTCAATTATGACTATTGGTTGGGCGGGCGGTATTTTTTTAAAATCACATGATTATAGTATATACAAAGTCATAGCATCGTATCTTTTACTTCCTTTCTCTGACCCTTATTCAGGGAATATTAATCCAATCCTGTCCCAGGGCTGGACTTTAATGTACGAAATATTTTTTTACTTTTCATTTTCTGTTTTGCTGTATCTGGATGTCAAAGGTTTAAAGAAGGTTTATTATCTTTTTGGATTTTATTTTTTTGTTTATTTTTTCGGAAGGTTCAATTTTTTCCCTTGGATTTCTCTAAACCTTTTTCTTCAAAAACCATCCTTTTTCTTATTTATTCTGGGTATGATATTCTTTGAGTGTCAGGTTTTTTTTCGACATCTTCTTCATAATTACTTATTAAGGTTTTTTATTGTTGTAATTTGTATTTTTTTACTGTTTTATGTTTTTGATCCCAACTGCAGCATTAAACCTGACTTTATAATGTATCCATTGTCAGCTTTGATCTTTTTATTATTTAACAGCTGCAATATCAATAATAGAACTTTAAACTTATTAGGCGATTCCTCTTATTCTATATATTTGACTCATGGCTTCATTGTTCTGATGTTTGGTAATGTAATCAAGAGGTTGGATGTAAACTATAATTATGCATTGCTTTTTTCTTCACTCCCATTTATATTTTCTATAATGATAGGTGTTTATTTTTATAAATATGTCGAAACTAAGGTTATTTATAAATCTAAATTGATCTTTAGCTAAGGGTTTTTATTTACTGTTTAGGTTATCAGATAATGATACGTTTTAAATGTAAAAAGAAAACGGCCATTGAATTCTTTGTTTTATTGTTACTGACAATCGTTGGGGCTTTTTTTATAAGTGGCCGTAATCAGTATTTACCTGATTATCAAATGTACCTTACTTTGTATCACTATGCATCTGATCTCGTAGAGTTTTCATTTAATGCAATTGCTGGTTTTTATAGGGGCTTTTTTCCTGGTGATGATGGTTTTATATATTTTTTATTTACGTATGCCATCTTAGGGTTTGTACTCCATATGTATTTTGCTTATTTTTATATAAAGAAAGAGCAAGGGTGGATTAGATATTTGTTTTTTTTAATGCCATATTTTTGTTATTTTTTTATTTTCTGGGATTTGATTCAAATTAGATACGCTGCTGGAATCAGTTTTCTTTTATTTGGTATGTTTGCAAGTTCTGTTAGGTGGCGGTTTTTCTTCTTTGCTTTAGCTATTTTATTTCATAATTCGATGGTTTTACCGGAGGCACTTTTTTTATTATTCACTCTCATAAGAAAGGATTATATTAAACTGATAGCGGTCCCGGGAATTGCAATAACTGCATTAATAGGATTACAGTTTACAAGATATTCGGTGAAGTATGAACAAAGCTCAGCTGAGTGGGATCACTTAAATTTACTTGGTGGTAATTGTTTAATGCTTTATCTAATGGTCTTGTCTATGCTGTATTTTAAAAAATATTTAAATAATAATTATAAAAAAACTGTAACGACACTTATTTATACTGTTTCTGTATTAACACTTTTGATAGTTGTACTTAACGGAAATTATCCTGCTATAGCAAACAGGTTACTTGCATTAACATTGTTTCTTGCTTTTATATGTGTTTCTTTTGTTAAGGGTAAATATAATTTAATCTTTTTTATAGCGTTATCAATAGTATTCTCTCTATGGAATTTGAATATTATTGTCCTTGATCCAAATAGTTTTTTCAATACCCCGTGGTATCATTATTAAGCTGATCAACCTCACATGTATTGGTGTCTTTATGAAACGAAAATATGCTCGTTGTTTTCTTTTGCTTTTAAGTATCTTGTATAGCGGTTATTCTTTTTCATTTGAGGTTGGTGTTGGAACACATATATCTGGCTTTACAGGAACTCCAGAGCAATACATTAATTTACTAAAGAAATATAATATTACATCTTTTCGTACGGACTACCATTGGGCCGACGTAGAAAAACAAAAGGGGGTCTATACTCCGGCTTCTCATAAATTAGATGAGCTCATCAATTTAGCAGTCATAAATAATATTAAGCCCATTTTAATCTTAGACTATGGAAATCCACTTTATGTAAACGGAAAACCTACAACAGATAATGAGCGTGATGCATTTGCTAGATATGCTGCTTGGACTGTTAGTCATTTTAAGGGTAAAGTTGATGTTTTTGAGATATGGAATGAATGGCATTTAGAAAAACCAAGGTATTTATCTCAAAACCAAAAGTCAGCACAGCAATATGTATCCTTAGTTCATTCATGCTATACTGCTATAAAAAAGGTTGATCCCAATGTGAAAGTAATTGCTGGTTCTTTTAATCCAACCCAAAAAGACGAAATTATTTGGCAGGATAAACTCTTCGAGTTAGGCTTTTTAAATTATATCGACGGCGTTTCAATTCATACTTATCATAATACAGATTCTACCTTTATGCCACCTCAAGATAACTTATCTCTCATTGACGCTATGCAAGAAAAAATAATTAAAATTAAAGGGGCCGCTCTTCCGGTTTTTATAACTGAAATCGGTATTAGCGATTATTACAAAAACAAAATCCCACAAGCTGATATAGGTAAGTTCGCTTCTGAGTATTTTATGTTTTCGGCCAAAAGAAATTATATCCAAGGCGTTTGGTGGTATGATTTCATTAATGATGGCATTGATAAGAAAAATGGCGAGCATAATTTCGGCATGTTGAATCGTGATCTAAGTGAGAAAGATACAGCATCTGCAATAAAACAGTTTTCGCAAAGGCTAAGAGTTAAATAAAATCTTATTTCATTCTCTTTTGTTTTTATTATGTTAAGTATTATAATATACACTTCCATATGAATTGTTTTCAGTTACAATGATGGAATCATAACTAAAGTAACTGTGAATCTTCACAGTATCCACACCTGACAGGAGTATGTAATGTCCAAGCAACAGATCGGGGTTGTCGGTATGGCCGTGATGGGGCGTAACCTTGCGCTGAACATCGAAAGCCGCGGTTATACCGTCTCCGTTTTCAACCGCTCCCGTGAAAAGACCGAAGAAGTAATTGCCGAAAATCCTGGCAAGAAACTGGTCCCTTATTACACAGTACAAGAGTTTGTTGAATCCCTCGAAACACCACGCCGTATCCTGTTGATGGTGAAGGCAGGGGCTGGCACTGACAGCGCCATTGACTCCCTCAAGCCTTACCTCGATAAAGGCGACATCATCATTGATGGCGGTAACACATTCTTCCAGGATACCATCCGTCGTAACCGTGAGCTGTCTGCCGAAGGTTTTAACTTTATCGGTACCGGTGTTTCCGGTGGTGAAGAAGGTGCTCTGAAAGGACCTTCCATCATGCCTGGTGGCCAGAAAGAAGCCTATGAACTGGTTGCTCCCATTCTGAAGCAGATCGCGGCGGTTGCTGAAGACGGTGAGCCGTGTGTCACCTATATCGGTGCTGATGGCGCTGGCCATTATGTGAAGATGGTTCATAACGGCATCGAGTATGGCGACATGCAGCTGATTGCCGAAGCTTATGCGCTGTTGAAAGGCGGCTTGGCACTTTCTAACGAAGAACTGGCGCAAACCTTCACTGAATGGAACGAAGGTGAACTGAGCAGCTACTTGATCGACATTACCAAAGATATCTTCACCAAGAAGGATGAAGAGGGTAAATATCTCGTCGATGTCATCCTTGATGAAGCAGCAAACAAAGGTACCGGTAAGTGGACCAGCCAGAGCTCACTGGATCTCGGCGAACCTCTGTCTCTGATCACCGAGTCCGTGTTTGCTCGCTATATTTCTTCGCTTAAAGACCAGCGTGTAGCCGCGTCGAAAGTGCTGAGCGGCCCGCAGGCACAGCCGACTGGTCACAAAGCGGAATTTATTGAGAAAGTGCGTCGTGCACTGTACCTCGGTAAAATCGTTTCCTATGCTCAGGGCTTCTCCCAGCTGCGTGCTGCTTCTGATGAATACAACTGGGATCTGAACTACGGCGAGATCGCTAAGATTTTCCGCGCTGGCTGCATCATTCGTGCGCAGTTCCTGCAGAAGATCACTGATGCTTATGCGCAAAACGCTGGCATTGCTAACCTCCTGCTGGCGCCGTACTTCAAACAGATCGCTGATGACTATCAGCAGGCGCTGCGTGATGTCGTGGCTTATGCCGTGCAGAATGGTATTCCTGTACCGACGTTCTCTGCCGCGATTGCTTACTACGACAGCTACCGTTCCGCAGTTCTGCCAGCTAACCTGATCCAAGCTCAGCGTGATTACTTTGGTGCGCATACCTATAAGCGTATTGATAAAGAAGGTGTATTCCACACAGAGTGGTTGGAATAAATTTCTTTCCACAGTCAGGCCATTTGGCCTGACTATTTTTAATTTTATATTTAATGGTGCAAACTGACCTTAAGCATTTCCTTTCTAAAAATATTTCCAATATCTAATTTTTTAATCTTTTTAAGAATTTGCCATATTTATTATCTTGTACGCCTATATTAATCTGCTTCTGGCCTCAGTAAATTACTGGGTGTTAAATAACAGGGTTTTAATTAAAGGAAATTAATATGTTACTTCCTGTGATAATGGCTGGCGGTACCGGCAGTCGTCTCTGGCCGATGTCTCGCGAGCTTTACCCGAAACAGTTCCTCCGTCTGTTCGGGCAGAACTCCATGCTGCAGGAAACCATCACCCGACTCTCGGGCCTTGAAATCCATGAACCGATGGTCATCTGTAACGAAGAGCACCGCTTCCTGGTGGCCGAACAGCTACGCCAGCTCAACAAGTTGTCGAACAACATTATTCTTGAGCCGGTCGGGCGCAACACCGCCCCGGCCATCGCCCTGGCGGCTCTTCAGGCCACCCGCCACGGTGACGACCCGCTGATGCTGGTTCTCGCCGCCGACCATATCATCAATAACCAGCCAGTCTTCCACGACGCCATCCGCGTCGCCGAGCAGTATGCCGATGAAGGCCATCTGGTCACCTTCGGTATCGTGCCGAACGCCCCGGAAACCGGCTACGGCTACATCCAGCGCGGCGTGGCCCTCACCGACAGCGCCCACACCCCGTACCAGGTGGCCCGCTTCGTGGAGAAGCCGGACCGCGAGCGCGCTGAGGCCTACCTCGCCTCCGGGGAGTACTACTGGAACAGCGGCATGTTTATGTTCCGCGCCAAAAAATATCTCTCCGAGCTGGCCAAATTCCGCCCGGATATCCTCGAGGCCTGCCAGGCCGCGGTCAATGCCGCCGATAACGGCAGCGACTTCATCAGCATTCCGCATGACATTTTCTGCGAGTGCCCGGACGAGTCCGTCGACTACGCGGTGATGGAGAAAACCGCCGACGCGGTGGTGGTCGGTCTCGATGCCGACTGGAGCGACGTCGGCTCCTGGTCCGCCCTGTGGGAGGTCAGCCCGAAAGATGAGCAGGGCAACGTCCTCAGCGGTGACGCGTGGGTGCACAACAGCGAAAACTGCTACATCAACAGCGACGAGAAGCTGGTGGCGGCCATCGGCGTGGAAAACCTGGTGATTGTCAGCACCAAGGACGCCGTGCTGGTGATGAACCGCGAGCGTTCCCAGGACGTGAAGAAGGCGGTCGAGTTCCTCAGGCAGAACCAGCGCAGCGAGTACAAGCGCCACCGCGAGATTTACCGTCCCTGGGGCCGCTGCGACGTGGTGGTCCAGACCCCGCGCTTCAACGTCAACCGCATTACCGTGAAACCGGGCGGCGCCTTCTCGATGCAGATGCACCACCACCGCGCCGAGCACTGGGTCATTCTCGCCGGCACCGGTCAGGTGACGGTCAACGGCAAGCAGTTCCTGCTGACCGAGAACCAGTCCACCTTTATTCCGATTGGCGCCGAGCACAGCCTGGAAAACCCGGGCCGCATTCCGCTGGAAGTGCTGGAGATCCAGTCGGGGTCGTACCTCGGCGAGGACGACATTATTCGTATTAAAGACCAGTATGGTCGTTGCTAATTTTATTCGGGACAAAACGCAGAATGACACAGTTAACATGCTTTAAGGCTTATGACATCCGGGGTGAACTGGGCGAGGAGCTGAACGAGGACATCGCCTACCGTATCGGCCGCGCCTACGGCGAATTTCTCAAACCCGGGAAGATAGTGGTGGGGGGCGATGTGCGCCTCACCAGCGAGTCGCTGAAGCTGGCGCTGGCCCGCGGGCTGATGGACGCCGGC
Source organism: Klebsiella sp. GG_Kp175 (assembly GCF_040062325.1). NCBI lineage: Bacteria > Pseudomonadati > Pseudomonadota > Gammaproteobacteria > Enterobacterales > Enterobacteriaceae > Klebsiella > Klebsiella sp. GG_Kp175. The sequence goes on along the minus strand of NZ_JBEAFX010000002.1, from coordinate 312,318 downwards.
ACCGACGTGCTGGATATCGGCCTGAGCGGCACGGAAGAGATTTACTTCGCCACCTTCCACCTCGGGGTGGACGGCGGCATCGAGGTGACGGCCAGCCATAACCCGATGAACTACAACGGCATGAAGCTGGTGCGCGAGAACGCGAAGCCCATCAGCGGCGACACCGGCCTGCGGGATATCCAGCGCCTGGCGGAGGAGAACCAGTTCCCGCCGGTGGACCCGGCGCGTCGCGGTACCCTGCGCCAGATATCGGTGCTGAAGGAGTACGTCGACCACCTGATGGGCTACGTGGACCTGGCGAACTTCACCCGTCCGCTGAAGCTGGTGGTGAACTCTGGCAACGGGGCGGCGGGACACGTGATTGATGAAGTGGAGAAACGCTTCGCGGCGGCCGGGGCGCCGGTGACCTTTATCAAGGTGCATCACCAGCCGGACGGCCATTTCCCGAACGGTATCCCGAACCCGCTGCTGCCGGAGTGCCGCCAGGACACCGCCGACGCGGTGCGTGCGCATCAGGCGGACATGGGCATCGCCTTTGACGGCGACTTCGACCGCTGCTTCCTGTTCGATGACGAGGCGTCGTTTATCGAGGGGTACTACATTGTCGGCCTGCTGGCAGAAGCGTTCCTGCAGAAGCAGCCGGGGGCGAAAATCATTCACGACCCGCGCCTGACGTGGAACACGGTGGACATCGTGACCCGCAGCGGCGGCCAGCCGGTGATGTCGAAGACCGGGCATGCGTTCATCAAGGAGCGGATGCGCCAGGAAGACGCCATCTACGGCGGGGAAATGAGCGCGCACCATTACTTCCGCGACTTCGCCTACTGCGACAGCGGGATGATCCCGTGGCTGCTGGTGGCGGAGCTGCTGTGTCTGAAGAACAGTTCGCTGAAATCGCTGGTGGCGGACCGCCAGGCGGCGTTCCCGGCGTCGGGGGAGATCAACCGCAAGCTGGGTAATGCGGCGGAGGCGATAGCGCGCATCCGGGCGCAGTATGAGCCGGCGGCCGCCCACATCGACACAACGGACGGTATCAGTATTGAATACCCTGAGTGGCGCTTTAACCTGCGCACGTCCAACACGGAGCCGGTGGTGCGTCTGAACGTGGAGTCCAGAGCGGATTCTGGTCTGATGGAGAGTAAAACTAAAGAAATACTCAATCTCCTGTCATAAAATGTTCAAAAATTGACGAGAAATATACGAGCTTCATTTAAATACGCAGATTATATTTTAATATCTAAGTGCTCATTAATTCTCATTTCTATAATTGAAAGGGCATAGAAAAGTGTTATGCCCTTTTTTATCTACGAAACGATTTCGGATAAGATAATTATGAAGATTCTTGTAACTGGTGGCGCGGGCTTTATCGGCTCTGCCGTGGTTCGTCATATCATTGAAAATACCCGGGATGAAGTCCGTGTGATGGACTGCCTGACTTACGCCGGTAATCTCGAATCCCTGGCGCCGGTGGCCGGGAGCGAACGCTACTCGTTTTCCCAGACTGATATCACCGATGCCGCAGCTGTGGCAGCCCAGTTCAGCGAGTTCCGCCCGGATATCGTGATGCACCTGGCGGCGGAAAGTCATGTGGACCGTTCCATTGATGGCCCGGCCGCATTTATCCAGACCAACGTGATCGGCACTTTTACTATGCTGGAGGCGGCCCGTCACTACTGGTCCGGGCATGGGGAAGCGCAGAAGCAGGCCTTCCGTTTCCACCACATCTCCACCGATGAGGTGTACGGCGACCTGCACGGCACCGATGACCTGTTCACCGAAGAGACTTCGTACGCTCCGAGCAGCCCGTACTCCGCCTCCAAAGCGGGCAGCGACCATCTGGTTCGCGCCTGGAACCGCACCTACGGCCTGCCGGTGGTGGTGACCAACTGCTCCAACAACTATGGTCCGTATCACTTCCCGGAAAAACTGATCCCGCTGACCATCCTTAATGCCCTGGCGGGTAAACCGCTGCCGGTATATGGCAACGGGGAGCAGATCCGTGACTGGCTGTATGTTGAGGACCATGCCCGTGCGCTGTACAAAGTGGCGACCGAAGGCAAGAGCGGCGAGACCTACAACATCGGCGGTCATAACGAGCGTAAAAATATCGATGTGGTGCGCACCATCTGCACCATTCTCGACAAGGTGGTGGCGCAGAAGCCGGGAAACATCACCCACTTTGCTGACCTGATCACTTTTGTCACCGACCGTCCGGGACATGACCTGCGCTACGCTATTGATGCCGCGAAAATTCAGCGCGATCTGGGCTGGGTGCCGCAGGAAACGTTCGAGAGCGGGATTGAGAAAACCGTGCACTGGTACCTGAACAACCAGACCTGGTGGCAGCGCGTGCTGGACGGCACCTATGCCGGTGAGCGCCTTGGTCTGAATAACTAATAAGGAAGTAAAGATGAAAGGTATTGTTCTGGCCGGCGGCTCCGGCACGCGTTTATATCCCATCACTCAGGGCGTCTCCAAGCAGCTGCTGCCTATCTACGACAAGCCGATGATTTTCTACCCGGTGTCTGTCCTGATGCTGGCGGGCATTCGCGATATCCTTATCATCTCCACGCCTGACGACATGCCTTCCTTCCAGCGCCTGCTGGGTGACGGGTCGCAGTTCGGGGTGAACTTCAGCTACGCCGTCCAGCCGTCGCCGGACGGCCTGGCGCAGGCCTTTATCATTGGCGAGAAGTTTATCGGCAACGATGCCTGCGCCCTGGTGCTGGGGGATAATATCTACTTTGGCCAGAGCTTCGGTAAAAAACTGGAAGCGGCGGCGGCGAAGACTTCCGGTGCCACGGTGTTTGGTTATCAGGTGCTGGATCCGGAGCGTTTCGGGGTGGTGGAGTTCGATGAGAACTTTAAGGCACTGTCTATCGAAGAGAAACCGCTGAAGCCGAAATCGGACTGGGCGGTGACCGGACTCTACTTCTACGACAATAACGTGGTGGAGATGGCGAAGGACGTTAAGCCTTCAGCTCGCGGGGAACTTGAGATCACCACCCTGAACCAGATGTATCTTGAGCGTGGCGATCTGCAGGTAGAGCTGCTGGGGCGCGGTTTTGCCTGGCTGGATACAGGCACTCATGACAGCCTGATGGACGCATCACAGTTCATTCACACCATTGAAAAGCGCCAGGGGATGAAGGTCGCGTGCCTGGAAGAGATCGGTTACCGCAACAAATGGTTGTCGGCGGAAGGGGTGGCGTCTCAGGCCGAACGCCTGAAGAAAACCGAGTACGGTGCTTATCTCAAGCGCCTGCTGAACGAGCGTTAATGCCTTCTTCGTCAACGACAGGATACAGAGAATGAAGATTTTACTGATTGGCAAGAATGGCCAGGTGGGCTGGGAGCTGCAGCGTTCCCTGTCCACCCTCGGCGACGTGGTCGCGGTGGATTATTTTGATAAAGAGCTGTGCGGTGACCTGACGAACCTGGCAGGCATCGCGCAGACCGTGCGTACCGTCCGCCCGGACGTGGTGGTGAATGCCGCCGCGCACACGGCCGTGGACAAGGCCGAAAGCGAGCGGGAGCTTTCCGACCTGCTGAACGACAAAGGGGTGGCGGTGCTGGCGGCGGAGTCGGCGAAGCTCGGTGCCCTGATGGTGCACTATTCCACCGACTATGTGTTCGACGGCGCCGGCAGCCATTATCGCCGGGAAGATGAGGCAACCGGCCCGCTTAACGTCTACGGTGAAACCAAGCGTGCCGGTGAGCTGGCCCTGGAGCAGGGCAACTCGCGTCACCTGATTTTCCGTACCAGCTGGGTGTATGCCACCCGCGGCGCCAACTTTGCCAAAACCATGCTCCGCCTGGCGGGGGAGAAAGAGACCCTCACCATCATTGACGACCAGCACGGGGCGCCCACCGGCGCTGAGCTGCTGGCAGACTGCACGGCGACGGCAATCCGTGAAACGCTGCGTAATCCGGCGCTGGCCGGCACGTATCACCTGGTGGCCAGCGGTGAAACCAGCTGGTGCGACTATGCCCGCTATGTGTTTGAAGTGGCGAGAGCGCACGGTGCCGAGCTGGCGGTGCAGGAAGTGAAGGGCATTCCGACGACGGCCTATCCTACGCCGGCGAAGCGTCCGCTCAACTCGCGCCTGTCGAATGAAAAATTTCAGCAGGCATTCGGGGTGACTCTCCCGGACTGGCGTCAGGGTGTGGCTCGCGTGGTAACAGAAGTCCTGGGTAAATAAACGGTTAGCAAAAGATGAACATTATTAAAACAGATATTCCTGACGTGCTGATTTTTGAACCGCGCGTGTTTGGTGATGCGCGGGGCTTCTTCTTTGAGAGCTTCAGCAGCAAGGTGTTTAATGAGGCGGTGGGCCGTCAGGTGGAATTCGTCCAGGACAACCATTCACAGTCCCAGAAAGGCGTATTGCGCGGGCTGCACTATCAGCTGGATCCGCACGCTCAGGGCAAGCTGGTCCGCTGTGTGGAAGGTGAGGTGTTTGACGTGGCAGTGGATATCCGTCGTTCATCGCCTACCTTTGGTAAATGGGTTGGAGCGGTGCTCAGCGCAGAGAATAAACGTCAGCTGTGGATCCCTGAAGGATTCGCCCACGGGTTTATGGCGCTGAGCGACACGGTGCAGTTTGTCTATAAGGCGACGAACTACTACGCGCCACAGTCAGAACGGAGCATCATCTGGAACGATCCGGAGATAGGGATTGACTGGCCGGCACTGAGCGACTGCGTGCTGTCGCTGTCGGAGAAAGACCTGCGGGCACATACTCTGGCCATAGCAGAAGTATATAAATAATTAGGTTGTTTTTTCCTAAAATGGCGGGTTCCAGATGGACTCGTCATGTTTATTCGTTAACAAGCCGGGTCAACCGACCGACTTGACTTACCTTCCTTCTCAGCGTAAAACCGCCCACAGTATTATTTAATTTCGTGGCTATCCGCCATTATCCAGTTAACTGATTAAAGTGTAATCTCATGAAAATTACTATTTCCGGTACAGGTTATGTTGGTTTATCGAACGGTGTCCTGATTGCGCAAAACCACGAAGTGGTTGCCCTGGATATCGTACAGGCCAAAGTGGATATGCTTAACCAGAAGATCTCTCCGATTGTGGATAAAGAGATTCAGGAATATCTGGCAGAAAAACCGTTAAATTTCCGTGCTACCACGGACAAGCACGACGCCTATCGTAATGCCGACTACGTCATCATTGCGACGCCGACCGATTACGATCCCAAAACCAACTACTTCAACACCTCTACAGTGGAAGCGGTTATTCGCGATGTCACAGAGATCAACCCGAATGCGGTGATGATCATTAAATCGACCATCCCGGTGGGGTTCACCCGCGACATCAAAGAGCGTTTAGGGATTGATAATGTTATTTTCTCTCCTGAGTTCCTGCGTGAAGGCCGCGCGCTGTACGACAACCTGCACCCGTCGCGCATTGTCATTGGTGAGCGCTCTGCACGTGCCGAACGTTTCGCAGACCTGTTGAAAGAAGGCGCGATTAAGCAGGATATCCCGACCCTGTTTACCGACTCCACTGAAGCGGAAGCGATCAAACTGTTCGCGAACACCTATCTGGCGCTGCGCGTTGCCTATTTCAACGAGCTTGACAGCTATGCTGAAAGCCAGGGGCTGAACAGCAAGCAGATTATCGAAGGGGTATGCCTGGATCCGCGTATCGGCAACCACTATAACAACCCGTCCTTTGGCTATGGCGGCTACTGCCTGCCGAAAGATACCAAGCAGTTGCTGGCGAACTACGAATCGGTCCCGAACAATATCATCGCGGCTATCGTAGATGCTAACCGTACCCGTAAAGACTTTATCGCGGATTCTATTCTTGCCCGTAAGCCGAAAGTGGTGGGTGTGTATCGCCTGATCATGAAGAGTGGTTCGGACAACTTCCGTGCCTCTTCTATTCAGGGCATTATGAAGCGCATCAAGGCAAAAGGTATTCCGGTTATTATCTATGAACCGGTGATGCAGGAAGATGAGTTCTTTAACTCCCGCGTAGTGCGCGACCTGGATGCCTTCAAGCAAGAGGCGGATGTGATTATCTCTAACCGTATGGCGGAAGAGCTGGCGGATGTGGCGGACAAGGTATACACCCGCGATCTGTTTGGTAACGATTAATCCTGCCTGTCTGACACTGGCGGCTCCTCGCCGCCAGTATGCTTCTTTATCTCCCCGCTATATTCCTCACTGCGCGTATTTCTCGCACATTCAGATTAACCTCAATAAATTGTGATGGACATTACGATCCTGCTCAAAAGCCGTTGCGGGTTGAAAACAGGTCCGATAAGTTAAACTTACCTTGTGAAGAGCTACCGTCACTGTGATGTAGATGCCGGAGATAAGCGCCGGGAGGTAAAACAAAGCCTGCAACGCAGGCTTTTGTTATTTATGCCCTGGGAAAATACGAGGGACTGGGCGCGAGTAGCTTTATTTTTTTTCTTGCCTTAAGGCCACGCCAAAACGCAGAATGAACGGTCATTCTGTCATATCATTTTTTTATCTCTTAATATTATCTTAATCTAATTGCAATATGGAGTGGGCCTTACCACTTGCGTTTATTAAACGTCAGTTTGGTTTTCTTTCTGTCTTTCAGATATGAAATTAAAAAGAAAACCGACACAGCAAGTAGTATGGCAGCCACCACTAAGAAAAACAGGTTTTCCATAATATCTACCATAGCTTTAATTGGTTGAATCATTAGCAAGTTAAGCAATATATCAGCGTGGAAGGTGCTGTATTGCGATCTCTAACATATCCTGTTCTTAAGAAAATTCCTACAGAAAGTAATGTCTTTTATTTATCAGGAGAAAATGCTGAAGGAGCCAATAAAAATAGTATTGAAAAGAGTGACTGCAGGGAACCAGGCTTAAAGTTGTTGGCTTTTTCGCTGGCGGGTAGATGAAACTGGTTTCAGCACCGTCGTTAAAACCAGTAAAAATTATTCTTTAGCACAAAAAAGTATAGCCTGTGCCAGGCTCGGGTAAAGAAATGAATGATCAATGAAGGGAATACGGGAGGTTTATCCATTGCCGCAATCAGCTGATCGCGGCAGGGCAGAGACAGGTTAGATCTGATAGTAATCCTTATACCACTCGACGAAGTTTTTCACCCCTTCCTTCACTGACGTCTGTGGCTTGAAACCCACCAGGTCATACAGCGGCTGGGTGTCTGCGCTGGTGTCGAGCACATCACCCGGCTGAATCGGCATCATATTTTTCTTTGCTTCCATCCCCAGCGCCTCTTCCAGAGCGGTGATGTAGTCCATCAGTTCCACTGGCGAGCTGTTGCCAATGTTATAGACCCGATACGGCGCGGAACTTGTCGCCGGGGAACCGCTCTCAACGGTCCAGTCGGCATTGGCCTGCGGGATCACATCCTGGACGCGCACCACCGCCTCGACGATGTCGTCGATGTAGGTGAAGTCGCGCTTCATTTTGCCGTAGTTGTATACGTCAATACTTTTCCCTTCCAGCATCGCTTTCGTGAACTTGAACAGCGCCATATCAGGGCGTCCCCACGGACCATAGACCGTAAAGAAGCGCAGGCCGGTAGTCGGGATGCCGTACAGATGGGAATAGGTATGCGCCATCAGCTCATTGGCTTTCTTGGTGGCGGCGTACAGGGAGACCGGATGATCGACGGAATCCTCCGTGGAGAACGGCATTTTGCGGTTAAGGCCGTAAACCGAACTGGAGGAGGCGTACACCAGGTGTTTCACTTTGGTATGGCGGCAGCCTTCCAGAATGTTCAGATACCCCATCAGGTTAGCGTCCGCGTAGGCATAGGGGTTTTCCAGCGAATAGCGCACGCCCGCCTGGGCCGCCAGGTGGATCACGCGGTCAAATTGTTCTGCAGCGAACAGCTTCGCCATCCCCTCACGGTCGGCAAGATCCAGCTGCTGGAAACGAAATGCCGGAGATGCCAGACGATCCAGGCGAGCCTGCTTTAGGCTGACGTCATAATAGTCATTCATGTTGTCGATCCCGACAACATCATGCCCTTCATTCATCAGGCGTTGCGCGATATGAAAGCCGATAAAACCTGCGGCACCAGTGACCAAAAACTTCATATTTTTCCTCCGGGGTGTGGATATCCCGTTCTACATAAGTGCCGATTTTACACTGGCTTGCGGTTGGGATCACTTGCTTTACACTTGCAGAGTGTGCGTTGACATGAAGCTGGCCGGGAAAATCAAATGCTTTAATGCAAATGATTTGCATTTGAAATCGAGTCAAACCATCACTATGGTTACACGGAAAAAAAACAGTTTGCAGGAATCAGCCCATACAAGTTCGATATCTTGAAAAAACATGACATGTATTTCCGAATGAAGAGGTATTGTTGTTCGTGAAATTCGAATTAATTAGTGTTGTTGTCACCAGAGATAACTTGTAATCAAAGGATGTATAGCAAGCTATTGAATGTTTTAACATTGTATCAAAAGTGTTCCATTCACACCTTGAATTAATTCACGCCGCTTTTTGATTTTTATTCTGTATAACCAGCGCTATAATGCGGCGCTACCTTGTTGGGTACTAAGCGATGTTGAGTGTGCTGCACTTCGTAATGGGGATAGTGCAGCTTTGCCATGATATCAACGACCGAAGTGATGCTGAGAGGGATGATAGCCCGGCACTGAGCGCATCTCTCTGCTTCAGAGAGATTCCTTTAGCTGTTTGGGAAAGTCCTGATAGCGAAAGGACATAGAAGCAAGCAAAGTGACCGCTGTTTGGCCGACTTGCCGTTTCCAGCACAATGAGAGCGTGGTTCATGTTCCGCTAACTTTAGCTGATGACATATACAAATTACTGCAGGCACTACGCATTTTGGTTGCGAAAGCCAATGGCGGTAGCGTGCCTGCGGTTGTTTGCTACTTCAGAAAATTGTATGTAATTCATTGAAAAACGAGAGAAAGTATGAAGATTCTTGTCACCGGGGGCGCAGGCTTTATCGGTTCTGCCGTGGTTCGTCATATCATTGAAAATACCCTGGACGAAGTCCGTGTGATGGACTGCCTGACCTACGCCGGCAACCTCGAATCCCTGGCGCCGGTGGCCGGGAGTGAACGCTACTCGTTTTCCCAGACCGATATCACCGATGCCGCTGCCGTGGCGGCCCAGTTCAGCGAGTTCCGTCCGGATATCGTGATGCACCTGGCGGCAGAAAGCCATGTGGACCGTTCCATTGATGGCCCGGCCGCCTTCATCCAGACCAACGTAATCGGCACCTTCACTCTGCTGGAGGCAGCCCGCCACTACTGGTCCGGGCATGGGGAAGCGCAGAAGCAGGCCTTCCGCTTCCATCATATCTCCACCGATGAAGTGTACGGCGACCTGCACGGCACCGATGACCTGTTCACCGAAGAGACTTCGTACGCCCCGAGCAGCCCGTACTCCGCCTCCAAAGCGGGCAGCGACCATCTGGTTCGCGCCTGGAACCGCACCTACGGCCTGCCAGTGGTGGTGACCAACTGCTCCAACAACTATGGTCCGTATCACTTCCCGGAAAAACTGATCCCGCTGACTATCCTTAATGCCCTGGCGGGTAAACCTCTGCCGGTATATGGCAACGGGGAGCAGATCCGTGACTGGCTGTATGTTGAGGACCATGCCCGTGCGCTGTACAAAGTGGCGACCGAAGGCAAGAGCGGCGAGACCTACAACATCGGCGGTCATAACGAGCGTAAAAATATCGATGTGGTGCGCACCATCTGCACCATTCTCGACAAGGTGGTGGCGCAGAAGCCGGGAAACATCACCCACTTTGCTGACCTGATCACTTTTGTCACCGACCGTCCGGGACATGACCTGCGTTATGCCATTGATGCCACGAAAATCCAGCGCGATCTGGGCTGGGTGCCGCAGGAAACGTTCGAGAGCGGAATTGAGAAAACTGTGCACTGGTACCTGAACAACCAGACCTGGTGGCAGCGTGTGCTGGACGGCTCCTATGCCGGCGAGCGTCTTGGCCTGAATAAATAAAAAAGGAACTGAAGATGAAGGGCATTGTTCTGGCCGGCGGCTCCGGCACGCGTTTATACCCCATCACCCAGGGCGTCTCCAAGCAGCTGCTGCCTATCTACGACAAGCCGATGATTTTCTACCCGGTGTCTGTCCTGATGCTGGCGGGCATTCGCGATATCCTTATCATCTCCACGCCTGACGACATGCCTTCCTTCCAGCGCCTGCTGGGTGACGGGTCGCAGTTCGGGGTGAACTTCAGCTACGCCATCCAGCCGTCGCCGGACGGTCTGGCACAGGCCTTTATCATTGGCGAGAAGTTTATCGGCAACGATGCCTGCGCCCTGGTGCTGGGGGATAATATCTACTTTGGCCAGAGCTTCGGTAAAAAGCTGGAAGCAGCGGCGGCGAAGACTTCCGGTGCCACGGTGTTTGGTTATCAGGTGCTGGATCCGGAGCGCTTCGGGGTGGTGGAGTTCGATGAGAACTTTAAGGCACTGTCCATCGAGGAGAAACCATTAAAGCCGAAATCAAATTGGGCCGTAACTGGTCTCTATTTCTACGACAATAACGTGGTGGAGATGGCGAAGGACGTTAAGCCTTCAGCACGCGGGGAACTCGAGATTACCACTCTCAACCAGATGTATCTGGAGCGCGGTGACCTGCATGTTGAACTCCTGGGGCGTGGCTTTGCCTGGCTGGATACAGGCACTCATGACAGCCTGATGGACGCATCACAGTTCATTCACACCATTGAAAAGCGTCAGGGGATGAAGGTCGCGTGCCTGGAAGAGATCGGTTACCGCAACAAATGGTTGTCGGCGGAAGGGGTGGCGGCTCAGGCCGAACGCCTGAAGAAAACCGAGTACGGTGCTTATCTCAAGCGCCTGCTGAACGAGCGTTAATGCCTTCTTCGTCAACGACAGGATACAGAGAATGAAGATTTTACTGATTGGCAAGAATGGCCAGGTGGGCTGGGAGCTGCAGCGTTCCCTGTCCACCCTCGGCGACGTGGTCGCGGTGGATTATTTTGATAAAGAGCTTTGCGGTGACCTGACGAACCTGGAAGGCATCGCGCAGACCGTGCGTACTGTCCGCCCGGATGTGGTGGTGAATGCCGCCGCGCACACGGCCGTGGACAAGGCAGAAAGCGAGCGGGAGCTTTCCGACCTCCTCAACGACAAAGGGGTGGCGGTGCTGGCGGTGGAGTCGGCGAAGCTCGGTGCCCTGATGGTGCACTATTCCACCGACTATGTGTTCGACGGCGCCGGCAGCCATTATCGTCGGGAAGATGAAGCGACCGGCCCGCTTAACGTCTACGGCGAAACCAAGCGTGCCGGTGAGCTGGCCCTGGAGCAGGGCAACCCGCGTCACCTGATTTTCCGTACCAGCTGGGTGTATGCCACCCGCGGCGCCAACTTTGCCAAAACCATGCTCCGCCTGGCGGGGGAGAAAGAGACCCTCACCATCATTGACGACCAGCACGGGGCGCCCACCGGCGCTGAGCTGCTGGCAGACTGCACGGCGACGGCAATCCGTGAAACGCTGCGTAATCCGGCGCTGGCCGGCACGTATCACCTGGTGGCCAGCGGCGAGACCAGCTGGTGCGACTATGCCCGCTATGTGTTTGAAGTGGCGAGAGCGCACGGTGCCGAGCTGGCGGTGCAGGAAGTGAAGGGCATTCCGACGACGGCCTATCCGACGCCGGCGAAGCGTCCGCTCAACTCGCGCCTGTCGAATGAAAAATTCCAGCAGGCATTCGGGGTGACTCTCCCGGACTGGCGTCAGGGTGTGGCTCGCGTGGTAACAGAAGTCCTGGGCAAATAAACGGTTAGCAAAAGATGAACATTATTAAAACAGATATTCCTGACGTGCTGATTTTTGAACCGCGCGTGTTTGGTGATGCGCGGGGCTTCTTCTTTGAGAGCTTCAGCAGCAAGGTGTTTAATGAGGCGGTGGGCCGTCAGGTGGAATTCGTCCAGGACAACCATTCCCAGTCCCAGAAAGGCGTATTACGCGGGTTGCACTATCAGCTGGATCCGCACGCTCAGGGCAAGCTGGTCCGCTGTGTGGAAGGTGAGGTGTTTGACGTGGCAGTGGATATCCGTCGTTCATCGCCTACCTTTGGTAAATGGGTTGGAGCGGTGCTCAGCGCAGAGAATAAACGTCAGCTGTGGATCCCGGAAGGGTTCGCCCACGGGTTTATGGCGCTGAGCGACACGGTGCAGTTTGTCTATAAGGCGACGAACTACTACGCGCCGCAGTCAGAACGGAGTATCATTTGGAACGATCCGGAGATAGGGATTGACTGGCCGGCACTGAGCGACTGCGTGCTGTCTCTGTCGGAGAAAGACCTGCGGGCACATACTCTGGCCACTGCGGAAGTCTACGCTTAAGTATAAATATTCTTGTTCGATAATGGATATCACAAGTTACTATCAAAAATAATAATAATAAATAATTTTTTATCCTAAAGGTAATCGATTAATGAATTATAAAGCAATGAAGCCTAAAGTTATCGCTTCTATTGTATTATTTAATCATTCCTATGATGATATTAAAGATACGTTCCTCTCATTATGCCATGAAGAGAGCGTTGAAAAAATAATCTTCGTTGATAATGGTGGTTGTCAGTGGGCGGCATCATTGAATGAACCTAAGGTGAGCTACATCAAGTCTCCTTACAACTGTGGTTTTGGTGCTGGACATAATCTTGCAATAAAAGCAAGTGCAGACTTTGACGGTTATTTCTTGATATGTAATCCGGATATTAGCTTTGATAAGCAGTCACTTGATAAATTAGTTTCGTTTGCGTGGGAAAATGAGTATAGTTTTGTTTCCCCGCAAATAATATATAGAAATGGTGAGAGACAATATAGTTGCCGTCTACTACCTACTCCCGGTAATCTTTTTTTAAGACGTTTCTTTCCAGTGACTGCAATAAAGTACGATGTTAAATATGAACTGAAAGATGCAGCATATGATGAGATATTTTCCCCACCAACGGTATCTGGCTGTTTCATGTTATTAAGTAATGTATTATTGCAAAAACTTAACGGTTTTGATGAACGATACTTTATGTATCTGGAAGATGTAGATTTATGTCGCCGAGCATTACAGCTAACCAAAATATACTATTATCCTGGAACAACTATTGTCCATGCCTTTAATAAAGGTTCGTATAAAAGCAAATTATTACTTTGGTACCATATTCGCTCCGCAGTTTCCTATTTTAATAAATGGGGATGGTTTCTTGATCGTAAAAGACATGCGTATAATAAGCAAGCCATATATGAAATTCCCAAAAAAATAATTTAAGATTATTTGCCATAAAATACGAGTTTAAAATGAAAAACCCTCATCAAAAACTTTCATCATCACCATTAGCAGTGGTGCGCAGTATTGCCACTCACTGGAGTATTATTCTGCAGATGGCTAAACGTGATGTTGTTGGAAGATATAAAGGTTCTGTGATGGGCCTGCTTTGGTCTTTTTTGAACCCTTTATTTATGTTAACAGTATATACTTTTGTCTTCTCCGTGGTATTCAAAGCCAGATGGTCAACTGGTGGGGACGAAAGTAGGACACAGTTTGCTATAATTTTATTTGTCGGAATGATAGTTCATGGTTTTTTAAGTGAAGTGGTAAATAAAGCACCGTTGATTATTTTGGGAAATACAAACTATGTGAAGAAAGTTATATTTCCATTGGAAACGCTGCCTGTTATCTCTTTATTTGCGGCATTATTTCATACTTGTATCAGCCTTTGTGTGTTACTGATGGCGTTTTTCATTTTTAATGGATATTTACATTGGACCATAGTGTTTTTACCTTTGGTCTTTTTCCCTTTAATTATTTTTTGCCTTGGCATTTCGTGGATCTTAGCATCTCTTGGCGTATTCCTAAGAGATGTAAGTCAAACTACGGTAATTATTACTACAGTATTAATGTTTTTATCACCGGTATTCTTCCCTATAAGCGCCTTGCCTGAAAAGTATCATATCTGGATCATGCTCAATCCATTAACCTTTATTATTGAACAAGCCCGAACGGTCCTTATTTGGGGTGGTATACCTAATTTTATCGGTCTGTTTTTATATTCTTTGGGTGCCTTAGTCGTAGCCTGGATGGGTTTTGCCTTCTTCCAGAAAACCAGGAAGGGATTTGCTGATGTCCTCTAATGAAATTGCCATTCAGGTTACAAACCTGAGTAAATGTTATCAGATATATGCGCGTCCAACTGATCGTCTAAAACAGTTTTTTGTTCCGAAACTTCAACAGGTGGTCCGCAGAGAGCGAAACTGCTATTTTCGTGAGTTTTGGGCCCTCGATGACGTTTCCTTCAGTATCAAAAAAGGGGAAACGGTAGGTATTATTGGACGAAATGGTGCCGGGAAGTCGACTTTGCTGCAGATTATCTGCGGCACACTAACCCCCTCCGCTGGAGATGTACGTGTTAATGGGCGTATTGCTGCATTACTTGAATTAGGTGCTGGGTTCAACCCGGAGTTTACCGGTCGTGAGAACGTTTATTTAAATGGTTCGGTATTAGGTTTAACCAAAGAGCAGATTGCGGCTAAGTTTGCTGAAATTGAAGAATTTGCAGATATCGGCCAGTTCATTGATCAACCCGTAAAAACATACTCTAGCGGTATGTATGTCCGTTTAGCCTTTGCCGTTCAAGCATGTGTTGAACCGGAAATTTTGATTGTTGATGAGGCGTTAGCTGTTGGCGATATTGGCTTCCAGTATAAATGCTATAAACGGATGGAAGCATTACGTGCGAAAGGTGTAACCATCATTATGGTAACTCATTCAACAGGCAGCATCCTTGAGTATGCTGATCGCTGCCTGGTTATGGAACACGGAAAACTAATCGGTGATACCAATGATGTTCTCGCTGCAGTTCTGGCCTATGAGAAAGGGATGATCCTGGCCAACGATAAACCAGAGCCTACAACACTTGCAGAGAATCGCTCTTCTGAAACTTGCAGTTTGGAAGACCTCAAAAGCATCCAGTTACATACTGCTAATGAAGAAATTGGGGAAAAACGTTTTGGTACTGCGCGTGCTATTATCAAAAATCTTACCATCTACAAATCAGATGGTACGACTTTGACAGAGAAACCACTCATCAAATCAGGTGAAGAAGTTACATTTGATTTCACCATATTAGCTACCGAAGAGATTAAGGATGTTGCTCTTGGCCTTTCCATATCCAAAGCTCAGGGAGGGGATATTTGGGGAGATAGTAATATTGGCGCAGGTTCACCAATTACACTTCGTCCAGGTAGTCAGCGTATCGTTTATAAAGCAACGCTGCCTATAAATTCGGGCGATTACCTAATACACTGCGGCCTCGCTATGGTTGGCAACGGTGCTCGAGAGGAGCTTGATCAACGTCGCCCGATGATGAAAATAAAGTTTTGGTCGGCCAGAGAGCTAGGCGGGGTCATTCATGCTCCGTTAAAAATCATTACAAATGGAGAGTAAAGCATGTTTGCTGTTTTTCTTCCTCCATATCCGTTCAGAGGGGTGAAAGCCCCTTATTTATGGCTTTTTTTAAAGTATTTGCATTGTTCAAACGAAAAGATACTTTTTATTACAAGTCCTGATTATGTTGAAGTAATAAACGATGAAACGCAACATTCCCGTTGGGAGTTTGATGCTGCCTCGATGGCATCTTTAGGATATTCTCTTCCTGATGAACAAAGCCTTGCCAGACATGAATATCTGTACCTTGATCATGCTTTGTATGAAATCATGTTGGCTCAACATCATCATGATCCCATAAAATCATTTACCACATTTTTAACCGAATCTATTTCCGAGCTTGAAAATGAGTTATTTTCTTTACTTACAAAGGAAATAATTCAACGTGTTGATGCTTTTGTCTCTATCTGCAACTGTCCATCGCTTGAAAAAGTCGCAAGAGCTTTAAATAAAGAGGTTATACACCTTGAGATCGGGCCATTGCGAGCACCGATGTATCGCAATACAGCATATCTGGATTTCACCGGCGTTAATGGTAATACCGAGGCTCGGGCACGCTATGAATCTTGCCAGACGGAAATTGATATTACGTGCTCAATGAATGATTTGCATCGTTATTTTCTTGAAGCAATCTCATTACCTTCGTCAAGTGAAAACCAAGTTGCTGGGATTGTGTTACAGGTAGAAGACGATTCCAATATCATTGCTTACAGCCATAATTTTACGAATATATCTTTAATTTCTTATGTACGTCAACAGCATACTCTCGAGAATATATTAGTTCGGGCGCATCCCGGGAGTTTGTTTCGTTTACGAGATGACATATTTAGCATTGATGCATCGGCAAACAGCCTCGAATTTATTCAAAAATGTCATTCTATTTATACTATTAACTCAAGCGTTGGCTTAGAGGCGCTTTTATGCGAGAAAAAGACTAATATTCTCGGTGATTGTTCCTATGCTTTTGTCGCTGAGGAGGCCTCAGGTCCCAACAGAGTAAATGCCATGGCATTTTATCTGTTTGCTTATCTGGTGCCCTTTGAACTTATATTTAATCTGGAATATTTGCGATTCAGGTTGGACCATCCAGCAGAGCTGGATATCGTACGTAAACACCTGCAATTTTATTCTAAAATGCCGGATGAGCGTGAAGAAAACAGCCATACGCTGTCAACATTAATAAACGAAGCGATTTCCAAAGATATCACCATGAGAACCATTTTAGAAAACTCATTAGCCGAGAATAACAAACAACTTGAAGATTTGAAAACGCAGCTTGCTGCCGAGGTTACTGAGCGCGAAAAATTAGCTGCAGCGATTACCAAACTCCAGCAAACGGCAGACTTGGCAGCAAAAGACAGGGAGATATTAGTTTCCGCCCTGGCAGTCAAACAAGATGAAGTAGATCGTATGCGCAGAAGTCTGTCATGGAAGTTAACCATGCCAGTTCGTATATCTGGTAGGATTTCCCGAGGTGAATTTAGCACTATAAAAGCAATGATGAGGGAATACACGACTTCCGGTAATAATGTTTTTTCTCGCTATATTTTATCGGGTGGGCTTCTTTCAAAATCGAAATATAAAACGGCTATTCGTCTTCTATTGTCAGGAAACTGGTCAGGGATGGTTGATGGTTTTAAACGTGTTTTAAGCCGAGCTGCTATCGACTCTTCACCAGCTACGCCATTTGTCGATACTGGAACGGTAAGAATTCTTGCTACTCAGCATACCCTATTCGTTGCACATTTGATTGAAAAGAATCTGCTTGATTGCGGAATTAAGGGCCATGTCAGTACTGCTTATTCCGTTGAGCAGGATATGGGGCAGATGCACATTGTAGTTTGTCCGCAAATGTTCAAACAACTGCCCCGTAACTACATTGCTTTCCAGATGGAGCAGTCGGTCAACTCAAGATGGTTTACCGATGAGTATTTTTCTCGTCTCAATAATGCTGTTGCTATTTTTGATTATTCCTTGAAAAATATTGAATATTTACTGGATAAAGGCATTCCGTATCAGAAATTGTTTTATATGCCGATTTCCAGCTTTCCAGATTACCCAGCCCATTTAGCAGATAACGGTTATGTACTGGATGATCAGAAAGGTGATATACACGCAGATGTTCTATTCTATGGCGATCCAAACTGTGAGCGCCGCAAGGCCTATCTTCAGGAATTGAAGAAGCATTTTAATGTCACTGTCGCTTCGGAAGTTTTCGGTGATAAACTCACCAGAATGGTTAAGAATGCGAAAGTCGTCGTCAACATTCATTACTATGAAAATGCGTTGCTTGAAACCACACGTCTATATGAAACGATTTCGCTTGGGACGCCTGTAGTGAGTGAAAGCAGTTCAGATATTGTAGAGCATGAAGACCTACAGGATGTGATCGATTTTTGCCCCATCGGTGATATTCCGGCAATGGTCGAGAAAATTCAGAATTTGTTATCTGATAAAGAATATTACAACGAAAGAAAAGAAAAAATTAAGCACTTTACTAATGTAGATAATAAAAATAATTATTATCTGCGACGTTATCTGCTGTCGATTGATAAACTCAATTTTTCACAATACAAAAGTATTTTCTCATTTGAGCAATTTCAAACTGGAGATGTCCCACGCCTTTGTTTATCATTGTCTGAAACACCCGTCCGCCGGAAAGCTTTTTTCGCTAGTCCATCCCATGGATTCCAATTTTTCGAGGGGATCCGTTATCGCATTGGTTGGATTGGTTGTGGCATGAGCTATAAATATATGCTTTCAGGCATGCTGGCCAGTAAGGCGGAAATGGGGATTATCTGTGAAGATGATGTTATTTTCCCGGTTGATTATGATAATAAATTAAATAAAATTATTAACCATCTACAGAGTACTGAGGCTAAATGGCATATTTTTGCTGGCATAATTGCACATCTGCATGAGGACACGAAGGTACTGGATGTTAAGGTAATGGATGGTATTGAGTATATCTACATTGACAAAATGACTAGTATGGTTATGAATATTTATTCTCGCCGTGGTATGGATCTTATTAGCCAGTGGGATGAGAAAAATATTGATGCCGAAACCAATACTATTGACCGCTATGTTGAATCAGCTCAAGATCTGGTCGTCGTGACTACATTACCTTTCCTTGTAGGATACGCAGAAGAGCAACAGTCAACATTATGGGGCTTTGAGAACTCTCAATATACATCGTTAATAAAAGCCAGTGAAAAACTGTTAGCTGAAAAGGTTGCAGAATTTAAAAAGAATCGCTAAAAAATTCGACCTGAAAATATAAAGGCCGGTTGCTGAACTTTTCAGCTTCCGGCCTTTTTTCTTTCATCCTGCAGATTATTTATGCCGACTCTTAAGGTTGGCAATAATATCTTGTAATGAAAGCCCCTGGTCCTGCAGCAGCACCAGCAGGTGATACATCAGGTCCGACGCCTCATTCTTCAGCTCGAAGCGGTCGTTCACCGTGGCGGCCAGCGCGGTCTCTACGCCTTCTTCTCCCACTTTCTGCGCGATGCGCTTGGTGCCGCTGGCATACAGCTTCGCCGTGTAGGAGCTCTCCGGGTCGGCGTGCTTACGCTCAGCCAGCAGCTGCTCCAGCTGATACAGGAACAGCCACTGGTGGCCAGCGTCGCCGAAGCAGCTGGTGGTGCCTTTGTGGCAGGTCGGCCCGATCGGGTTCACCAGCACCAGCAGCGTATCGTTGTCGCAGTCCGGTGTGATGCTCACCACGTTGAGGACATTGCCCGAGGTTTCACCCTTGGTCCACAGCCGCTGTTTGGTGCGTGAGTAAAAGGTGACCTTGCCGGTGGCTTCGGTTTTCTCCAGCGCGTCCTTGTTCATGTAGCCCAGCATCAGCACTTCGCCGGATACGGCGTGCTGCACGATGGCCGGCATCATGCCGTCCGTTTTTTCCCAGTCCAGCTGTTCAGTCAACATACCCTTATCTCCACGCCCTGTGCCGCCAGGTACGCTTTCAGTTCGCCAATATTAATAATCTGTTTGTGGAATACCGAGGCCGCCAGCGCGCCGTCAACGTCGGCGTCGCGGAAGGCTTCGAGGAAGTGTTCCATGGTGCCTGCGCCGCCGGAGGCGATCAGCGGCACATGGCACACCGCGCGGACCTTCGCCAGCTGCTGCAGGTCGTAGCCGTTGCGCACCCCGTCCTGGTTCATCATATTGAGGACGATCTCGCCCGCGCCGCGCTTCTGCACTTCCTCCACCCAGTCGAGGGTTTCCCACTGCGTCACCCGGGTGCGGCTCTCGTCGCCGGTGTACTGATTAACGTGATACTTGCCGGTCTGTGCATCAAACCAGGTATCGATCCCCACCACGATGCACTGCACGCCAAAGCGGTCTGCAAGGCGGGTGATCAGCGTCGGGTCGGCGAGAGCAGGGGAGTTAATCGAGATCTTATCGGCGCCGAAGGAGAGGATCTGCGCCGCGTCTTCCAGCGACTTGATCCCGCCCGCCACGCAGAAAGGAATATCGATTACTTCCGCCACCCGCGACACCCAGCTCTTATCGACCACCCGGCCGTCGCTGGAGGCGGTGATATCATAAAACACCAGCTCGTCGGCGCCTTCGTCGGCATAGCGCTTGGCCAGCGGGACGATATCGCCGATGATCTCGTGATTACGGAACTGCACGCCTTTCACTACCTGGCCGTCGCGGACGTCGAGGCAGGGGATTATCCGTTTTGCCAGCATTGAATGGCCTCCGTTACGTTGAATTTGCCTTCCAGCAGCGCGCGACCGACAATCACGCCGCGCACCCCGGTGCCGCGCAGGGCGGCAATATCATTGAGATCGCCGATGCCGCCGGACGACTGAAACGCCACCTGCGGGTAGCGGGCGCAGACTTCCTCGTACAGCGAGACGTTGGAGCCCGCCAGCGTGCCGTCGCGGGAGATATCGGTGCACAGCACATGCTGCAGGCCGACCGGCAGATAGCTCTCCACCAGCTCCTCCAGGGTCACGCCGGAGTTTTCCTGCCAGCCGCTGACCGCCACCTGCTTATTGCCGTCGGCGTCGATACGCACGTCGAGGGCCAGCACCAGCCGCTCAGGGCCAAAGCGTTTAAACCAGCCTTTCACTTCCTCCGGGGATTTCACCGCAGTGGAGCCGACCACCACGCGGTCGACGCCGGCTTCAAGCAGGGCCGCGACATCCGCCTCGGTCCGCACGCCGCCGCCGACCTGCACCGGGACGTCAACGCCGGCGACCAGCGATTTCAGCAGCGGGATCTGGCGCTTCGCCGGATCCTTCGCCCCGGTCAGGTCGACCAGGTGCAGGACTTCCGCTCCCTGAGCGGCATAGGACTGCAGGCGCGGCAGCGGATCGCTGCCATAGTCGCGCTGCTGGCCATAATCGCCCTGGTGGAGACGAACGACGGTGCCGTCGATTAAATCTAAAGCAGGAATAATCATCACATCTCCAGGAAGTTTTTCAGCAGCTGCGCCCCGGCGCTCCCGGAGCGCTCCGGATGGAACTGCACGCCAAAGAAGTTATCTTTCTGCACCGCGGCGGTGAACGCCTCGCCGTAATTGCACTGGGCGATGGTGTACGGGTTGACCGGCATGGCGTAGCTGTGCACGAAGTAGAAGTAAGCCCCTTCTTCAATGCCGCGGAACAGACGATCGCCCGCTTTGGCATACACCCGGTTCCAGCCCATGTGCGGCAGCGGCAGGCCGTGGTCGGTCATCTTCGGCACCTCTTCCTCGATAATGCCCAGCAGATCGACGCCGTTGTTCTCTTCACTGCGCTTGCCGAGCAGCTGCATACCCAGGCAAATCCCCAGCACCGGCTGGGTACAGGCTTTGATCAGGTCGATCAGTTCGCGGTCGCGCAGCTGGTCCATCGCCGCCTGGGCGGTGCCGACGCCGGGAAGAAACAGTTTATCGGCACGCAATACCACCTCCGGGTCGCGGCTGACCACCGGCTCATAGCCGTGGCGGCCAATCGCCGATTTCACCGAATTGAGGTTGGCGCACCCGGTATCAAGGATCACCACATTCATTACAGCACCCCTTTGGAAGACGGCAGGGCATCGCCCTGGACGCGGATCGCCTGGCGCAGCGTACGGCCAAAGGCTTTGAACAGGCTCTCCACGCGGTGGTGATCGTTCTTGCCCTTGGTTTTCAGGTGCAGCGTCACCGCCATGGTGTAAGAGAGCGAGCGGAAGAAGTGTTCCACCATCTCGGTGCTCAGATCGCCGACGCGCTGATAGGTGAAGTCCGCCTTATACTCCAGGTGCGGACGGCCGGAGATATCCAGCGCGCAGCGGGCGAGACACTCGTCCATCGGCAGCACGAAGCCGAAGCGGTTGATGCCGCGCTTGTCGCCAAGCGCCAGCTTCAGGGCTTCGCCGAGGGCCAGGCCGGTATCTTCCACCGTGTGGTGATCGTCGATGTACAGATCGCCGCCGACGTTGACCTCCATGCGGAAGCCGCCATGGGTGGCGATTTGGTCGAGCATATGGTCAAAAAAGCCGACGCCGGTGTGGATCTTGCTGCCGCCTTCGCGGTCCAGCCACACTTTCACATCCACCTGGGTCTCTTTGGTGATGCGCTCGACGTGGGCATAGCGGTCGCGGCGGGTCAGTTGCTCGCAGATGGTCGGCCAGTTCAGCGTCTCGCGGTCATAGCGCAGACCGATAATCCCCATGTTATCCGCCAGCTCAAGGTCGGTGGCCCGGTCTCCAATCACATAGCTGTGGGCTTTATCCAGTACGCCCTCTTCCAGCCACGGCAGCACCAGCTGGGTTTTCGGCTTGCGGCAGTCGCAGTTGTCGCCCGGGAAGTGCGGACAAATCAGCACTTCTTCAAAGTTAACGCCCTGCGAGGCGAAGATCTGCATCATCAGGTTGTGCGGGCCATCAAACGCCTCCTGCGGCAGGCTGTCGGTGCCCAGACCATCCTGGTTGGTGATCATCACCAGCTTATAGCCTTCCTGCTGCAGCTTCAGCAGCGCCGGGATCACCTGCGGCTCAAACGCCAGCTTGTCGAAACGGTCCACCTGGAAATCCACCGGCGGTTCGGAAATCAGGGTGCCGTCACGGTCAATAAAGAGATACTTCTGGGTCATACATTCTCCGCAGTCAAGGCGTCAATCACGCGCTGGCTCTCTGCACGGGTACCGATAGTGATACGCAAACAGCCGCTCAATGAAGGTTGTTTATTCTGGTCACGTAAGATAATGCCCTGATCCCACA
Organism: Klebsiella sp. GG_Kp175; assembly: GCF_040062325.1. Lineage (NCBI taxonomy): Bacteria > Pseudomonadati > Pseudomonadota > Gammaproteobacteria > Enterobacterales > Enterobacteriaceae > Klebsiella > Klebsiella sp. GG_Kp175. The sequence continues at coordinate 289,657 of NZ_JBEAFX010000002.1, read as the reverse complement.
AAGATTTAAACACTGCGCTGGAGGCGGTTATCCGCGCCAGGACGTAGTTGGTTTCGGAATCGAAGACCTGCTCCACGCAGGCGATGCCGCGCAGCTGTTCCACCAGGTAGCGGCGCTCGTCGAGGATCTGCGCCACGCGCTGACGCATCGCGGCGATCCCTTCCGCGCTCAGCGCCTGGGCGGCGATATCGGCCACCGGCGTGGAGAGCGGGTACGGGGCGATCACTTTCAGCAGCACGTTGATCACCTCGGCGTTGGCGAGGGTGAAGCCGCAGCGCAGGCCGGCGAGGGCGAAGGCTTTAGACAGCGTGCGCAGCACCACCAGGTGCGGGTAGTCGCTGAGCCAGCCGGCGAGCGTCGCCTGCGGGCAGAATTCAATATAGGCTTCGTCGGCCACCACGATAGCTTTGCCGCGGGTCATCTCCAGCAGGTCGCGCATCGACTGCGGGTCGATAATTTGCCCGGTCGGGTTGTTCGGGCTGCAGACGAAGACCACCTTCACCCCGTCCAGCTGCGCCTCGATGCCCGGCAGGTCGAGCTGCCAGTCGGCCAGCGTCGGCACGGTGCGGCACTCGACGCCGATGGTCTCGGCGCTGACGCTGTACATGCCGTAGGTCGGCGGGCAGTAGAGCACGGCGTCTTCGCCTGGCTCGCAGAAGGCGCGGATCAGCAGCTCAATGCCTTCGTCGGCGCCGCGGCTGACCAGCACCTGCTCCGGTTTAACCTCGGCGTAGCGGGCGTAGCTCTCAATCACCGCCTTCGGCTGCGGCTCCGGATAGCGGTTCAGCGTCTGCTCGGTCAGCTGGAAGGCCACGGCGGTGGGGAATTCGTTAGCGTTGAGCCAGACGTCGCCTTTCCCGCCCAGGCGGCGAGCGGATTGATACGGGGTCAGCGCGCGAACGTTGGCGCGGGCTAAATCTTCAATGCTCATGCTTGCTCCTTCAGGGCGGCAACGCGCAGCGTTACGGCGTTTTTGTGGGCGTCAAGGCGCTCGGCGGCGGCCAGAATCTCAATCGTCGAGGCGAGGGCGGCAAAGCCGTCGCGCGACAGCTCCTGCACGGTCATCCGTTTCTGGAAGTCGGCCAGGCCGAGGCTCGAGCAGGTGGCGGTATAGCCATAGGTCGGCAGGACGTGGTTGGTGCCCGAGGCATAGTCGCCCGCGGATTCCGGCGACCAGTCGCCAAGGAAAACCGAGCCGGCGCTGGTGATGCTGTCCACCAGCTCACGGGCCTGGCGGGTCTGAATGATCAGGTGCTCCGGGCCGTACTGGTTGGAGATGGCCACGCACTGCGCCAGGTCGCGGGCCACGATGATCCGGCTGGCGGAGAGCGCCACGCGAGCGGTTTCGGCGCGCGGCAGGGCGGCCAGCTGGCGCTCCACGGCCTCGGCGACGCGGTTGCCCATCCCGGCGTCCGGGGTCAGGAGGATCACCTGCGAGTCCGGGCCGTGTTCCGCCTGCGACAGCAGGTCGGAGGCGACGAAGTCCGGGTTGGCGCCGCTGTCGGCGATCACCAGCACTTCCGACGGGCCGGCCGGCATGTCGATGGCCGCGCCGTCCAGACGCTGGCTGACCTGGCGTTTGGCCTCCGTGACGTAAGCGTTACCCGGGCCAAAGATTTTATCCACCTTCGGCACCGACTCGGTTCCGAGGGCGAGGGCGGCGATGGCCTGCGCGCCGCCGACGTTAAAGATGGTTTTCACGCCGCACAGCTGCGCGGCGTAGAGGATCTCATCGGCGATAGGCGGCGGCGAGCAGAGCACCACCTGCTGACAGCCGGCGATGCGCGCCGGCGTCGCCAGCATCAGCACCGTGGAGAACAGCGGCGCCGAGCCGCCCGGAATATACAGCCCGACGGAGGCGATAGGGCGGGTCACTTGCTGGCAGCGCACCCCCGGCAGCGTTTCGACATCCACCGCCTGCAGCTTTTGCGCGTTGTGGAAGGTCTCGATGTTTTGCACCGCCACCGCCATCGCCTGCTTCAGCTCGTCGCTGAGGCGCTCGCCGGCGGCGGCGATCTCCGCCTCGCTCACCTGCAGCGCGGCGACGGTGGTTTTATCAAACTTCGCGCTGTATTCGCGCAGCGCCGCGTCGCCGTTGGCTTTGACGTTATCGAGGATCTCCGCCACCGTTTTACTGATGCTGTCGGAGGCGGAAATCGCCGGGCGCGTTAAGAGTTGTCGCTGTTGGTCTGCGCTACAGCCGTTCCAGTCGATGATTGTGTTGAAGCTCATGATTGTTTTCCCCTGTGTGTCCCGTGACCGGCTGGCCGATTACTCCATCATCTTCTCAATCGGCAGCACCAGAATGGAGCTGGCGCCCAGCGCCTTCAGTTTTTCCATGGTCTCCCAGAACAGGGTTTCGCTGCTGACCATGTGCATCGCCACGCGCTGCTTGTCGCCTGCCAGCGGCAGAATGGTCGGACGCTCGGCGCCCGGCAGCAGGGCAACCACTTCCTCAAGGCGTTCGGTCGGGGCGTGCATCATGATGTATTTCGACTCGCGGGCCTGGATCACCCCCTGAATACGGGTCAGCAGGCGGTCAATCAGCTGCTGTTTGGCGTCGGCCATTTCGCCGTCGCGCTGGATCAGGCAGGCTTTGGAGCGGTAGATCACTTCCACTTCGCGCAGGCCGTTGGCTTCCAGGGTGGCGCCGGTGGAGACGAGGTCGCAAATGGCGTCGGCGAGGCCGGCGCGCGGCGCCACTTCCACGGAGCCGTTCAGCAGACAGGATTTAAAGGAGATACCTTTTTGATCGAGGTAGCGCTTCAGCAGGTGCGGGTAAGAGGTGGCGATACGTTTGCCGTCCAGCGCCGCCGGGCCGTTCCAGGCTTCATCCACCGGGGTCGCCAGCGACAGGCGGCAGCCGCCGAAGTCGAGACGGCGCAGGGTGAAATAGCGCGGGTCTTCGCCCTGGGCGCGGCGGCTGAGCAGCTCTTCTTCCAGCACGTTTTCGCCGATAATGCCGAGGTCGACAACACCGTCCATCACCAGGCCCGGGATATCGTCATCACGCACGCGCAGAATGTCGATTGGCATATTTTCCGCCAGCGCAATCAGACGCTGGGTGTGCAAATTGACTTTAATGCCGCAGCGGCTGAGTAATTCGCGTGAATCTTCGCTTAAACGGCCTGATTTCTGAATAGCTATGCGTAAACGGGTGTTGTCTAACATTGTTCTTTTCCTCTGAATACCTGTCTGAATCTGTCCGAATTTGGTCCAAAAAAAAGCCCCCGGAAGTGAATCTTCCGGGGGCTCTCTGCGCGTTCATGCACCACTGGAAGATCCAAATGTCTTCCAGCACACATCGCCTGAAAGACTAGTCAGGATGATGGTGATGATGGTGGTGTTTAAATTGAACGCGGTTCATAAAATTCTCTGTGAATGACTATGCATTTGATGTCCTTTAACCTAAACCACTTCCGCCGCAGAAAGCAAGGGCTTTTTTCTATCATTAATTCATTTCACATTGAGCGAAGAAATTGTCAGTTGCCGCTGGCTGGCGTAGCCTGTAATCAGCACAGCGAAAGAGTCAGGAGCCTGGGATGAAAAAGGTCGCGATAGTCGGTTTGGGATGGCTGGGGATGCCGCTGGCGCTGTCGTTGACGGCGCGAGGCTGGCAGGTCACCGGCAGTAAAACCACGCAGGATGGCGTGGAGGCGGCGCGGATGTGCGGGATCGACAGCTATCCGCTGCGCCTGGAGCCGCAGCTGGTCTGTGATACCGAGGACCTCGACGCGCTGATGAACGTCGATGCGCTGGTGATCACGCTGCCGGCCCGGCGGACCGGCGCGGGGGAAGGGTTTTATCTGCAGGCGGTGCAGGAGATCGTCGATACCGCGCTGGCGTACCATATTCCGCGGATCGTCTTCACCAGCTCCACCTCGGTGTATGGCAACGTCAACGGCACGGTGAAAGAGAACTCCCCGCGCCTGCCGGAGACCGCCAGCGGGCAGGTGCTCAAGGAGCTGGAAGACTGGCTGCACAACCTGCCGGGGACGTCGGTGGATATTCTGCGCCTGGCCGGGCTGGTGGGGCCGTCCCGTCATCCGGGACGTTTTTTCGCCGGCAAGTCGGCGCCGGATGGCCAGCATGTGGTCAATCTGGTGCATTTGCAGGATGTGGTGGCCGCCATCGAACTGCTGCTGCAGGCTCCGAAGGGCGGGCACATCTATAATCTATGTGCGCCCCGCCATCCGGCACGCGGCCTCTTTTATCCGCAGATGGCCCGCGAGCTGGGGCTGCCGCCGCCGGTGTTCAGTGACAGCCCGGACGGCGGCCAGGGCAAGATTGTGGATGGCAATCGAATCTGCAATGAGCTGGGATTTGAGTACCAGTACCCCGATCCGCTGGTGATGCCGATGGAGTGATGCGCCAGCGGTGATTCGCATACCGTAAGGGGGTAGCGATGAAACCACTGCTGGATGTCCTCGTGATCCTCGACGCACTGGAAAAAGAGGGGAGTTTTGCCGCGGCGTCGGCAAGGCTCTTTAAAACGCCCTCGGCGCTGAGCTACACCATTCACCGGCTGGAAAGCGATCTCAATATTCAGCTGCTCGACCGCAGCGGTCACCGCGCGCGCTTTACCCCCACCGGACAGATGCTGCTGGAGAAAGGACGGGAAGTGCTGCATATCGCCCGCGAACTGGAGATCCGGGCGGTTAAGCTGCAGCAGGGGTGGGAGCATACCCTCCGCCTGGCGGTGGACAGCACTTTTCCCGTGGCGCAACTCTCGCCGCTGATCGCCGCATTTTATCAACAGCAGCCGCTGACCCGGCTGCACTTCACGCTGAACCCCTCGCTGCTGGACTGGCGGCCGCTGACTGAAGGGCAGGCCGATCTCCTGCTGGGGGCGCTCGGCGAGCCGCCGCCGCTGAGCGGCTATGATTATCTTCCCCTTGGCGAGCTGGATCTGGAGCTGGTGGTCTCCCCGCAGCATCCTCTGGCGGAGCGTCGCGCCCCGTTGAGCTGGCGAACTCTGCGCCGTTACCGCGCGGTCGCCACCGGCGAGGGCGGGGCGCTGCTCGGCGATCAGGAGACCCTGACGGTATGTGACGTTACGGCGCAGCTGGCGCTGCTGTGCATGGGGCTGGGGTGGGGCTGCCTGCCGCGTTACCAGGTGCAGGGGCTGCTGGAGAGCGGCGAACTGGTCAGCTTGACCGTGCGCGGGCAGTCGCCTCGTCAGCACGCGTGGATCGGCTGGAATGACGCTACCTGCGGTTTGGCTGGTAAATGGTGGCGGGAAACGCTATTAGCAAATAGTGCTATTTTTACAATTTATCATATGGAAACCGTATAGATATTAGCACGTTAAAAAATATGCTTACGCAATGAACTTCATAACATCTTGTCAACGCCGTTGAATTTGTTGCAAAATATGCGGCCTGAAAACCAGAGACTAGCCGACGCTTTTTTTTAAAGTGTCGGTTATTTTTTTGGTCGAAAGACACATCATTCAATACCAAGAGGCCGGGCTTCGTACCGGATAGATATTTACTAAAAACCGACAGTCGTTGTCGCTGAGGAATAGAAAGAAATGGGGCAATTTTTTGCTTACGCGCTGGCGTTCACCGTAAAAGGGGATAACTATGTCGCATAACGCTACTCCAAATACCTCTCGCGTGGAATTACGTAAAACACTTACGCTAGTTCCGGTTGTAATGATGGGCCTGGCCTATATGCAGCCGATGACGCTGTTCGATACGTTTGGTATCGTCTCTGGTATGACCGACGGTCACGTGCCGACGGCCTACGCCTTTGCGTTAATCGCTATCCTGTTTACTGCGCTGAGCTACGGCAAGCTGGTACGTCGTTACCCGTCCGCCGGCTCGGCGTATACCTATGCGCAGAAATCCATCAGCCCGACCGTTGGCTTTATGGTGGGTTGGTCCTCGCTGCTCGACTACCTGTTCGCGCCGATGATCAACATTCTGCTGGCGAAAATCTATTTTGAAGCGCTGGTGCCTTCGATTCCGTCGTGGGTGTTTGTTATCGCGCTGGTCGCCTTTATGACCGCCTTTAACCTGCGCAGCATTAAATCCGTGGCCAACTTCAACACCGTGATCGTGGTGCTGCAGGTGGTGCTGATTGCCGTGATCCTCGGCATGGTGATTTATGGCGTGTTTGAAGGCGAAGGCGCCGGTACGCTGGCCAGCAGCCGTCCGTTCTGGTCCGGTGACGCGCACGTGATCCCGATGATTACCGGGGCGACGATCCTGTGCTTCTCGTTTACCGGCTTCGACGGCATCAGCAACCTGTCTGAAGAGACCAAAGATGCAGAGCGCGTCATTCCGCGCGCGATCTTCCTGACCGCGCTGATCGGCGGCCTGATCTTCATCTTTGCCACCTACTTCCTGCAGCTGTACTTCCCGGATATCTCGCGCTTTAAAGATCCGGATGCGTCACAGCCGGAAATTATGCTCTACGTGGCAGGTAAAGCCTTCCAGGTGGGCGCGCTGATCTTCTCCACCATCACCGTACTGGCTTCCGGTATGGCGGCGCACGCTGGCGTGGCGCGTCTGATGTACGTGATGGGTCGTGACGGCGTATTCCCGAAAAGCTTCTTCGGCTACGTCCACCCGACCTGGCGCACCCCGGCGATGAACATCATCCTGGTCGGCGCTATTGCCCTGCTGGCGATTAACTTCGACCTGGTGATGGCGACGGCGCTGATTAACTTTGGTGCGCTGGTGGCGTTTACCTTTGTTAACCTGTCGGTAATTTCGCAGTTCTGGATCCGTGAGAAACGCAACAAGACGCTGAAAGACCACTTCCAGTATCTGTTCCTGCCGATGTGCGGCGCCCTGACCGTCGGCGCGCTGTGGGTCAACCTGGAAGAGAGCTCGATGATTCTGGGCCTGATCTGGGCCGGTATCGGTCTGGTCTATCTGGCCTGCGTGACCAAAAGCTTCCGCAACCCCGTGCCGCAGTACGAAGACGTGGCGTAAGGCGTAGCGTGATGTGAATGAGAAAAGCCGGAGGGAAACCTCCGGCTTTTTTTTCGTCTGCGCTTGTTCGATACCGGGACCTGTTTTTTGCCCGGCGGCGCTGCGCTTGCCGGGTCTGGGGGATATAAGCTGACGGCAGGTCTTTGCAGGACGGGTCAGGCGCAGTGGCTACCCGGCGTAAATACTTATCCCTCCCGCACCATCACGTTCAGCAGCGTATCCAGCAGGCCGGGAAAACGGGCGTCCAGATCTTCCCTGCGCAGCGAAATCATATTCTCCCGTCCCTGAGGCCGCTGCCAGATCACACCGCTGTCGCGCAGGACGCGCCAGTGGTGGGTCATGGTGGACTTGGCCACCTCTTCCTGACGCAGCGCGTTGCAGCTCTGCTCGCTGCCGTCGGCCAGCGTGCGGATGATCTCCAGTCGCAGCGGGTTGCCGAGCGCGGAAAGGACATTTTCCAGGCGAATTTGTTCTCGTTCGGGGTGATTGGCGATCATAATAATCCTGTGTCGGCGTTGGCGCGGCGCATGGCGGTCGCAGCCCGTATCGGCGGCTGGCGGCTACTATACCCAAACTCCAGGTCTGATACCACGCGCGCCGCCGCAACCTGACCAATCATAATAATAGTCAAAATAGTTCGAATATACTCGTACAATTGTACTATCATAGGCGGCAGTTAAATGAACTGCGGATCATTCCGACCGCAGACTGACAGTCAAAACGACTAAGGACGCATCATGCCCCGACCCATCCCCCTCGAACGTTATCGCAACATCGGTATCTCCGCGCATATCGATGCCGGTAAAACCACCACCACCGAGCGCATCCTGTTTTACACCGGGATGAGCCATAAGCTGGGTGAAGTACACGATGGCGCGGCAACCACCGACTGGATGGCCCAGGAGCAGGAGCGCGGGATCACCATTACCTCGGCGGCGGTGAGCTGCTTCTGGCCGGGTATGGACCGCAGCTTCGAGCCGCACCGGATCAATATCATCGACACCCCGGGGCACGTGGATTTCACCATTGAGGTGGAACGTTCCATGCGCGTGCTCGACGGCGCGGTGATGGTGTATGACTCAGTCGGCGGAGTGCAGCCCCAGTCGGAGACTGTCTGGCGCCAGGCGAATAAATACCATGTCCCGCGGCTGGCCTTCGTCAACAAGATGGACCGCCCCGGGGCGGATTTCTTCCGCGTGGTGCAGATGATGATCGACCGCCTGAAGGCCAACCCGGTGCCGATTGTCATCCCCATTGGCGCCGAAGAGCATTTCACCGGCGTCGTCGACCTGGTGAAAATGCGCGCCATCCTGTGGGATGACGCCACTCAGGGCATGACCTTCAGCTACGGGCCGGTCCCTGACGATCTGCTGGCGACTGCCCGCGAGTGGCGGGAGAAAATGGTCTCGGCGGCGGCGGAGGCCAGCGACGCGCTGATGGACAAATACCTCGAAACCGGCGAGCTGGACGAGGCGGAGATCGTCGCCGGTCTGCGCCAGCGCACGGTGAAGGGCGAAATCCAGGCGGTGCTCTGCGGGAGCGCCTTTAAAAACAAAGGCGTGCAGCGCATGCTCGACGCGGTGGTGGAGCTGATGCCGTCGCCGTTGGATATTCCGGCGATACAGGGCGTGGATGAGAAAGGCCAGTCGGCGGAACGCCATCCGAGCGACGATGAGCCGCTGTCGGCGCTGGCGTTCAAACTGATGACCGACCCCTACGTCGGCCAGCTGACCTTTATCCGCGTCTACTCCGGGACGCTGAAGAAAGGCGATGCGGTGTGGAACCCGGTGAAGGGCAAGAAAGAGCGCATCGGACGTATCGTGCTGATGCAGGCCAACGATCGCCACGAAGTTGACGAACTGCACGCCGGGGATATCGCGGCCTGCGTTGGGCTGAAGGATGTGACCACCGGTGATACGCTATGCGATCCGGATGCGATTATTACCCTTGAGCGCATGGAGTTTCCGGAGCCGGTGATTTCGCTGGCGATTGAGCCGAAGACCAAAGCGGACCAGGAGAAAATGGGCATCGCGCTGCAGCGGCTGGCGGCGGAAGATCCGTCGTTCCGTCTGCATACCGATGAAGAGTCCGGCCAGACGATTATCTCCGGCATGGGCGAGCTGCATCTGGAGATCATTGTCGACCGGATGAAGCGCGAGTTTGGCGTTGAGGCCAACATTGGTCGTCCGCAGGTCACCTACCGCGAAACCCTGCGCAAGAAAGTGACGGACGTGGAAGGCAAATTTGTACGCCAGTCCGGCGGCAAAGGGCAGTACGGGCACGTTGTGCTGACCCTGGAGCCGCTGGAGCCGGGCAGCGGTTTCGTTTTCGAGGACGCCACCAAAGGTGGCGTGGTGCCGCGCGAGTACATCCCTTCCGTGGAGAAAGGGCTGCGCGAAGCGATGGGCACCGGCGTGCTGGCGGGCTATCCGGTGGTTGACGTGAAAGCGACCCTGACCTTCGGGTCGTACCACGACGTGGACTCCTCGGAGATGGCGTTCCGCATGGCGGCGATCTTTGGCTTCCGGGAAGGCGCGCGCAAAGCGGATCCGGTGATCCTGGAGCCGGTGATGCACGTGGAGGTGGAGACGCCGGAAGAGTACGCCGGGAATATCATGGGCGATCTCTCTTCCCGTCGCGGGATGGTGCAGGGGATGGAAGAGCGCTTCGGCAGCCAGATCATCCGCGCCGATGTGCCGCTGGCGGAGATGTTTGGTTATTCCACCACGCTGCGCTCGATGTCTCAGGGACGAGCAACCTACAGCATGGAGTTCCACCACTACGCGGAAGCGCCGCGCAACGTAGCGGATGAAATCATCGCCAGCCGTGCGAAAAGTTAAGCCAGTCATCCCGGGTAGCGGCTAGCGCCTTACCCGGGCTACTCTGGTACCAGCGTCCAGGCCCGGTAAGGCGAAGCCGCCACCGGGCAAAAAGGTAAGCACGAACTGGGGAGGCAATGCCCGGCGGCGCTGCGCTTGCGCGGGCCTACGGTCAGGCGTCCTCCCCGGTCATCGTTTGTAGCCCGGGTAAGGCGTTAGCCGCAACCCGGGCATGTCCGCCAATCAGACAATATCCTGCGCGTACTGCCACAACGCCTTCAGCTGCGCCAGCTTCTCTTTATCATCCGCATACTGCTGATACAGCATCTGCAGCTCATCGGCATAGGCCTGCAAAAACTCAGGCGTAAATACCTGACGACGGTGCTCTAACCAGCGCTGCTGCTCATGTTCATCGAGCGTGCCGGGGAAGTTGCGCGCCCGGTAGTTAAACAGCAGGCGTTCGATGCGCTTGTCGGCGAAGGTGATATCCAGCGCCGGCAGATTGCGCGGTTCGGTTTCCAGCACGATTTTCATCGCCGCGCGGTCGGCATCGCTAAAGAACCCATTGTAAAGCTGGGCGTCGACGTTTTCGGACGGCACGAACGGCTCGGCTTCGGCATAGACCGCCACCACTTTCTCCCGCACCTGCGGATTCGCCCGCAGCAGCTGGGCATTCTCCAGACAGCGTTGAATAGAGATCCCCAGCCGGTCGGCATCCTGCGGGCGCAGGGTATTGGCCTGGGCCAGCACCGGACATTTGTTCAAATGCACCAGTTTAATCGGCGCCGCCGGCAGATCGCCAAGCTCGGCGCGCGGGGTGTAAAGCCGCTCGCGCAGGGCGTCGGCATCCAGTTCCAGCAGCGGCGCCATATCCCCCGCCAGATCGACCATGATCACCGCATTGCGGTTTTCCGGATGCCAGGCCAGGGGCGCCACCAGGCTGGTGTTGCCGCGCGCGGCGCCGAACATGCCGGAGACATGCACCAGCGGCTTCATTTGCGGCACGTCGATGAGCGTCGCCAGCTTGCGCTTATTGCGGTGGCTGTAGAGATAGTCAAACAGCCGCGGCTGCCGGGTTTTCACCAGCTTCGCCATGGCGATGGTGGCGTAAACGTCGGCCATCGCGTCATGGGCGTTCTGGTGTTCAATACCGTTGGCGACGGTCAGATGTTCAAGCCGGAAGCTCGGCAGACCCTCGTCATTCTCCGGCCAGACGATCCCTTCCGGACGCAGGGCATAGCAGGCGCGCATCACGTCGAGCAGATCCCAGCGCGAGTTATCGTGCTGCCAGCTCCAGGCATAAGGGTCATAGAAGTTGCGATAGAAGATATTCCGCGTCACTTCGTCGTCAAAGCGCACGTTGTTATAGCCGACGATGCAGGTCTGCGGCACCGTGAACAGATCGTGGATGCGGCGGGCAAACGCGGCCTCGTTATCCCCTTTGGCCAGCGCTTCCTGCGGGGTGATCCCGGTGATCATCACCGCCTGCGGCTGCGGCAGATAATCGTCAGCGGGCTTGCAGTAAAACACCTCGGGCTCGCCGAGCACGTTTAACTCCGCGTCGGTGCGGATGGCGGCGAACTGCGCCGGCCGGTCAAGGGAAGGGCTGGTGCCGAAGGTTTCATAATCGTGGAATAAAAATCCGGGCTGGTTGACGCTATCTTGCATAGTCTGTTCATTATCCGTGGTGGCGTGCGACCGGTATGGTAAACGATTTGCCCGGTCATCAGAAGGGTAACGGCAAGCAACTTCCTCTGCTGTGTCATATTTTCTTGCAATTAAACCCTGATATGAAACGCGAAGTTCCGTAAAAAGGACGGCGGATCTGTAAATCTAGAGGATATGCCGTTGAAAGGCCGTTTGTTTATTGCTGTATCTTTGCTCGCTTCGAGCGTTTCCTGCGCATTTGCCGTCGACTTACCTGCTACGGTCGCGCCGCCTTCCATTCAGGCTGGCTCCTGGGTGCTGATGGATTACACCACCGGTCAGGTGCTGACCGCGGGTAACGAACATCAGCAGCGTAATCCTGCCAGCCTGACCAAACTGATGACCGGCTACGTGGTCGATCGTGCCATCGACAGCCATCGTATCACCTTTGATGATATCGTCACCGTGGGTAAAGACGCCTGGGCGAAGGGCAACCCGGTGTTCGACGGGTCATCCCTGATGTTCTTAAAGCCAGGGGACCGCGTCAGCGTCCGCGACCTCAGCCGTGGGCTGATTGTCGACTCCGGCAACGACGCCTGCGTCGCGCTGGCCGACTATGTCGCCGGCGGTCAGCCGCAGTTTGTCGCCCTGATGAATCAGTATGTCGAAAAACTGCATCTGCAGGACACCCATTTCGAAACCGTCCACGGCCTCGATGCCCCGGGCCAGCACAGTTCGGCCTATGACCTGGCGGTGCTGTCGCGGGCGATTATCCATGGCGAGCCTGACGTCTACCACATGTACAGCCAGAAAAGCCTGACGTGGAACGGCATTACCCAGCAAAACCGTAACGGTCTGCTGTGGGATAAAACCATGAACGTCGATGGCCTGAAAACCGGCCACACATCGGGCGCCGGGTTCAACCTGATCGCCTCGGCGGTGGATGGCCAGCGCCGGCTGATCGCCGTGGTGATGGGGGCCGACAGCCCGAAAGGCCGCGAGCAGCAGGCCGCGAAACTGCTGCACTGGGGTCAGCAGAACTTCGACACCGTGCAAGTGCTGCAGAAAGGGCAGAAGGTCGGCACTGAGCGCATCTGGTACGGCGATAAAGAGCAGATTAAGCTCGGCACCGATCAAGATTTCTGGTTAGCGTTGCCGAAGGCGGAAGTATCGCGGATTAAGGCGAAATACGTGCTGGATAAAAAGGATCTGGAGGCGCCGATCGCCGCCAACCAGCGGGTCGGCGAGATTTCGCTGTATGACGGCGACAAGGTCGTGGGCCACTATCCGCTGGTCACCCTCGAAAGCATCAATAAAGGCGGGGTGTTCTCGCGAATGAGCGATTACCTGCACCACGAGCTGTAACCATGATAACCGCCTCTTTGCAGGCGGTTTTTTTTCGGCTGCCGCCCGGCAGACGCGGCGACAAAGTCGCCGTTTTTTTCATCAGCCGCAATGGCGACTCTGTGAATTCGCGCACATACTGAGGGGGGATCTCCTGCTAGATTAACTGTACATTTATACAGTAATTTGTTCACAAAGGAGGCAAGATGAACTACAGCGTCACCACCCTCGGCAAGAAAACCATTGCCGGTTTCCATCTGGTCGGGCCCTGGGATCAAACCGTCAAGCAGGGGTTTGAGCAACTGATGATGTGGGTTGAGAACCATCAGGTGCCCGCCCGCGAGTGGCTTGCCGTCTACTACGATAACCCGGAGGACGTGCCAGCGGAAAAACTACGCTGCGCCACCGTGGTCGCCGTTGACGAGGATTACGTCATTCCCGCCAACAGCGAAGGGGTGATACTGGCGGCGATTGCCGGCGGGGATTACGCCTGCGCCCGCGCGCGAGTGGTGGATTACGATTTTGCTACCCCGTGGATGCAGTTTTTCGACAGTCTGCTGCAGAGCACAACGCATCGCGTGGCCCCCAGGCCCTGTTTTGAGATCTATCTTAACGACGGCAACCACGACGGCTACTGGGATATCGACATGTATGTCCCCGTTGAGCGCGTCGTGTCGTAGCGGTTTACCCCTGTTCCGGACAAGGATTTTTACATTCCCGGCATGCTCCGGGCGAAAAAGCAGTTACAATTGGCCTTTTCGTTTTGCCGGAGAGGGTTGTGCGCGCTGATAAATCACTCAAGCCATTTGAGATCCGCTTGTATCGCCATTATCGGGTGGTGCATGGTGTGCGGATTGCGCTGGCCTTTGTGCTCACCTTTTTGCTGGTGCGGCTGCTGAACGTGCCCGAGGGGACCTGGCCTCTTATTACCCTGGTGGTGGTGATGGGGCCGATCTCCTTCTGGGGCAACGTCGTGCCGCGGGCGTTTCAGCGCATCGGCGGCACGATCCTCGGCTCGGCGCTGGGGCTGGTGGCGCTGAAGCTTGAGCTTATCTCCCTGCCGCTGATGGTCCTCTGGTGCGCGGCGGCAATGTTCCTCTGCGGCTGGCTGGCGCTGGGCAAGAAACCCTATCAGGCGCTGCTGATCGGCATTACCCTGTCGGTGGTGGTCGGGGCGCCGCCCGGCGATATGCATACCGCGCTGTGGCGAAGCGGCGACGTGATCTTCGGCTCGCTGCTGGCAATGTTGTTTACCGGTATCTGGCCGCAGCGGGCGTTTATCCACTGGCGTATCCAGATGGCCAGCTACGTCACCAACTTCAACCGCCTCTACCAGGCCGGCTTCTCGCCAAATCTGGTGGATCGGCCGCGGCTGGAAAAACATCTTCAGCAGGCGCTCAACGACGTCGTCAAAATGCGCGGGCTGATCACTCCCGCCAGCAAAGAGACGCATATCCAGAAGGCGATCTTCGAGGCTATCCAGACCGTCAGCCGCAACCTCGTGTGCATGCTGGAGCTGCAGATCAACGCCTGGTGGGCAACCCGTCCGGGTCACTTCGTGATGCTCAATGCGCACACCCTGCGCGAGACGCAGCAGATGACCCAGCAGACGCTGTTGGCCATCGCCCACGCGCTGTACGAAGGAAACCCTCAGCCTGTGCGCGCCAACAATGAAAAGCTGAATGAGATTGTCCTCGAACTGCGCCAGCTGATGAAAGAGCAGGGGGACGACAGCCTGGCGGAAACCCCGATCCATGGCTATGTTTGGCTCTCTATTGAACTGGCACGCCAGCTGGAGCTGCTGTCGCATCTGATCTGCCGCGCATTGCGCAAATAAGCACCAGATGCGCCGGGTAACTGCATGGGTTGTTTCGATTCAGCAGCGTTTAGGGTTATGATAAACGCAAAGGAAAAAACATTGTCATCAGCGACTGCTAGCAGTTATGTTAGCCCTATAACGCAGTCGCTTTACGAATCCGAATCTCAATTATTAGGGGTGTAAAAATGGAAACAACTAAGCCTTCTTTCCAGGACGTACTGGAGTTTGTTCGTCTGTACCGTCGTAAGAACAAACTGCAGCGTGAAATTCAGGACGTTGAGAAAAAGATCCGTGATAACCAGAAGCGCGTTCTGCTGCTGGACAACCTCAGCGACTACATCAAGCCGGGCATGAGCGTGGAAGCTATCCAGGGCATCATCGCCAGCATGAAGAGCGATTACGAAGACCGCGTTGATGACTACATCATCAAGAATGCCGAGCTGTCCAAAGAGCGTCGCGACATCTCCAAAAAACTGAAAGTGATGGGCGAAGCCAAAGTCGAAGGCTAATGCCTGCTGTCCGGCGGCGGTCAGCGTCGCCGGGCTGTTCTGCACTACCAGCTCCTCAACGCATATTTCTGCGAAAACTTTGTCCCGGCAACTGCCTCTCCTCACCGACTCTTTGCTATACTGCCCCGCGAAAACGTATTGATATCGGAAAGGTTTCTCTCATCCTGGCCGGGCATCTGACGCAGTGGCGTCAGGGCGATATCTCAACACCTCTCACCTCTCCGACGATCGATTCGCCAGAAGACAAACTCAGGTGCTGACCGGGCGCGACAGAACTCTTCCGCTGCTTTCGCCGACAGGAGTCAACCCCACGTGATTAAGTCATTCTTTGCTGCACTCTCGTTTATCAGCCGTCTGCCGGTCCCGGCGCGGTTATCCCAGGGCCTGGAGATCGAACAGTACCAGCGCAGTATCGTCACCTTCCCGCTGGTCGGTTTACTGCTCGGCGCCATCGCCGGCGCGGTGGTGTACCTCCTGCAGCCATGGTGCGGCGTCCCGCTGGCGGCGCTGTTCGGCGCGCTGGCGCTGGCGCTGCTCACCGGCGGATTTCACCTTGACGGGCTGGCCGATACCTGCGACGGCATCTTCTCCGCCCGCACCCGCGATCGGATGCTGGAGATCATGCGCGACAGCCGGCTGGGTACCCACGGCGGGCTGGCGCTGATTTTTGTGCTGGTGGCCAAGGTGCTGGTGGTCGGCGAACTGCTGCTACGCGATGTCAACCCCATCGCGGCGCTGGCGGCGGCCTGCGCCGTCGGTCGCGGGATGGCGGTACTGCTGATGTATCGCCATCGCTATGCGCGGGAAAAAGGGTTGGGCAATCTGTTTATTGGCAAGATTAGCCTGCAGCAGACGCTAACGACGTTGGCGATAGCGATCGCGCTGGCCACCGCCCTGCTGGGGCTGCAGGGGCTGCGCGCCGCGCTGATCGCCCTGGTGCTGATCGGGGGCCTGGGGTGGGCGCTGAAGCGCACCCTCGGCGGGCAGACCGGGGATACCCTCGGAGCGGCGATCGAGCTGGGCGAATTATTCTTTTTACTGGCGCTACTGTAAGGCCTGGCATCCACGGTGAGGAACAGAATGGAAACACTTTCGGCGTTACTGGCTGCCATTCCGCAGCCCGATGTGGCGGGCATGGCGCGCGCGCAGCAGCATATTGACGGCCTGTTAAAGCCGCCCGGCAGCCTTGGCCGTCTGGAGAGCCTGGCGGTGCAGCTGGCCGGTCTGCCGGGGCTGCAGGGGCAGCTGGCGCTGAGCGATAAAGCCATCGTGGTCATGTGCGCCGACCACGGCGTCTGGCATGAAGGCGTGACCCCTTCGCCGCAGGCGGTGACGGCCATTCATGCCGGCAATATGGTACGGGGCAACACCGGGGTCTGCGTGCTGGCGGCACAGGCCGGGGTGAGAGTGGAGGTGGTGGATGTCGGCATCGACGCCGAGCCGCTGCCGGGCCTGATCAACCTCAAGGTGGCCCGCGGTAGCGGGAATATCGCCCGGACGGCGGCGATGAGCCGTCAGCAGGCGGAGACGGTGCTGCTGGCCAGCATGCATTTCACCCGCCAGCTCGCCGCCGACGGAGTGAAAGTCTTTGGCGTGGGAGAGCTGGGGATGGCCAATACCACCCCGGCGGCAGCGACGATCAGCGTCCTGACCGGCAGCGACCCCGACGCGGTGGTGGGCTGCGGGGCCAATCTGCCGCTGGCGCAGCGGGGCCATAAGGTGGCGGTGGTGCGCCAGGCGATCGCTTATAACCAGCCGAACCCGGCGGACGGGCTGGACGTGCTGGCGAAGGTGGGCGGTTTTGATCTGGTGGGCATGACCGGGGTGATCCTCGGGGCGGCTTCCTGCGGTCTGCCGGTGGTGCTGGATGGTTTCCTCTCCTACGCTTCGGCTCTGGCGGCCTGCCGCATGGCCCCGGCGGCGCACCCGTATCTTATCCCTTCGCACCTGTCGGCGGAGAAAGGGGCGCGGATCGCCCTCGACGCGCTGGGTCTGCGCCCGTATCTCGATATGGACATGCGCCTGGGGGAGGGCAGCGGCGCCGCGCTGGCCATGCACCTGCTGGATGCCGCCAGTGCAATGTACCATCAGATGGGGACCCTGGCGCAGAGCAACATTGTGCTGCCCGATAGCGCGCCAGCGTCCTGATGATAAAGCGCATCGTTTCGACGATGCGCCGGGTTTACAGCGCCTGCTGCCAGACCGCCTGCGGTAGCAGGTAAACCTGCGCCGGGGCGCGCATACCGTCGCTGACAATATGACCGATACCGCTGGCCATCACCGCCAGGGTGACGTCAAAGGCGTTCAGGCTGTCGCCGAAGCCGGCGGTCAGGTTGAGCATCGAGCCATTGGCCATCAGGTAGACGGTTTTGTCAGCCATGCGGTAGGCGTTGATATACGGCATCACCTCTTCCTGAGGATACTGGCGCAGGTATTCGCCGTCGATCTCTTCCGCCACGTGGCCGACGTTAAGGATAAACACTCCCGCTTTCGCCCGGTCCAGCGCCTGGCGATTAACCACGTTTTTACCGCCTGTCGCCGTGGCGACCACGTCCGCCGAGGCGATAGCCTCCTGGAGATCGACCACGTGCCAGCCGTCATAGGCCGCCTGCAGTCGACGGGCAGGAGCGATCTCCGCCACCATCACTTGGCCGCCAAAAGCTTTTGCCGCCGCCGCGACGCCCTGGCCAACCAGGCCGTAGCCGATGACCAGCACTTTTTTCTCATGCAGGGTGAGATGAGTGGTCTGGAAGAAGGTATGCCAGGCGGTGAGTCCGACCATATGGCGGTTATGCAGCCCCTCTTTGACCGGCAGATCGTCCCAGTTAAAGATCGGATAGCCGGGCTGAATATCCCCCAGCCGATTGACGCCGGAGCCGGTTGCTTCCAGACCCGCCACGATGTTGCCGAACTCGCCGCGCTGGTGGAGGAGGGTGGTGATATCGGCTCCCATTTCGCACAGGTGAGTCGGCTGCCAGGCGATCGCTTTTTCCCATGACTGTTGCCAGTCGGCATCGCTCATATTGCGCCAGGCGCAGGCCTCGGCGCCACGCTCCACCAGCCAGGCCACCACGTCGTCCTGCACGGTGGTGGGGTTACAGGTGGTTAAAAAGACCTGAGCGCCCTTGTCGAGGATCCCCTGCACCAGCGGGATCATTTTCATGTCGAGGTGCATACAGCAGGCCAGGCGGATGCCGCTGAGGTCGGGCAGGGCGGCGACCTGGCGCAGGGTACGCGGCATATTCTGGCTGGCCCATGCCACTTCTTTCGCTAAAGAGATTTTATTATTCACTGGGTTATGACCTTCAGTTCGCAAAGGGGTATCCCCCTGACAGAAAAGGGATTCTATCAGTCCGGGCGAGAATTCACAGCCCTGTGCCGCCTGGAAATCGCCGCCCGTGCAATCCCCTGCGAAATACAGGGTTGTTAATGAAAGGTTAAAAAAAGAAAATAAAATATAAGTTATTCCTATGATCTGAGCGATAAAGCGATGTTGAGTGTCATTCCCGCGGGCCTGTTTTCACGGCTGCGGATTTTCCTTGGGCGGTTGAAGCCGCATGCGCTGCCGGTGGCTCGACGGCATATTGTGCTGGGATCCATCGGCGCCGGCACCGGCCTGGCGGTGACCAGCATGTTCAGCCACTGGCTGCTGGGCGAAGTTAACCTGTGGTTTATTGCCCCCATGGGCGCCTCGGCGGTACTCCTGTTTGGCGTGCCGAGCAGTCCGCTGGCGCAGCCGTGGTCGATTGTCGGCGGCAATGTGCTGTCGGCGCTGATCGGCGTCACGGTGGGTATGCTGGTGCCCGACCCGTCGCTGGCCTGCGGGCTGGCGGCGGCGCTGGCCATCGCCGGAATGTATTTTCTGCGCTGCCTGCATCCTCCCGGCGGCGCGGTGGCCCTGACGGCGATCCTCGGCGGCGCCGGGGTGCACAGCGAAGGCTATCACTTTGTGCTGACGCCGGTGCTGCTCAACTCCCTGATGCTGGCGCTGCTGGCCATCGTGTTTAACAATCTGGTTGGCCGCCGCTACCCCCATCCGCTGGCGGCAGAGGAGGTCAAATCCCGGACGGTGCCGCTGGGCATTTCGGTTACCCGGGAAGATATTCACGCCGCGCTGCTGGAAGGACAGTTCCTCGATATTGACGAAGACGATGTCCAGGAACTGCTGGAAAATATCGAACAGCAGGCGCGCCAGCGCATCGCGGCGGCTGGCCGCCGCTGACAGCGCTCTCCCGGCCGCGGGTTAAAGATCGCCGGTAAGATACTGGGCGACCCCGCGGCCAAAGCTCCAGTCGCCTTTCTGGTTGCTGATAATCGACACCATCAGATCATCGCCGCTCAGGCCGCAGTGTTCCGCCAGCTCCTCCTGCAATATGGCGAAGAAGCGCTGCTTCTGCGCGTCGCTGCGCGGGCTGGTATAGACCCGCACCACCACCAGATCCCGCGTGCGGGTCAGTCCGAGACCGGTATCTTCAATCACCATATGATGGGCCTTGTTTTCGTGAACAATCTGGTAGCGGTCGCGTTCCGGTACCTCGAAGGCGCGCAGCACGGCGCGATGAGCGGCATCCAGCAGGGTTCTGATCTCCTGTTCCGTACGGCCTTCAATCAGATCAAATGTCAGTAATGGCATGCAGGTGTTCCTTATCGTTAGGCAATAATCGCGGTCTGATAAAGATGCTAGCCGATGCCGTCGCGGGCAAAAACCGCTATAGTTGAATACATTGTTTTTACTGGTGAACAATCAACATGAGCGAGAGTCGTCCGGAGAGTTACTGGGCCCATCTCTACTGGCTAACGGTGCTGGAAGAGCAGAAAAGCTATACCCGGGCCGCGGAAAAGCTGGGGATCAGCAAGTCGGCCATCAGCCAGAAAATCAGCGAGCTGGAGCGGGTGACCGGTAAAACACTGGTCCATCGCACCACCCGCAGCGTCAGCCTCAGCGACGACGGGCTGCGGCTGGTGGCGGAGCTCAATGAGCCGTTTGGCCAGCTGCGGGATATTTTCACCGGCGCTTGCGATGAGGGCGGGCCGCTGCGGGGGACGCTGCGCCTGACCGCGCCGGTGGCTTTTTCCCGTCAACAGCTGGTGCCGGCCATCGCGCCCTTTTTGCATCAGCATCCCCAGCTGCATCTGCAGCTGGAGGTGACCGACCGGCTGGTCTCTCTCGGCAGCGAAGGGTTCGACCTCGCCATCCGCCACTGTCGGCGCGAGGCGCTCCCGGACACCCACGTCGCCTGGCCGCTGTGCCACACCGCGACGCTGATCGTCGCGTCCGCCGACTATATCCGCCGCCATGGCCGCCCCGAGACGCCTGACGATCTGCGTCATCACCAGTGCCTGACCTACCCCCGTGGGCCCCAGCGCCCGCAGTGGACGTTTGCCTCCCGCCAGACGCCCGATGAACGGGTGACCATCAACGTGCAGGGGCCGTTCGCCACCAACAACAGCGAGTCGCTGCGCGATGCGGTGCTGGCGGGGTTGGGGGTGGCGCTGCTGCCGGATTTTAGCGCCCGGGAGGCCATCGGCCGCGGGCAGGTGCAGGAGCTGCTGCCGGCGTGGCAGCCGGTGGAAGTGTTCGCCGATCGGCTGTACGTCATCCGGCCCTATACTCCGCAGGTGTCGCGCGCGGTGGAGACATTCAGCCGCTACCTGAAAGCAACCTTCAGCGAGCCGCGTCCAGCTCCCGCGCCAGCGCTTCGCTGAATCGGGGGAGCAGATGGCGCTCGCCGGGAAGCAACTGCGCCAGGGTGACGGTTTTGTCGGCGCGGTAGACCCGCCCGCTGCCGAGCTGCGCTTCGAAGGCGTTCGCAGCCTGATGCGCCGCGCTCAGGTCGGCGTCAATAAGGATCACCGCATGGGCCAGCACCACATGGCCGCCGCTCGCCGTCAGCGGCCGCCAGTACTGGGCGGTACCGACAATCTTACGCGCCGCCTCTCCCTCCCCGCAGGCGAGGTTATACCGGCCATCGCAAAAGGAACCGCTCACCGCCCGGGGGTGGCTGGCAACGCCGAAGCGCGCGAGGGTGCGCTGAAGCACAGCGCACAGCGAGTGATAGATGGGTTCGGCGGCTTCGCCGAGCGGCTGCTGCACCGGCCAGGCGAGGCTGAGGTTGATAATCCCCGGCCCCTGGGGCACCAGACCGCCCCCGGAGCGGCGGAGCCATACCGGCCAGCCCCGCGCGGCAAAATGCGCGCTGACCGCCGGCAGGTCCGCAAACTGACGATAGCTCCCCGGCACCACGAATCCCTGCGGCGCCTGCCAGAGCTGGGCGACGGCCTCGCCGGCGCAGGCTTTGGCAAACAGCGGCTGTTCTGCCAGGGTGGGGTCCTCGCAAAACTGCAGCGCCAGCGAGGCGGGGGTAAAGCGGCGTGGCCAGCAGTCGGCCAGAGGCAATAAAGACATGCATTCTCCTTACCGGAGGGCGCGGGTCGCGCCCTCCGAAGGCTGGTCAGTCGACGGTACGTTTTTTCATCAGCAGCGCGGTGAGTGCTGACAGCAGGCATCCCGCGGTCAGATAGAGGGCCACGCTGTGCCAGGCTCCCCCGGAGAAGGTGACCAGCGCCGCGGCGATAAACGGCGTAAAGCCGCCGCCGACTACGCTCGCTACCTGGTAGCCGACGCCGGCGCCGCTATAGCGATAGCTGGCGCCGAACAGCTCGGTAAACATCGGCTGCTGGACGCAGACCACCATATCATGAGCGATATTGGCCAGCATCAGGGCGAAGAACAGGATCCAGAAAACGGACTGACTCTCCAGCGCCATAAAGAACGGGAAACCGCTCAGCGTGCCGATTAGCGCCCCGGTAATGTAGATCCGCCGACGGCCAAAACGGTCCGCCAGCCAGGCGAAGCAGGGGATAGTCAGACAGCTGAGGCCGCCCACCAGCAGGCCGATGTTGAGAAACAGCTCACGCGGCAGGCCGAGGTTTTGCGTTGAGTAATTGAGGGCGAAGGCGGTAACGATATACATGGTCAGCAGTTCGCACAACCGCAGGGCAATAATCAGTAAAAACGCCCCGGGATGGCGAAGCAGGGCTTCCACCACCGGCAGCCGCTTTTTCACCTGCGGCGCGTTGGCCTGGCTCTGCTGGGCCTCAAACTCCTGCGATTCGGCCATACCGTTACGGATCCACAGCGCAATCAGGACCAGCGCCACGCTGAACAGGAAGGGTAAGCGCCAGCCCCAGCTGAGAAACTGCTCGTCGGTGGTCAGGCTGCTGATCAGCGATACCAGCCCGGTGGAGAGCAGCAGGCCGACGCCGTAGCCCACCTGCACGCCGCTGCTGTAAAAGGCTTTTTTTCCCTTCGGAGCGTTCTCCACCGAGAGCAGCGCCGCGCCGCCCCATTCGCCGCCGACGGCAAAGCCCTGAACCGCCCGCAGGAATACCAGCAGCACCGGCGCCCACCAGCCGATCTGGCTGAACGACGGGAGCAGGCCGATGCAGGCGGTGGCGATACCCATCATCCAGACGGTCATCATCAGCATCCGCTTGCGCCCGAGACGGTCGCCGAAGTGGCCAAAGATAATCCCGCCCAGCGGGCGGAAAAGAAACCCGACGCCGAAGGTGGCAAATGCGGCAAGGGTGCCCATCGCCGGGCTGATTTGCGGGAAAAATTCGCGGTTGAACACCAGCGCGGCGGTAATGCCATAGAGAAGAAAATCGTACCAGTCGACCACGGCGCCGGCAAAGCTGCCCCATGCCGCCCGCCGGGCCCGATGCAGCGAATCCGGCGCCTCGTCGGGCAGCACGCTTATTGTTGAATCCATATCCTGTCCTGTCAGTCACATATTCGTTGTTATTGGAATGAGACGCTTTTAGCATTGCGTCTGCTCTGAGACTACCGCGCGGCGGCCGTGGAGGAAAGTAGTTTGCCTGCTAAGCGGAGAACTGGTGCAAAAATAAGCGGCCGGAAAGGCGGGCGAAATCACACCCTTTACTAAACATTCTGGCAATTTGCCAGCCAGCTTATACTTTTAATTAAATCAACGGATAACAAAGAGGAGCACCTTTTAAGAATTGACGTAAATGGTTTACACTTAACATGTCTCCTTCTCTGGAATGGTGAGTTAAATGCGTCTACTTCTTGCAGTTTTATTTTGTTCTGTCATGTTGCCTTCTGCTTATGCTGAAAAACTGCCTGCGCCGACAGGAAAACCTGTACTGACCATTTCCGGGAAAATCGGAAATACGAACGTCGGTGACAAGGCGGTTTTTGATCTCGCGATGCTGGAAAAACTGGGCATGAAGACGGTGGAAACCACCACCCCCTGGTACACCGGGAAGGTCCGTTTTGATGGCATTCCCCTTAATAAACTCATGGATTTAGTCGGCGCTAAAGGCCAATCCGTCCGCGTGCTGGCGCTCAACGACTACACCACCCTTATCCCGATGGACGATTTTTATAAATTCCCGGTCATTATGGCGTTAAAAATGAACGGCGAATATATGCGCGTTCGGGATAAAGGCCCGTTATTTATCGTCTACCCTTACGACAGCAGTGCTGAATTACAGAACCAGATCTATTATTCCCGATCGGCCTGGCAAGTTTCTAAGATTATTATAGAGTAAGGGTTGGATCTTGAATCGAATACTCACGGCTATTATTTTGTCGTTGTTTATTGTTACTGGATATATTACTTATCTGGTGCATGAGCGACAAAGTGAGTTGCAAAAATTTACCCGCTATACGGACTCGTGGTCAATGTCGCAGATGGTATCGGAATATATGCGACTGGAGTCTCGTCTGGCGGGCATGGCGATTGGGGCCGAAGGGGCGGACCACGATGAGGTGCGCCTGCGCCTCGAGATCATGATGAGCCAGATCGAACTTCTGCAGCAGGGCGATCTGGGTCGCTTTATTAATAAAAGCGAACAGCGGAAGGCGGTGGTCGCCACGCTGATCCGCAATCTCCATTTGCTTGATAAACAAGTTGACACCATGACGCCGGCGCAGGTTAAAGCGATCCTGCCGGTGTTAAGCGAGCTGGATGGTCCTCTGACCTCAATGGCGGCCGCCACGCTGACGCAAGATATTAATATCGTTAATATCACCCATGATAAAATTCAGCATCTCTATTATATCTACTCGGTGATCTCCATTTTGCTGATCGCCATGTGTATTACCCTCGGGCTGCTGATGCTGCGGCAGAATAATAACCTGCGGCGCGCCCACGTTCGTATGAAAACCCTGGCCAACGATCTGCAGGCCTCGAAAGAGAAGCTGCAGGTGCAGAACCGTCGTCTGCAGTACGACGCCTACCATGATTCGCTGACCGGTATGCCAAACCGTCTCTCTTTCTGGCAGCGTCTGCAGGAGATCGTCAATCAGGTGCGTCCCTATAACGGATGCGCCGTGGTGATGCTTTTTGACCTCGACAGCTTTAAGGATGTAAACGATACCCTCGGCCATGACGCCGGCGATAAGCTGCTGCAGGATCTGGCCAGCCGCCTCTCTTTTTTCCGTAAAACCTCTGAGACGCTGTATCGCCTCGGCGGCGATGAGTTCGCGATGCTCTCTTACGATCTGACCGAAGAGATGGCCCTCGAGCGGGCCAATGTTATCCGGGAGAAGATCAGCCAGCCCTATCAGATCTACGATGCGCAGATTAATATCGACGCCTGCATCGGGATCGTGATCTCTGATGGCGAAAGCCGGACCGATTATCTGTACAAGTGTGCCGACCTCGCGCTGTATGAGGCGAAAAAAGAGGGCAGCGGCCATGTACAAATCTTCCGGCCGGGGATGCTGCAGCGTCTGCAGGAGAATAAATCGTTTGAAGACGATCTGCTGCAGGCCCTGTCCCATGACGAATTCAAAGTCTACTACCAGCCGATCGCCGATACCGTCACGCGCGAAATCTACGGCTACGAAGCGCTGGTTCGCTGGTTCCATCCGGTGCGCGGCGCCGTGCCGCCGACGGTGTTTATCCCGGTGGCAGAGAAAATCGGCCTTATCAATGCCCTCGGCGAGTGGGTGCTGAAAACCGCCTGTGCCGAAGCGGCCAGCTGGGCGACGCCGCTCAAGGTCTCGGTCAACGTTTCGCCGATTCAGCTGATGAACACCTCGCTGACCGACACCATTATCAGCGTATTGCAGCAGACTGGCCTCGACCCGCGACGGTTGGATCTGGAGATCACCGAGTCGGACGTGTTCAATGAGAACACCCGTTCGCTGGAAATTCTCAGCCAGCTGCGCGAGCAGGGCATTCAAATCTCCATCGATGACTTCGGTACCGGCTATTCTTCGTTGTCACGTTTAAGCTACTTCCCGTTCGACAAAATCAAAATCGACCGCTCGTTTGTTATTAATATTCCGGAGCAAAAAGACGATCTGGATATCGTGCGCCTGATTATCAGCATGGGAAAGAGCCTGCATATGCGTATTGTGGCTGAAGGCGTGGAGACCGAAGAGCAGTTGGCCTCGCTACAGGCGCTGGGCTGCGACCTGGTGCAGGGCTATTTAATCGGCAAACCGAGTCCGCTGCGCTAATTTAAATGTAAACGGCTTAACATAATTATTGCGGGGCGATTTCAGGACACTGTAATCGCCTTTTTTATTTTATCAAAGCGTTAATCCCTGAGGGGTATAAAAAGGAGTAGAGGTAAAATTCACCAGCAAAATAATATCCTTCCCCTTTGAAAGAGGTATATGATATGCATCATATCGATTATTTCTGACCGTATCCTGTGCGACGGTAAAGTGAGGCGCAATCATGCAGCGAATTATTATTCCCACCCATTACGTTCATACCCGCAGCACGCCGCTGTGGACAAAGGAGACCGCGCCGGCTTCTATCTGGCGCCGCCATCTGGACGCTGGCACCCGCCAGGGGGTCTATCCCCGGCTGTCGGTGATGCAGGGGGCGATCCGCTATCTCGGCTATGCCGATGAGAGCAGCCCCGAGCCGGTTGAAACCCTGACCATTGAAGCCGGCCAGTTTGGCGTTTTTCCGCCGGAAAAATGGCACTGCATTGAGGCCCTGTCGGAGGACACGGTATTTAATGTCGACTTCTATGTTGATCCGAATATTCTTATCGAGGGCTAAAAGCATGAACAGTGAAAATAAAGGTTATACCTTAGCGGTAGAGAATGGCCGCCTTCAGCGGAAACAAGAAAAAATATTCCTCAAACCGATGGCATTGTATATTCCGCAGCAGGCGGTGGAGGCCGTTAATGGGCTGCTGAGCGATCTGCCGGACGACAATTTAGAGGGGGAGTTTGTGCTGACGGTCACCAATAACAATAACGGCGTCTCGGTCGATAAAAGCTTTTCCTCGCTGGCGGCGCTGCGCGATCCGCTCGCCGCGGCCGATGCAGTGAAGGAGCTGATCAATATCGTCCGCGGCTATGAGTCCGACGAAGAGACCAACGTTTGCGGCTGGTAAGGCCGCTATCCCGCTGCCGGCTGGCCGCTGTCGCCCGAGGCCATCTGCCCCACCAGCCACTCCCGCAGCGCGATAATATCCCCCCGCTGCGCTGCCGCCTCGGTGGTGACCAGGTAGTAGCTGGCGCCCGGTAACGCGCTGCTGAATGGCGCGGATAACACTCCGCGCTGCAGCAGATCCCGCGCCAGCAGTTCGCTGGCGATCACCGCCCCCTGGCCAGCCACCGCCGCCTGCAGGGCATGGGTTTCATCGCTAAATGTTAACCCCGCGTCAATATTCAGCGTCGGCGGTCCATAGCGGCGACGCCAGTTCTCCCAGCTCGGCGAATCCGCCGGTACGTGCCGGTTGGCGACGTGAAATAGCGTCACTTGCGCCAGATCGTCAGGCCGACTGAGGGCCAGCGTCGGGCTGGCGACCACGATAAAGCGATCCTCATGCAGCAGCGTACAGCACAGATCCGGCTCGGGCGTTTCGCGATAGCGAATCGCGGCGTCCACCGTGCCCAGATGCAGATCCACCCGTTCGACGCTGGTGTGCAGACGCAGGTCGATAGCCGGAAAGCGGGCGGTGAAGTCCGCCAGCCGTGGCACCAGCCAGTGGGTGAGAAAATTGGAGGTGGTGGTGACGGTTAAGGATGGCGGCTGGCGGGCCTGGGCTATCTGCACAACGGCCTGCTCCAGGGCGCTGAAGGCGCGCTGGGTGGCGGCGTAGAGGATCTCGCCGTCGGCGGTCAGGCTGACGCCCTGCGCGCTGCGCTCGCAGACCCGGCACTCCAGGACCGATTCCAGCAGTTTAATCTGATGGCTGACCGCCGTCGCGCTGACGCCGAGCGCCCCGGCGGCCAGTTTAAAACTACGCTGGCGGGCGACGGCGTGGAAGGCGCGCAGGGCGCCCAGCGGCGGCAGGCGGGGTGTTCTCATGGCTGAGTTTTTCTCATCTATGGCTGAAAACTATGCGTTTGTGTGTCCCTGTATAGTGGCGATAGGCTACGGGCATGTAAAGACGATGGCATGAGTTATTTTCATGTCGTTTACAGTGTCAGGAGCTGAATATGCACGTTTTACACCACCATGCCGCCGCGGACGCGGCGGGAACCATCGACCCGCGCGGCCGCGCCATCGCTCTCAGCGTGCTCTTCGCCGCCGGGGCCTTGCTGTCAATCATGGCTCCCGTTATCGGGGCGAGCGGCACGCTGGGTCTGCTGGCGCTCCTGATCGCGGCCTTCGGCGCCGGATGGGGATTCGCGCGCGCGCAGCCCAGGCTCTATCGGGCGCCCCTGGCGGCAACGCGCTGGGCTTTCCTGCTGTCGGCGGCCGGCTGGCTGCTGGCGCTGGTGGCGTGGTATGGCGGCCAGGCCTGGCCGGCGCTGCTCCCCGGCGTGACGTTCGGCAGCGCGGGGGCGGCTGTCGCCTGGCGCGTTGCCGCGGGACGGGCGGCACTGTCGGGTAGCCGCGTCAGCGGCGCCACGGCGCTGAGCGTGGCTGTCGCCATCGCGGCGACGCTGCTGACCTGGCACACCGCCGGGGCAGGACGCGGCGGCGTGTGCTTTGCCTTCGCCGTGCTGCTGGACTGGTCGCTGCTCGGCGCGCTGATTGTGCGGATCCGCCAGCAGGAGAGTGCGGCGTAGCCGCTGGCGCTTGCTGGGCTTGAGCGAGCCGATCAAGCGAGACGGGATAAGTCGTCCGGCAGGGTGATAAATTTCTTCTACACTGTTACTGGCATCACATTCCTGCGCGGCTGGCATCTCAGCCGGCCGCCGTCGGCATTCAGCCCAGGCACGGGCCTGCAGGCTGGTTATCCTGAGAGAGGAGTCTGTAACATGGCATTTGTCACCACCCAAGACGGCGTCAATATTTACTTCAAAGACTGGGGTCCAAAGGAGGCTCAGCCGATTGTTTTCCATCACGGCTGGCCGTTAAGCGCCGACGACTGGGATAACCAGATGTTGTTTTTCCTTGCCGAAGGTTTTCGGGTCATCGCTATCGACCGCCGGGGCCATGGCCGCTCCGATCAGGTCAGCGAGGGGCATGATATGGACCATTATGCGGCAGACGTCTCGGCGGTAGTGGAGCATCTGGATCTGCACAATGCGGTCCATGTTGGACACTCTACCGGCGGTGGCCAGGTTGCCCGCTACGTGGCCCGCTACGGTCAGCCGCAGGGGCGGGTGGCGAAGGCGGTGCTCATCAGCGCCGTCCCGCCCCTGATGGTCAAGACCGAACAGAATCCTGGCGGCACGCCGATCGAGGTGTTTGACGGTTTCCGCAAAGCGCTGGCGGCTAACCGCGCCCAGTTCTATCTCGACGTCGCCTCTGGCCCGTTCTATGGCTTCAATCGTGACGGGGCGGAGGTGTCGCAGGGGACGATCCAGAACTGGTGGCGACAGGGGATGATCGGTAGCGCCAAAGCCCATTATGAAGGCATCAAGGCGTTTTCAGAAACCGACCAGACCGAAGATCTTAAGTCGATTACGCTGCCGGTGCTGGTTATGCAGGGGGATGACGATCAGGTGGTTCCCTATAAAAATGCCGCTATCCTGCAGGACCAGCTGCTGCCCAACAGCCAGTTGATCATTTATCCTGGCTTCCCGCACGGGATGCACACTTCTCACGCCGATACCATCAACGCCGACCTGCTGGCGTTTATCCGCGCCTGATCTTCCCTTTCGCCGGGCGGAAAGCCGTCAATGGCCTTCCGCCAGCGCCCTGGCCGCCAGTCGCCGGGGCGCGCCGGTTGACGAGCAGGGGAAATCTGCTTAACTCATGGGATACCTGACGACTATTTTTCCCCTGGCAGGATAAAACACCGGGTTTCCTGTCGGAAGCCCGGTGGAATTCTGCGCAAGAGACAAGAGAGAGACAATGAAATTAGCCGGACTTCATCCCGACGAGCAGCGTCGCCTGCAATCGCTTCGCTCTTCCGGGCTGTTGAATAGCGGAAAAGAAGAACGCTTTGATCGCCTGACCAGGCTTGCCCGTTCGCTGTATAACCTGCCGGTGGCCTCCATCAGCCTGGTAGGGGAAGATCTGCTGCACATCAAATCCTGTGCCGGTCTGGATGTGGACACGGTGCCGAGAGATATTTCATTTTGCGCCCATACCATTTTGCAAACCGACCCGCTTATCGTTAACGACATGCAGCAGGACGAGCGTTTTCACGACAATCCGCTGGTGATTCAGGCGCCGTTTATCCGCTTTTACGCCGGGTACCCGGTTCAGCTGCCGGATGGCGCGACGGTGGGGTCTTTTTGTCTGATGGACCATCAGCCGCGTTCGTTCTCCGCGCATGAAATACAGATCTTAAGCGATCTGGCGGCGATCGTGGAGGATGAGTTCAAGGTGCTGGATGCGGCAACCTCCGATGAGCTGACGGGACTGTTTAACCGCCGGGGATTCCTCACCCTGGCCGAGTATGCCCTGCTGACGGCCCAGCGCCGCCATGAGCCGGTGAGCCTGGCGTTTGTCGACCTCGATCGCTTTAAGCACATCAACGATACCTGGGGGCATGAAGAGGGCGATCGCGCGCTGATCGCCATCGCCGATTTGATGAAAACCGCCTTCCGTGAATCCGATATCCTCGCCAGGCAGGGAGGCGATGAGTTTATTATTCTGTTCGCTAATACCAGCCGCCACGATGCCGCGACGGCAATGGAGACGCTCAGCCACAACGTAGCGCGTTTCAATCAACAGGCGGCTCACCCCTGGCAGCTGGCGTTCTCCTGGGGCTGCGTCGAGTACGATCCCGCCAGCCATCCCAGTCTCAACGCGCTGGTGGCCACCGCCGACCGCCTGATGTATCAGGCGAAGCAGAAACAGGGGCGCGAGCGCCGTTAATCCTTTACCGCGGCGGCATTGAGCAGGTACTGCTGCGCCTGCTGCCGCTTTTGTGCATAGTCACCGAGCAGCGCCTGCTGCGATTTCCCAGCGTTGTCGTAAAACAGGCCGCCTTCGTCGGCGATAAAGCGATAATGCTGTTCCAGCTGGCCTATCACCCAGTCGATACGTTGCAGGGTGAGCAAGGTGCAGGACTGGCCATGCAGGTCGTCTTCAATATCCAGCACATGGGAGCGGAAGGCTTCCAGGGCAAACAAGCGGCGCAGTGCGGAAGGGTCAGCCAGCGCCGTCTCCCAGCGCGTCGTTATCTGCTGAAAATGAGCCTGTACCTGCGGGGCTGCCCGCCGGGCGCGAAGCCATACCAGCTTGCGCCGGTAGCTTTCGACGGCCAGCCGCTTCATCTCGCGATACTGCGCCAGCTGCTGTTCGGCATCGGGCACCCGTGTCATCAGCCAGCTAAAAAAGAAACGGGTCTCAAAGCGCTCGACAAAGTGAAACAGGGGATCGGCCAGACCGTTGCTGTTGAATTCTCTCAGCGGGTCGAAGGGATACATATAGCCAAAATCGAACAGCCACAGCTGCTCCTCCCGGTCCACCAACAGGTTCCCGCTACAGAGATCCCACTCCATCAGTCCCTGCTCCTCGCAGGCTTCCAGCGTGGTGAACAGCTGGGCGATCAGCGGCGGGGTCAGCTGGTGAATCGGCTCGCCATCGATCCAGGGGGAGAGCAGGATGCCGAGGCGATAATCGGCATACAGCGTTGGGACGATGTGGGTGAAGCGCGGTGCGGTATTTGGGTCATCCTTCAGCCGTTGCAACGCCTGTCGGCGCTGTACCTCATTCAAAAACGACAGCTGGCCGTTAAGATTGGCAACGCCGGCGACGGCACGTCGTTTCTTTAAATTATACTCTTTACCGGCGATGCGCAGCCGGTAAACCTCGCCGGTCAGACCCGAACCGTATACCTGCACCACATAGGGGGAATCCGGACCCAGCGCGGCGAGGCTCTCCGGCGGCAGTGGACAGTGGTTGACGTCGCCGACGATAAGCGGCTGACCGCTGCGGTCAAACGCCTGCTGCTGCTGTTGTCTGAGGTTCATGGCGCCTCCTTATAAGACATAGGACAGAGTGATTCATTCACGCTATCTCACCCGCAAGCGTCAGCAAAATCATCCTACCGCCGGGCGCTTTTTCAGGCTGAGCGGCGGCGTGTTCATGGAGGATACCTGGGGCGTAGGGTGGCGGTAGCGAAAGGCAAGCGTCTGAAACGCATACCTGTCGCCGTTGTCAATGAGGTGCTTGCCGGGCTGGATGCGATTCTGCGTTAAGGCCAGAGACGCAGAAAAGCAAAAAGCCTGCTCGAAAGCAGGCTTCTTAAATGTGGCTCCTCTGACTGGACTCGAACCAGTGACATACGGATTAACAGTCCGCCGTTCTACCGACTGAACTACAGAGGAATCGTGTGGAGTCGTATCTTAGCGGCGAAAAATCTTTTGTCAAACATCAATTCGCCCGTTCAGGTGCAACTGCCGCTTCCATCAACAATTTGTTGTCATTTCCGACAATTATTACGGAAAAATACTTTGCAGGATATCCATTTCTCGATCATCATTTGAAATGTTGTTTCAACATCTCTCACTAAGGTCTCTCTTGAACGTCACCTCCGCCGTACGCCAGGCCGTCGAACGGACATCCTGGTTTAAAAAACGTCAGCGTTATCGTGTGCTGTACTGGCGCGAAATCAGCCCCCTCGCTGTGCCCATTCTGCTGGAAAATGCCTGCGTATTGTTGATGGGGGTGTTGAGCACCTTCCTTGTCAGCTGGCTGGGAAAAGAGGCCATGGCCGGGGTGGGTCTGGCCGATAGCTTTAACATGGTGATCATGTCGTTCTTTGCCGCCATCGATCTGGGTACCACGGTGGTGGTAGCCTTTAGCCTCGGCAAGCGAGATCGGCGGCGGGCGAGAGCGGCCGCGCGCCAGTCGCTGGCCATTATGACCCTGTTTTCCATTGTGCTGGCGGGGGTGATCCACGCCTTTGGTCAGGAAATTATTAATTTTGTCGCCGGCGATGCCACCCCGCAGGTCAAGGACCTGGCGCTGACCTATCTCGAGCTGACGGTGCTAAGCTATCCGGCGGCGGCGATTGCGCTGATCGGCAGCGGGGCGCTGCGCGGGGCCGGTACCACTAAAATCCCGCTGTTGATCAACGGCGGGATGAACATCCTCAATATCCTAATCAGCAGCGTGCTCATCTATGGCCTCTTCTCCTGGCCGGGGCTGGGCTTTGTCGGCGCCGGTCTCGGGCTGACCATTGCCCGCTATATTGGCGCCATCGCCACTATCTGGGTGCTGATGGTGGGCCTCAATCCCGCGCTTCGGCTGTCGCTGAAAGGCTACTTCAAACCCTTTAACTTCGCCATTATCTGGGAAGTGATGGGGATCGGCATCCCGGCCAGTATCGAATCGGTTCTGTTCAATGGCGGTAAGCTGCTGACCCAGATGTTCGTCGCCGGGATGGGCACCAACGTTATCGCCGGCAACTTCATTGCTTTTTCGGTGGCGTCGCTGATTAACCTGCCGGGCAACGCCCTCGGCTCCGCCTCGACGATCATCACCGGCAAGCGGCTGGGGAAAGGGCAGATTGGTCAGGCGGAATTCCAGGCCTGGCATGTGTTCTGGCTGTCGACCATTATTTTGACGCTGATTGCCTGGGGCTGTGCCCCGTTCGCGGGCTTTATCGCCTCTTTCTATACCCATGAAGAGGATGTAAAAGAGGTGGTGAAGCAGCTGCTGTGGCTCAACGCCCTGTTTATGCCGATCTGGTCGCTGTCGTGGACTTTACCCTGCGCCTTCAAAGGCGCCCGTGACGTACGCTATACCATGTGGGTGTCGATGCTCGGTATGTGGGGCTGTCGGGTGGTGGCGGGCTATACGCTGGGCATCGTGCTGGGGATGGGGGTGATCGGCGTCTGGTTAGGGATGGTGCTCGACTGGGCCGTGCGCGGCGTGCTGTTTTACTTCCGCATGGTGAGCGGTCGCTGGCTGTGGAAGTACCCGCGGGTTAAGGCCTCAACGCCGGAAACCTGATCCGTTTGGCGGATAAACGCCATTTTTTGCGCAAAGTGAGGAATAATTCGGCAAACGATTCATTTTATTAAAAACAGGCTTTACAGCGTCCGGCGTCATCGTTAATATTCGCCCCGTTCACACGATTCCTCTGTAGTTCAGTCGGTAGAACGGCGGACTGTTAATCCGTATGTCACTGGTTCGAGTCCAGTCAGAGGAGCCAAATTTTAAAAAGCCTGCTTTCGAGCAGGCTTTTTGCTTTTCTGTCTGCCTGTTTCCTTGCGGACGAAAAATCTGGAGTCACCGCCGGGACGTTTGTTTCGCTCACCCGAGCGCTGACGCTCCCCAGCGGGGAACGCCAGCGTTTTCCTCTTTATTCCCACGTCACCGGTTAGCGGAACGGCGGTTCGTTGAAGGTGCGTAGCTTACGCGAGTGCATGTGATCCCCCTCGGCGCGCAGCAGATCGATGGCCCGGATGCCGATCTGCAGATGCTCAGAGATGGCCCCCTCATAGAAGCGGTTGGCCTGACCGGGGAGCTTGATCTCACCGTGCAGCGGTTTGTCCGAGACGCAGAGCAGCGTGCCGTAGGGGACGCGAAAGCGATAGCCCTGGGCGGCGATGGTCGCGCTCTCCATATCGATAGCCACCGCCCGGCTGAGATTAAAGCGCAGCGCCGAAGCGGAATAGCGCAGCTCCCAGTTACGGTCGTCGGTGGTGACCACCGTCCCGGTACGCAGCCGCTGCTTCACTTCCTCGCCCGGCATCCCGCTCACCTGCTTGGTGGCGTCGTACAGGGCGCGCTGCACTTCGGCAATGCTGGGGATGGGAATATCCGGCGGCAGCACCGCATCCAGTACATGGTCGTCGCGCAGATAGGCGTGGGCCAGCACATAGTCGCCGATAGCCTGGCTTTCGCGCAGGCCGCCGCAGTGGCCGATCATCAGCCAGACATCCGGGCGCAGCACCGCCAGGTGGTCGCAGATGGTTTTGGCGTTGGCCGGGCCGACGCCAATATTAATCAGCGTGATCCCTTTGCCGTCGTGGGTGATCAAATGCCAGGCCGGCATCTGGTGCTTCTTCCACGCCAGATCGGAAATGGCCTGCTCCGGCGCTTCGGTTTCGGCGGTGATCCAGATCCCGCCGGCGCAGGAGAGAGCGATATAGGGGCTGTCGGGATCGAGGATCTGGCTGCAGCCCCAGCTGACGAACTCATCCACGTAGCGGGTATAGTTGGTGAACAGCACGTAGGGCTGGAAGTGTTCCGCCGGCGTGCCGGTATAGTGCCGCAGACGCGCCAGCGAAAAATCGACGCGGCGGGCGTCAAAGTGCGACAGCGGATAGAACTCGGTAGGATGGAACAGGCCGTCTGCGGTCTCATCGCCAATCTGCGACAGCTCGGTGGTAGGGAAATAGCGCGTCAGACCGGCGCTCATCGAGCGGTCGAGTGTCAGGGTGGAACCATCTATCACGTAAGGATAGGGGATCTCATGCTGCGACAGCTCGACGCTGATATGCGCGCCATAGTCCTGATACAGCAGGGTCAGCTGTTCCAGCAAATAGTGGCGGAACAGTTTCGGATTGGTGATGGTGGTGGTATAGCACCCGGCATGGGTGAAACGTCCCCAGGCGCGCGTTTTGAGGGCTTTATGATCGGCGCCGTCCCAGGAGACCGAGAGCTGCGGATAGACAAAAAGACCTTCCGCGCGGGCTTCGGTATCGGGGAGCGTATTATGGTCGATATAGTCGCCGATGGCTTTGCGTAATGCCGTGACCGAGGCTTCATAGCGCGCTTCCAGCTCGGCAAGCGCTTGTTCCGGGGTCAGACTGGCGGCCTTGTTATTCATGATTCGCTCCTTGTTTCAGGTCTGCTGACATTCCCGATAGTATGTCACAGCGTGAAAAGGGCGAAGGGGAATTTATCTGTCAGATGCGAAGAGACCCAGCTCATCTCTGGCAAAGGGGTCGGACCCGATTTATTTGCCGGCGTTTGCCCAGCGCTCACTGCTATAGTGGGTTGCTTTGAGGATCTTCAACGTCTGTGTCGGGTTATTATTCAGACAATAACGCGCATCGGCCAGCGGAGTAAGTTTATCGCCTTCCTGCAGGTGAAGGCGACAGGCTTCAATTTCAGCAATCATCGCTAATGTACCGCTCTGAAGCACGACGCAGCAGGGGCTGGTCATTGAATTTGTTCTCACTTTTTTTACCCACCACTCCATCTATATCTTCCTGTCCTGATCACATCCCTGCCGATAATTCATGTTTCCTGAAGGCCTGACAATAAGATTATCCCCTTGGTTTATACAGTGTTTAAAAATAGGCGACCTAACGTTGATCTCAGCGGTAGGCTTTTTTTCGCTGAACATGAATGATCTGCCGGGTTTAATTTGCCGGAGCCGATGGCTATGCTGAGAAGCAGACAGTGAAAATAGCCTGTCAGGAATAGGGCAGCTGAGTTCGGCTATGCGAAAAATAATAGAGAGAGCGTCATGAAGCATCTTTTACGCCACTGGCGAACGTCAGGCGCCGTTATTGGCTCACTGTTAAAAAAAGGGATCGTTGCGGTGCTGGCGCTGCTGGTGGTGTTTCTCGCCGGACGGATCTATGAGTCCCAGCGCGGCCCCGCGCTGCATTCCTGGCATACCTGGCATGGCAACGAGATGACGGCCAAAGAGATCGACCAGGCGACCTTTGCCCAGTATCTGGCGCGGGAGAAAACGATTTTCGCCGATCTTCAGCGCGAGGTGACAGAGGCCTTGCCGGAAGAAGATAAAACCCCAGTCAACCGCTTTTATCGCCATAGCCGGGTCTGGCCGGGACAGTTTACGCAGGACTGGAACCGCTCTTTTGTACTATTGCCGCAGGGCAAACCGCGCGGCAGCGTGGTGCTGCTCCATGGCCTGACCGATTCGCCCTACAGCGTGCGCTATCTGGCGCAACTCTGGCGGCAGCGGGGCTATGTGGCGGTGGCGCCGCGTTTGCCGGGCCATGGCACCGCGCCGGGGGCGTTAACCGCCGTTGACTGGGAGACCTGGCTGGCGGCAACGCGTCTGGCGGTGCGCGAAGCGACGCGCCTGGCCGGGGCGGACGTGCCGCTGCATCTGGTCGGCTACTCTAACGGCGGCGCGCTGGCGCTCAAGTATGCCCTCGATAGCCTGGAGGACAGCCATTTACGCCAGCCGCAGCAGATTATCCTGCTGTCGCCGATGATCGGCGTGACGGCGTTTGCCCGTTTTGCCGGTCTCGCCGGGCTGCCGTCCATCTTCCCGGCGTTTGCCCGTGCGGCCTGGCTAAACGTGGCGCCTGAATTTAACCCGTTCAAGTACAACTCTTTTCCGGTAAAAGCGGCGAGACAGTCCTGGCTGTTAAGCCAGGCGCTGCAGCAGCAGATTCTTCGCGCGTCCCGTCAGGGGGAGCTGAAAGCGCTGCCGCCAGTCCTCACCTTTCAGTCGGTGATGGATTCCACCGTCAGCACCCGGGCGGTGGTGGAGTCCCTGTATCGCTACCTGCCGGACAACGGCAGTGAGCTGGTGGTGTTCGACATAAACCAGGCGGCGGATCTCCGGGTCCTGTTCCGTCCCGCGCTCTATGCGGCGGTGAATACGCTGCTACCGCCGGCGCCGAGGGCCTATACCACCACGGTGGTGACCAACGCGACGGCGCATACGCTGCAGACCGTCGCCCGCACTACGCTGGCGCAGGAACGGGAAGAGCATCGTTATCCTCTACACCTTGCCTGGCCGGCGGATATGTACTCCCTGTCGCATGTGGCGGTGCCGTTTCCCCTGAGCGACTCGCTGTATGGCCGCGAGCCGGACGAGAAGAACCGCTACGGCATTAGCCTGGGCACCATTTCACTGCGTGGAGAAACCGGAACGCTGAGCGTGGGGCTGGAGACGTTAATGCGCGTCACCTCTAATCCTTTCTTTCCGTGGATGCTGGCGCGCGTCGATGAGCATATCGCCTGCGGCGAACAGGCGGCGGTAGTGGCCTGCCTGAAGGCGCAGGCCAGCGCGCAGGCGTTAAAAGAGGCTCAGGTGCAGGACGGTGCGCAGCAGAATGCCGACGGTCGCCGCGGGAACCACGAAGCGAAACAGGCGGACAAACCGTGAGCTGATGCCGAGGAAAATACCGATTCCGGGCAGATCGAAGGTCTGGATCAGCAGGCCTGCCGAGGCGTTGACCTGGCTGACGGTGACTTTGCCCTGCTGGATCAGCTCGGAAATGACGCCAAAGTAAGCGGTGCCTCCGGCGACGCACTTCACCAGCGCCGGCAGCACAAAGTTCTGCGGAATGTGCAGCCAGCCGAGCACCGGTTTCAGCAGCTGCTGCAGCAGGTCGATGGCGCCAGCGCCCTGCAGCAGTCCGACGATGGTTAACGACAGGATCAGCATCGGCACCGCGCCGAGCGCCAGGCGGATGGCGTCGGAGCCGGCGCTATTGATCACCGCCAGAATGCCCTGACTGTTCTGCTCGGCGTTGGGCAGCGCTTCCGCGCGAGGATTCTCGGCGACCGATAAGCGCCGTCCGGTGACGTGCCAGGCGACGGCGGCCGCGCACAGGCCGCCGACCACTGAGATAACGATCGAGGCCAGCCAGTGGAGGCCGAAAGGGGTGAGGGGATAGAAGACGTTGCCTTGCCCCATGGCGAAGACCATGGCCAGCGTGGCGGCCATTTGCCGGTCAGAAACGCCGCGTTTGTCCATAATCGACAGCGTGGCCAGCGGGGCGGCGAAGCTGACAAAGTTAATCTGGATCAGGGCGAAGGCGCTCATCCCGGTTAAGCCGAAGGGCTTCAGCAATGGCGCAACCCAGCGCACAATCACATCGAGGATGCCGCGGACCTCCAGATATTTCATGATAATCAGCATGATCACCATGATCGGCAACAGCGTATACAGCGCGACGTCAACGGACGATTTGCCCGCCGCCATAATGATGCTTATGACATCCATTTACGTTCTTTACCACTCGCAAAGCCATTCGTTCGCGTCATCATAATCCCGTGGGGAAGGAAATGATATGTCAGGATCGCCCCGGGGACCGGCGCCATGGGGCGCCGGGAGGAGAGAATTACTGGCCGATGTTGACCAGCGTGCGGCCATGAATATTGTTGCTGAGGAAATCTGCGGCATACGCTGGCGCCTGCTCCAGCGTGATTTCGGTGGCTGCCTGCTGGTAGTAGCCCTCCGGCAGCAGCTGGGCCAGACGCTGCCAGACCGCGTCGCGTTCTGCGGTGGGCACCATCACCGAATCCACCCCCTGCAGACGCACATTGCGCAGAATAAACGGCATTACGGTGGTCGGCAGATCGAAGCCCCCGGCCAGACCGCAGGCGGCGACGCAGCCGCGATATTGCGTTTGCGCCAGCACTTTAGCCAGCATCGTGCCGCCAACGGTATCCACCGCGCCCGCCCACAGCTGTTTCTCCAGCGGGCGGGTCTCTGCGAAGTCGCTGCGCGGCAGGATGGCGTCGGCGCCGAGCTGGCGAAGGTAATCGTGCGTCGACTCGCGGCCCGATACTGCTGTCACCCGGTAGCCGAGCGCTTTCAGCAGTACCACGGCGGTGCTGCCGACCCCGCCGCTGGCGCCGGTGACCAGGATATCACCGCTTTCCGGGGTGATGCCCGCACTGACGAGGGCATCGACGCACAGCATTGCGGTAAAGCCGGCGGTGCCGATGATCATTGCCTGGCGCGCGCTGAGTGCCTCCGGCAGGGCAACCAGCCAGTCGCCTTTGACACAGGCCTCGGTGGCCAGACCGCCCCAGTGGTTTTCGCCCACGCCCCAGCCGGTGAGGATCACGGCCTGGCCGGGAACAAAGCGCGGATCGCGGCTTTCACTTACCCTGCCGGCAAAATCAATCCCCGGCACCATCGGGAACTGGCGGATGATTTTGCCTTTGCCGGTGATCGCCAGGGCATCTTTATAGTTGAGACTCGACCAGTCGATGGCGACCTGCACGTCGCCTTCGGCAAGGGCGGGCAGGTCAATCGCTTTGACGGCGGCCACGGTGCGGTTGTCAATCTGGTCCAGAACTAATGCTTTCATGACTGAGTATTCCTCGTCTGAAGGGAGTTATCGGCGCTATCGCCGTCCTGTGCAGGTGTTATTGTCATCATATTGTGCGCAAAGAAATCCCAGTACTGGTTAAGGGGAGCGGCGGACTGGACCAGCCTGGCGCGCATCACCGCGCCTTCCCAGCCGATCCAGAACACCTGGGCCAGCGCCTCCGGTGAGGTGTCGCTGGCGATCGCCCCGGCAGCCTGCGCCTCGTGCAGGCAGCGGGCCACGCGCGCCTCCCATGCCGCCAGGATGGCCTGCAACCGCTGGGTAAATGCCTCGGGCAACAGCGGAGCTTCCTGCAGCAGGTTGCCTACCAGACAGCCGCGACGAAACTGGTATTTCTCCATTCCCTGACCGGCACCTCGCACGAAGGCCGCCATCCGTTCCAGCGGCGGCACGGCGTCGTCCAGCAGGAATTTATCTAATTTATGCGCAAAGTAGTCGCCATAGGCGGCAAGCACGGCGAGGCCAAAGGCCTCCTTGCTTTTGAAACAGTGGTAAAACGACCCCTTTGGCACGGCGATATTCTTGATTACCGCATCAATCCCCGCCGCGAGATAGCCCGTTTCGGTCAGCACCTCCAGGCCCGAGCGAATCAGCGCCTGGCGGGTGTCGACAAACTGCCGATCGGCCTTTGGCGGTCGGCCGCGGCGGGGCTTCAGGTTGGCGGAGATAGCGGGATTCATCATTTAGACCGTGTGGTTTAATTGTTTGTCAGGGTACCCCCAATCCTGGTATGGGGCAAGCAATGTATGGCAGCGAAGGGCGGGATTTCGAGGCATTCGGCTTATGAAAGGCAATGCGGATTATCAATAATGGCTAATGCATGGATATCGGGCCGTTACGACAGAGAATATCAATCCGCTGAGGCTATTCCGCTGACCATATATCTCTCTGGCCGCCACGGAATGATAAGGATGAATGGTAGAGATTATATTGCCGGGCTGACGATGATTTGCAGACCATAGCGGATTGACAATGCCGGCATGATAAAACACATTGTCCCCCCTGGACGGGCGCCGGTTGCCACCTCAGTTTAAATAAACACGCCGCCAGACAGGAAAGCCTGTCCTTTATTATCGGCGTCTGGATAAATAACCCGCCGCTGAAACCACACCTGCGAAAAAGGAATAACAGCCTGATGTACAGAATGAATATTGCCGTCAAAGGAGGGGAGGAATGTCGCTAATCGCTATTGTGCTGGTCTTTATCATGGCCATCGTGGTGACGGTGTTCATTTCCCATCTTCTGCCCGTTAAAGTGCCGCTGCCGTTGATCCAGATTGCGGCGGGCGCCGCGCTGGCCGCCGGTGGTTTTCAGGTCGATTTCGATCCGCACATCTTTTTGCTGTTGTTTATCCCGCCGCTGCTTTTCCTCGATGGCTGGCGGATCCCGAAAGACGCGTTTTTCCGCGATATGAAGCCGATTCTGTCGCTGGCGATAGGCCTGGTGATGGTGACTATCCTCGGTATTGGCCTGTTTATTCACTGGCTTATTCCGGCGATTACCGTGGCGGCGGGGTTCGCCCTGGCGGCGATTCTGTCACCCACCGATCCGGTGGCGGTATCGGCAATGACCGCCAGCTCGCCGCTGCCTTCCCGGATGGCGCATATCCTCGAAGGGGAGTCGCTGTTAAACGATGCTTCGGGTCTCGTCGCTTTTAATTTTGCCATCGCCGCGGTGCTGACCGGCAGCTTCTCAGCGGGAGAGGCGGTGATGAAGTTTTTCCTGATGGCGTTCGGGGGTATCCTCAGTGGGCTCGTGGTGGTGTGGGTCACCGGCAAATGTAATAACTTTCTGGTGCGGCGCACTCGCGAGGAGCCGGCCATCCAGATCCTGATCAGCCTGCTTATCCCCTTCGCCGCCTACCTGCTGGCCGAGGCGTTCCATGTCTCCGGCATTCTTGCCGCCGTCGCCGCCGGCATTGCGATGCACTATGAGCAGCTGTCGGGGCCGCGGCTTCCCGCGACGCGCATGAAAAGCAGCGCGGTGTGGTCCATGCTGCAGACTACCCTCAATGGGATGATCTTCCTGATGCTGGGCGAGCAGTTGCCCCGCATGCTCAGGACGTTGCCGGCGGTAGCCAGCCAGGCCGGCGTCCCTTCGCCCTGGTATCTGCTGCTGTACGCCGTGGCCATCACTCTCGCGCTCGGTCTGATGCGTTTCGCCTGGGTATGGCTGTCGATGACGCTGACCATTTTTCGCCGTAAACGCCGGGGCAAGGCCATCACCGTCCGTCCGCGATTCAGCATCCTCGCCGTCATGGCGCTGGCGGGGGTCAAAGGCTCCGTGACGCTCGCCGGTATTCTGACGCTGCCGGCGGTGCTGGCGGATGGTTCACCATTCCCGGGCCGCGAACTGCTGATCTTTCTCTCAATGGCGGTGATCCTGATGTCGCTGGTGGTGGCGGCTATCGGTCTGCCGTTCATGACCCGCTATCTTGCCGATGATTTACCCCATGACACCGGCAAGGACGATATTGGCGCCGTCATGACCGAAGTGGCCATCAACCGGCTAAATGCGCTACTCGACGAGCCGGTGGAGGATCCCACTGAGCAGGCCCTGCGGGCGGATGCCGGCAATATGCTGCTGGAAACCTACCAGCGTCGGCTTCACTATAACGACAATGACGAAGGGCAGGACGTCGGGCTGGAGCTGGCGAAGCGCGCCAGGCTGGAGAAATATATGCAAAGAGAGGTCATTATCGCCCAGCGTCAGGAGCTGTTCCGGCTGCGTCGCGCTCACAACATTAGCGATACCACCTTTTATGAGGTGCTGCGTGAGATAGACCTGAAGGAAGAGAGTTTGCGCTAGGGGCGCCATTGCTGGAGGGGAGCCTTCGCCCTCCGGCCGCGCAGCTGGCGCGGAAAAGCAAAAAGCCTGCTCGAAAGCAGGCTTTTTTAAATTTGGCTCCTCTGACTGGACTCGAACCAGTGACATACGGATTAACAGTCCGCCGTTCTACCGACTGAACTACAGAGGAATCGTGTGAACGGGGCGCATATTAACGATGCCACCCGGCCTTGTCAAAGCCTGATTCAAAGAATTGCGTTCGACTGCTGACAATTTCAGCAACCTCCGCTCATGCGCTGTTTTTTTCAGCAGATTGCACCGTTGTAGTGCGAATGTACCCCTAATGGGGCATACCACAATCTGCTTACCGGGCAAATAAAAACCGGATTGCTATCACTATCCCTTATAACACCGCCTGTGGCGGGCAGCGGCAGCGGAAATGAAAAGCTGGCAAGCAAATTGCAAAACCAGTTTCATCATACTTCCAGCGTTGACGCTGGCGTTCCTTACAGGAGGCAAAATGAACTTAAGACGACTGAAATATTTTGTGAAAATCGTCGATATCGGCAGTCTGACCCAGGCCGCTGAAGTCTTGCACATCGCCCAACCGGCCCTCAGCCAGCAGGTCGCGACCCTGGAAGGTGAAATGGACCAGCAGCTGCTGATACGCACTAAGCGAGGGGTCACGCCAACGGAAGCCGGTAAAATCCTGTATACCCATGCGCGGACCATCCTGCGCCAGTGTGAGCAGGCGCAGCTGGCGGTCAATAACGTCGGTCAGACGCTGCGTGGCCAGGTCTCGATCGGCCTGGCGCCGGGCACGGCGGCCTCTGCCATTACTATGCCGTTGCTGCAGACGGTGCGTAATGAACTGCCCGAGGTGATGGTCTATCTGCAGGAGAGCAGCGGCACGGCGCTGAATGACAAGCTGCTGGCGGGCCAGCTGGATATGGCGGTGCTGTATGAGCGTTCGCCGGTGGCCGGCATCGTCAGCCAGCCGCTGCTGAAAGAAGATCTCTACCTGGTCGGTACCCGCGATTGCCCGGGGCAGAGCGTGGACCTCACGGCGGTGGCGGAGATGAACCTGTTTCTGCCGCGCGACTACAGCGCTGTACGGGCGCGGGTCACCGAAGCGTTCACCCTGCGTCGGCTGTCGGCGAAAATTATCGGCGAGATTGAATCCATTACCACCCTGACCGCGGCCATCGCCAGCGGCATGGGGGCGACGGTCCTGCCGGAATCCGCTGCCCGCTCCCTGTGCGGCGCGGCGAACGGCTGGATGGCGCGGATTAGCACGCCGTCAATGAGCCTGTCGCTGTCGTTGAACATGTCGGCGCGCGGCGGTTTGTCGCCGCAGGCGCAGGCGGTGAAGGAGATCCTGCTGTCTCTGGTGAGCCGTCCATCGCTTGAGAACCGTGAACTGCAGCTGGTGAGTTAGGCTATATTCTCTTAAGGAATAAGTTGCTGGTTTTTATTATTTGTTACCCGGGACAACAGACTTTAACAATAGCAGATACGTTAAGTCCATTGGCCCGGAGGAAAGGGTGAACTTCCAGCAACTGAAAATTATCCGTGAGGCGGCCCGTCAGGATTACAACCTGACGGAAGTCGCGAATATGCTCTATACCTCGCAGTCAGGCGTCAGCCGCCATATCCGGGAACTGGAAGAGGAGCTGGGGATTGAGATCTTTATCCGTCGCGGCAAACGCCTGTTAGGCATGACCGAGCCGGGTAAAGCGCTGTTATCCATTGCCGAGCGGATCCTCAATGAAGCCAGCAACGTCCGGCGGCTGGCGGATCTCTTCACTAACGATGCCTCCGGCGTCTTAACCATCGCCACCACCCATACTCAGGCGCGCTACAGCCTGCCCCCGGTGATTAAAGCTTTCCGCGAGCTGTTCTCCGACGTTCGCGTCGAGCTGGTGCAGGGCACCCCGCAGGAAATCGAAGCGCTGTTGCATAACGGCGGGGCGGATATCGGCATCGCCAGC
The DNA here is from genome assembly GCF_040062325.1 of Klebsiella sp. GG_Kp175. Taxonomy (NCBI): domain Bacteria; kingdom Pseudomonadati; phylum Pseudomonadota; class Gammaproteobacteria; order Enterobacterales; family Enterobacteriaceae; genus Klebsiella; species Klebsiella sp. GG_Kp175. Next base: position 245,433 of record NZ_JBEAFX010000002.1, on the reverse strand, counting down.
GAGCGTCTGAGCAACGACCCGACGCTGGCGGCTTTCCCCTGGTTCCGCTGGCATCACAGCCTGCTGGTACCCAAAGACCATCCCCTGACCCAGGTGTCTCCTCTGACGCTGGAGGCGATTGCCCGCTGGCCGTTAATCACCTATCGCCAGGGGATCACCGGCCGTTCGCGGATCGATGAGGCCTTCAACCGCAAAGGGCTGATGCCGGATATTGTGCTGAGCGCCCAGGATTCCGATGTCATCAAGACCTACGTCGAGCTGGGGCTGGGCGTCGGGCTGGTCGCTGAGCAGTCCGGGGATGCCCGCGAAGCGGACACCTTTACGCGCCTCGATACCCGCCATCTGTTTGATGCCAATACCGTGTGGCTGGGACTGAAGCGGGGCCAGCTGCAGCGTAATTACGTCTGGCGCTTTATCGAATTGTGCAATGCCGGACTGTCGCTGGATGAGATCAAACGCCAGGCGATGGAGCCGGAAGAGGCCGCTATCGACTATCAGATTTAAGGAAATGCTGGCCAGCGGATCGGGGAGAGGAAATACCGCTATAATTCACACACGAGAGTCGCGACTGAGGAAGGGAAAATGACGATGCGGCGTGTGAAATTACTTTGTTCGGCGCTGATGCTTCTCGCCAGCCACAGCGCGCTGGCCGTTAGCTATCCGCTGCCGCCGGAGGGGAGCCGTCTGGTGGGCAGCGCATTTACCATTGCCGTGCCGGAGAATAACACTCAACCACTGGAAAGTTTTGCCGCCCAGTACGGCCAGGGGTTGAGCAATATGCTGGAGGCTAACCCCGGCGTCGATGTCTATTTGCCGCACTCCGGTTCGACGCTGACCATTCCGCAACAGCTGATCCTGCCTGACACCGTGCGGGAGGGGATCGTCATCAACGTCGCCGAGATGCGTCTCTATTATTACCCGCCGCTGGGCAATAGCGTGGAAGTCCTGCCAATCGGCATTGGTCAGGCGGGACGCGAAACGCCGCGTAACTGGGTGACGGCGGTAGAGCGCAAGCAGGAGGGACCCACCTGGGTACCGACCGCCAATACCCGCCGCGAGTATGCGAAAGAGGGCAAAACGCTGCCGGCTATGGTGCCGCCCGGGCCCGATAATCCGATGGGGCTGTATGCGATCTATATCGGCAGGCTGTACGCCATCCACGGCACCAATGCCAACTTTGGTATCGGGCTGCGCGTCAGCCAGGGATGCATCCGCCTGCGTAATGACGACATTAAATTCCTGTTTGATAACGTGCCGGTTGGGACGCGCGTCCAGCTCATCGATCAGCCGGTGAAGTACAGCGTGGAGCCGGACGGCAGTCACTGGCTGGAGGTGCACGAGCCGCTGTCGCGCAACCGCGCGGAGTTTGAATCCGACAGAAAAGTCCCGTTGCCGATGACCTCGGCGCTGCGCGAGTTTACTCAGGGGCCGGGAGTGAGTTCTTCGCAGGCCGAGCAAACCCTGCAGCGCCGCTCCGGCATGCCGGTGAATATCAGCGCCACAGCGGCGCAGGGAAGTTTGTAGCGGTGGAAAAAGTTAAGCCTTGATGCGGGATGGCGGCCCGGCGGGACCCGAAAAGCAAAAAGCCTGCTTAAAAGCAGGCTTTTTAAATTTGGCTCCTCTGACTGGGATCGCCTTTGCCATTAACTGGCTGATTGGTAAGCTAAACCTAAAAATTGGGGTTGTCAAGACCACCAGAATGACCACCTTTTTGTGCATGGGGCATTCTGGTCAAAGAGCCTTGGTATGACATCATGATTGATACGCTTGTGTACTTACTATTGAGCATGTTTTTCTAAGATAAGCAGTATGAGAGGTTCACGTGTCGTTGTATTCACTACCTGTCGTTTAGTACCTTTACTTTAACATCCATAGTGTTAGCATGGCTTTGTTTGTCTTAGGAGAATGGTTATGGTCAACAGGAAGTCAAAAAAGAATCGGAATAAGCAACAACGACAGAAGAAAAATGAAAATCCCCAACGAAGAGGGAATAGTGAATATTTATTCAATAATACTATACTTCCAACTAATATTCCATTGATTGACTTTTGTTCACTTATTATTGATCAGGTTAAATTAAACCCAGAACTAGAAAATAGTCCAGATTATCATTTTTCTAATATGATTGTTTGCTGGGAAAATAAAGATTATGAGTCACACAGGATATCTGCATTTTTATTACTGATGACTATTTATGATGAAGTCCCCTCATATATAACAAGACTGATGACTGAAGAAAATGAATTTATTTTATCAGAGAGACTTTCATTTATTCATTTAGATAACATAAGTGAAGGGGCTAAGTTAGCACATGTATATTATAAACTAATTGATTGCTTTATACGTACTGGGGCTAAAGGACGTAACTCAACATATTTTAAAACCTTTATGAAGGTGGTCATAAATACAAAAGAGAATGCTAACTATCCTTTACATTATTATGACGATATTTTATTACGGTTTTATGAGTACTATCATCGAGTATTGATTAAAAATGATAATGAGTTGAATAATCTTACACTTTTTATTTATCAACATCTTGAGGGCGAAGGGAGTCAGTCATTATATTTCTTTTTATCTTATTTCTGTCTTAATAAAAATGATCAACAAGCAATAGACTATGCTTTAACGTGTTTGAACTCAAGAAATTATGCAGATGGAGCATCGTATAATGTCTCATTATGTAAGAATACAATAAGAGCAACTATTCGCTGTAATCTTTGGCATGAATATGATAAGTGGATGGACATTTTAGAATCAGCAGTTGGTGGTGATAATCCAGAGTTCTTACAGTTACGAGAACAAGGTGAATGTGCAATAAATAAAGCATTAGCTAGACATGAACATCCAATAAATCCGAATAATGTAACTCCAATTACCCTAGATTCTGTGAAGACAGAAGAATTGTTGATATTGTTATCAATAATTGATGGATGTGGTGGGGATTGGGGAATTGTTGCTACAGAAGAACTTTTACGCTATACATTTCCATCAAAGGAAATTGCAAACAAGCAACTAATAAATCTGCTCACTCAGCACATTCTCAAAATTTCAGTTTCTGATTTTTCTTCATTGAAAGATGATGATTTATATAACTTTGACTCATTCATCAATATCTGCCGTTTCCACTTAAATATAATTGGGGTAAGTGATACGAAAACTATATCGTTAAAAGTTTTACAAGAAGAGGTTTTAAAGAGGAGGGATATAAAAGATAGTATTATCAATCTTTGGCGTAAAATTAATCTAGGGTATTTTTACAATACGTTAGAATATTATCTTTCTAAAATATCTGAGCGATGGGCTCAGGAGTTTTTTCTTAACGAAAATACTAAGCAGCGACTAGAGAATGTTATAACCAGTGCTAGGCGACTGTCTTTTTCAGCATATAAATCGGTTAATACGACAGTAGGATTTCATGAATTACAAAGCACGGGAACAAAACACACACAAAATATGCTTTTGCATGAGATAAATAAATATATCAATTTTATTGAGCAAAGTGATGTTGATTATTCAAAACCACGTTATGATAAAATGCCTATACTTTCAGTAGAAAGGCAGTTATATGATTTATTTAATCTTGAACCAGCAATTTTGTATAATGAAGTTCCATCTATAGGTATTGTTGAAAACTGTATGCTGCTTGATGAGTTTTGATAGTTGTCTATGGATAGTCTCAATAATCTCCATTTCAGTAGTATTATATTTAGATGAAAATATTTTGGGGAGTATTACATGTTAAACAGGCAAGTCAGGCAGATTCACCCCCAAGAGGATAAAGATAGCCAAACTAAGACATTTGGTGATTATTCGGAATCTCCTAACATTGTTCTGCTTGGCGATCCTGGTGCTGGAAAAACTCATCTTTTCAAACAGTTTTCGGCATTTCATAGGGCAAACTATCTGACGGTACGGCACTTTCTAAGTGGTGTTCCGATAGATAACCAAAAAGCCCTATTTATTGATGCATTAGATGAAAAAAGGAGCAGTCATAACAGTAGCGATGTTATAGATGACATAGTCCGAAGGCTTTTTTCCCAAACCCCGCAAAAAGTCAGAATCTCCTGTCGCTCTCAGGACTGGTTGGGCGAATCAGACCTGTCGGCATTTTTACCCTATTTTGAGCGGACAGGAGGATATGTCGTTTTACATTTGCAGCAGTTATCAAGGGAAGAGCAGATAGCGATTCTGCATGCTCATGGCATCGAGCACCCCGAGAAGTTTCTGGAGGAAGCAGAAAAACACTCTGCCTATGAGTTTCTTCACAACCCACAAAATCTGCTTATGCTGGCTGAGGCCGTCAAAGAGGGAAACTGGCCTCAGACGAGGTCAGAACTTTTCCACTCAGCGACACAGCTTCTTTTAACTGAACATAGTAAAGAGCATTCGCGGCAAAATTCGGGAATTTATACCAGCGACGAGTTAGAGCCCCCTGCCGGGTCTATTTGTGCGTTGCGCATACTGAGTGATGTTTCCGGGATTTCTCTGCTTCCGAATGATATCCGACCAGAATATCCTAGCTATAGAACCATACCATTTTTCTCACATGAAATAATAAGAGCGACGTTATCCCGACGCGTTTTTGCCGCTGGGGATGAACTCGAAACAGTTGATTACAGCCATAGGACAATTGCTGAGTATTTGGCAGCGAAATGGTTAGCGAGTATCGTTGAAAAGGGATTACCCTTGGGACGTTTGAGAAGCCTGCTGGGGTTTGAGGGCTATCCGTCTTCAGAATTAAGAGGATTACACGCATGGTTGGCGGTCTTTTTACCACAATACGCCAATGTCTTCATTCAAGCCGATCCTTATGGTGTACTGACTTATGGCGATGCAGCTTCGTTATCCACTGTAGATAAACAAAGTTTACTTGTGGCGCTATCCAAACTTTCGGAAAGCGATCCTTGGTTTAGAAATCACGGCTTTTCTTCTAATTTGAATGGCTTCGTGAGCGAGGAGATGGAAGCACATTTGCGCCTGATTATTCATGATCCAAGATCGCGATTTTCTCTGCGTATGCTTATTCTCGAATCTCTATCTGCTGCAACCCCAATATTGTCATTGAATCAGGACTTAATTGATGTTGTTAGATCTGAAAGTCATTCATATGCCGAGAAAGAAGAAGCAATAACGGCATTAATACACTCGGGCCTATCAGGTATTAAAGACGTCGTCGAAATCTATTCTGGGTTGAAAGAGATAAATCACGACAATATTCGATTGCGCAACCACATTATTCAGTTGCTTTATAAAGATTATTTCTCCGCGTTGGATGTAGCGCAACTCCTGACTGACACTTTAAGTGTTACTGAGGAACGTTTGCCGGTAGGGGCTCTATGGGGAATCATAGATGTTGTTCCTGCCGAGGATATAATGACAATATTTGAATATCTCTATCAATATCAAAATGAAAATATAGATAACCAGTATTCATCATCAATAAATCGCCATGAAGTTTTGTGTTATATTGAAAGTGGTCTGGTGATTATTCTTAATATGAAAGATCAGTATACTGCTGAACAGATATGGATATGTCTGAATGTTTATCACTGGTATAAAGATTATTATGGTAGTTTTGAAAATAAAACGAATCAGATTGTCCAGTTGCTAAAAGAACGTGATTGGCAGTATGAAGATATTATAGATGCCGCAGTAGCATCATTCGATCGTTATAATACAAGATTTCTTTTTTTAAATGAATTCGAACAAAGTACATTTTGGGTCATTCCTCGTGAGCTTTTGCTGTCCCGATTTATTCATTATTTGTCTAGTAATAAAAATATTTCGGATAAAACTAAATTTATTTATCGCTTAGCATTTCCTGTTCTTTGGAGCTGTGATGTACCTACTCAGAAGGTTTTTGATTTTCTTATTTCCTATGGCCTTTTTAACAACGAATTATCTTCAATTTTAGAAGATGCGTTGATCTGTGAAATTGAGGATTGGCAGGTAAAGAGCAACGTCAGAAGACTAGAAAGTGAGAAAGAGAAAAGGGATATAATTAACGCGGATAAATTGGACTTTCAGCTTTGTAGAGAGCAGATTATTTCAGGTACACATAAACAGTGGCTTAGGCGTATAGCATATGTATACTATGCCCTATGTAGCGGTGTAGATAAAAAACAAACTTACTCTGAGAGACTTTCATCAGCGTTTGGTGATGAAAGTGTGGTAGATTCTATCTCTGGACTTATAGCAACGCTCCAGCGACAAGATCTTCCAACACTTGATGATGTTAATGTTGCTATAATTAAAGGTCATTATTATGAATGGTGGTTTTCCGTTCTGGCTGGTGCTGAAGAACTATGGGCGCGTAAACCTGATATTACTCAATGGAGTGAAGGGTTATTAAAAATATTGCTAGCATTGGAACTTAGGCTAGGAAAATATATTGAAAGTAGTAAGGGGGTTGATACTAAAATATTTGAATGGAAAAAAGATGTCATAATACATAGAACGGATATTTTTATAGAAACATATCGGTATATAATAAATGCTTGTTTTAAAAATAAGTTGCAATGCATTAGCGCGCTAAATTATTTAATGCGTGATAATTCCCTGCCGCATTCGCATATCATACCTTTACTCATGCATTTTGCTAAAAAATTTCCTGATGATATTAATCATACACAAAGCTTAGTTGAATGGCTGCTAGTGCGTCCACAGATACATGGAGAGCTGCTGGAACTATCCCAACTTATGGTTAATCGACGAGGTGTGTTAAAGAAGGTTAATTATCATATTTGGCTAGTATGCTGTTATTTGCTAGAGCCCGAACAGGCTTATGATTTATTTGTATCTGAAGCTAAATTAGATCCTGAGATCATTTGGATTGTGCGTGAGTTAACGGGTAATGCCAGAAGACGGGGAGAAAATAATAATCAAGAGCTTTCTTTAATTCAATTAGAAACCATCATTAAAGTTTCAGCAACACATTTTCCTAACGCTTATTATCCAGTGGAGGGAGGTCATGGTTCAAGAAATAGCTGGGATTATGCAGAATTTATCAGAACATTGATTAACGAAGTTTCTGCTATTTCTTCATACGATGCCAGTGAAGTGCTTGAGCGTTTATTATTGCTGCCTGAATGCGAAAGCTACCGGGATCATCTCTCACATGCCAAAAGTAATCAGATAATCCGTTATAGAGAATCCCAGTTTTATCATGCTGACTGGAAGCAGGCAGTAAGTACATTAGTGAATGAAACGCCTGCCAACGTAATGGATCTTTACTCATTGTTGCTTGATCATCTACGGGATATTTCTAACAGAATTACTTACGAAAATACCGATATTTATAAACAATTCTGGAATGAAGACAGTTATGGGCGTACCTTGGCGCCTAAACCGGAAGAGAGTTGCCGTCATATTTTTCTGGAGTTACTCCGTACCCGACTTAATCCATTAAAAATAAGCTGTGAACCAGAAGGACACATGGTTTCTGATAAAAGGGCAGATATCATTGTTTCACTACCGGGGATAAAAATACCTATTGAGATAAAGCGTGATTATCATCGTGATGTCTGGACTGCGCTTAACGGACAGTTGGACAAACTTTATACTAAAAACCCCGATGCTGCTGGTTATGGTATTTATCTGGTTTTTTGGTTTGGTTCTGCTCGGCCGAATGCCCTGCCTCGTTTGACGAAAATCATGCCTCAACCTAAAAACGCCAGTGCAATGGAAAATATGCTTAATGAAACTGTGCCGGTTGAAAAAAGAGACCGCTTATCAGCGATAGTAATTGATGTTTCCGGTGAGGTCATACTTCCTGTTGAAGCTTCGAATTCTGCTATATAAGGAAAAATTATTTTGATAACAAAAGAGCTTGTCGATGAAAGTAATTTTATTCGCAAACTGGTTGATATCGGAAGATTTGACGAATCTTATCAACAGTCAGTTGCGTTCCTGAACAAACTGGTAAGAATAACAATCAGGAGCGATAACTACTTTATAGTATTGGCGAATATTGCGGGTACTCTTGTTGACATCGGGCAGATGCAAAATAATAAAGATGCATCAGAACTTGGTTGCAACCTGATGGAAGATAACAAAGAAGCATTTATCTCAGTGCTGGGAGAGTGCCTTTACTATTATAACTATGGCAATGCATTATCTAATTTGGTAAGCATTACTAACCCCAATGACCATACATTCAAATCGATAGAGGAATTGGTTTCTTTAAAAAATATCTACTGGCGTTCTTTTAAGTTATCTTCTGAGGAGCAGGAGGAATTTCAGGCTGAACTTTCTGTTAATTTGGCGAATTCGTTAAAAAGTCAATTTCGGCTCAGTGAGTCACTGAGATATTATGACCTTATTAATCGCAAGGGATTGGATATACCACAGGCTTGGGTCAATCGTTCGATGTCACTCATGGTACTCAATCTTATTTCATCTTCATTCTCAATCAAATTGTTAAAAGAAGTGAGAGCAGGATATATTAAAGCTTCTGTATCAAAAAATATCCCACCACAATGGGAATCATTCTATTTAGGCCGCATAGCACAGACTAACGATAAAATCGCAGAATATGCAACTGATGATGAAACTGACGAACACGATGAAGCACTTACGCAACAAGAGTTCGAAGCGTTAAGCCCATACCGACAGTTTTGTCTTAGAAATCATCTGACTTTATCAGAACATGGCCTATATTGCCCATGTATAGGAAGTGCTACAGATGATCTTGTTATTTCTTCAGGAGGTGGCGTAACAGGTGATTTTATCATTCCCATGGAGATGGTATTAAATCGCCTTAAATCGGAGTTTTCACTCGCACGTCATCTTTATTTTGATTATCTTCATCCACAGAATACGGATTACATTAAGTACGAAAGTCATTTTCTGGAATTGTATAATGACGAAGTTTTAGGGATAGAAATTGAAAAGATCAGGACGGCATTTCGTCTTTGTTTTGGCATTCTCGATAAAATTGCAGTGGCCATATGTGAACTTTATAATCTTTACCCAATAGCAAAAAAAGGGATGCCTCAGAAGAATATTTATTTCCAGAATTTCTGGCAGTTGGATGTTGGTAACAGAAGACAATTATTTGAAAAGGTAAAATCACCTGGACTTTTGGCATTGTACAGTATTGCTACCGATCTGAATAAAGATAAGGGCGGGGAGTTGGCTTTCTATAAAGAATGGCGCAATGGTTTAGAGCATAAGTTTTTAGTTGTACATAAAAGTGATAAACCTGAGGATATTTACGAATCTTATCAACTAATCGAAGATGTTCTTTTCATAAAAGAAAGTGATTTTATTCGCCATTTCGAACATTTACTTCAGATAACGCGTTCAGCAATTTTTTCGTTTACTTTTATGGTGAGGCATGAGGGGATGAAAGAGAAAAAAGAGGGTATCCACTATATGACCCGAGAATTACATGCGAAAAACTATTCAACAGACTGAAGAAAGTATAATCAAAGAGTTATTGTATAAGTTCTTTAGCTTAGCTGACAGTAGCTCTTTTTGATCTTTGTTACTGCCACATAGCTTCTGTAGAACTGATTATATGCAGTAATCTACTAGCCTCCTCCCACAAAACCCTCTTGCCGTTAGTCCCTAATCGTTGATATCCTAGTAAACGAGGACTCAAAACCTCTTTCACGCGGCCAAAACCAACCCCGTCAGTGTTGGCTTTTTTATATCCTCCGTCCGAAAGGACGGAGGGAGTATGCTGCCCGATCAAAGTCGGGAGGGCGACTAATACAACACCCTTCGGGGAAATAAGTCCGCGGTTTCGTGAAGCCGTTTTGAGCCTCCCGGCACCACTTTAATGTGGCCATCTCAAAAAAATTTCACGGAGGCATTTATGCCTGATTTCACTCTATCTTTCATTAAGTCACCCGGAGAGTTACTCTCCGTTCCCTTCAGCGCTGCTACGGATTTCACCGTACTTGCCGATCACTGCGACCGCTTCGCCGAAACCCTGCTTGAAAGCGGCGACCCGACGCTGCGGCTGGCGCTCTGCGGAAGGCTTGCCGCCTGTCTTTCGTTGCTGCGGCCCACGCTGAACGACCCCATCCCGCCCCACCTGATCGAAAGTCTGACCATTGATACCCTTCCTGCCAGTTACTCTCGCTTTGAACCCGGATCCGAATTACTTTGCGACTACTCGCTTATGCTGGCGCAGCTTCTAACGGGGCGAGTGTTGCTGCCGAAAATGGAACGGACGCTGACCGGATTACTGTGTGACCTGGTCTGGTATTTCGCCGCCGATCTCAAAGCCCCGCGCTGGATACGCACCGCCGACGGCGTGAAGTTTATCGACGAGGTGGTGGCATGATGCAACAGGACTGGCATCCCGCCGACATTATTGCAGCGTTGAAAAAGCGAGGAACATCGCTGGCGGCGGTTTCCCGTAACGCCGGGCTGGCGTCCTCCACGCTGACTAACGCGCTTAACCGCCGCTGGCCCAAAGGCGAAAGGCTGATAGCGGAAGCGCTGGGCGTCGCGCCTGAAAAAATCTGGCCTTCGCGCTATCGCTGAGTCCCTACGGCGCAGCCCGGATACGGAAGCTGCGCCGCATTTCGTTTATCTGATTTGTCATAATCCTTTGAACTGCAAGAACAGTTTTCTATTATCGGCCTTCTTTGTTACGCACTAAGCTCCCGCCTGCACGAAATGCTTCATGACCTGAAAGAAGCGCCTGATGTATCAGTATGGTCGCCGTTTTACCGGCAATGCCGCCTTTGAAAACTGCCGGATCTGTCTTTCGATGGATTAAGGCTTTCTTCACGCTTTATTACGCTAAGGAAATCACAATGAATCTGATGAATAATTGTGCATCGCCTGCCGTAGATGTTATATTAAAATATAATATTCGGAGGTGCTCTATGTATACAACTCGCCTGAAAAAGGTTGGCGGATCCGTCATGCTGGCGGTTCCCCCCGCCGTGCTGAAAACGCTGGGGCTGTCGACGGACAGCGAAGTGGGCATGACCATTGATAATGGCTGCCTGATTATTGAACCTCAAAAACGTCCCCGCTATTCGCTCGAAGAACTGTTGGCGCAGTGCGATCCGCACGCTGAAATAAGCGAAGAGGGTCGGGAATGGATTGATGCGCCTGCGGTGGGCAAGGAGATCCTATAGATGGACAGAGGGGAAATCTGGCTCGTTTCACTGGATCCCACCAGCGGCCATGAACAAAGCGGAAAACGTCCGGTACTCATCGTGTCGAAGGCATCATTTAACAAGCTGACCCAGCTACCCGTTATTGTTCCCGTCACCAGCGGCGGAAACTTTGCTCGCGAAGCCGGTTTTACCGTCTCACTGGACGGCGCGGGAACAAAAACAACGGGTGTTATTCGCTGCGACCAGCCCAGAACCATTGATATGGGAGCCCGGAGCGGTAAGCGACTGGAACGCATACCCGACGCTGTTGTGAATGAAGTGCTGGCCCGACTGGAGGCCATTCTGAGCTGATGCTTTTTATGTAACCTGAACGAGGGCGCTGTCACACACTGTGCCCTCATTTTTTATATCGACACAAAGTGATTAAAAATCCTTTTACAGCTAAAAACAGTTTCTCCTTTCCGCTCCAGTGGTACCGGCATAGTCTCCCCGTTGCCCTATGCTGTCGTTGACAGCGCCACGCTTCACAACCTGAAAGAAGCGCCTGTTATCAGGATGGTTGATCCGTTTACCGGTGCCGGCCTCTGCAAACACCGGGTCGCAGAACATCGTGATGGAGGCCTGAGTTTTCACTCGATATGTCCTTTTACTGCGCCAGCTTGCTGGTCTGAATCTGCACCGCGCCGGAATTCTCCTGGGTAACCTGCATTTGCCGCAAGGCATTTGCTGCCGCGTGACCGTAAAACTGCACCAACGATAAATTTTCAGATACTGCACCAGTCCAGTGCGTCACTTTAACCGCGCAGAGCGGGAAAGTGACGCACGCAGCCCTTTCGACCTGCACCAGAAAACTCAACTGTGCCAGCTCATGGCTGGATTCTGACACTGCCTTTTCAGGCCATTTTACCCATAAGGAGAACCTGAACCGATACCGAGGCGGATCTGGACGATCCGGGGGATAACCCGTTAAGGCGGGCGGCTGCTCTGAGAGCACAACCGAAGCCCCACCACACCTCAACGGCGGCCGCCCCGGCGCTCAGGTATCGTTCGCAGCCCCGACAAAAAAACAGGGGCTATCGGCCTGTGCGCCGGGGAAAGCAGTATCAGTGTCGGGTTTTTGGAGATGAGTTTGCGGCATTCATGAAAAGGGGAATGTATGGGAATACTGGAACAGGAAATGAAGCGGCTGGCGCAGCAGGCTGGCGGCAGCCATAAGACCGTTCACGACCGTATTAAGCTGGCGCAGCGGTTTTGTGAGCGTCTGGTTCTGGCGCAGAATGTGCAGATCCGCCGGGTGGAACAGCTTAAGGCGCGGCATATCGAGGGTTATATCTGTGAACGACTGGCGCAGGGCATCACGAATCGTTCCCTGCAAAACGAGATGGCGGCGGTGCGCTGCATTCTGAAACAGGCCGGGCGTGACAGGCTGGCGCAGAGTGAGCGACTGAACAACCGTTCGCTGGGATTGTCCGGCGCATCCCGTAATGGTACAAAGCTGGCGATCACGCCGGAGCACTATCGTGACGTGCTGGAGACGGCACGAGTAAAAGATCCAGGACTGGCGGCGGCACTGGAACTTTCAAGGCTGATGGGATTACGCTCGCAGGAGGCGGTGCAGAGCGTACAGTCGCTGAAAACGTGGCGGCAGGCTCTGGAGAGCGGTGATACCCGCTTAACCGTGGTGTTCGGCACCAAAGGTGGACGGCCCCGCGAAACGATTATTCTTGATACTATTGCTGTCAAGAAAGCGCTGGATAATGCGCTGGCCGTGGCAGCAGATCGCCACGGCAGGCTGATAGATAAGCCGGATCTGAAAAGCGCGATGAAATACTGGCACAGTCAGGCGTCACGTCTCGGCTTAACGGGTGCATATACCCCGCACTCGTTGCGCTATGCCTGGGCGCAGGATGCGATCCGTCATTATCTGGCGCAGGGATTTTGTGAGAAAGAAGCGCTGGCAATGACGGCGATGGATTTGGGCCACGGTGACGGGCGCGGGCGGTATGTGGCGCAGGTTTACGGGCGAAAGGAAATTGACTGATAGTCGTTGCCTTGAAAAGACTGACTTATCTATCGGTTTTCGTACAAAATTATTTGCCCCAAATAATTTTGGGTAGTTTCCTATTAATCCCGGGGTATTCATCGGTTTTAGTACAAAAAATTTCTACGTAGAATTTTTTTGTACGGTTTACTCTCAATAATAATGTTTCTGAACGGTATGGCCTATTAATATGCTTTTAGTGAAGCATTACGGTATTTTTTCTGGTGATTGCGCCAACAAAAGGAAAAGGCCAGATAAAGGTAAAGGAGGGCTAAGGGTAACAGCGCCAGACCGGAAAAGGCCAAAGGGCTGAAAGGGCCTTAACACTGGCGCAGTTTGATGTTTATCCGATTATATCTGGCGCACTTCTGACATAGACTGGCGACGGCAGACTGGCGCAGATAAACGGTGACATTCAACTGGTGCAGTTATGGCGTATCGGAAAATCAGTTTCTGGTGCAGATTGTATGGCTGCTATCGCCTGAAATTATTCTCCTCAAATAATTTTCTATATTTACCTATTAATTGGTGAGGAATTAATAGAAGAATGCCCTAATTTATACGGGTCCGTATAAATTAGGGTACTTTCCGATGAATAACCAGAAAAACGAAGCCAGAACCTTTCAATGTAAAAAGCGGCTCCCGGACAACAGAAAACCGCTTTTCCATGCTCAATAAATGACACTGTGACTGGCTCAGGCTGCCTTATGCCGCCGCGCATAAATATACGGCGCAACGTATCCTTCGCGGCTCACATCCAGATAGTCCGACCACCACTGCATCATGGCTTTGCGGGCGTCGAGATGTTCGGCGCGATGAATGTACGCCGCCCGCACGCTGTTGCGCTCCTGATGGCTCATCTGCCGTTCCACGGCATCCCGCGACCAGAGTTCAGATTCCACCAGTGCGCTACAGGCCATTGCCCGGAAGCCATGTCCGCAAACCTCGGTTTTGGTATCGTAACCCATCAGACGCAGCGCCCGGTTGATGGTATTTTCGCTCATCGGCTTATACGGGTTATGGTCGCCGGGAAACACCAGTTCCAGATGGCCGGAGATTTCCTTTATCTGCTTCAGAATGGCGATAGCCTGACGAGAAAGCGGCACAATATGCGGGGTACGCATTTTCGCGCCACGGCCAGAGAAACGGACTTTCTCAATCGTTTCCCTTGTGGCGGGAATGGTCCAGATTTTATTCCTGACATCAATCTCGCTCCAGCGGGCGAAGCGCAGTTCACTAGAGCGAATAAACAGATGGAGTGTCAGCACCACCGCCAGCCTCGTAAGCTGCCGTCCCTGCTGATAGTCGCCAATGCGCTCAAACAATTCGGGCAACCGTTCCAGCGGCAGGGCGGGATAGTGATTTTTAACTGGCGGCGCGGTGACGCCTTCCAGATGCAGCGCCGGATTGTTTTCGGTCAGTCCCTGCTGCACGGCATAACGCATGATGTTGCAAAGCTGCTGCCGGGTACGGGACGCGACTTCCAGAAAGCCTTTATCCTCGATAACTTTCAATAACGCCGTGAAATGTTGCGTTTTCAGCATAGTGACGGGCAGGTGACCAATCGCCGGAAAGATATGATTCTTCATACTGGCGAGGATGCGCTCTGCATAGTCAGCCGACCATTTCTTGTTGGTTTTGTGCCATGCCACCGCAACGGCCTCAAAGCATTTTTCCGGTGATGCGGCGGCTTTTTCAGTCATGCGTTGTTGCGCGGGATTGATATTCTGCGCCAGTAGTTTACGTATACCGTCGCGCTGCTGGCGGGCGTCGGAAAGCGAGACCTGCGGATAGGCACCTAATGCGATACGGGATTCTTTTCGGTTAAAGCGATATTTGAGATACCAGAGGCGTGAACCGCCCGGATTGACAAGCAGATACAGACCCTGCGAATCGGTCAGTTTAAAGGGTTTATCAGAAGGCTTGATACTGCGGATTTTCGCGTCGGACAGGGACATATGGTGGTCACTCCATTATCGAACTGAAATGACCCCAAATCAGACCACCAATTTCGCCGGATGCGCAGGGAAAACCAGATACGCATCGGGAAAGATTTTCACGCTAACTTATTGAAACCTAACTTAATAGGGACTTATAAGTACGCCTGGAAACAGGAATTTGGCTCCTCTGACTGGACTCGAACCAGTGACATACGGATTAACAGTCCGCCGTTCTACCGACTGAACTACAGAGGAATCGTGTGAACGAGGCGCATACTACTGGCCCGGCATTTTTGTGTCAACACTAAAATTAACCTGCTGATTCAAATGGCTAAATTTAGCTCAACACGTTGTTTTAGTGAACAGTGCGCCGATCGTCTTCGTCCTGCAGGCCATTCTCCCGTCTGCGCGCCAGCGGATCCTGGCGGTAAAAATGGCAAAAACGCTGCCACAGGGCCGGGAAGCGGGGCGCGAACAGTTCAGGCGCGCTGAAAAAATATTCCGATAGGACGGCAAAGCACTCAGCGGGATCGGTGGCGGCATAGGCGTCAATGCTGGCTGCGCTTTCCCCCACCAGATCTATCTCATCCTGAATGTTGTTCATCGCCGCGTGGAGATCGTGCTCCCAGCCGGCGACTTCGCGCAGTGGGATCAGCGGCACCCCGCTGGCCCGATCGCCATTCCGCGTATCGAGCTTATGCGCTACCTCATGCACCACAAGGTTAAAGCCTGACGCATCAAAGGAGTCCTGAATATCCAGCCAGTTTAGCACCACGGGACCCTGCTGCCAGCTTTGCCCCGATTGCACCACCCGCTGGTTGTGGACCAGGCCAATATCATCCTCCCATTCATCATCCACGACAAACGGGGCAGGGTAGATCAGCACTTCATGAAAACCGTCCAGCCACTCTATCCCCAGCTCAAGTACCGGCAGGCAAAAGAGCATAGCTATCCGCGCCTGATGCAGCGGAGTCAGCTCCAGTCCCTGAAGCGCTACCAGACGTTTTTGCTGTAGGAAACGGGCAGCCATCTGCGTCAGCTTATGCTGCTCAGCGGGCGAAAGGTGGGCTAAAACCGGAATGGCAAGCGCTTGCTCCCAGGGCATCTCTGCGTTGCCGGACTCATCATCTGCTTTCCAGGGCCATTTAAACATCATATTGCTCGCAAAGTCGTCACTTGAACACGATTACCGAAACGGGAGCTATTAAAATGCCAAAGATCCTGGCATTATAGCAACCACAACAGCGGAGAGATGCCGGAGCGGCTGAACGGACCGGTCTCGAAAACCGGAGTAGGGGCAACTCTACCGGGGGTTCAAATCCCCCTCTCTCCGCCACTCTTCTTTCTCTGACCATTCCCCTTCAATAACACCTTTAGCTTCAGGTATAACGCCTGCGCTGGGGTATCGCCATCATCATCGTCCTGGTTTCAGCGTAAAGACGCGGTACTGTGCCTTGTCCTTTTGTGGTCTTACCGCCGCAATTTGCCCGAACGAGCTTAAACGCATCATAAAGCGGGAAGGTACGCCTGGAAAGCGGCAATGTCGAAAAGAGTGATCTCAACGGAGCGGGAACAAGAAAAAGCCCGCTGAGCGCGGGCTTAGATGGGGATCAGAACTGGTAAACCAGACCGAGGGCCACGATATCATCGGTCGAGATACCGTTGTTGCTGTAGAAGCGGTCGTCTTCATCCAGCAGGTTGATTTTGTAATCCACATAGGTGGACATATTTTTATTGAAGTAGTAGGTCATGCCGATGTCGACATACTTGACCAGATCCTTGTCGCCGAAGCGAGAAGAGGAGTAGAGATCTTTACCCTTTGATTGCAGATAGGCCACAGACGGACGCAGCGGTAAATTATACTCATCGAACTGGTACTGGGCGACGACTTCAAAGTTCTGCGTCTTATTGGCAATAGCGCCGTTACCGTAGAAGGTCATGTTGCGGGTTTCCGCATACATGGCGGCCAGATAGATGTTGTTGGCGTCATATTTGGCGCCGACGGTCCAGGCGTCGGCTTTATCTCCGTTGGCATAAATATGGCTGCTACGTGCTGCCGCCAGCTGGTTATGGGTACGGTCGGAAGATGAGTAGGCTGCCCCGAAGCTGATGCCCATATCGAGATCGTAGTAGCTGGAGATACCAAACCCGTCGCCATTTTCCCGCGCCAGTTTACGAGCACCACCGTTGTTAGTGCCTTCGCCAGAACCGGCGTTTTCATTATTACCCTGGTACTGCAGGGCGAAATGCAGGCCGTCGACGAGGCCGAAGAAATCGCTGTTACGGTAGGTGGCCACCCCGTTGGTGCGGCCGGTCATGTAAACGTCGGTCTGGGTGTAGGTATCGCCGCCGAATTCCGGCAGCATATCAGTCCAGGATTCGATGTCGTACACCACGCCGTAATTACGGCCATAGTCCAGTGAGCCATAGTCAGCAAACTTCAGACCGGCGAAGGCCAGACGTGTCCAGGAATTCGCTCCTTCATTTTCGCTGGTATTGGCCTTGATATTGTATTCCCACTGACCGTAGCCGGTTAACTCGGAAGCGATCTGCGTTTCGCCTTTGATGCCAAAGCGTGCATAGGTCTGATCGCCGTCCTCTGAAGTGTCGTCTGAGAAATAGTGCAGGCCGGCGACTTTCCCGTAAAGGTCCAGTTTGTTGCCGTTGTTGTTATAGATTTCCGCGGCATTAACGGCATTGGCCATTAATAATGCCGGAACCATGAGAGCCAGTACTTTTCTTTTCATTATATATTCCCTTTTAATAATAATTTCTGTGAATTATGACAATCCCTCCGGAATGACTATCAGATACTAACGACCAGGTTCATTTTTATTTAAAATAAAATATGTAAATAAATAATGTAAGATATTGCAAAATATTTCCAAATGGTTCGTTATATTAAATTTAAATGAATCTGCTTTTATTATTATTTTATTATATAGCAATGAGTTATGTTGTTTTGTTGCGGGCTCGGTTAACCAAATGAAATTATTTTTATTAATTTACGGCTAGGGGTTATTCAGCATTTAAATATAATTTATGAGACAAACTCGCCGGGTGAGATAAGTACAATACGCGGCATGGTTGATGTCGTTAATGTTTAATCCTGTGGGTAAGTAATAAAGAACAAACCCTTGGGTATTTCCATTGGCAGCATAAGTGATAAGTAGGTGCAGAAGACAAGGATGAAACTGCTGCCTGTGGCGCAGGTTGGCGGTATAATGTGATGCGTGTCACGTTTTGGGTGGCAGTAGTATGATTTGTCACGGAGAAGAATGAGATGGAAGAGCAGGCAAAACGCAGCCCGGGCGGCAAACTCGCGCTCTGGGCGTTGTATGCCTTTTGCGGATATTGTGTCTGGGTCATTGTGCGTTACTGGTGGGTGGTAGGGAAAATTCACAGCGTTCCCGGCGCCAGCGCGGAGGGCGACTTTGGCACAATGGCAGGGAAATGGCTTGGCGCCCTGTTGGGGATGCTGGTGCTCGCCGGCATTGGCGCGATCCTTGGTGCTGTCGTCTGGTATACACGGCCCGCCAGAAGCGGGCGGGATCATCGGTCGTAAAGTTGCTATGCTCGAGGCTGACCTTCAGATAAGGAACGCCTATGAACCTGGTAGACTGGCAGCAACGATTTGAGCACTGGATACTGACGCACCACGCCCAGGAGGATGCGGCGCACGATCTATCCCATTTTCGTCGCGTCTGGGCCACCGCCACCCGGCTGGCCGCCGGGGAGGTGGAAGTCGACAGGCTGGTGCTTCTCACGGCCTGCTATTTTCATGACATTGTCAGTCTGCCTAAAAATCATCCGGAGCGAAGCCGCTCTTCGATGATGGCTGCCGAGAAAACCCTGGCGATTTTGCAGTCGTCGTTTACCGATTTTCCCGCAGACCGCTATGCGGCGGTCAGCCATGCTATTGAGGCGCACAGCTTTAGCGCGGCGATCCCGCCGCGCACGCTGGAGGCGAAAATCGTCCAGGACGCCGACCGTCTCGAGTCGCTTGGGGCGATTGGCCTGGCGCGGGTCTTCGCCGTCGCCGGCGCCCTGAACACCATTCTGTTTGATGCCAACGATCCTTTCGCCGACCGGCGAGCGCTGGATGACAGAAAATATGCCCTCGACCATTTCCAGTGCAAACTCCTGCGCCTGCCGGAAACCATGCAGACCGCCGCAGGAAGGGCTATGGCGCAGCATAATGCGCGCTTCCTCGTCGAGTTTATGGCCAAGATCAGCGCGGAGCTGAAGGGGGAGCCTATGGCGCTGGATGAGGCGGTTTTACGCCGCTTTGCACCACAGCCGTCAACCGACCAGTGATTTATGGTACTCTCTGCAAAAATCGTCCGCGCTGGTTGAGGATATGCCACAAAAGTTAATCAAGGAAAACAGGTCGTTGTCATTGACGGAGCAGGCCGGTGAAGAGGCTCAGGCGCTGCTGCGTCAGCTGATGACGATCTACGATGTGAAAACGCTGGTCGCCGAGCTGGTTAGCGTCGGGGAGCAGCACTGGAGCGCGGCGATCCTCAAGCGCGTGGCGGCCCTCGGCCGCGCGGCGGGGCGTTTGCGTCCGCAGGAGGTCGCTCATCTGGCGACGCTGCTGCCGTCGCCGCCGGCCCATCATCCGCACTATGGGTTCCGCTTTGTCGATCTGTTTGCCGGTATCGGCGGGATCCGCAGTGGTTTTGAAGCCATCGGCGGGCAGTGCGTCTTTACCAGCGAGTGGAATAAGCATGCGGTGCGCACCTATAAGGCCAACTGGTATTGCGATCCGCAGCAACACCGTTTCAATGAAGATATCCGCGATATCACCCTCAGCCATCGCCCCGACGTTAGCGATGACGAGGCGGCGCAGCATATCCGCGAGACTATCCCGCAGCATGATGTGCTGCTGGCCGGCTTTCCCTGCCAGCCTTTCTCACTCGCCGGCGTATCGAAAAAAAATGCCATGGGTCGCGCCCACGGCTTTGCCTGCGAAACCCAGGGGACGCTGTTTTTTGATGTGGTGAGAATTATCGCCGCCCGTCAGCCGGCGATCTTTGTGCTGGAGAATGTTAAAAATCTCAAAAGTCACGATCAGGGACGCACCTTCCGCATCATCATGCAGACACTGGATGAGCTGGGGTATGAGGTCGCTGACGCCGGGCATAGCGGGCCGGACGATCCGAAAGTGATCGACGGGCGCCATTTCTTACCACAGCACCGGGAGCGCATCGTGCTGGTAGGCTTCCGTCGCGATCTGCACCTGCACGAAGGGTTTACGCTGCGCGATATAGCGGCGCTTTACCCGGCGGTTCGGCCAACGTTTGGCGAGCTGCTGGAGCCTACGGTGGATGCCAAATTTATCCTCACGCCGGTGCTGTGGAAATATCTTTATCGCTATGCGCGCAAGCATCAGGCGCGGGGCAATGGCTTTGGTTATGGCCTGGTGGACCCCGCCAATCCCCACAGCGTGGCCCGGACGCTCTCCGCCCGCTACTATAAAGATGGCGCCGAAATTCTCGTCGATCGCGGCTGGGACCGGCCGCTGGGCGAGACGCATTTTGACGATCCGCAGAATCAACAGCGGCGTCCTCGTCGGCTGACGCCGCGGGAGTGCGCCCGATTGATGGGCTTCGAATCGCCTCAGGGGGCGCGTTTCCGCATCCCGGTGTCGGATACCCAGGCCTATCGTCAGTTCGGCAACTCGGTGGTGGTTCCGGTCTTCGCCGCGGTGGCGAAGCTCCTGGCCCCGCGCATCGCTCAGGCGGTGGCGCGTCGCGAAGCGGATGATAACGATGGCGGATGTTCACGATAAAGCCACACGCAGTAAAAATATGCGGGCTATCGCCACGCGCGATACGGCGATCGAAAAGCGGATAGCGGCGCTGTTGACTCAGGCGGGATTCACCTTTATTGCCCAGGATCGCGAGCTGCCGGGGCGCCCTGATTTCGCTTTACCCGACTACCGTTGCGTCATCTTTACCCACGGCTGTTTCTGGCACCACCATGACTGTTACCTGTTTAAGGTGCCGGCCACCCGGACGGCGTTCTGGCTGGACAAGATCGCCGGCAACGTAGCGCGCGATGCCCGTGACCGGCAAAAGCTGGCCGCGCAGGGCTGGCGGGTGCTTATCGTCTGGGAGTGCGCCCTGCGCGGTCGCCTGAAGCTGAATGACGAGGCGCTCACCGAGCGTCTGGAAGAGTGGATCTGCGGCGCCGGACACGACGCGCAGATCGACACCCAGGGGATCCGCGAACTGGCGCTTATTTCGACGCCTTACAAGGGGTAGCTTCGCTGCGAACCGGGAAGAGATATTTGCCCAGCGTCACCAGCACGACGGCGAAAATAATCACCGCCAGCGCCAGCCACTCGATCAGTGACAGGCTTTCGCCACCGAATCCGGTGCCAAGGAGAACCGCTACCACCGGGTTGACATAGGCGTAGCTGGTGGCCACCGCCGGGGTGACATTGCGGATCAAAAACATGTAGGCGTTGATGGCAATCAGCGAGCCAAAGATAGCCAGATAGGCTACGGCGGCGATCCCGGACCACGACGGAATGCGGGTTAAGGTTTCACCGCTCAGCCATGAGGCGGCCAGCAGGACGATCCCGGCGGCGAGCATCTCGATTGCCCCCGCCATCATGCCGGTCGGCAGCACGATCCGCGAGCCGTAAACCGAGCCGAAGGCCCAGCTCAGAGAGCCAATCAGAATCAGCAGTGCGCCCCAGGGGTTGCCGTTCAGGTTGCCCCCGCTGTTAAGCATCACAATACCCGCGAGGCCAATGGCAATCCCCAGCCACTCCAGCTTCCGAGTGGTGATGCCGAAAAAGCGGCTGAAGCACAGGGTGAACAGCGGAACGGTGGCGACCATCACCGCGGCGATCCCGGAGGGAACGTGCTGATGTTCGGCCAGGGTGACAAAGCCGTTGCCGACGGCCAGCAGCAAAACCCCGATCAGCGCGGCATTAAGCAACGGCCTGCGGGCCGGCAGTTTATGGCCGGTGGCCAACAGCCATCCCAGCAGCAGCACGCCGGCAGAGAGAAAGCGAATTCCGGCCATCATCAGCGGCGGCCAGCTGGCGACGCCGACGGCGATGGCGAAATAGGTAGAGCCCCAAATGATATACAGCGCAAACAGCGCCCCGATAAGCGGTAACAGCTGACGGGTAGACATACTTCCTCACGACGGTGCAAAGATAGAAAGGGGACATATAGTAAACGTGAAAACTATCCTGCTGGCGAGCGCTTAATTTGCGCCAGGTTGTTAAATTTATATTGACTAATTGTACCTTGGGCAGCGGCCGTTTTTTAACGCATACTCGAGGGAGACATTGATGAAAAGAGAAGGAAAATCATTTTGGCAGGAAGTAGTCTTTTAACATTACTCGATGATATCGCCACGCTGCTGGACGATATCTCCATGATGGGCAAGCTGGCGGCGAAAAAAACGGCGGGGGTGCTGGGCGACGATCTTTCCCTGAATGCCCAACAGGTGACCGGCGTGCGGGCAAATCGTGAGCTGCCCGTGGTCTGGGGCGTGGCGAAAGGGTCGTTCGTCAATAAAATCATCCTCGTGCCGCTGGCCCTGCTGATCAGCGCCTTTATTCCCTGGGCGATCACGCCGCTGCTGATGGTGGGTGGCGCGTTTCTCTGTTTTGAAGGGGTGGAGAAGGTGCTCCACAGTCTGGAAGCGCGTAAGCACAAGGAGGACCCAGCGCAACGGCAGCAGCGTCTTCAGGCGTTGGCGGATCGTGACCCGCAGGCCTTTGAGCGTGACAAAGTAAAAGGGGCGATTCGCACCGACTTTATTTTGTCCGCGGAAATTGTCGCCATCACCCTCGGCATTGTCGCGGAAGCGCCGCTGCTGAATCAGATCCTCATTCTCTCGGGGATCGCGATTCTGGTCACCATCGGGGTCTATGGCCTGGTGGGGGTGATCGTCAAGCTGGATGACATGGGTTACTGGCTGGCGGAGAAACGCAGTACGCTGGCGCAGTGGCTGGGCAAAGGGTTATTGGCCGTGGCTCCGTGGCTGATGAAACTGCTCTCTGTCGTCGGGACGCTGGCCATGTTCCTCGTTGGCGGCGGGATTGTGGTCCACGGTATTGCGCCGCTGCACCATGCCATTGAGCACTGGAGCGCGGGCCTGGGCGGCATGTTGGCCGCCTTGCTGCCGATGGTGGTCAATCTGGTGCTGGGTTTTATCATCGGTGCGGTGGTACTGGCCGGCGTCAAGGCGGTGAGCCGCCTGCGTGGCGCGGCGAAGTAGTCAGGTGCGGCGCAGCGTATTGGCGCCGCGTGGTCTACGCTAAAAAGCGCGTCCGGTATCGACAGAAACCGCGTGCGCTGACGACGTCAGGTTTGCGCAACGTACTACGAGAGAAAGATGGATAAGCCACTGCGGTTGAAGTTGAAAAAGCGCTACTTCCTGACTCGCCCGGCACATGTGGTTAACGTTTGTTTTATCGTGGTGCTATTTTTCTCCACGCTGCTGATCTGGCGTGAAATCAACGTCCTGGAAGAGGCCTACGTGGCGAACCAGCGCAATAATCTGGCTAACGTCGCGCATGAAATGGATGGGCTGCTGCAGTTTAACATCGACAGGATGATGTTTTTTCGCCACGGTATGCAGTCCGCACTTGAACGCCCCCTCGACGTCGATGTGTTGCACGAGGCCAGCCAGCGCTATCTGAACCAGCGCCATCAGGAGATTTGGCGGGTGGCGCTCCCGAACCGCCGGACGCTGCCGGTGTTTGGCGTCTCGGAGAGCGTCGTCAGGGAGCACCCGCTGCTCTTGCCGGACGATCCGCTGGTGGTCAATGAACTGATGGCGACGCTGGAGCTGGGTTATCTGTTAAATCTGACGCAGCATGACCGCGATTTTGCCGAGCGGATGCAATATATCTCCCGCAGCGGCTTTTTCACCTCGACCCTGCCGCTGCGCGATGAATCGCAGGTGAAGACGCACTATTCGCGCGCTATCAGCGCCCTCTGGTTTACCCGGCAGACCCAGCGGAACAATCCGTACCGCGGCGTTATCTGGCAAACCTTTCCTGACGATGACCCGCAGCTGGAAGAGCAGGTGGTTACCGCCTCGATACCGCTGGATTTTGCCGGTTACTGGCGCGGCGTGCTGGCGATGGATTTCTCAGTCAGCGAAATAAAAGCTTTTTTAATCAGCGCGATGAAGGGCGGGCAGGAGGGGGAATACCAGCTTTATGACAGCCATCTTAGCCTGCTGGCCTCCTCTGCGCCGGGGAATGTCCTGACGCTGCTGTCGCCGCGCGAGCAGGAGCTGCTCAGCCGCGCGTTTGCCCATGATAACCAGGGCGGCCTGCGTCTGCTGACGCGCTATATCAGTTGGGCCAAACTACGGAATTTTGACGGCGTGCTGCTGCGGATCCACACCCTGCGGGAAGGCGTTCGCGGCAACTTTGGCACCATCACCATCGCCCTGACCCTGATGTGGATCCTCTTCACCTTGATGCTGCTGCTCTCCTGGCTGGTGATCCGCCGTATGGTCCGCAATATGAGCGTCCTCCAGACCTCTCTGGAGTGGCAGGCCTGGCACGATGCCTTAACCCGCCTGCTCAATCGCGGGGCGCTGTTTGAAAAGGCGATGGCGCTCGCCAGCGCCTGCCAGCGCAGCGGACTACCGCTGGCGGTGATCCAGCTCGATCTGGATCACTTTAAGAGCATTAACGATCGCTATGGTCATCAGGCGGGTGACAGGGTGCTGTCGATGGTGGCCAGTACCCTTGCCGGCACTGTGCGGGAAGGCGATTTGCTGGGCCGCGTGGGGGGAGAGGAGTTTTGTGTCGTGCTGCCGAATACCACGCTGCAGGAAGCGGCGGCGATAGCGGAGCGGCTACGCCTGCGTATTCATGGCCGGGAGGTCTTTTTGCATAACAACGTGACGCTGCGGGTCAGCGCGTCGTTAGGGGTAAGCGCCAGCGAAGAGCAGGGAGAGTATCACTTTGAAGCGCTGCAGTCGGTCGCCGATGGTCGACTGTATCTGGCCAAGCAGAATGGCCGCAACCAGGTCTGTTATCGCAGCGAAGCGTGAGTAAAACGTTTCGCTCGCGCCAGCGGATTTGAGATTTATCTTAAAGTAATGTCTGGCGATCGTACTATCAGATGAAACCGGTTTGCGGCTAAGCCTTCTCGCATCAGCCCTGCAGCCCTTTCTGCTGCGAAGCGCCGACTTTCTCAATATTTTGCGTCATGAATATCTCTTGTCATGCAAAATAATTGAGGATAATGTTTCAACGCATCGGATTTCCCGGTGTAACGAATTTTCAAGTGCTTCTTGCATTAGCAAGTTTGATCCCGACTCCTGCGAGTCGGGATTTTTTTCGCCCATCACTAGCGGTTGGCTTCACTGGCGCTGAAATCATGAATATCGAGTTCAAATGCCTCCGCCAGTTCGCGCCAGGTATGCGCCCCGCGGCCATCGATACTGGCGCGCTGAGGGTCATCGAGGATGCGGTGGACTTCGCTTTCGCTGATCTCATTAATCGCCGCCAGTAGAGCATCAACGTTGACATCAACGTCGTTCCCGGTCTGGTCTGTCAATCGGTTCTTCATCATTACCCCCCTCGCTGAGCGTCGCTCAAGCCTTTTTAAGTATAGTCGGTCTAAAAAAACGCCAGTCACCGGCCGCGACGCTGCGAGCGGCGTGGTTTTGTTCTACACTGGCTGAAAATAGAGAGGAGATGGATTATGCAGGTGAACGATCGTGTCACGGTGAAGACCGACGGTGGCCCACGTCGATCGGGCGTAGTGCTGGCAATTGAGTCGTTTAGCGAAGGGACGATGTATCTGGTTTCGCTGGAAGACTATCCCCTGGGGATCTGGTTTTTCAATGAAATAGGGCACCCGGATGGGATCTTCGTGGAAAAAGAAATCTCGTAAAACCGAACTGGCGGGACCACCGCCAGTTTGTTTCAGCGTAGATTCACCTGAATACCACTGGTAATGTTTTCGGTCAGCCGAACGATGTGGTAAATCACCTGCTTATTATGCGTCTGTATTTTCTTTTTAATATTACCTTTGTGCGATGATACCGTTTTCGCTTTGATGTTCATTTGCGTTGAAATTTGCGAAGTACCATGCCCGGCCATCCACATTTGCAGCATATTTGATTCTGTTTTGCTTAGCGACAACGTCGGTAAATTCAACTGCCCCAGGCTCGTGTTCTTGTATTTAAGATAATTAACCAGAATGACATCAAGGTCTTTTGGGGTGATCGATTTTGAACTGATTAGCAGATTCTTACGTACCCGCAGATAGCGGTCAAAATGGATGTTCGCCAGCGACATAAAAATCACAAACAGCGTCGCCGGATTTTGCGTGATGATCTGGCGAATAATGTTATTACTTTCATCATCATGCAAAAAGCAATCTTCATTCAGAAACACCACCGCCGGGCAACATGACGCACAGTGCCTGTGCAGATCCTCAGCGCAGTTGACCTCAACGATTTCCTGTTTTTTAATTCCCCGACTGGTCAGATATCCCGTAAGTCCTAACCGGGTATAACTGCACAAATCCATAATCATCGTTGACATGACCCATCCTCAATCAACACGTAACGATATACACTTCGCACTGGCTGTGCGAAGCAGTCCTTGCGGGCGGTAATAATAGTAGGTTTAAGAAAGAACCCATTAGTTCCATTAAACTATTCCGCATCTCTGCATATAATTTGCCAGGAAAACTCTTAAAGTAAAGTCGAGAACCGGTAGTGTGAGCGAATTAAAAACAAAAAGTGCCCGTGGCTGCTATGGTTAGGCGCCAAAGATTCTTTTACTTTCAGAATTTCCTTATTTCATATGAAGGTCGCGATGCCTGGCCGTGTTTTACCCGGCTTCTCCGCCCGCAGCGGGGGTGGAAGGCTTAACGCTTTAATGCCACAATACTTTTTTATCAGCTTGTGGGATGAATGATGAAACAGTTAGTTTTTGCTGGCATGGTGGTGGCGCTGGCCGGATGCGTGCAGGTTGATCGTTACGAAGACGTTGTTAAAGCCCCCGCGCCGGCAGGCCTGGAAGGCTACTGGCAGACGAAAGGGCCGCAGAGTGAGATGATGAGTCCGGACGCCATCGCCAGCCTGATCGTCACCAAAGATGGGGACACCTTCGACTGCCGCCAGTGGCAGCGCGTGATCGCCCAGCCGGGGAAACTGATGAACCGCGATAGCGATATCTACAACGTGACCGCTTCCCTGGATATCTACCCGATCGAGCGCGAGGGCAACACCCTTTCCTACGATCGTATGACGTTGACCCGCGTTGAACGTCTCACCCCGGAGTGCGAGAAAGCGTGGGCTAAAGCGCGTGCCACCGCTCCAGTCAGCGCGCCGACCACCGCGCACTAAGATTCCGGCGGGCCACCGCTGGCCCGACCGGCGTCAGATGACTACAGCACCGCCTCCAGCACCCACACGCTGACGCTTCCTCCGTTACAGGTAAAGGTGGCGCAGCCTTCGCCGTCGGTTTCGACAATCTCTTCCCGATTGCCCAGGAAATCCCGCCAGCGTTTGTTGCCATAATTCTCGCCCAGCGTCAGGGTCTTTTCTCCCTCATCACCATTGGACATCACCACCACGCAGCCGGGATCCTCGTCCGTGCCGCTGCGGCTGAAGGCAATGCAGTTGGGGTGATCGAACCAGAGAGTCTGCACGCCGTGGGCAAAACGCTGACGGGCGTCGATCAGCTCGTGGAGTTGTTCGATAACGGGCATTTCTATGGCGTAGGTTTGTCCGTCGCCGCCGGTATCCTCATAGGAGGCGCCGAAGAGATCGGCATAGAAGACCGAGGGTACGCCATTTTCACGCAACAGGATCAGCGCATAGGCCAGCGGTTTAAACCATGGCTCAACCGGCGCCTCGAGCGCCTGCAGCGGCTGGGTATCATGGTTGGTGACCAGGGTGACGGCATGGAAGGGGTCGGCTTCCACCAGCGTCCCGCTGAAAATCTGGCTCATGTCGTAATCGCGCCCCTGGCGGGACGCTTCATGAAATTTCATCTGCAGCGGGGCGTCAAACAGCATCGTCTTGCCCTCGACCAGATCGATATACTGCTGGAGCTTTTCCACTTCATGGGACCAGTATTCCGCAACAATAAACAGCGGCTGCGGGGCTACCTCCTGAACATGCTCGATCCACGCTTTGTAAAACCATGCGGGGATATGCTTCACAGCGTCAAGACGAAAACCGTCGCAACCGGTTTGCTCCATCACCCAGCGCGCCCAGTATTTGATCTCTTCGGTGACGGCGTGATTTCGAAAATCGATATTGGCGCCCATCAGGTAGTCGAAGTTGCCAAGCTCGTCATCGACCTGTTCATTCCATCCTTCGCCGGTGTAGTCGTTGACGATTTTAAATACACCGTCTTCCGTCGGATTCTCGATGTGGTCAATGCCGCTAAAGCACTTGTAGTCCCAGACAAACTGCGAATACTGTCCGGCGCGCACCGGGAAGGTATAGCGAGTCCATGCCTCGCACTCGATGATCGTCTCGTCAATTTGCGTGCGATCCTGCTCATCAACGCGCTGCACGCGCAGGGCCTCTTTTTCATCGGCGCCCATTTTATGATTCACCACCACGTCCAGCAGCACGGCGATGTCGTGCTCCTTCAGGGCGTTGATTGCCGCCAGCAGCTGGGTCTTATCGCCATATTTGGTGGCGACAGAGCCCTTTTGATCAAACTCGCCGAGGTCGAAGAGATCGTAGGTGTCATAGCCGACGGAATAGCCGCCCGAGGCGCCTTTGTAGGCGGGGGGCAACCAGACCATATTGATGCCGATTTCGTTAAGACTGGGGGCCAGCGCTTCGACTTCACGCCACAGTTCGCCGCCGGCGGGGTAGTACCAGTGAAAACATTGCAACAAGGTGGGGTTTTTCATCTTCCATGCTCCAGACGTCAACAGGCTGACCTTTGCAGTATGGGAGATATCCCGCAAAACGGGTGAGGAAAGCCCTGAATTTCGCTATACCCTAAAGCGGATCATATATAATAAATTTGCATAAGATGTAGCGTAACGATGTTGGTGTCGGGCCGTTAAGCGCTTTACACTACAGGAAAATCCTAACCTTCGGGGTATCTATGAAATTAGCACTTCTGGGTCGTCAGGCGCTGATGGGCGCGATGGCCGTTGTTTTGATGGCTGGCGTTAGCGTGAAAACTTTTGCGGCGGAAAACCTGCTCAATCAGATTAAAGAGCGCGGCACCCTGCGCGTGGGCCTCGAAGGCACCTATCCTCCTTTTAGCTTCCAGGGCGATGACGGTAAGCTGACCGGCTTTGAAGTGGAGTTCGCCAACGAGCTGGCGAAACATCTGGGCGTGAAGGCTGACCTCAAACCGACCAAGTGGGACGGTATGCTGGCCTCGCTGGATTCCAAGCGCATTGACGTGGTGATTAACCAGGTCACTATCTCTGATGAACGTAAGAAAAAATACGATTTCTCCACCCCGTACACGATCTCCGGTGTGCAGGCGCTGGTGAAGAAAGGCAACGAAGGCGCGATTAAAACCGCGGCGGATCTGAAAGGCAAGAAAGTGGGCGTCGGGCTGGGCACTAACTATGAAGAGTGGCTGCGTCAGAACGTCCAGGGCGTGGATGTCCGCACCTATGATGACGATCCGACCAAATACCAGGATCTGCGCGTAGGCCGTATTGACGCGATTCTGGTTGACCGTCTGGCGGCGCTGGATCTGGTGAAGAAAACTAACAACACGCTGGCGGTAACCGGCGAAGCGTTCTCCCGTCAGGAAGCTGGCGTTGCACTGCGCAAAGGCAACGATGACCTGCTGAAAGCGGTAGATGGCGCGATCGCGGATATGCAGAAAGATGGCAGCCTGAAGGCCCTGTCAGAGAAATGGTTTGGCGCTGACGTGACAAAATAAAGGCCAGCGGTGAAAAAAGGCGCTCCTGGAAGCGCCTTTTTTTATTTAGCGCGTAACTGTGTGCATAATGAAGCATAACTGAGTCAGGAGGGGCCATGTCACTGCAAAATTTAACCCGCTTTCCGCGTCTGGAATTGATCGGCGCGCCGACGCCGCTGGAGTATCTGCCGCGTCTGTCCGATCACCTCGGGCGCGAAATTTTTATCAAACGTGATGATACGACGCCGCTGGCGATGGGGGGAAACAAACTGCGCAAGCTGGAGTTTCTCGCCGCCGATGCGCTGCGCGAAGGGGCGGATACTTTAATTACCGCCGGCGCGATCCAGTCTAACCATGTGCGCCAGACGGCGGCGGTCGCCGCCAAACTGGGCCTGCACTGCGTGGCGCTGCTGGAAAATCCCATCGGCACCCGTGCGGAGAATTATCTGAGCAATGGCAACCGCCTGCTGCTGGATCTGTTTAATACCCAGGTTGAGATGTGCGATGCCCTGACCGATCCCGCTGCGCAGCTCGACGAGCTGGCGACCCGTATCGAAGCGCAGGGGTACCGCCCGTATGTCATTCCGGTCGGCGGTTCAAACGCCCTTGGGGCGCTAGGCTATGTGGAAAGCGCGCTGGAAATCGCCCAGCAGTGCGAAGACGCGGTGGAGATTTCGTCGGTGGTGGTCGCCTCCGGGAGCGCCGGCACCCATGCCGGACTGGCGGTCGGCCTTGAACAGCTGATGCCGCAGGCGGAACTGATTGGGGTGACGGTGTCGCGCGCTGTTGCCGACCAGCTGCCGAAAGTGGTAGCGCTGCAGCAGGCCGTGGCCAACAGCCTTGAGCTGCAGGCGAAAGCCGACATCATCCTGTGGGACGATTACTTTGCCCCAGGCTACGGGACGCCAAATGAGGAAGGAATGGCCGCCGTGAAGCTGCTGGCGCAACTGGAAGGTATTTTGCTCGACCCGGTTTATACCGGCAAAGCGATGGCCGGACTTATCGATGGCATTACGCAGAAACGCTTTAAGGATGAAGGGCCGATTTTGTTCGTCCATACCGGCGGAGCGCCGGCGCTGTTTGCCTATCATCCTCACCTCTAATACAGAAACCACAGCATGCAAGAAAGTATTCAACTGGTCATCGATTCTGCGCCTTTTCTGCTGAAAGGCGCCGTCTTTACGCTGCAGCTGAGCATTGGCGGGATGTTTTTCGGCCTGGTGCTGGGCTTTATCCTGGCGCTGATGCGCATGTCGACCCTCTGGCCGGTAAAATGGCTGGCGCGCATGTATATCTCCATTTTTCGCGGGACACCGCTTATCGCTCAGCTGTTTATGATCTACTACGGTTTGCCGCAGTTTGGCATTGAGCTTGACCCGATCCCGGCGGCGATGATCGGCTTATCGCTGAACACGGCGGCCTACGCGGCGGAAACCCTGCGCGCGGCCATCGCCTCGATTGACAAAGGGCAATGGGAAGCGGCGGCCAGTATCGGTATGACCCCGTGGCAGACGATGCGTCGGGCTATTTTACCCCAGGCGGCGCGGGTCGCTTTGCCGCCGCTCTCTAACAGTTTTATCAGCCTGGTAAAAGATACCTCGCTGGCGGCGACGATCCAGGTGCCGGAGCTGTTCCGTCAGGCGCAGCTTATCACCTCGCGTACGCTGGAGGTCTTCACCATGTATCTGGCCGCCTCTCTGATCTACTGGGTGATGGCGACGGTACTCTCCTCGCTGCAGAACTATTTTGAAAACCAGCTGAACCGCCAGGAGCGTGATCCGAAATGAGTGCGATTGAAGTAAAAAGCCTGGTGAAAAAATTCCATGGCCAGACGGTGCTCCACGGTATCGACCTCGAGGTGCAGGAAGGCGAAGTGGTGGCAATCATCGGCCCCAGCGGCTCGGGTAAAACCACCCTGCTGCGCAGCATTAATCTGCTGGAGCAACCGGAGAGCGGCACTATCCGCGTCGGCGATGTGACGATCGACGCTGGTCGCAGCCTCGGGCCGCAAAAAGGGCTTATCCGTCGGCTGCGCCAGCACGTTGGCTTTGTCTTCCAGAACTTCAACCTGTTTCCCCACCGGACGGTGCTGGAGAACATCATTGAAGGGCCGGTCATCGTAAAAGGTGAAGACAAGCAGGAGTCGATGGCGCGGGCGCGCGATCTGCTGGCGAAAGTGGGCCTCAGCGGCAAAGAGAACAGCTATCCGCGCCGCCTCTCTGGCGGGCAGCAGCAGCGGGTCGCGATTGCCCGCGCGCTGGCCATGCGTCCGGACGTGATCCTGTTTGATGAACCGACCTCGGCTCTCGATCCCGAGCTGGTAGGGGAGGTGCTCAATACCATCCGCCAGCTGGCGCAGGAGAAACGCACCATGGTTATCGTGACCCATGAAATGAGCTTCGCTCGCGACGTTGCCGATCGGGCGATTTTTATGGATCAGGGACGCATCGTTGAACAAGGCGAGGCCAAAGCGCTGTTCGCCTCGCCTCAGCAGCCGCGTACCCGCCAGTTCCTCGAAAAATTCCTGATGCAATAGAGCAGGCGCAGGCGCGGCGGCTCGCCTTCGTGTGAGCCGCCGCAATGAGCCCAATTCCACGCTGGGGTAACACCCCATCGTCACGTCTTTGTGCTATTTACTCCCCTGGCCGTATACACCGCTTCCCATCCCCCCTTGTAGGGTGTAGAAAATGAAGGGAGGGGCCTTAGTTTCAGCGCAGCGAACTGGGAAAAGGCAAGTCTTCAGGCTAATAAATGCGACAGCTACGATATTTTATACATATAAATAAGATTTATGTGTTAGTTTTCTGTATTTATAATAATGATTATCAATCAGGAGTTATTTGCACAGCTATGAGGGACAATGATTTTTTCAGCTGGCGGCGGGATATGCTGCATCAATTTCAGTCCATGGCCGCCGCTCAGGAGGTTTATAATCTCCTGCAACGAGAAACAGAAACGCTGGAATATGATTTCTATACGCTTTGTGTGCGTCACCCGGTGCCTTTCACTCGCCCCCGCGTCACGTTTCAGTCGACCTATCCCCGCGCATGGATGTCTCATTACCAGGCAGAGAATTATTTCGCCATAGATCCCGTATTACGCCCGGAGAATTTTATGCGTGGCCATCTGCCGTGGGAAGATGGGCTGTTTCGCGATGCGCAGGCGTTATGGGACGGCGCGCGCGACCATGGTCTGCAAAAAGGGGTGACACAGTGCCTGACGTTGCCGAATCATGCTCAGGGTTTTCTTTCCGTCTCCGCGAACAACCGTTTGCCGAATGCTTATGCTGAAGATGAGCTGGAGCTGCGCTTGCGAACGCTGACGGAGCTGAGCCTGCTGACGCTCTTGCGTCTTGAAGATGAGATGGTGATGCCGCCGGAGATGAAGTTCAGCCGGCGCGAACTGGAGATCCTCAAATGGACCGCGGAAGGAAAGACCTCTGCGGAGGTGGCAATGATCCTCTCGATTTCGGAAAATACGGTCAATTTCCATCAGAAGAATATGCAACGGAAATTTAACGCGCCGAATAAAACGCAAATTGCCTGTTACGCTGTGGCGACAGGGTTAATCTGAAGGCGCCTGCCGTTCTGCGTGCCAGACGTGATACCGGCTGTCAGTCATACTTTCAGCCGGTACAGGATTACTGCCGATAAGCTTGTTTAATTTGCTTAACGGTGCTGGAGAATACGGCGGCCTGAGCCTCATCTTCCATCTGCGCGATCTGCTTTTCCATTTTAATAATCACGCGACCCGCATCTGCCTGGCCCATCGCCTGCAGCATCAGCGTCATCATCGCTTTCAGGCAGGAGACTTCCTGCGCCAGTTCCTGATTATTTTCTGCAGTGGAAAAATCTGGTGTGCTCATCGATATCCTCGTTTACTCGCTGCGCTATTGCGCTCTACTCAATGTGAAGGCCGCGCAGTATACCACAAGCGACAGAAAAAAAAGGAGTGCTTAATTTCTGTTCTCTCATCTGAGCTGTGAATGGTTTTATGCTTCAGATAAGACGTAATAGCCATCGTCAGGCCAATAATTGCCACTATCTATTTAGTACGTTAATAATTGTTACATATTTAGCCTCGTATTTATGCGCTACGTAATCTGTTGTGTTTTTTGTGCCTTCTGTATGGGGATTGTTAAAAAATAAGACTCGTGCAACCGACTGTTCGCAATGACTTTCCACTGAGTGTGCACAGACATTGCCATAAATGAGAGCCAAATCGAGGCGAGGGCATTTTTTTGCCTTTTAAAATAGCAATAAAACCCGGTAATATGTGGGAGATAAAGTATCAGTAGCGTTATCCCTCATTCTGGAGATTATTCCTTTGATCAACGTTCTTCTTGTTGATGACCACGAACTGGTGCGCGCAGGGATACGACGCATTCTGGAAGATATAAAAGGGATTAAAGTCGCTGGCGAAGCCTGCTGCGGCGAAGACGCCGTCAAGTGGTGCCGGGCTAATTCCGCCGATGTCGTCCTGATGGACATGAACATGCCCGGGATCGGGGGTCTGGAAGCGACGCGCAAAATTGCGCGCTCGGTAGCGGGCACGAAAGTGATCATGTTGACCGTGCATACTGAGAATCCCTTACCTGCCAAGGTCATGCAGGCGGGGGCGGCAGGTTATCTCAGTAAGGGCGCCGCGCCACAGGAAGTGGTGAATGCGATTCGCTGCGTCGCGTCAGGGCAACGTTATATTGCCTCTGATATTGCTCAGCAAATGGCGTTAAGTCAGATTGAACCGGAAAAAACAGAATCGCCGTTTGCCAGTTTGTCTGAACGCGAATTGCAGATTATGCTGATGATCACCAAAGGTCAGAAGGTGAATGAGATCTCAGAGCAGCTGAATCTGAGTCCTAAAACGGTTAACAGCTATCGCTATCGGATGTTCAGCAAATTGAACATTCATGGCGATGTCGAGCTGACCCACCTGGCAATTCGCCATGGCCTGTGTAATGCGGAGTCGTTAGCAAGCCAGTGAGTGATGTTTTTGACGCAAAAGCTTTCCTGAAAACGGTAACTAGCCAGCCCGGTGTGTATCGGATGTATGATGCTGGCGGAACCGTCATCTATGTTGGCAAAGCCAAAGATTTGAAAAAGCGGCTCAGCAGCTACTTCCGCAGCAACCTCGCGTCGCGTAAAACGGAAGCGCTGGTGGCGCTGATCGCGCAAATCGACGTGACCGTCACCCATACCGAGACGGAAGCGCTGCTGCTTGAGCACAACTATATCAAGCTGTACCAGCCGCGGTACAACGTGCTGTTGCGCGACGATAAGTCGTATCCTTTTATTTTCCTCAGTGGCGATACCCATCCGCGTCTGGCGATGCATCGTGGCGCCAAACATGCGAAGGGCGAGTATTTTGGTCCTTTTCCCAACGGCTATGCCGTGCGCGAGACCCTGGCGCTGCTGCAGAAGATCTTTCCCATCCGTCAGTGTGAAAACAGCGTCTACCGCAATCGCTCCCGTCCCTGTCTACAGTATCAGATTGGCCGCTGCCTCGGGCCGTGCGTGGCGGGGCTGGTCAGTGAAGACGAGTATGCTCAGCAGGTGGAGTATGTGCGGCTGTTTCTTGCCGGCAAAGATGACCAGGTGCTGACTCAGCTCATCGCGCGGATGGAGAAGGCGAGCCAGAACCTTGAGTTTGAAGAGGCGGCGCGCATTCGCGACCAGATTCAGGCCGTCCGCCGCGTGACGGAGAAACAGTTTGTCTCTAACACCGGCGACGATCTTGACGTGATCGGGGTTGCCTTCGATGCCGGCATGGCTTGCGTCCATGTACTGTTTATCCGCCAGGGTAAAGTACTGGGCAGCCGCAGCTACTTCCCGAAAGTGCCGGGCGGTACCGAGCTGGGCGAGGTCGTCGAGACCTTTGTCGGCCAGTTCTATCTGCAGGGCAGCCAGATGCGCACGCTGCCGGGGGAAATTTTGCTCGACTTTAACCTCGGAGATAAGACGCTGCTGGCCGAGTCGCTGTCAGAACTGGCGGGGCGTCGAATCCATGTGCAGACCAAGCCGCGCGGCGATCGGGCGCGTTATCTTAAGCTGGCGCGCACCAATGCCGCGACGGCGTTAACCACCAAATTGTCTCAGCAATCGACCATTCATCAGCGTCTGCAGGCGCTGGCCTCCGTGCTGGAGCTGCCGGCGGTGAAGCGGATGGAGTGCTTTGATATCAGCCACACCATGGGCGAACAGACCGTCGCCTCCTGCGTGGTATTTGACAGCAATGGTCCGCTGCGCGCGGAGTACCGGCGATACAATATCGCCGGCATCACCCCGGGCGATGACTATGCGGCGATGAATCAGGTCCTGCGCCGTCGCTATGGCAAAGCGATTGATGACAACAAGATTCCTGATGTGATCCTGATAGACGGCGGCAAGGGGCAGCTGGCGCAGGCGAAAGCGGTATTTGCGGAGCTGGACGTCCCCTGGGATAAACATCATCCGCTGCTGCTGGGCGTGGCGAAAGGTAGCGATCGTAAAGCCGGCCTGGAAACGTTATTCTTTGAGCCGGAAGGCGAGGGGTTTAGCCTGCCGCCGGATTCGCCGGCTCTGCACGTGATCCAGCATATCCGCGATGAATCGCATGATCATGCAATCTCCGGCCATCGCAAAAAACGGGCGAAAGTGAAGAACACCAGCTCGCTTGAGACTATCGAGGGGGTGGGGCCGAAGCGTCGCCAGATGCTGCTGAAGTACATGGGGGGACTGCAGGGGCTGCAGCAGGCCAGCGTCGAAGAAATTGCCAAAGTACCGGGCATCTCTCACGCTCTGGCAGAAAAGATCTTCTACTCGTTGAAACATTAGGGGCTCTGTAGCAACATAGGGCTAATTTTTACTTACAACAGATAGTTACCCGTCACTATGCAATTTAATATCCCTACGTTGCTTACTCTGTTCCGCGTCATCCTGATCCCGTTCTTTGTGCTGGCGTTTTATCTGCCCTTTAGCTGGGCGCCGTTTGCCTGCGCGCTGATTTTCTTTGTTGCCGCTGTGACCGACTGGTTTGATGGTTTCCTCGCCCGTCGCTGGAACCAGAGTACCCGGTTCGGCGCCTTCCTCGATCCGGTGGCCGATAAAGTCATGGTGGCTATCGCCATGGTGCTGGTCGCTGAGCACTATCACACCTGGTGGGTTACGCTGCCGGCGGCGACGATGATTGCCCGGGAAATTATTATCTCCGCGCTGCGCGAGTGGATGGCGGAGTTGGGAAAACGCAGCAGCGTGGCGGTCTCGTGGATTGGCAAAGTAAAAACCACCGCGCAGATGACCGCCCTGGTGTGGATGCTGTGGCGTCCTTATCCGTGGGTGGAGTGGGCCGGGATCGCGCTTTTCCTCGTGGCGGCGGTGCTGACGCTGTGGTCGATGCTGCAATATTTGAACGCGGCGCGCGGCGATTTGCTTGATCAGTGATCGTTTCGCCGTTATTTTCAGCAAACGATGCAAAGTTGCGAAAAATACCGTTGACTCACCGCGAGAGATAAGTAGAATGCAACGCATCGAACGGCGGCACAGTCTTCCAGACGATAACAAAATCAAGTGATTAGCAAATAACTTGATGATGCGGGAATAGCTCAGTTGGTAGAGCACGACCTTGCCAAGGTCGGGGTCGCGAGTTCGAGTCTCGTTTCCCGCTCCAAATTAATAGCATCGGCATAGGCGGGTGCTTCAGTATCAAAGGCGCGTTAGCAAAGCGGTTATGTAGCGGATTGCAAATCCGTCTAGTCCGGTTCGACTCCGGAACGCGCCTCCACTTTATATCCCGAGCCCGGATGGTGGAATCGGTAGACACAAGGGATTTAAAATCCCTCGGCGTTCGCGCTGTGTGGGTTCAAGTCCCACTCCGGGTACCATTGGGATAAAAGCAGAATAATCAAAGCAATAAGCAGTGTCGTGAAACCACCTACGGGTGGTTTTTTTGTTTTTAAATCCCTCTTCATCACGACATGTCATCCTGTTTCTCTTGTCCATCTTGCGCTACACCCGAATTATTGTCACTGGTTAAGCCTGCGCCTGATGATACGGTATGGCGTTCTGACTCCGGGCAAGGAGAGGCTTGAAGTCAAGGTCTGTGGTTGGCACAGACTTCTGGCATAGAAGCTTACCGTAGTGAAGCAGGTCCGGGTCGCGGTGGATAATCGGCTTAACGGGTGGGGGATAAGGCGTTCGGGACGATCTCGCTCCCCCAGGCCAGCAGGGAGGAAGCGAGTGGGTACAAGACGAGACAGCGGACCGGCGTTGAAACCGTCTCTATAGTTCGAGGTTGAAAGAAAGTACTGTCGATATAAATACCATCTCATCCGTAAGCGAGGGGAATTTGCCGGTAAATATTTCTTCAGACTCCGGGGTAAAACGATATAGCGAATAATTGTCCCCAGGAGCGATGCTCTCCAGTTGAATATGAGAGGGTTTCCGCAGTGAAAAAGCTAACAGATAGAAGTTCGTCGTATGCTGAGCAAGTTCGGCGACTAATGCCGGGGGCACCTTTACAAGATTGATCTCTTCTCTGCAGCAAATGACAAAAAGCTTGCCATCCGCGCTTTTTAATATGTTCCTGAACCTCTTTACTGCCCGGACGTAATACGCCTAAACGGTTCGAGGGATCGCGATGGGTGAAAATCGTCCCACAGGCAATCGATGACCATCGCGGGGCAGGAAAAAATCCAGTCAAAAGGCAGAGAGGTGTTTTCAGATTGAATTTTTTCAGTGTCCGCGATGTTAAACAATGGCTTCCTGGCGACACAATGTGCTTTACAGCCAACCGCTCTTGAGTCTCCGTCCCTGATACACATTGTGGCGGGAGACACATATTCTCGAATGCCATTCTGGATGTTGTTAATCCCTTGAACTCGTCACTGTTTATCAGCGATGCGTTAAGAAGTTGTGTTGATTCTGCAAGCGGCTTGTCAGAAGTTGCGTGAGGATCTCCAGGTCGACCCAGTAATATTTTATACGTTGACTTTATTAATCATATTTTTAGATATTTTTCCTGGTTGTCATCTACCATTTTTTATCCATTTGAAGCCGTAGTGGTACCTTATTTAATTGCTGCTTATATATAACAACATCAATCATGCGGTCTTATGGCAAATTGATTCAAGATTGGCAATGCAGCAAAAAATAGCGACTGCAGGGAACGGCGTCGTTGAATATCCTCGGCAGAAACTGGTGGCTATCGATGCCTGGGCTGACAGCGGCAATATCGCGAATAGGAACGCCACGTAGTGGGGAACCACTCCATTGTCACCGGCAATCGCTCATTTGTCCCAGGACAAAACGATCTCTCCCTGCTACTATCGTCCGGACACTTCTCCCAGCCTGCCGGAGGCATCATGTTCACAGGGCTTTGCGCATTTCCGTTGACGCCGCTGCATCAGCAAAATATCGATGAAAAAGCGTTTATTCGTATTCTTGCTCGTCTTACCGATGCCGGAGTCGACTCCCTGGGCATCTTAGGCTCAACCGGCAGCTACGCTTATCTCAGTCGTGAGCAGCGCAAGCGGGTCGTGCAGGTGGCAAAGGCGCATGCCGGGCCGACCCCGATGATGGTCGGCGTCGGCGCCATCGCCACCAGCGAGGTGCTGCGGCTGGTGGAGGATGCTCAGCAGGCCGGGGCGGATGCATTGCTCCTGCCGATGATGTCCTATCAGCCGCTGTTTGCGGAGGAGATCTATGCTTTTTACGAGGAGGTCTGCCGGCATGCCTCGGTGCCGGTTTGCCTGTATGACAATCCCCGTACCACCCATGTGACGTTATCGGATGAGCTGCAGGGGCGTATTGCCGCCTTACCGGCCATCGCCTCGATTAAAATTCCCGGTCTGCCCGCGCCACAGGCCAGCGAACGGGTGGCGGCGCTGCGTCGTCATCTGCCTTGCGGCGTCACGCTTGGCGTGAGCGGTGACGTCCGGGCGACAGCGGGCTTGCAGGCCGGCTGTGAGGTCTGGTACTCGGTTTGCGGCGGACTCTTTCCCTGGATCTCACTGGCGCTGGTAAAAGCCATCCGTCACGGCGACGCGGAACAGGTGGCGGCGCTGAATAAGCAACTGGCGCCCCTCTGGCGGTGCTTTGACCGCTACGGCGGCAGCCTGCGGGTGATCGCCGCCGCTGCGGCCATCCTGGGATTGTGCGACCCTGACTCGCTTCCCCGCCCCTTGCTGCCGTTAGGGGAGGAGGCCTGTCGCGACGTGGCGGCGGCGCTACAAGGGCTGGCCTGATTGTGTCAGGGCGGCGCAGGCGCAATGGGCGCTGCCGGGTGGCTTTCTGCCGGCATTTCGGCTACTGTAGGCCCGATTTTTACCATGCGAGCCTGTGAATGAATACCGGACCCTTAAACGAAAACGAACTGGAATGGCTGGACGAGACGCTGGCGAAATACGCCACCGAAGGCGCTATTCTGGATGTCTCTGAACTGGATGGCCTGCTGACGGCGATCCTCTCGGCGCCCACCGCCATCGAACCCGCCCAGTGGCTGCTGGCGATCTGGGGTGGTGCAGATAATGTGCCACGCTGGGCCAACGACCGCGAGCGCGATCGCTTTGTCAATCTGACGCTGCAGCATATGAGCGATATCGCCGAACGG
This sequence comes from Klebsiella sp. GG_Kp175, assembly GCF_040062325.1. Taxonomy (NCBI): domain Bacteria; kingdom Pseudomonadati; phylum Pseudomonadota; class Gammaproteobacteria; order Enterobacterales; family Enterobacteriaceae; genus Klebsiella; species Klebsiella sp. GG_Kp175. Next base: position 204,912 of record NZ_JBEAFX010000002.1, on the reverse strand, counting down.
CTGGAGTCTTATCCCGATCAGTTCGAACCGCTGTTCGGCACCCGCGAAGCGGAAGGTCAGGAGCTGACCATCGTTGAAGAGTGGTGTTTTGGCTATCTGCGCGGCGTGGCGCTGAGCGACTGGTCGACGCTGCCCGCTGAACTTCAGCCTGAGCTGGAGGCGATTGCGCTCCACGGTAGCGAAGAACAGTTTTCCGCGCTGGATAATCTGACGGCGGATGAATTTATCGCCAGTATCGAGCGTATCACCCCGGCGGCGCTGGCGCTTTACCAGTACTGGATGGCGAATCCGCAGCCGGAGGTGGTCCCGCAGCCGGTAAGAAATGAGGCGAAAGTTGGACGTAACGATCCTTGTCCGTGCGGCAGCGGTAAAAAGTATAAGCAGTGTTGCTTAGCGAAATGAAAAAGGGGCCGGCTGGCCCCTTCTTTTATCCCACCGCCGGTAACAGCCCGGCGACGATGCAGAACTGGATCGCCACGATGCCGATCCCGCACAGCAGGACCAGCCACAGCGCCGGGGCGCCGCCGGCCACCCGCCAGGCGGCCTGCGGATGCAGTCGGCGACTCTTCATGACCAGCATGGCCGGTAACATCAGGGCCAGAACGGCCAACGCCACCCCGGCGTAGCCCAGGGCCATGACGAAGCCGCGGGGATAGAACAGGGCGAACGCCAGCGGCGGCAGAAAGGTGATCATCCCGCTCTGCAGACGCCCGCTGACGTTGTTTTTGCGCTGAAACATATCGGCCAGATAATCAAACAGCCCGAGCGAGACGCCGAGGAAGGAGGTCGCCAGCGCAAGGTCGGCAAACAGGTGTACTGCCAGCTCCACGTGCGGTGACGCTACCACTTCGCGGATCGCCTCCAGCAGACCGTTCAGACCTGAATGTTGCGCCAGCAGGGCGGTAAAGGCTGGGGCGTCGATACTGCCCAGCGTCGCCAGCTGCCAGAAAATATAGGCCACCAGCGGAATAAAACTGCCGATAATAAACACCCGGCGCAGTTTACGGATATCGCCCCCCAGATAGCTGACGATGCTCGGCACGCTGCCGTGAAAGCCGAAGGAGGTAAAGATCACCGGAATGGCCGACAGCGCCAGGCCTTGCTCAACCGGCAGCGTGAGGAGATTCACCTGATGAATGTGCGGCATCAGCAGGGCCAGCATAATCACCAGGAAGACGATTTTGGCGCTAAACAGGAAGCGATTGAACAGGTCGACCAGCGCGGTGCCAATGCACACCACCGCCCCGCCGAGCAGGGTGAAGATCAGTACGCCTGCGGCCGGCGGCAGCTGCCAGTCCAGCCACTGGTTTAGGCTGGAAGCGAGTAATTCGCCGGCGCCACTAATGTAGGCCGCCGTGAGGGCGTATAACAGAAACAGCATGCACAACCCGGTGATCCACTGTCCGTAACGGCCCAGATAGCGCGCCGCCAGAGAACCGAGCCCCATATCGGCAGGGACATGCTGGTAGACTTCCAGCAGCAAAAGGGCGGTATAGCACATCAATGCCCACAGGGTGAAAAGTAAACCCAGCGTGACGGTAAACCCGACGCCTGCGGCGGCCAATGGCATTGCCAACATTCCTGCACCGATTGTGGTGCCGGCTACGATTAAAATACTGCCCAGAGTGCGGTTCTTCACGCTTTTCGCTATCCCTACAGCAAATCACAATAATTTATGCCGCGCAGAGTAGGGGATATTGCGTCTTTCGTCAAATCAGGGTTACAAGCAGTGTAATCAAAAATTTACGAATTCGAAAGGGCGAAAGCCTGCGCTGGCGCAAGGCGCGGGCCGCCGGTCTGGCCTAAGCTGACGTTTTTTTCCGGAGGGGTTATGTCTTCTATACATGGTCATGAAGTGCTGCAGATGATGCTGGCGTCGGGGGAGTGCTGGACGGCAGCTTCGCTGGAGGCGGCCATACACCGTCGCTTTGGCGCAGAGGCGCGCTTTCACACCTGTTCGGCGGAAAATCTGAGCGCTGCGGAGCTGGTGGCGTTTTTAGAGCAAAAAGGTAAATTTATTGCCAGAGCGACAGGGTTTACCACCGCAGAAAATAAGATTTGCCAGCATTAAAAATGCCGCGACGGAGAAGCGTCGCGGCGCGAGCAATTAATTCTGCGTATCGAGAGTGGCCAGCTCTTTGTCGATAAAGTACAGACCTTCACCGCTTTTCCCGGCGAGGGTCAGTTTGTCAATTACCGATTTAAATAATTTCTCTTCTTCATGCTGTTCGGCGACATACCACTGCAGGAAATTAAAGGTCGGGTAATCCTGACTGGTCATAGCCGCGTGCGCCAGTTCATTAATTTTTTGCGTGATCAGCTGCTCGTGCTCATAGGTCTGGCGGAACAGTTCATCCAGTGACGCATACTCGGCAAACGGGGAGGCGATGGCGTTGATGCGCGGCAGGCTGCCGGTGTCGGTCAGGTAGTCGAACAGGCGCTGCATATGGGTCATCTCTTCCTGGGCATGGCGACGCAGGAAGGCCGCAGCCCCTTCAAAACTATGGTAACTGCACCAGGCGCTCATCTGCTGATAAAGAAGAGAAGAATAAAGTTCAAGATTCATCTGTTCATTCAGTTTGTCGATCATTTCCGTTTTCAGCATCGTCGCGCTCCTGGAATTAAAAAATAGATGTTATCGGCTGCCACTATAATTTGTTATTTAATTATTTGCAAAAAGTAAATTTAAAAATATTTTATTTAAAATGCTAATGGGAATAACACGCATTGGCAATTTAATAATAAATGAGAATGGTTTTAATTTATTATTAGTTTTTTGCGGAGGCGAAACGACGCCCTCTGCGGGTTGCCAGGTGGGGAGCGCCAGGCGGAGTGGTCCTGATGAGGGGCGACACGGTAACCTGAGCGGCAGAGGCGGTGAAAGTGTGAAGCGCTGCGTGATTTTTAAAACAACTTTTCATAAAATTTGAAAGTTTGTTTTCCAGGTAGTAGAGTGCAGTCAACGCCAATGACATTCTGCGGGCAGGCCCGCACAGCATTCAGGAGAGTAAACCATGAAGATTGCACTGATGATGGAGAACAGCCAGGCGAACAAAAACGCCATCATCCTCAAGGAGCTTAACGCGGTTGCCGACGAAAAAGGATTTCCGGTCTTTAACGTCGGTATGAGCGATGAGAACGATCATCATCTGACCTATATTCACCTCGGGATCATGGCCAGCATCCTGCTGAATTCGAAGGCGGTCGACTTCGTGGTCACCGGCTGCGGTACCGGCCAGGGAGCGCTGATGTCGCTGAACATCCATCCTGGCGTGGTCTGCGGCTACTGTATCGACCCGGCGGACGCGTTCCTGTTTGCCCAGATCAACAACGGTAACGCGCTGTCGCTGCCGTTTGCCAAAGGTTTCGGCTGGGGCGCCGAGCTGAATGTGCGCTTTATCTTTGAAAAAGCCTTTACCGGTCGTAACGGCGAAGGCTATCCGCCGGAGCGCAAAGAACCGCAGGTGCGTAATGCCGGGATCCTCAACCAGGTCAAAGCGGCGGTAGTCAAAGAAAATTATCTCGACACCCTGCGCGCCATCGATCCGGAGCTGGTGAAAACTGCGGTCTCTGGCCCTCGCTTCCAGCAGTGCTTCTTCGAAAACTGCCAGGATAAAGCGATCGAAGCGTTCGTCCGTCAGATCGTCGGGTAATCGTTATCAGGGCCAGCGCCGCTGGCCCTTCCATCATTCAGGTTTTCTTCGCCGACACGCTGCTGCCTGCCGTTTTAGCCAGATGCAGGCTGTCGATCATCCCCACCAGACAGATCACCGCGATAAACACAAACGCCAGGCGAAAGCTGATCCCCGGCACGGCGGAAAGGTGCAGCCAGTCGCCGACCTGTTCCCCCAGGCGAATGCCGATCGCCCCAAGCGTGATCCCCAGCCCCACCGCCAGCTGCGACGCGGTACTGAACAGGGTATTGGCATCGCTCATCTGCGCGGCGGGGACATCGGCAAAGGCCAGCGTGCTCACGCCCGTGAACTGGACAGAGCGAAACACCCCGCCGAGATAAAGGATCAGCATGATCGCCCAGACCGGGGTTTGTGGCGTGAGCAGCGCGCAGGCCAGCAGCGAACAGACGTTCAGCGCGCCGTTGATCAACAGCAGGCGACGAAAGCCCAGCCAGCGGATCAGCGGCGTGGTGGCGGGTTTAATGGTTAAATTGCCGACAAATACCGCCAGCACCAGCAGACCGGAGTGAAAGGGATCCATGCCGAACCCCACCTGAAACAGCAGCGGCAGGAGAAAGGGGACCGCGCTGATGGAGGCCCGGAACAGCGAGCCGCCGTACATCGTCACCCGGAACGTCGGCACCTGCAGGGCGTCGAGACGAACCATAGGCGCCGCCGCCCGGCGGAAATGACGAATGGAATATAACAGACAGCCGAAGCCCAGCGCGGCGAGGGCCAGCGTCGGCCAGAACTGCGGCTGACGATCGCCGAGCCGTTCCATCGCCGTGACCAGGCTAACCATCGCCACCGCGGTCGTGATAAATCCTGTCATATCGAAGGCGCGCCGCGCCGTTTCGCGGATATCAGGAATGATGCGCAGCGACAGGATAATCGCCGCAACGCCCAGCGGGACATTGATAAAGAAGATCCAGTGCCAGCTGGCGTAGCGGGTAATAAACCCTCCCAAAGGCGGGCCGATAATGGGGGCCACCAGCGCCGGCCAGGTGAGGGTGGCGATGGCCTTAATCAGCAGGTGTTTCGGCGTGGTGCGCAGTACCGCCAGACGGCCGACGGGGACCATCAGCGCGCCGCCGATCCCCTGCAGGATACGCATGGCGACAAAGGTATGCACCTCGCTGGAGAGGCCGCAAAAGATCGAGGCAAGGGTAAAAATGGCCAGGGCGAGGGTGAAGATAGCCCGGGCGCCGAAGCGATCGGCGATCCAGCCGCTGGCCGGGATCAGCACCGCGAGGGTTATCAGATAGGCGCTGATGCCGATATTAAGCTCGACGGCGGTGACGCCAAAATCTCTCGCCATGTCGGGCAGGGCGGTAGCGATCACCGTCCCGTCGAGAAACTCCATAAAAAAGGCGCCAGCCACCAGCAGCGCCGGGGCTGAAAAGGCACGTTCGTTACCGGAAGAGATCGCGGTGTTCATGTTGTCGCTGCCATCAAGGGGATCCTCGGCAAAGCGGCAGCAGAGGCGCCGCCAGCCACTCGGGTGGTGAAAAAAACCTGCCGCGGCAGGTTTTATTATCGTTATCGATTTAGGGTACTATTACGCTCCTGAAAAAAGGAGTAATTAATGTCTCAACATCTTACCGAACACGACGAGCTGGTTTCTGATGTGGTTGCCTGCCAGCTGGTTATCAAGCAGATCCTCGACGTGATTGACGTCATCGCGCCGGTGGAAGTGCGTGAAAAAATGACCAGTCAGCTGAAAGCCATCGACTTCGCCAGTCACCCGGCTTCTGCCGACCCGGTGACGCTTCGCGCGGTGCAAAAAGCGATTGCCCTGATTGAGCTGAAGTTTACCCCGCAGGAAGAAACGCATTAATAACCGGCCCCGCGGATTACCGCCGGGGCCTTTTTCTTTAATGAGAAACCACGGTCTGCACTGGCGCAGGCTCAGCGGTTTTAAACAATTTGCTGTTGCCCCAGCACTCTTCGTAGCGATGGCCAACCAGATCCTCTACGATTGCCCGCACCTCCGGCGCAATATCACTGATTTTACCGCCTGCTTTAATCCGCGCGACTTCCTGCAGAACCACCAGATGAGCTTTACGGTCCAGTTTCATCTGCTTACTGAAGACGATGGCGGCCAGGGCTAAGGCGACGACACCGACGCAGAATACCACCGCGATGGCGGTCACGGCGCTTTCCGGTTGGCTGTGCGCTTTTGACTGGAAACCGTAAAAGCTCAGGATGGCTCCCATCGAAAACACCACAATCGAGCGCAGAATTTTCCCTGAGAAGGTCATGGCGCCGGCATAGATGCCTTCCCGGCGGCGTCCGGTGTAGATTTCGTCGACATCGGCGAGGAAGGTGTAAACGGTCCAGGGAATATAGTAAACCCCGCCGGTCCCCAGGCCGAACAGCACGGTAATACCGAACATCAGCACTGTCGCCAGGCCTGACGGCAGATGGAAGAACCACAGCGAGGTATACAGCAGGACTGCGAAAATCACGATCCCCAGCGCGAGGATATAGGGTTTGCTAAAGCCCTTTTTCACACACAGGCCGATAAACAGCGCGGTGGAGATCAGCTGCAGAATCGAGTTCAGGCTGTTCAGCCCGGCCACCATTGCCGGATCGTGCTGCAGAACGAATATCACGAAATAGGTGAAGATGGAGGCAAACAGCCATTCCGCGCCAAACCCGCACAGGTACATACCGAGATGTTTGCGGAACACGCGAAGATAAAAGGTGGAACGCATGTCTTTCGCCAGCGACAGCAGGGTGCTCAGCAGCCCCTTTTTCGCGCTGGTATCCATGGCTTCCGCACGCTCGCGCTCCCAGCTGCACAGCCACAGGCAGGTAATCGCGACGATCAGGATCGCGCCATAGGTCAGCCCGGTGAGGAAGAAAGGGGTGGCGGAATCTTTGCCGTACAGCAGAATGAACTGTCCGGGAATAAACGCGGCGAGGAAGTTGGCCAGCTTGCCGAAGATGGCTTTATAGCCGGTGAGCTTTGAGCGTAGCGAGAAATCATCGGTCATCTCTGTCGCCAGCGTCTCATAGGGCACCATGATGGAGGTATAGATGATCTCAAACACCACATAGGTACACAGGTAGTACCAGAAACTCAGGCCCTCTACCCATAGCAGCGGGTAGAACAGCATCAGAGGAATGCCGATCAGCAAAAAGAAGCGCCGACGTCCAAAGCGCTTGCCTAACCGCGTTTTGCCAAAATTATCCGTCAGATAGCCCATCAGCGGGTTGCTGATGGCGTCGATGATGCTGGCGACGGAGAAGATAAATGAGGCCTCGATCAGCGTCAGGCCGCAAAAGGTCGTATAAAAATAGAGTAGCCATGCTCCGCTTATCGCCAGTGCGCCACTCCCTAACAGATTACCGCCGCCGTAGGCTAACTGATGGCGTAACAAGATCGGTCTTCCCTGCAGCCCTTCAGAGGCTGAAGCCGTGTATCTAGCCATAAAAAATAAACCTCGTGTTTTATATTTTTGAAACACTGTTTTTATATTTCTTTATGACTCAACAAAAAGTGACCGCGCTCACTAATCCCCCCTAAGGGGTAACGGTGACGAGGGAATGGGATCGAGTTAAAACTTTTTTATTCGTTTGAGGAATAAATAGCAGGGGAGAATAGCAAGAACGGATTAATAAACAGGGCGGGGCAGCGCGAACGCGCTCCCCCTGACCGGGCGAGAAAGGCCCGGCGCGTCTGATTAGTGGGGGTTCTGTGACGCTCCGACGAGGGCCATCAGACGGCGATCGGTCTGTTCCATACCTATCCCGGCTTTGTCGGCATTGCGAATTTCCTCGAGCACGCTTTGCAGCAGCAGCCCATCCTGCTGCTGCTCTTCCGCCAGGCGGGTCAGAAAACGCCAGGTGTTGTCATCGCTCTGCGCTTTGGCTTCCTCGGCGAGACCGCTCAGCATACTGCTCCGCTGGCGGTAATCGACCAGGGTTTGGGTAAAGAGATCTTCCAGCGAGGTACATTCGGGATTACAGGCGCGGTCGGGATTGACTATCGGCCAGTTGCCGGCTTTTTTCAGATAGTCAAATACGCGCATGGTGAGGGTGATGCTGCATTGCGCGCGGTTGCGCAGAAATGTCGCGGCGCCGTCGAAGCGATGCCGGGCACACCACTCGCTTAAGTTCAGGTAAACGTTAGAGGCGTGGAACTCAAGGTTCATCTGGGTGTTTAGCTTTTGTGCCATTCCTGGAACTGCCATAAAAATATCCTTATTAACCGGGAAGGGGTTACTGGTGCGCGTCAGCGGTTCCTGGAGCAAACAACAGGATAAAAGAGTGACGCGCTGCACTGTTGCAGAATAATAAAACTCTACACATTCCGTATGAGTCGGGTAATTTTTCCACTTGCCGACAATTTAAGAATACTCGCTGAGTGCGATTAAGAAAACTCTCAAGATGGATAATTTACGTTTTGTTACACCATTATTCCTGCATGACGACATGCAGTGGGATTGCGGCTCAGGCTGGGGAATGAGTGCGGTGTGTCAGGTATAAGTTATAGATATTTGACTACGAGATTCATCGTATAACTCAAAGCTATAAGTTATTTCAGAGGGCAATGTTTCGTTGTGATGATAATTATTTTTATTTTTTGTTGCAGGCTTTCCTATGCAGCGGGAATATCTTTTATCAATTCGGAATAAATTACGCAAAAGATCCGTTTTATCGCGATATAAAACGGCCGACGCTGGACTGGCGGCGCGCGTCTGTTGCACAACAGCGCCGGCGGGCAGTCGACCGCCGCTGCGACCCCCTTAGCCGCTGGTTATAACAGTGCCGTAACCCTCTGTTAAACACCCACTGACATCACAAGGATAAGCCTGCTGGTGGTATAGATGATCCTGCTATTCACTGGTTAAATTGTATGACAATTATGTCTTTTTTTATGTCTTTTTTTGCTAAATCTATGTACGCAATTACTGTAATTCCGCGATGTGATAATGCTCTCGTATGGAGAAATAATTTCCGGGTATTACTACTCTAACAACGGCAGTAGGGGATGCGATTTTTCTAATGCCTTGTTTTGATGCTGATAAAAAAGTTAATTCCGATTTTTCCCTACATGAAAGCGAATTAAAGCTGGAGTTTACCATGCACAAATTTACTAAAGCGCTGGCGGCCATTGGTCTCGCAGCGGTTATGTCACAATCAGCTATGGCGGAAAACCTTAAATTAGGTTTTCTGGTGAAACAGCCGGAAGAGCCATGGTTCCAGACCGAGTGGAAATTTGCTGATAAAGCAGGAAAAGATTTAGGCTTTGACGTCATTAAAATAGCGGTACCGGATGGTGAGAAAACCCTGAACGCCATCGATAGCCTGGCGGCCAGCGGCGCGAAGGGCTTTGTCATCTGTACCCCCGATCCTAAGCTCGGCTCGGCGATAGTCGCTAAAGCACGCGGCTATGACATGAAGGTGATTACCGTCGATGACCAGTTCGTCAACGCCAAAGGTAAACCGATGGAGAGCGTGCCGCTGGTGATGATGGCGGCCAGCGAAATTGGCGCCCGCCAGGGACAGGAGCTGTATAAAGAAATGCAGAAACGCGGCTGGGATGTCAAAGACACTGCGGTGATGGCCATCACCGCCGATGAGCTGGACACCGCCCGTCGTCGCACCACCGGCTCCATCGATGCCCTGAAGGCGGCCGGCTTCCCGGAAGCGCAAATCTACCGCGTTCCGACAAAATCTAACGATATCCCGGGGGCGTTTGACGCCGGTAACTCAATGCTGGTCCAGCACCCGCAGGTGAAACACTGGCTGATCGTTGGGATGAACGATAACACTGTGCTTGGCGGCGTGCGTGCCACTGAAGGGCAGGGCTTTAAAGCGCCGGATGTGATTGGTATTGGCATCAACGGCGTGGATGCCGTCAACGAACTGTCGAAGGCGCAGCCGACCGGCTTCTATGGCTCCCTGCTGCCAAGCCCGGACATCCATGGCTATAAAACCAGTGAAATGCTCTACAACTGGGTCACCAAGGGCGTTGAGCCGCCGAAGTTCACTGCGGTGACCGATGTGGTGCTGATTACCCGCGATAACTTCAAAGAAGAGCTGGCGAAAAAAGGGCTGTAACAGCCCGGTTGAACTGGCCTCCGCCGCGGCGGGGGCTGAGTGCAGAAGAGCGGAGTCGTTATGCAACAGTCTACCCCTTATCTCTCATTTCGCGGCATCACCATGACGTTCCCTGGCGTAAAGGCCTTGTCCGATATCAGTTTTGACTGCTACCCAGGACAGATCCACGCGCTGATGGGCGAAAATGGCGCAGGCAAATCGACGCTGTTGAAAATTCTCAGCGGTAACTACATCCCCACCGCTGGCCACCTGCAGATCGGCGGCCAGCAGATGGCGTTCACTAATACGATGGCGGCGCTCAACGCCGGCGTGGCGATTATCTATCAGGAGCTGCATCTGATCCCGGAGATGACCGTCGCCGAAAATATCTATCTTGGCCAGCTGCCGCACAAAGGCGGCATCGTCAACCGCTCGCTGCTCAACTATGAGGCCCGTCTGCAGCTGGAGCATCTGGGGCTGGATATCGACCCGGAGACGCCGCTGAAGTATCTCTCTATTGGCCAGTGGCAGATGGTGGAGATTGCCAAAGCGCTGGCGCGTAATGCCAAGATTATCGCCTTCGATGAACCGACCAGCTCGCTCTCCGCCCGGGAGATCGACAATCTGTTTCGCGTTATCCGCGAGCTACGGGAGGAGGGGCGGGTCATCATCTATGTCTCACACCGGATGGAAGAAATTTTTGCCCTCAGCAATGCCATCACCGTCTTTAAGGATGGTCGCTACGTCTGCACCTTTGACGATATGTCGAGCGTCAGCCACGACGCGCTGGTCCAGGCGATGGTCGGGCGCAATCTGGGTGATATTTACGGCTGGAAACCTCGTCCCTATGGCGAAGAGCGGCTGCGTCTGGAGGAGGTCAAAGCCCCGGGCGTGCGCACGCCGGTCAGCCTCTCGGTGCGCAGTGGCGAAATCGTCGGCCTGTTCGGGCTGGTGGGCGCCGGGCGCAGCGAACTGATGAAAGGTCTGTTCGGCGGGACGCGGATCACCGGCGGTCAGGTGTATATCGATGGCCAGCCCGTCGACATCCGCAAACCGGCCCAGGCCATCCAGGCCGGGATGATGCTGTGTCCGGAAGATCGTAAAGCGGAGGGGATTATTCCGGTTCACTCCGTGCGCGACAATATCAATATCAGCGCCCGGCGCAAGCATATCCACGCCGGCTGCCTGATCAACAACGCCTGGGAGGCGGACAACGCCGATCAGCATATCCAGTCGCTGAACATTAAAACGCCGGGCCCTGAACAGCTGATCATGAACCTGTCTGGCGGCAACCAGCAGAAAGCGATCCTTGGCCGCTGGCTGTCGGAAGAGATGAAGGTGATCCTGCTTGATGAGCCCACCCGCGGCATCGATGTCGGCGCCAAACATGAAATTTACAACGTGATATATGGCCTCGCCGCCGCCGGTGTCGCCGTGGTATTTGCCTCCAGCGACCTGCCGGAAGTGCTGGGCGTCGCCGACCGCATCGTGGTGATGCGTGAAGGGCAAGTCGCCGGCGAACTGCTGCATGAAGAAGCCAATGAACAGCAGGCGTTAAGCCTTGCGATGCCAAAAGTGAGTCAGGCTGTCGCCTGAGTAAGGAGTAAATGATGTCATCAGTGACTACGTCCGGCGCTACCCGCTCTGCCTTTAGCTTCGCCCGTATCTGGGATCAGTTTGGCATGTTGGTGGTGTTTGCGGTGCTGTTTATCGGCTGCGTAATTTTTGTGCCTAACTTTGCCTCATTCGTCAACATGAAGGGGTTGGGGCTGGCGATCTCGATGTCCGGGATGGTGGCCTGCGGCATGCTCTTCTGCCTGGCCTCCGGCGATTTCGACCTGTCGGTGGCGTCGGTTATCGCCTGTGCCGGGGTCACTACCGCGGTGGTGATTAACCTGAGCGAAAGCCTGTGGCTGGGGATTGCCGCCGGTCTGCTGCTGGGGGCAGTCAGTGGTCTGGTCAACGGCTTTGTCATTGCCCGTCTGAAGATAAACGCCCTGATCACCACGCTGGCCACTATGCAGATTGTCCGCGGCCTGGCCTACATTATCTCCGACGGTAAAGCGGTGGGGATCGAAGATGAGCGCTTCTTCACCCTCGGTTACGCCAACTGGTTTGGTCTGCCGGCGCCGATCTGGCTGACGGTCGCCTGCCTGGTGGTTTTCGGATTATTACTAAACAAAACCACCTTTGGCCGTAATACGCTGGCTATAGGCGGCAATGAAGAGGCGGCGCGTCTGGCCGGTGTTCCGGTGGTGCGCACCAAGATTATTATCTTTGTGCTCTCCGGTCTGGTGTCGGCCGCGGCGGGGATTATCCTGGCGTCGCGAATGACCAGCGGCCAGCCGATGACTTCGATTGGCTATGAGCTGATTGTTATTTCGGCCTGTGTGCTGGGCGGGGTGTCGCTGAAGGGCGGGATCGGCAAGATCTCCTACGTGGTGGCCGGGATCCTGATCCTCGGGACCGTGGAAAATGCGATGAACCTGCTTAACATCTCGCCGTTCTCGCAATACGTCGTGCGCGGGGTCATCCTGCTGGCGGCGGTGATCTTTGACCGTTACAAACAAAAAGCCAAACGTGCGGCCTGATTTCAGGCATAACTTTTAAGTCTACAGAGTAATTGCCGCCAGCGCCCGTTTCGCTGGCGGTATCTATCAAAAATGGCGAGGTTGGTCACACTGTCTATACTTACATGGCTAACATATAATTAACAACCAGCTTCGGCTGGCCATGATAAGGAGGAAACAGGGTGGATAACCAGATATCTGTACCGCCTGCGCTAACCGGAAACTACGCTTTTTTCTTTGACCTCGACGGTACTCTTGCCGATATCCAGCCGCACCCCGATCAGGTGGTGATACCCGACAACACGCTGCAGGCGCTCAACGCGCTGGCCCGGCAGCAGGGCGGGGCGGTGGCATTGATTTCAGGGCGCTCAATGGCTGAACTTGACGCGCTGACCCATCCCTGGCGGCTACCGCTGGCCGGCGTTCACGGGGCCGAGCGCCGTGATATCAATGGTAAAACCTATATTGTCTCTCTGCCGTCGGCCCTGCGGGATGAAATCGCGGCTGAGCTGAGCTCGGCACTGCAGGCGCTCCCCGGGTGCGAGCTGGAGAGTAAAGAGATGGCCTTCGCGCTGCACTACCGTCAGGCCCCGCAGCAGCAGACCGCGGTGCTGGAGCTGGCGCAGCGCATTGTTCAGCGCTACCCGCTGCTGGCGCTGCAGCTTGGCAAGTGCGTGGTGGAGATTAAACCCCGCGGTGTCAACAAAGGGGAGGCGATCACTGCCTTCATGCAGGAAGCGCCGTTTGCCGGTCGCGAACCGGTTTTTGTCGGCGATGATTTGACCGACGAGGCGGGATTCAGCGTGGTGAATCAACTGCAGGGAATGTCGATAAAAGTTGGCGCCGGGGAAACTCAGGCGCACTGGCGGTTGGCGGATGCCGCCGCCGTAAGGACGTGGTTGCAACATCTGGCGTATGACGCGCAAACCGAAAGGAGGGATGACCATGAGTCGTTTAGTCGTAGTCTCTAACCGTATCGCCTTACCGGACGATAAAAAATCGAGCGCTGGCGGTCTGGCCGTCGGCATCCTGGGGGCACTGAAAGCGGCAGGGGGTCTGTGGTTTGGCTGGAGCGGCGAAATTGGCGATGACCAGCAGCCGCTGAAGCAGGTCTCCCGAGGAAATATTTCATGGGCATCGTTCAACCTTAACGAACGTGACCATGATGAATACTACAACCAGTTCTCTAACGCCGTGCTGTGGCCGGCCTTCCACTATCGTCTTGATCTGGTCAGCTTCCAGCGCGAAGCCTGGGAGGGATATCAGCGAGTTAACGCCATGCTGGCGGACAAGCTTCTACCGCTGATCGAGCCAGATGATACGTTGTGGATCCATGATTACCATCTGCTGCCCTTCGCCAGCGAACTGCGCAAGCGCGGGGTCAACAACCGCATCGGCTTCTTCTTGCATATTCCTTTCCCGACGCCGGAGATTTTTAATGCGCTACCGCCGCACGCTGAGCTGCTGGAGCAACTGTGCGACTACGATCTGTTGGGCTTCCAGACTGAAAGCGACAGAACCGCCTTTCTCGACAGCATTGCCATGCAGACCCGACTCTCCGACCTCGGAGACAAACGCTATCAGGCGTGGGGTAAAGCGTTTAGCACCGAGGTTTATCCGATAGGGATCGATCCGGACGAGATTACGCGCAACGCCAAAGGTCCGCTGCCGCCGAAGCTGGTCCAGCTGAAAAACGAGCTCAAAAACGTGAAGAATATCTTCTCAGTGGAGCGCCTTGACTACTCGAAAGGGTTGCCGGAGCGGTTCCTCGCCTATGAGACGCTGCTCGAAAAGTATCCTCAGCATCACGGTAAGATCCGTTATACCCAGATCGCGCCGACGTCCCGCGGCGATGTGCAGGCCTATCAGGATATCCGCCACCAGCTGGAAACCGCAGCCGGACGCATCAATGGCCAGTTCGGCCAGCTTGGCTGGACTCCGCTTTACTATCTGAACCAGCATTTTGACCGTAAGCTGCTGATGAAGGTCTTCCGCTACTCTGACGTTGGGCTGGTGACGCCGCTGCGCGATGGCATGAACCTGGTGGCGAAGGAATACGTGGCGGCGCAAGATCCGGATAACCCTGGCGTACTGGTCCTGTCGCAGTTTGCCGGCGCGGCGCAAGAGCTGAACAGCGCCCTGATCGTCAATCCCTACGATCGCGACGAGGTTGCTGCCGCGCTGGATCGCGCCCTAAGCATGCCGCTGGCGGAACGTATTGCCCGTCATTCCGCGATGCTGGATGTGATCAGAGAGAATGATATTCATAACTGGCAGGCGCGCTTTGTCGACGATCTGCAGCATATTTCGCCGCGCAGCGAGGAGAGCCGCCTGCGGGGGAAGATAGCCACGTTCCCTAAACTGGCCTAGTTCAGGAAAAGGGCTAACCGGCGTTAGCCCTTTTCAAGGGAAACCAGCAGGACATCGACGCCGCAGCTGCCGACGATATTTTTCGCCGAGCAGGTGGCGCGCGAAAAAAGGGAATGATTATGATTGCCGCAGATCACCAGATCGACCTGGTGTGACCGGCAGAAGTCCTTAATATGATGGCCCAGTTCGCCGCAGGCGATGGTCATTTTTTCTATCGGGTAGTCCGCGTGACGCGCCAGCTCGTTGAGAAAATCACGCGTCTCTTCCTGCATCACCTCGCGCAGATTTTCCATCATCGGCGCGGCGAACTGGTTATACAGCTCCGGATCCGTGGCGAGGGTGATAAAGCTCACTTTCGCGTTCACGGGGCGGGCAATTGACACCGCTTTTTTAATTAATACCTGACTCTCCGGCGTTGGCGCGACGGCAACCAGCAGATGTGAATAAGGCATCTGGCCTCCTTGAGATACGCGGAATAACCCTTTCTTTCTTTACTCCTGTTTACCCTGCTACGCAAGGGCCGCTCCCGTGATTTGCGACGCTCTTCGCCAGTCCGTGTTTCCCCGACAAGATCACATAAATGAACCTAATTTTTTATTTAAAAGAAATGCTGTTTTATAAATGAGTGAAGTTGAGACATCGTCTCTTTGTCATTTTGCCATCGGCGGTTCTTCCGTGGCAAAAACACAAAGGTAACGTCGTTTCACTGCTTTTAGTGTAGCCAGGTACCCACTCCCTTCCGGTGGCAAATCCGGAAAGATTGTCGGCGTTCTCTTAAAAAAAGACACAGGATCACGGCGATGAAAACACGAAAGATTGGACTGGCTAACTACCTGGCCTACGGCGCGGGCGATTTTCTCGGCGCCGGCACCACGGCGCTAACCGCCGCATGGCTGCTCTACTTTTACACCACCTTCTGCGGACTCTCCCCGATAGAAGCCACGCTTATATTCGCTTCCGCCCGCGTACTGGATGCGGTGGTGAGCCCGCTGATGGGCTTTCTCACCGATAACTTCGGCACCACCTGGCTCGGCAAGCGCTTCGGCCGCAGAAAATTCTTTATTCTGCTCGGCATCCCCTGCGTATTCAGCTACTCGGCGATGTGGGTCGGCGAGATGGGATTCTGGTACTACCTGGTCACCTATCTGCTGTTTGATATGGTCTACACCATGATTCTGGTGCCCTACGAGACGCTGGTGCCGGAGATGACCGATGACTTTAAACAGAAAACCAAATTCTCCGGCGCGCGCATCTCAATGGCGCAAATGTCGGCGATTTTAGCCTCCTTTTTGCCGGGGATCCTCCTTACCTGGCTCGGCAAAGATAATGCCAGCTCGTTCTTTTATGCCAGTCTGGTGTTCTCGGTCCTGTGCGCGGTGATGCTGACCTTCGTCTGGTGTTTCACCTGGGAGCGGCCGCGTGAGGCCTGGTCAGAGGCGGCGCTGCGGGCGGAAGCGGAAAAACAGAACCTCACTCTCGCCCAGAGCCTCAATCGCCTGGTGATTGAGCTGAGCTCTACGCTGCGGATAAAAATTTTCCGCCAGCACCTCGGCATGTATCTGGGGGGCTATATCGCCCAGGACGTCTTCAATGCCGTGTTTACCTACTACGTGGTCTTTGTTCTGATGCAGGAAGCTTCTGTCGCCTCGAATCTGCTGGGGACGATGGCGATTTTCCAGTTTATTGCCGTGATCGCCATGATCCCGCTGTGCATTCGCTTTGGCCCCGCGCCGTCGTACCGCATGGTGGTGGTCCTCTTTGGCCTGAGTTCGCTCTCCTATGCGCTGCTCTATTACGCCGGACTGAGCGACGTCTATTCATTATTGTTGCTCATCTCTGCTGTCGCCGGACTGGGACGCGGCGGGATTAACTACGTGCCGTGGAATACCTACACCTATATTGCCGACGTCGACGAAGCGATCACCGGCCAGCGCCGGGAGGGGATTTTTGCCGGCATCATGACCCTGACCCGCAAAGCCTCGCAGGCGGGGGCGGTGATGCTGGTGGGCATCATTATGCAACTGTCGGGGTTTGTCTCCGGGCAAAAAATACAGCCTGAAGGGGTCAGCCATACCATTCTGCTGATCCTCAGCGTCGGTACATTGGTGGTGTTAGCCTGCGGCTTCCTCGTTTCACTGCGCTTCAAACTCAATCTGCACACCCACAGCGTCCTGCGCAGCGAAACCCTCAGAATGCGCGAAAGCGGTCACGCCCGGCCGGAGCTGACCAGTGCGGAACACCGCGCGGTGGTCGAGATGCTGGCGGGGATGCCCTACGACTGCCTGTGGGGGAATAACAATATTGGCTATCTGAATCGTCATAAACCTGCTGCCCCGGCGCTCACCCAGGGCGGCGCTTTGAATTCGACATATACCCGAGGTTAACAACATGAAAGTTTGGCCGGTCAAACATAGCCCATTACTCTGTCAGCCTGAGCGTTTTATCGCCCGCAGCGAACTGCAGGCGCTGATCCGCAACGTGACGCAAAACCTGGTGAATATTAAGGATGAGAGCGGGCAATTTTTACTGCGCCTGGATGACGGGCGCGTTATTGATACCAAAGGCTGGGCCGGCTGGGAGTGGACCCACGGCGTCGGACTGTACGGCATCTATCAGTATTATCAGCAAACCGGCGATATCGAGATGCGCGATATCATCGACCGCTGGTTTGCCGACCGCTTCGCCGAGGGGGCAACGACCAAAAACGTCAACACCATGGCGCCGTTCCTGACCCTGGCTTATCGCTTTGAAGAGACCGGATGTAAGGCGTATCTGCCGTGGCTGGAGAGCTGGGCGGAGTGGGCGATGTATGAGATGCCGCGTACCGAGCAGGGCGGTATGCAGCACATCACCCTGGCGGAAGAGAACCACCAGCAAATGTGGGATGACACGCTGATGATGACCGTGTTGCCGTTAGCCAAAATAGGCAAGCTGCTTCACCGTCCGCATTATGTGGAGGAGGCGACCTATCAGTTCCTGCTTCATGTGCAAAACCTGATGGACCGGGAAACCGGACTGTGGTTTCACGGCTGGAGCTATGACGGTCGGCATAACTTTGCCCGGGCGCGCTGGGCACGGGGCAACAGCTGGCTAACCATGGTGATCCCGGATTTTCTTGAGTTAGTGGATCTTCCAGAAGGGAATGCGGTACGGCGCTATCTGACCGAGGTGCTGAACGCGCAAATTGCCGCTTTAGCGAAATGCCAGGATGACAGCGGCCTGTGGCATACCCTGCTGGACGACCCGCACTCTTATCCTGAGGCTTCGGCGACCGCCGGCTTTGCCTACGGCATACTTAAAGCGGTGCGCAAGCGATATGTCGGGCAGCACTATGCCGGGGTGGCAGAAAAAGCGATTCGCGGAATTGTGCAGAATATATCGCCGCAGGGGGAGCTGCTGCAGACTTCCTTTGGCACCGGAATGGGGTCAGACCTCGATTTCTATCGCCAGATCCCACTCACCTCGATGCCCTACGGCCAGGCGATGGCGATCCTCTGTCTGACCGAGTATCTGCGCAAGTATTTCTGAGCAAGAGAGCCCGCTGGCGCGGCGCCTGAAAAAATTAACCCGGCTTTCGCCGGGTTGGTTTTACATACGCTCGACGGTTTCGATACCGAGGGTATCAAGACCCAGCTTGAGGGTTTTCGCCGTCAGCAGCGCCAGCTTCAGGCGGCTGTTGCGGGTCGCTTCGCTCTCCGCGCTGAGGATCGGGCAGTGCTCGTAGAAACCGGAGAACAGGCCCGCCAGATCGTAGAGGTAGGCGCACATCACGTGCGGCGTCCCTTCGCGAGCGACCACGGAGAGGGTCTCTTCAAACTGCAGCAGGCGCGCGGCCAGCTGGGCTTCGCGATCTTCTGCAATCACCACCGGCGCGTCGGTGAGGGCGTTTTCGTCAATGCCGGCTTTGCGGAACACGGAGAGCACGCGGGTATAGGCATACTGCATATACGGCGCGGTGTTGCCTTCGAACGCCAGCATATTATCCCAGTCGAAAACGTAGTCGGTGGTGCGGTTTTTCGACAGGTCGGCATATTTCACCGCGCCGATACCCACCACTTTCGCCAGATTTTCCAGCTCATCAGCGGACATCTCCGGGTTCTTCTCGGCCACCAGGCGACGCGCGCGCTCCAGCGCTTCGTCCAGCAGATCCGCCAGCTTCACGGTGCCGCCGGCGCGGGTTTTAAACGGCTTGCCGTCTTTACCCAGCATCATGCCGAACATATGGTGCTCCAGCGGCACGGAGTCCGGCACATAGCCTGCCTTGCGCACGATGGTCCACGCCTGCATCAGGTGCTGGTGCTGACGGGAGTCGATGTAGTAGAGCACGCGGTCGGCGTGCAGCGTTTCATAGCGATACTTCGCACAGGCGATATCGGTGGTGGTATAGAGGTAGCCGCCATCCTTTTTCTGGATGATGACGCCCATCGGTTCGCCTTCCTTGTTTTTATACTCATCAAGGAACACCACGGTGGCGCCTTCGCTCTCAACGGCCAGCCCTTTGGCTTTCAGATCGGCGACGATCCCCGGCAGCATCGGGTTGTACAGGCTTTCGCCCATCACGTCATCGCGGGTCAGCGTCACATTCAGGCGATCGTAGGTGATCTGGTTCTGCGACATGGTGATGTCGACCAGCTTACGCCACATCTGCAGGAAGTACTCATCGCCGCCCTGCAGCTTAACCACGTAGCTGCGTGCGCGCTCGGCGAAGGCTTCGTCTTCGTCGTAGTGTTTTTTCGCTTCGCGATAGAAACCTTCGAGGTCGGCCAGGGCCATTTCACCGGCGTTTTCCTGCTGCTGTTTTTCCAGATACGCGATCAGCATGCCGAACTGGGTGCCCCAGTCGCCGACGTGGTTGGCGCGGATCACCTTATGGCCAAGAAACTCCAGGGTACGGACCGAGGCATCGCCAATGATGGTCGAACGCAGATGGCCGACGTGCATCTCTTTCGCCACGTTCGGCGCCGAGTAGTCGACGACGATGGTCTGTACCTGCGGCGTGGCGACGCCCAGGCGTTCGGACTGCAGCGCGCGGTTGACGTTGTCCGCCAGGAACGCGGGGTCAAGGAAAATATTGATAAAGCCCGGCCCGGCGATTTCAACCTTGCTGGCAATGCCGTTGAGGTCAAGATGAGACAGTACCTGCTCTGCAAGTTGTCGCGGCGCCATGCCCAGTTTTTTGGCGACAGCCATCACGCCGTTGGCCTGATAGTCACCGAACTGAACTTTTGCTGACTGGCGGACCTGAGGTTCGCAATCGGCAGGCGCGCCTGCCGCGATCAGGGCCTGGCTGACTTTTTCTGAGAGAAGAGCCTGAATATTCACCGGAATACCTTACGTGTAATGCGCCAGCCCCCGAGGGAGGCGGCGCCGGAATGTGGACAAATTAGGGCGGGAGTATACTGCATTTGTCCCCGTCCGTCAGCATCGCGCGCGGCCCGGCGGCGTGGGCAATCCATCGCCGGTCAGTCACGCATCGGCAGGGTGGCGGTTGGTCCGCGGCCGGAAACACGGTAGATTAGCCTTTTTATTATTGACGAACCTAATTGACGAGCAAACCCATGGCGAACTGGCAGCAGATTGAACAACTGGCCGATATTACGGCGGATCTCCCGCGATTTTCCGATGCGCTGCAGCGCTTCGCTGCGCGAGTGGGACTGGAGATCGGCGGACTCGACGCCGACCATATCTCCCTGCGCTGTCATCAGAACGCTACCGCGGAGCGCTGGCGCAGCGGTCTGGCGCAGTGCGGCACTCTGCTGTCGGAGAATATAATCAACGGCCGGCCTATCTGCCTGTTTAAACTGGCGGAGCCGGTCTGCGTGGCGCACTGGCGCTTCCATATCGTTGAGCTGCCGTGGCCGGGTGAAAAGCGCTATCCCCATGAAGGCTGGGAGCATATCGAAATTGTCCTGCCCGGCGATCCGGCTACCTTAAATGCCCGCGCTCTGGCGCTGCTGGCCGATGACGGACTCAGCCAGCCGGGGATCGTCGTCAAAACCAGCTCGCCGAAAGGGGAACACGAGCGCCTGCCTAATCCCACCCTGGCGGTCACCGACGGCAGCGTGACGGTCAAATTTCATCCGTGGTCTATTGAACAAATCGTCGCCAGCGAGCAAGCCGATACGTAACAGTGTGAAGCTGCGCGGCGTCTGCCGCGTGAAATCATGACATGCTAAGAAAGTTGTCTGGATCAGGGAGTGAGGAATGGCGGTACTGGAAGTTTGTTGTTACAGCATGGCGTGCGCCCGGGAAGCTGAGCGCTGCGGCGCCGATCGTATTGAACTCTGCGCCGCGCCGCAGGAAGGGGGATTAACCCCCTCTTACGGGGTGCTGGTCTCGGTCCGCGAGGCGATTACTCTCCCGGTGCATCCGATTATCCGCCCGCGTGGCGGCGACTTCTGCTATACCGAAGAGGAGTTCGCCGCGATGCTTAGCGACATCCGCATGGTGCGGGAGCTCGGCTTTCCCGGGCTGGTGACCGGCGTACTGGATGTCGATGGTCAGGTCGATATCCCGCGGATGAAAAAAATAATGGCTGCGGCCGGGCCGCTGGCGGTGACCTTTCATCGCGCGTTCGATCTGTGCGCCGACCCGCGTCAGGCCTGGGAGACGCTGGGTGAGCTGGGGGTTAAACGTATCCTGACTTCCGGTCAGCAATCCTCGGCGGAGAAAGGTATTTCATTAATTACGGAACTTATTGCCGCAGGGGATACTCCAATCATTATGGCCGGTGCGGGAGTGCGCGCCGCGAACCTGCCGCTGTTTCTGCAGGCGGGGGTGAAAGAGGTTCATAGCTCTGCAGGCCAGTGGTTGCCATCGGAAATGCGCTTTCGTCATCCAGGCGTTTCGATGTCAGCTGATCCCGATGCGGACGAATACAGACGCTACGCCGTGAATGGCGCAGCGGTGGCGGAGATGAAAAAGATAATTTCCGCTAACAGAAGTTAAACGGTTTTTGCTGCACATCATGTCGCCCAATATGATGATTGCCCGTACCAGGCCCCTGCCCATTAAACAGGGGCCTTTTTTTATCTCGCTTTTTTTGCCAGCGACTGCTGGGTTTCCGGTTTAGTGGCAATGATCACAGCCCGTAATGGCGCCGGATAGCCTTCCACGGTTTTGCGCTGATCTCGCGGGTCGAGGAAATCGGCCAGCGATTCGCTGGTCATCCATTCTGTGCGCCGCTGCTCCTCCGTCGAGGTGACGCAGGCGTCGACGATGCGCACATCGATAAATCCGCACTTCTCCAGCCACATTTTCAGGGCCGCCGCCGAGGGGATAAAATAGACGTTGCGCATCTGCGCATAACGGTCGCCCGGAACCAGCACCGTATTTTCATCCCCTTCGACCACCAGCGTCTCCAGCACCAGCTCGCCTCCCGGCGCCAGCTGATCTTTCAGCTGCCACAGATGATCCAGCGGCGAGCGGCGGTGGTAGAGCACGCCCATCGAGAACACGGTGTCGAAGGCCTCCAGCGCCGGCAACTGCTCGATGCCCAGCGGCAGGAGATGCGCCCGCTGGTCGTTGCCGAGGAGCTTACGTACCGCTTCAAACTGACACAGGAACAGCTGGGTGGGATCGATGCCGACCGCCAGATGCGCGCCGGCGCCGATCATCCGCCACATGTGATAGCCGCTGCCGCAGCCCACGTCGAGGATGGTTCGTCCGCTAAGATCGGACAGGTGCGGCAGGACGCGCTCCCATTTCCAGTCGGAGCGCCATTCGGTATCGATGTTGATGCCGTACAGCGAATAAGGCCCTTTGCGCCATGGCATCAGGTTTTTCAGCAGATTTTCTATCCGCAGCCGATGGCCTTCGCTGAGCGGCGTTTCGCTTTCGGCGGTGACGCTGTGCAGGAGGTCCAGACGCCAGGGCGTTAATTCCGGAAGAAACTCAACGGCGCGCTCCCATTCGCGAAACTTGCCGTGCAGGGCCTCGCGCTGCCAGGCGGCTACCTGGGCAGGCAGCGTCTCCAGCCAGTGAGACAGCGGGCTTTTGGCGATCAGCTGATAGAAGTTACTGAAGTCGATCATGCCTGCTCCCCGGATTTTACTGCCACCAGCGAGCCAAAGTTAAAGCACTGGAACCACAGTTCGGCATGTTCGAACCCAGCCTGACGCAGGCGTTTTTTATGGGTTTCCACAGAGTCGGTCAGCATTACATTTTCCAGCATGCTGCGTTTTTGACTGATCTCCAGCTCGCTGTAGCCGTTCGCGCGCTTAAAGTCATGATGCATATTGAACAGCAGCTCGCCGACGTGGGCGTCTTCGAAGCTAAATTTCTCCGAGAGCACCAGCGCGCCGCCGGGATTCAGCCCCTGATAGACTTTATTGAGGATCGCCTGGCGATCGCCCGGCTCAAGGAACTGAATGGTAAAGTTCAGGATCACCAGCGAGGCGTTTTCAATGGCCACATCGCGGATATCCCCTTCAATCACCTCGACCGGCGTCGGTGCTTTATAGGCGTCAATATGGCGACGGCAGCGCTCCACCATCGCCGGGGAGTTATCGATGGCGATAATGCGGCAGCCCGGGTGGCTAATATTGCGGCGCACGGAAAGAGTGGCGGCGCCCAGCGAACAGCCAAGATCGTAAACCTGGGTGTGGGGCTGAACGAAGCGCTCGGCCAGCATGCCGATCATCGAGATGATATTGGAGTAGCCAGGCACAGAACGCTGGATCATATCGGGGAAGACTTCAGCAACCCGTTCATCAAAGGTCCAGTCGCCGAGGCTGGCAATCGGCGCGGAAAAAAGCGTATCGCGGTGAGACATAACGTTAAACCCGAAAAAACGAAAACGGCGTATTGTGCGCTAACGGAGGGAGAAAACCAACTCCCAGGGCATATACCAGAGATTGGCCAGCACCATCAGCAACAACGCGCACCAGGTGGCGCTCATGCCGGAGCGGCGCCAGTGGTAGACACGGTGATGAAAACCCCAGGAGTGCATCAGTCGTCCGAGGATCAATAAAATGCCGCAAACGTGCACCATCCAGGTCTGGGCGCCGTTCATCTCCATAAATAACAGCAAAATGAGGCCAATCGGCACATATTCGACGGCATTGCCGTGAACGCGGATGGCGACCTGCAGCTCGCTGAAGCCGCCGTCGCCATAGCCTACATGGTATTGGGTGCGCAAACGCACCACGTCAAATGAGAACTTCACTAACAATAACGCACCTAAAACGGCATACAGCGCGCTGACCATACGAAAACTCCCTTTAACTCTGGCAGATGGCTCCGGATATGATAGCAGGATATCAGAAAAGAGAAGATTGCTGCGGAATCGACGGCGCATTTCCTAGCGCCGGCAGGGCAGCGCGCAGATCGCCCCACAGGGTATCCACCAGCGCCGGCGCGTAAGCAATGTCGGGGGTATGGAGGAACAGCCACGGCGTCCCCGACTGATGCCATTTCGGCAGCGTCTGCAGCCAGACGCGAAACAGTTCCCGATTATGGACCATATCGTCGCCGCCAATAAAGCGCACCATTGGCTGCCGGGCGGTCATCACTGCATGCACCGGCACCTTCGGTTTCTTTTGTTGCGCGTCGATCATCGCCGGACTGGTGGCCGCGGCGCTGTGGACCGGGCGGCTGTCGAGGATCACGCGGTTGACGTTGCGCTGGTGCAGCCCGCGGTTGAGCTGCTGTTCCGCTTCCCCTTTGGCGAAGAACTCGGGGTGACGAACTTCGACGCCGTAGGTGAAATCCTTCGGTAGCCCATCGAGAAAGTGCCATAGCGCGGGGAGATCGCGAGGACCAAAGGTCGCCGGCAGCTGCAGCCAGTACTGGCCGATGCGCGAGGCCAGCGGCGCCAGGCGGGTGAAGAATTCACTACTTAACTCGTCGCAATGGCGCAGGGCGGCCTGGTGCGAGATAGTCGCCGGGAATTTAAAGCAGAAGCGGAAGTCATCGTGGGTCTGCTCGTACCAGCGGGCGACAATCTCCGGCTTGGGCAGCGCATACAGGGTGGTGTTGCCCTCGACGCAATTGAAGTGGCGGGCGTACTCTTCAAGGCTGGTGATGCCAAGGCGCACCCATTTCGGGTGCGACCACTGGGGAAGCCCAATATAAATCATAACGCGGCGAGGATCTCCTCGGTGCTGCGCACGCGGCCGATGCGCGGGAAAATATGCGTCATGCTGCCCTGATGCTGTTCGGCGGAGGCGGCGCTGCAGGCATCTTCGGCGATGACCAGGTTAAAGCCCAGCTCCCAGGCGTTGCGGGCGGTGGATTCGACACCGATGTTGGTGGAGATGCCGCAGAGAATAATGGTGTCGATACCGCGGCGGCGCAGCTGAAGCTCAAGGTCGGTGCCATAGAACGCGCCCCACTGGCGTTTGGTCACTTCGATATCGCGCTCTTGTTTACCTAGCGCGGCCGGATAGGCCCACCAGTTCTCAGGCAGCGTATGCGCCCCGGCCTGAGCGTCGACAGGCTGTTTCAGCGCTTCGGCGAAATCGGCCGACCAGCCGACGCGGACCATGATCACCGGCGAACCCTGTTGCCGGCATTTGTCTGCCAGGCGAGCGGCGCGCGCCACCACCTCGTCAGCCCGATGTGGGCCGCCGGCGAAAGGCAGAATGCCTTCCTGCAGATCGATCACCACCAGCGCCGTGTTTTTCGCATTGAGTTCTAACATGGTATCCCCGTATCTTCATCTGTTGTCAGGCGGCTACAATACCTTTGCGGCTTCAGCAAAAGGGTAACAAATTTTGTTAATTTATGTGAGTGTGGACGTTAAGCGCGCAGCAAAGCAGCGTACATCGTGCGTCGGACTTATCGAACGACAGAATTTCCAGTATAATAGCCGCCTTTTTTCATTCAGTTGTGACATCAGCTAAAGCTG
Organism: Klebsiella sp. GG_Kp175; assembly: GCF_040062325.1. Lineage (NCBI taxonomy): Bacteria > Pseudomonadati > Pseudomonadota > Gammaproteobacteria > Enterobacterales > Enterobacteriaceae > Klebsiella > Klebsiella sp. GG_Kp175. Next base: position 179,398 of record NZ_JBEAFX010000002.1, on the reverse strand, counting down.
CGACCTCGTCGCCTGCAGGGCAGACGACAATCCGCCGACGGCTAAGTTAAGGGATATCTCATGCGTACAGAATATTGCGGACAGCTTCGACAGTCCCACGTTGGGCAGCAGGTGACTCTGTGTGGTTGGGTCAACCGCCGTCGCGATCTCGGTAGCCTCATTTTTATCGATATGCGCGACCGCGAAGGCATCGTTCAGGTGTTTTTCGATCCGGATCGTGCGGATGCGTTGAAGTTAGCCTCTGAACTGCGTAATGAGTTCTGCATTCAGGTCACTGGCACCGTTCGCGCGCGTGAAGAGAAAAACATCAACGCGGACATGGCCACCGGCGCTATCGAAGTGCTGGCTTCCGATCTGACGATCATTAACCGCTCAGAATCGCTGCCGCTGGACTCCAATCACGTCAACACCGAAGAAGCGCGTCTGAAATACCGCTACCTCGACCTGCGTCGTCCGGAAATGGCGCAGCGTCTGAAGACCCGCGCGAAAATCACCAGCTTTGTGCGCCGCTTTATGGATGACCATGGCTTCCTCGACATCGAAACCCCGATGCTGACCAAAGCCACCCCGGAAGGCGCCCGCGATTACCTCGTGCCTTCCCGCGTGCATAAAGGCAAATTCTACGCGCTGCCGCAGTCGCCGCAGCTGTTTAAACAGCTGCTGATGATGTCCGGCTTCGACCGCTACTATCAGATCGTCAAATGCTTCCGCGATGAAGACCTGCGTGCCGACCGTCAGCCTGAATTTACCCAGATCGACGTGGAAACCTCCTTTATGACCGCGCCGCAGGTGCGTGAGATCATGGAAGCGATGGTGCGTCAGCTGTGGCTGGAGATTAAAGGCGTCGACCTGGGCGATTTCCCGATCATGACCTTCGCCGAAGCCGAACGTCGCTACGGTTCCGATAAACCGGATCTGCGTAACCCGATGGAGCTGGTGGACGTCGCCGACCTGCTGAAATCGGTGGAGTTCGCGGTCTTTGCCGGCCCGGCCAACGATCCGAAAGGGCGTGTGGCGGCGCTGCGCGTTCCGGGCGGGGCTTCTCTGACCCGCAAGCTGATTGACGAATACGGCAACTTTGTGAAGATCTACGGCGCGAAGGGGCTGGCCTATATTAAAGTGACCGAGCGTGCCAAAGGCATGGACGGGATCAACAGCCCGGTGGCCAAATTCCTCACCGCTGAAATCGTGGAAGCGATCCTTGACCGCACCGGCGCGCAGGACGGAGACATGATCTTCTTCGGCGCCGATAATAAGAAAGTGGTGGCCGACGCGCTGGGCGCGCTGCGTCTGAAGCTGGGTAAAGACCTGAGCCTGACTGACGAGAGCAAATGGGCGCCGCTGTGGGTGATCGACTTCCCGATGTTCGAAGACGACGGCGAAGGCGGCCTGACGGCGATGCACCATCCGTTCACCTCGCCGAAAGATATGACGGCGGACGAGCTGAAAGCCGCGCCGGAAGAGGCCGTGGCCAACGCCTACGATATGGTGATTAACGGTTATGAAGTCGGCGGCGGTTCGGTGCGTATCCACCGCGGCGACATGCAGCAGACGGTATTTGGTATTCTGGGCATTAACGAGCAAGAGCAGCGTGAAAAATTCGGCTTCCTGCTCGATGCGCTGAAATACGGTACCCCGCCGCATGCGGGCCTGGCGTTCGGTCTTGACCGTCTGACCATGCTGCTGACCGGTACCGATAACATCCGCGACGTTATCGCTTTCCCGAAAACCACCGCGGCCGCCTGCCTGATGACCGAAGCGCCAAGCTTCGCCAATCCGGCGGCGCTCGGTGAACTGGGTATTCAGGTTGTGGAGAAAGAGGCAAAAGTGTCTCTGGAGAACAAGTAATATGTCATTTAAGCTGCCCGTTTCGGTGCTGGTGGTGATTTACGCCGAAGATACGAAACGGGTGCTGATGTTGCAGCGGCGCGACGATCCCGCGTTCTGGCAGTCGGTCACCGGCAGCCTGGAAGCAGGAGAGACCGCGCTGCAGGCTGCCGCGCGTGAAGTAAAGGAAGAGGTCGCCATTGACGTTGCCTGCGAGCAACTGACCTTAATCGACTGTCAGCGCACGGTGGAGTTTGAGATCTTTTCTCATTTGCGTCATCGCTATGCGCCGGGAGTGGAGCGAAATACGGAATTCTGGTTCTGTCTTGCGCTGCCTCATGAGCGGGAAATTACCTTTACCGAACATCTGGCCTACCGCTGGGTCAGCGCGACGGAAGCCGCTGCGCTGACCAAGTCGTGGAGCAACCGGCAGGCGATTGAAGAATTTGTAATTAACGCCGCCTGAAAGGGCGCGCTTTTTGGAGAGTTTTTTATGGCAGGTCATAGTAAATGGGCCAACACCAAACATCGCAAAGCGGCACAGGATGCCAAGCGCGGTAAAATCTTTACGAAAATCATTCGCGAACTGGTTACCGCAGCGCGTCTGGGCGGCGGCGATCCGGCGTCCAACCCGCGTCTGCGTGCGGCGGTGGATAAAGCGCTGTCTAACAACATGACCCGCGACACTCTGAACCGCGCCATCGCGCGCGGCGTCGGCGGCGATGAAGACGCGAACATGGAAACCATCATTTACGAAGGCTATGGCCCTGGCGGCACCGCGGTGATGGTGGAATGTCTGTCCGACAACCGTAACCGTACCGTTGCGGAAGTGCGTCACGCCTTCACTAAAACCGGTGGTAATCTCGGCACCGACGGTTCTGTCTCCTACCTGTTCAGCAAAAAAGGCGTCATCTCCTTCGAGAAAGGCGATGAAGACACTATCATGGAAGCGGCGCTGGAAGCTGGCGCTGAAGACGTGGTGACCTATGACGACGGCGCGATCGACGTCTACACCGCATGGGAAGAGATGGGCGCCGTGCGCGACGCGCTGGAAGCCGCTGGCCTGAAAGCCGACGCTGCTGAAGTCTCGATGATCCCGTCCACCAAAGCGGATATGGATGCTGAGACGGCGCCGAAGCTGCTGCGTCTGATCGATATGCTCGAAGACTGCGACGACGTGCAGGAAGTGTACCATAACGGCGAGATCTCCGACGAGGTCGCAGCCACCCTGTGATGCAGCCGCATCCACGGTTCACCGGAGGCGCGTGATGGCTATTATTCTCGGCATTGACCCGGGGTCGCGCGTTACCGGTTATGGCGTGATCCGTCAGGTCGGCCGGCAGCTGAGCTACCTTGGCAGCGGCTGTATCCGCACCAAAGTGGACGATCTGCCGTCGCGGCTGAAGCTGATCTACGCCGGGGTGACGGAGATCATCACCCAGTTCCAGCCCGACTTTTTCGCCATTGAGCAGGTCTTTATGGCCAAGAATGCCGACTCGGCGTTAAAGCTCGGGCAGGCGCGCGGGGTGGCGATCGTGGCGGCAACCAATCAGTCGCTACCGGTGTTTGAATACGCCGCCCGCCAGGTTAAGCAGACGGTTGTCGGCATTGGCAGCGCTGAAAAGAGTCAGGTCCAGCACATGGTGCGCACCTTGCTCAAGCTGCCTGCCAATCCGCAGGCGGATGCGGCGGATGCGCTGGCGATCGCCATCACCCATTGCCATGTCAGCCAGAATGCCGCTCAGATCAGCGAGACCCGGCTCAATCTGGCGCGAGGGCGCTTACGATAATCGCAAATCAGGCTGGATATCTATCCAGCCTTTTTTTATGATACCGCCAGATACTTAGACCATAACGCAGGAGCCCCACGTGATAGGCAGACTCAGAGGCATCATTCTCGAAAAACAACCCCCGCTGGTGTTGCTGGAAACGGCGGGCGTCGGCTATGAAGTGCACATGCCAATGACCTGCTTTTATGAGCTGCCGGAGGCCGGGCAGGAGGCGATTGTCTTCACCCACTTTGTGGTGCGTGAAGATGCCCAGCTGCTGTATGGGTTTAACAATAAACAGGAGCGTACCCTGTTTAAAGAGTTGATTAAAACCAACGGCGTAGGGCCAAAGCTGGCGCTGGCGATCCTCTCCGGCATGTCGGCGCAGCAGTTCGTCAACGCCGTTGAGCGGGAAGAGGTCGCCTCGCTGGTGAAGCTGCCGGGGATTGGTAAAAAAACCGCTGAACGCCTGATCGTCGAGATGAAAGACCGCTTCAAAGGGCTTCACGGCGATCTGTTCACCCCGGCGGCCGATCTGGTGCTAACCTCGCCGGCAGGCCCGACGGCGGACGATGCCGAGCAGGAAGCGGTTGCCGCGCTGGTCGCGCTGGGCTATAAACCGCAGGAGGCCAGCCGGATGGTCAGCAAGATCGCGCGTCCGGACGCCAACAGTGAAACGCTAATCCGCGAAGCGCTGCGCGCCGCGTTGTGAGGTAAGGGATGATTGAAGCAGACCGGCTGGTATCGGCAGACAGCAGCGGCTTCGAAGAGGCCGCTGACCGCGCCATCCGCCCAAAATTGCTGGCAGAGTATGTCGGCCAGCCGCAGGTGCGTTCGCAGATGGAGATCTTTATCCAGGCGGCGAAGCTGCGCGGCGACGCCCTCGATCACCTGCTGATTTTTGGCCCGCCAGGGTTGGGGAAAACCACCCTGGCCAATATCGTCGCCAATGAAATGGGGGTGAATCTGCGTACCACCTCCGGCCCGGTGCTGGAGAAAGCGGGCGATCTCGCCGCGATGCTCACCAACCTCGAACCGCACGATGTGCTGTTTATCGATGAGATCCATCGCCTCTCGCCGGTGGTGGAAGAGGTGCTCTATCCGGCAATGGAAGACTACCAGCTGGATATCATGATTGGCGAAGGGCCGGCGGCGCGCTCGATTAAAATCGACCTGCCGCCGTTTACCCTGATTGGCGCCACCACCCGGGCCGGTTCGTTGACCTCGCCGCTGCGCGACCGCTTTGGCATCGTGCAGCGTCTGGAGTTCTATCAGATCCCCGATCTGCAGCATATTGTCAGCCGCAGCGCCCGACATATGGGGCTGGAGATGAGCGACGAGGGCGCGCTGGAAGTGGCCCGCCGTTCACGCGGCACGCCGCGTATTGCCAACCGTCTGCTGCGCCGGGTGCGTGACTTCGCGGAAGTGCGCCACGACGGCACTATCTCCGCCGACATTGCCGCCCAGGCGCTGGATATGCTCAACGTCGATGCGGAAGGGTTCGACTATATGGACCGCAAGCTGCTGCTGGCGGTGATAGATAAGTTCTTCGGCGGGCCGGTGGGGCTGGATAACCTCGCCGCCGCGATTGGCGAAGAGCGGGAAACCATTGAAGATGTGCTGGAGCCCTACTTAATTCAGCAGGGTTTTCTACAGCGTACGCCGCGGGGAAGAATGGCGACGGTGCGCGCCTGGAACCATTTCGGGATTACGCCGCCGGAAATGCCGTAGCGCGTTGTGGTTGAGCCGTTCATGGTGAAGCCCGGTCAGCAGCGCGACCGGGCTTTTTCACTTTTAGCTGGCGGCTTTTTTCGTCATGCTGAGAATAAACAGCACCGCAGCGCACAGCACCACCGACGGCCCGGCCGGCGTGTCGTAGAAAGCCGAGAAGGTTAACCCGCCGGTGACGGCCAGCATGCCCACGCCCACCGCCACGGCGGCCATCTGCTCCGGCGTGCGGGCAAAACGGCGGGCGGTAGCGGCCGGGATAATCAGCAGAGAAGTGATGATCAGCGCCCCGACGAACTTCATCGCCACGCCGATAGTCAGGGCGGTGACCAGCATCAACAGCAGCTTGACCCGCTGCAGCTTCACGCCATCGACAAACGCCAGGTCCGGACTGATGGTCATCGCCAGCAGATTCCGCCACTGACAGAGCAGAATGCCAATCACAATCACCACGCCAATAGCAATGGCGATCAGATCCTGCGGCGTGACCGCCAGCAGATCGCCGAACAGGTACGCCATCAAATCGACGCGGACGTTAGACATCAGACTGACCACCACCAGCCCAAGGGACAGCGCGCTGTGCGCCATGATGCCCAGCAGGGTATCAATCGCCAGATGCGGCCGTTTTTCCAGCCATACCAGCCCGCCGGCCAGCAGCAGGGTCACGGCGATCACCGCATAAAACGGATTGACGTTAAGCAGTAAACCGAAAGCGACGCCGAGTAGCGACGCATGCGCCAGCGTATCGCCGAAATAGGACATGCGGCGCCAGACCACAAAGGAGCCCAGCGGGCCGGCGGCGCAGGCCAGCATCATCCCGGCCAGCCAGCCAGGTAAGAGAAGTTCAATCATTAGCGGCTGTTTCCCCGACGCAATACAATTCGCCCCTGAAGATCGTGGCGGTGATTATGGTGATGGCGGTAGATCCCCAGCTGTTCCGCGCCGCGCGGGCCGAACATGGAGATAAACTCCGGATGCATCGAGACGACTTCCGGTGCGCCAGAGCAGCAGATATGCTGGTTCAGGCACAATACCTCGTCGGTTTTGGCCATCACCAGATGCAGGTCGTGGGAGACCATCAGCACCGCGCAGTCCAGCTCATGGCGCAGCTGGTCGATAAGATCGTAGAGCGCCACCTGGCCATTGACGTCGACGCCCTGGGTCGGTTCATCCAGCACCAGCAGCTGCGGACGATTGAGCAGGGCGCGGGCCAGCAGCACGCGCTGGGTTTCGCCGCCGGAAAGTTTTTGCATCGGCGCGTCGATCAGGTGCCCGGCCTGCACGCGCTTCAGCGCCGGCAGGATGTCGTCTTTGCGGGTGCCTGGACGTAAACGCAGGAAGCGGCTGACGGTCAGCGGCAGCGTGGCGTCCAGATGCAGTTTCTGCGGTACATAGCCGATCCGCAGGCGTTCTTCGCGCTTGATAACACCCTGTGTCGGTGCTACCAGCCCGAGAACCACCCGCACGAGCGTCGATTTACCGGCGCCGTTGGGCCCCAGCAGGGTTAATATTTTGCCTGGCGTGAGAGCCAGCGAGATGTCAGACAGCACGCGGCGTTGGCCAAAGGCCACCGAGACATTTTCCAGCGTTACAAGGTTTGTCATAATCATTTAGGGGTTGCACAAGCTAGTGAATGTTATAATATCACATCACACTCACTCGTTTCGATGACTAGACGCATTATGTTACATAAAAATACGCTTCTTTGCGCTGGACTTGGCGCTGTTTTTTTGTTCGCACAGGTACCGCAGGCCAGCGCCGCCGTGGTGACTTCCATGAAACCGCTGGGCTTTATCGCAGCAGCCATCGCAGATGGGGTCACCGACACCCAGGTGCTGCTGCCCGATGGTGCCTCTGAGCATGATTATTCCCTGCGTCCTTCCGATGTAAAACGCTTACAGAACGCAGACTTAGTGGTGTGGATCGGTCCGGAAATGGAAGCCTTTATGGATAAGTCGACGCAAAGCATTGCGGCGAATAAAAAGGTGACCATCGCTGAGCTGGATGGGGTCAAACCGCTGCTGATCGCTGGCGCTGACGATGATGACGATCATCATGGTCATGACCATGGCGCAGCGGAAAAAAGTGACGGCGATCACCATCACGGTATCTACAATATGCATCTGTGGTTATCCCCAGAGATAGCGCGGCTTTCGGCGGTTGCAATCCACGATAAATTATTGGAACTTATGCCGCAGAGTCGAGCCAAACTCGACAGCAACCTGCAGCAGTTCGAGGCCGCGCTGGCGGCGACCGACAAGCAGGTTAGCAATGAGCTGGCACCGCTGAAAGGAAAGGGCTATTTCGTTTTTCATGACGCCTACGGTTACTTTGAAAAACACTACGGTTTAACCTCGCTGGGGCATTTTACCGTCAACCCTGAAATACAGCCTGGTGCGCAGCGTTTACACGAAATCAGAACACAACTGGTTGAGCAGAAAGCCACTTGCGTTTTTGCTGAGCCACAGTTCAGGCCAGCGGTTATCGAAGCTGTTGCCCGGGGCACGTCTGTGCGCATGGGGACCCTGGATCCACTGGGTAGCGGAATTAAGCTGGGTAAAGCGAGTTACCCGCAATTCCTCACCCAACTGGCGAATCAGTATTCGAGCTGCCTGAAAGGAGATTAACGAGGAAGTGAATACGTGCAACAGATAGCCCGCGCTGTCACTCAGGCATTTAACAATCTGCCACGACCTCATCGCGTTATGCTGGGGTCGCTTAGCGTTCTTACCTTAGCGGTCGCCGTCTGGCGACCCTACATTTACCACCCGGAATCCGCCCCCATCGTCAGAACCATTGAGCTGGAAAAAAGCGAGATCCGCTCCCTGCTGCCGGAAGCCTCCGAGCCGATCGATCAGGCCCCGCAGGAAGAAGAAGCCATTCCTCAGGATGAACTCGACGAAAAAGCCGATAGCGATGCCGGCGGGCACGAATACGTGGTGTCGACCGGCGATACCCTCAGCAGCATCCTGAATCAGTACGGTATCGATATGGGTGATATCGCCCAGCTCTCCTCCGCCGATAAAGAGCTGCGTAATCTGAAGATTGGCCAGCAGCTCTCCTGGACCCTGACCGCCGACGGCGATCTGCAGAGTCTGACCTGGGAGATGTCCCGCCGCGAAACCCGCACCTACACCCGCGTGGATAACGGCTTTAAAATGAGCAGCGAGCTGCAGAAAGGCGACTGGGTCAACAGCGTGCTGAAGGGCACCGTCGGCGCCAGCTTTGTCTCCAGCGCGCGCGATGCCGGGCTGACCAGCACGGAAATCAGCGCGGTGATCAAGGCCATGCAGTGGCAGATGGATTTCCGTAAGCTGAAGAAAGGCGATGAGTTCTCGGTATTGATGTCCCGCGAAATGCTTGACGGCAAACGCGAGCAAAGCCAGCTGCTCGGCGTGCGTCTGCGCTCCGACGGTAAGGACTACTTTGCCATCCGTGCCGAAGACGGTAAATTCTACGACCGCAACGGGACAGGGCTGGCGAAAGGCTTTATGCGCTTCCCGACAGCGCGTCAGTTCCGCGTCTCCTCTAATTTTAACCCGCGTCGTCTGAATCCGGTCACCGGGCGCGTCGCGCCGCACCGTGGCGTCGATTTTGCGATGCCGCAGGGAACGCCGGTGCTGGCAGTGGGCGATGGCGAAGTGGTGGTGGCCAAGCGCAGCGGCGCCGCCGGGTATTACGTGGCAATCCGCCACGGCCGTACCTATACCACTCGCTACATGCACCTGCGTAAGCTGCTGGTGAAGCCGGGGCAGAAAGTGAAGCGCGGCGATCGTATTGCGCTATCGGGGAATACCGGACGCTCTACCGGGCCGCACCTGCACTACGAAGTGTGGATCAACCAGCAGGCGGTCAACCCGCTGACGGCGAAACTGCCGCGTACCGAAGGGCTGAGCGGTTCCGACCGTACCGATTATCTGGCGCAGGTCAAAGAGGTCGTTCCGCAGCTGCGGTTTGACTAACCACCGGTCAGTGGAAAGCCGGTGCCCCAGGGCGCCGGCTTTTTCTTTTGTAGGATACCCAACGTCTCGCTACACTATCCCATTATCTTGATTAAGCAGTCGATCTGCGGATTGGGCATGGAAACGAAAAAAAATAATATTGAGTTTATCCCTAAGTTTGAAAAATCTTTTTTACTGCCGCGCTACTGGGGCGCCTGGCTGGGTGTTTTTGCCTTCGCCGGTATTGCGCTGACGCCGCCATCCTTCCGCGATCCGCTCCTCGGCAAACTCGGTCGTCTGGTCGGGCGTCTGGCGAAAAGCTCGCGCCGCCGGGCGCAGATTAATTTGCTGTATTGCTTCCCGGAAAAAAGCGAGCACGAGCGGGAAGCGATCATCGACGCCATGTACGCCTCGGCGCCGCAGGCGATGGTGATGATGGCCGAGCTGGGTCTGCGCGATCCGCAGAAAATTCTCGCCCGCGTCGACTGGCAGGGTAAAGCGATCATCGACGAGCTGCAGCGCAATAACGAGAAGGTGATTTTCCTCGTCCCGCATGCATGGGGTGTGGATATCCCGGCGATGCTGATGGCCTCCGGTGGGCAGAAGATGGCGGCGATGTTCCACAACCAGGGCAACCCGGTCTTCGATTACGTGTGGAATACCGTGCGTCGTCGTTTTGGCGGACGGATGCACGCGCGCAACGACGGGATCAAACCGTTTATTCAGTCGGTGCGCCAGGGCTACTGGGGCTACTATTTGCCCGATCAGGATCACGGCGCCGAGCACAGCGAGTTTGTGGATTTCTTCGCTACCTATAAGGCCACCCTGCCGGCGATTGGCCGCTTAATGAAGGTATGCCGCGCCCGCGTCGTTCCGCTGTTCCCGGTCTATGATGGCAAGACGCATCGCCTGACGGTGCTGGTGCGCCCGCCGATGGACGATCTGCTGGACGCTGATGATACAACAATCGCCCGGCGGATGAACGAAGAGGTGGAGGTGTTTGTTACGCCGCACACCGAGCAGTACACCTGGATCCTGAAGCTGCTGAAGACGCGCAAGCCGGGTGAAATCGAGCCCTACAAACGCAAAGAGCTGTACCCTAAGAAGTAGACTGCAAGCGCGCCAGTGGGTATTCCAGGCTCACTGGCTATATTGCGTCAGCAACATCACGCTCTCGGCCACAAGCCGGTAGCGATACTCCGGGCGACCGGTGATGCCGTAGTGATTGCTGGTGAAGAGCACGTTGATCTGCTCAAGCCAGATCAGGTATTTGCGGCACGATACTCGGGAGATCTGCAGCGCCGCCGCCAGCTCATTGGTTGAAAAATCCCGCGCCTGATGCGCGATTATCCACCGGCACACCAGGCGAAGCGTTTGCGGCGTCAGCCCTTTCGGCAAGCGGCGGGGACCGTCCTGTTGCAGAACCCCGCGGCGTAGCAGGGTGTCGATATCCGCCTGGGCGTAGCAGGATTTCGCTTGCTTCGCATCGCGTTTATTGCGCCAGGTCCGCAGCGCCTCCTCAAAGCGCGACAACTGAAACGGTTTAATCAGGTAATCAACCACGCCATAGCGCAGTGCCGTCTGGACGGTGAGCGCATCGGCAGCGGACGTCATCATGATGACGTCAATATTCCGCCCATCAGCGCGAAGCGCTGGCAGCAGGTCCAGGCCACTCTCCTGGTGCATATAGACATCCAGCAGCAGCAGATCGACCTGCGCCAGATGGCTTAGCATCGCTTTGGCGTCGGCGATCGTCGCCGCTACTCCACAGCAGTGAAAATCAGCTACCCGGCTGATAAATAACTGGTTCAGTTCGGCCACCATGGGATCATCATCGACAATCAGCACATTGAACATGAGTGGTTCCCCCGAGTGGCGGGAAGCCTGCCGGCTTCCCGCGAGATGAGCGATCACAATGACGAACGTTTATACGCGGTGTAGCGCGCTCGCCAGAAGGTTTTATCGATATTCGCCGCCAGTTGCACCTCGTCAATCTGCGGCGCTACGCCGTCCTGCTGAGCCGCGCGGGCGACATCAGCGGCAATGGCCCGGGAAATCATTTCGATCTCTTCTACCGGCGGCAGCAACCCGCCGGTTTCGCGGGTCGCCAGAGGCGAGTGGGCGGCCAGCGTTTTACTGCAGGTGATAAGCATTGCTTCGGTGACGCGCTCGGCTTTACTGGCAAGGATCCCCAGCCCCAGACCGGGGAAAATATAGGCGTTATTGCACTGGGCGATGTCGTAGGTTTTGCCGTCATAGAAGACGGGGTCGAACGGGCTGCCGGTGGCGATAAGCGCGCTACCCCGAGTCCACTCCAGCAGATCCTTCGGCTGGGCCTCGGCCCGGGAAGTGGGGTTAGAGAGCGGCATAATAATCGGACGCGGGCAGTGCCGATGCATCTCTTTCACTATCTCTTCGCTAAACAGCCCCGGCTGGCCTGACACGCCGATCAGCACGGTAGGGTGGACGTTGCGTACGACATCCATCAGCGACAGCTGGGCCGCCTCGGTATCCCAGTGGGCGATACTGGCTCGGGGGGTGACCAGCTCGCGCTGAAAATCGAGCAGATTGGGCATCTGATCAGTCAGCAGACCAAAGCGGTCAACCATAAAGATGCGGCGGCGTGCTTCCGTCTCTGAGAGCCCATCATCCACCATCAGCGCAATGATTTTTTCCGCAATGCCGCATCCGGCCGAACCGCCGCCAAGGAAAACCACCCGCTGATCGCGGAGCGGCGTCCCGGCGGCGGCGGCGGCGGCGATCAGCGTCCCCGACGTCACGGCGGCGGTTCCCTGAATATCATCGTTAAAACAGCACAGCTGGTGTCGATAGCGGTTGAGCAGTCGCGTGGCATTTTTTTGGGCAAAATCTTCAAACTGGAGCAAGACATTCGGCCAGCGCTGTTGAACGGCATGGACAAACATGTCCATAAACTCCAGGTATTGCTCGTCGCTGATGCGCGGATGTCGCCAGCCCATATACAGCGGATCTTCCAGATGCTGCGGATTGTTGGTACCGACATCTAACATAATGGGCAGCGTTGATGCCGGATGAATACCCCCGCAGGCGGTATATAACGAGAGTTTGCCGATGGGGATCCCCATCCCGCCAATCCCCTGGTCGCCCAGCCCCAGAATACGCTCGCCATCGGTCACCACGATGACTTTGATATCGTTGCGGGAAAATCCCTGCAGCATCTCGTCAATATGGTGACGGTTGGGCCAGGAGATGAACAGGCCGCGTCCTCGGCGATATATTTCTGAAAAATGTTCGCATGCTTCACCCACCGTCGGGGTATAAATAATCGGCAGCGTCTCTTTCATATGGCTGCGCAGCAGGTTATAGAATAACGTCTCGTTGGTGTCCTGAATATTTCTGAGATAAATATGGCGCGAAATACTTTTTTTGAACTGGCAAAACTGGCCCCATGCGCGCTCGGTTTGTTCTTCAATGGTTTCCACATTGTGCGGTAACAGTCCCTGAAGATTAAACGCTGTGCGTTCGCTTTCCGTAAACGCGAGGCCTTTATTTAATAACGGGTTTTCCAGCAGGACGGCACCATTATAGGGCGTGTATAAGGTTTCTGTGGCTAACATGACATGACTCCTGAATATAAAATTAAAACATTGCCTGATGTCTAGGTATTTTATTTCCGTGATTACGAAATGAGATAAATCATGACGCCTTCGGTGACCACGCCGATGGCGGTGCCCAGCAAAATAGAAGATGAGGCGGGTTCAATATAGGTATCGCTGCGCAGGGCAAACATCCCTGCCGCGATAGCGGAAGGCGTCGCGCCGATGATAATAACCTGTTGCATCAGGGTATGACTGAGCCCAAAGGCCAGCCCGGCCAGCGCCATCATGGCCGGCTGGATCAGGTTTTTAATACTGATGTTGGTGCAGGTTTGAATATTGACCGTCGGACGTTCACCGTAAAACAGCAGCCCAAGGGCGAAGAGTGACAGACCGCCGGCGATTTTACCCACCATTTCAACGGGTACGCTGAGCAGATGCGGCAGCTGGATCCCGGCCAGGCTGAGCAGTACTCCGGAAATGGGGATCCAGACAATGGGGTTTCTCACGGCTTTCAGCAGGTTTTGCAGGATCAACTGCCCGGCGTGGAGCTGGGGAGCCCCAGCGTCTCCGGGCTGGTCTCCCATGCGGATCAGGATGATGGTCAGAGGGATCATCAACACGCTGGTCACCAGGTTTCCGATAAGCACCCCGAGAAAGCCCTCCGGACCTATCAGCACCGCCAGCACGGGGGCGCCGAAGTAGGCCATATCGGGGAAGGCGCAAACCAGCGACTGAATCGCGCTAGTTTTAATATCATGACGAAAAACATAGCGCGAGATCAGTAGCGTAAGAAAATACGACCCCATTAGACCGATAACCAGCACCGCCATAAAGGTGAAGTTTTTTATTTTATCCGGGCTGGTATGTAATGCGCCGATAAAAAGATGAAAAGGAAGCGCAAAGCGGATAACTACCGTGGCGAGAACGGAGGCGTCCTCACGGCGGGTATAGCCGAGTTTGCCGCTAAGCCATCCGAGCAGCATGATAAATACCAACGGGAAAAGAGATTGCAAGAGCAGTGAAGGCATAAAAGGTCCTGACATATATTATCGGTTTGTTGTGCTGCCAATCTAACGATCCCCTAACATTTAAAAGGTGATAGCCATCACAGTCATCTGGCTTTAAATAATTTCGCCTTGGCTACTTTACTTACAAATAGGGAAAAGAGGATTAAATCATAGGGTTGCATTAACAGGGTTTATTATTTTAGCGGACGATAACTTTAGCTTCGTGATAATAAATTAAATTACTTAAAATAAACTTTATGGCTCAGTCACAAAGCCGACAGCGTTAATACGGTTGTCGTTTTTAGTTTTAAAGTCCTGTGTTACCGTTTCGGTGTATTTAGTTGATACGGCGTTTAGCGCTTTTGAATTCATAGTGCTGCGCAATTTTAATATTGCATCCTGACCCTACGTGACCTCTTTATTATTCAGGTAAAAATATGAAAAATAATTCACTCAACCAACCGATAGATAAAACATTGCCGAACGGGCAAGCGACTCGACTTTTCGCCAATATCGAAGTCGGCGCTGTGCCATTAACGCTGTTCATCGGTATCGCCGCGATAGTGGCGCTCTCCGCGGGCGCGGGGTTGTTGCCAAAAAACATGATTGGCGGACTGGCGGTCATCATGACCCTGGGGTTCGCGCTGGCGAAAATTGGCCGCATGGTGCCGGTGTTAAAAGATATTGGCGGTCCGGCGATTTTGTGTTTGATGATGCCCTCAGTGCTGGTCTACTTTGGCGTGTTTGAAGCGCATACGCTCGATACCGTGCATTTGCTGATGAAGGAGGCCAATCTCCTCTATTTCGTCATCGCCTGCCTGGTGGTCGGCAGTATCCTGGGAATGAACCGCACGATTCTGATCCAGGGGATGGTGCGCATGTTTGTCCCGCTGGTGGTTGGGACCGGCGCGGCAATCGCCACCGGCCTGCTGGTGGGCAGCTTATTCGGCTACAGTCTGTATCACACCTTCTTCTTTATCATTGTGCCGATTATCGGCGGCGGCATTGGCGAAGGGATCCTGCCGTTGTCGCTGGCTTATTCGGCGATCCTCGGGCAGACGCCTGATGTCTACGTGGCCCAGCTGGCGCCGGCGGCGGTGGTGGGTAACATCTTCGCCATTATCTGCGCCGGCTTTCTGGCCCGCATGGGCGCCCGTCGCCCGGCGCTGTCCGGCAACGGGCTACTGATCCGCAGCCATGAAGATAACAGCGTCTTTGCGCAGAATCAGAGTACGCAGCCGACCGATTTTCAGCTCATGGGCGCCGGGTTGCTGATGATTTGCGCCTTTTTCATTGTCGGCGGCTTGCTGGAGAAGGTGGTGCATATTCCGGGGCCGGTGCTGATGATTCTGGCGGCGGTATTCTGCAAATATACCAAAGTTATCCCGGCGGCGATGGAGCTGGGGGCGCACAGCTGCTACAAGTTCGTCTCCGCCGCGCTGGTGTGGCCGCTGATGATCGGCCTGGGCATGCTGTATGTACCGCTGGAGAGCGTGGTATCGGTCTTCTCCGTTGGCTACGTCGTGGTGTGCGGCTCAATTGTCATTGCCATGGCGCTGAGCGGGTTCTTTATCGCTTCACGTCTAAATATGTATCCTGTGGAAGCCGCCATTGTCACCAGCTGCCACAGCGGGTTAGGCGGAACGGGGGATGTGGCCATTCTCTCGGCCTCAAACCGCATGGGATTGATGCCGTTTGCACAGATTGCGACGCGTATCGGCGGGGCGTCGACGGTGATCGCCGCGACGCTATTACTGAGCTGGATGGTGTAGCCTGCCGGAGGGCAAAAAAAACCTGCCAGCCGTATCGCTGGCAGGTAGACACCGAGGCTTACTCGACGGTGAGGATACGCGTGGTGTTGGTGCTGCCGATGGTGCTCATCACGTCACCCTGGGTAACAACCACCAGATCGCCGGAGACCAGGTAGCCTTTGTCCCGCAGCAGATTGACGGCATCGTGCGCAGCGGCCACCCCGTCATTCTGGCTGTCGAAGAACACCGGCGTCACCCCGCGGTAGAGGGCGGTCAGGTTCAGGGTGCGCTCGTGGCGGGACAGAGCGAAAATTGGCAGACCGGAGCTGATGCGCGAGGTCATCAGCGCGGTGCGGCCTGATTCGGTCATGGTGATGATAGCCGTGATGCCTTTCAGGTGGTTGGCGGCATACATCGCCGACATGGCAATCGCTTCTTCCACGTTGTCGAACTGGACGTCCAGACGGTGTTTGGAGACGTTGAGGCTCGGGATTTTTTCGGCGCCCAGACACACGCGCGCCATCGCGGCCACGGTTTCCGACGGGTATTGACCGGCAGCGGTTTCCGCGGAGAGCATCACGGCATCGGTACCATCCAGCACGGCGTTGGCCACGTCCATGACTTCCGCACGGGTCGGCATCGGGTTGGTGATCATCGACTCCATCATCTGGGTGGCGGTAATGACGGAACGGTTCAGCTGACGCGCACGACGAATCAGCGCTTTCTGGATGCCCACCAGCTCCGGATCGCCGATTTCGACGCCAAGGTCACCGCGGGCAACCATCACCACATCGGAGGCGAGGATCACGTCGTCCATGGCGTCCTGATCGCAGACGGCTTCCGCACGCTCGACTTTGGCGACGATTTTCGCATCACAGCCGGCATCGCGCGCCAGGCGACGGGCGTAGTTCAGGTCTTCGCCGCAGCGCGGGAAGGAGACGGCGAGATAGTCGACGCCGATTTTAGCGGCGGTGACGATATCGGCCTTGTCTTTGTCGGTCAGCGCTTCGGCAGACAGGCCGCCGCCGAGCTTGTTGATCCCTTTGTTATTGGACAGCGGGCCACCAACGGTCACTTCAGTGAAGACTTTCATCCCCTGAACTTCGAGGACTTTCAGCTGCACACGACCATCGTCGAGCAGCAGGATATCGCCAGGCACGACGTCCGCCGGCAGGCCTTTATAGTCGATTCCGACTTTCTCTTTATCGCCTTCGCCCTTGCCGAGGTTGGCATCGAGCAGGAATTTGTCGCCGACGTTGAGGAAAATTTTGCCTTCTTTGAAGGTCGATACGCGAATTTTTGGTCCCTGGAGGTCGCCGAGGATGGCCACGTGACGGCCCAGTTTTGCCGCAATCTCACGCACTTTATCGGCACGGAGCTGATGATCTTCCGGGGTGCCGTGAGAGAAGTTCATACGCACTACGTTTGCGCCCGCGGCGATAACTTTTTCCAGGTTGTTATCGCGGTCAGTTGCCGGGCCTAAGGTAGTAACGATTTTGGTTCTGCGAAGCCTTCTGGACATGTAATACTCCGTTGACTGATACAACTTTGGTGTTGCGTGAACATGGATTCGGTAGCGCCAGCCTGCAACGTCGCACAGCCGGATCGTTATCGAAGGTGTAATGGGGTACTGCTTGTTATCAACTTTTATTGATTATCACTGGGTACGAACGGTTCTTTATCAAAACGCGATTCCTTCAGCGCTTCCTTGACCCTCTTCAAGTTATCTCTGAATTTTGCCCCCCGGCGCAGGGTAAAGCCTGTCGCCAGCACGTCAATGACGGTCAACTGGGCCAGACGCGAGACCATCGGCATATAGATGTCGGTATCTTCCGGCACATCCAGGGTAATGGCCAGCGTGGCTTCCCGGGCCAGCGGCGAGCCGGGGGAGGTGAGAGCGATCACCATGGCATCGTTTTCACGCGCCAGCTGCGCCAGCTCTACCAGGCTCTTGGTTCTTCCGGTATGTGAGATAATCACCACCACATCATCGTCATCGCAATTCATACAACTCATGCGTTGCAGGACAATGTCGTCGGAATAGATGACCGGCACGTTAAAGCGGAAAAATTTGTTCATCGCGTCATGAGCGACCGCCGCCGAGGAGCCGAGGCCGAAAAAGGCGATTTTTTTTGCCTGAGTCAGCAGATCCACCGCACGATTCACCGCCGACATGTCGAGAGAATGGTGGACCTGATCTAAACTCGCCATGGCCGATTCAAATATTTTTCCCGTGTATGACTCAACGCTGTCGTCTTCATCAACATTGCGGTTAACATAGAGCGTGCCGTGCGCAAGGCTCTGGGCGAGATGCAGTTTGAAGTCAGGAAAGCCGCGGGTTTCGAGACTACGGCAGAAGCGATTGACGGTCGGTTCGCTCACTCCGGCCTCAAGGGCGAGGGCGGCGATGCTCGAATGAATGGCCTGCGCGGGGGTGGCAAGGATCACTTCCGCCACTTTGCGTTCAGATTTGCTAAGGTGTTCCAGTCGGGACTGGATTTTTTCCAGCATGTTCATTAGTAACAGGGCGCTCATCAATGGAAACGATTTCATTAATGGGTGAAATCATCGGGCGTTTTAGCAAGAATATACCCCTCCGCAAGCGCAAGCGGTGAGGAATGACGGGAAAAAATGTTGTTTTTTTTCATTACATGATCAGAGTCGTATTTTACTGACCTGAAACAGGTACAAACAACGAACAATATCAGCCAAATGCCTAAATCATCGCCGAATGTTTTCACCCTGTGCGGTTTTCCCGCTGCAAACGGAGGGGAAGGCTTTCGGGAAACAGGTAAACACAGTACAGTGCAGTGTAAGAAAATTACAAATATAGCCTGGCAAAAGCACCAGACTATCAACTGAGGAGAATGACATGGCGGTAACGCAAACGGCCCAGGCATGCGACCTGGTCATTTTCGGCGCGAAGGGCGACCTGGCGCGGCGTAAATTGTTGCCTTCCCTGTATCAGCTTGAAAAGGCGGGCCAGATCCACGCCGACACCCGGATCATTGGCGTCGGCCGTGCCGACTGGGATAAAGCGGCTTACACCAAAGTGGTGCGCGAAGCGCTGGAAACCTTCATGAAGGAAAAAATTGATGAAGGTTTGTGGGATTCCCTGAGCGGCCGCCTGGAGTTCTGTAATCTTGACGTCAATGACACCAGCGGCTTCACCCGCCTGGGTGACATGCTGGACCAAAAAAATCGCGTCACCATCAACTATTTCGCCATGCCGCCGAGCACCTTTGGCGCCATCTGTAAAGGTCTGGGCGAAGCGAAGCTCAATGCCAAGCCTGCGCGCGTGGTAATGGAAAAACCGCTGGGCACCTCGCTGGAAACCTCGCGGGAAATCAACGATCAGGTCGGCGAGTTTTTTGAAGAGTGCCAGGTCTACCGTATCGACCACTACCTCGGAAAAGAGACAGTCCTCAACCTGCTGGCGCTGCGCTTTGCCAACTCTCTGTTCGTCAATAACTGGGACTGCCGTACCATCGATCATGTGGAAATCACCGTCGCGGAAGAGGTAGGCATTGAAGGGCGCTGGGGGTACTTCGACCAGGCCGGACAGATGCGCGACATGATCCAGAACCACCTGCTGCAGATCCTGTGCATGATTGCCATGTCGCCGCCGTCCGATCTCAGCGCCGACAGCATCCGTGATGAAAAGGTCAAGGTGCTGAAATCCCTGCGCCGTATTGACCGCTCCAATGTGCGCGAGAAAACCGTTCGCGGCCAGTACACCGCCGGCTTTGCCCAGGGCAAAAAAGTGCCAGGCTACCTCGAAGAAGAGGGGGCGAACAAAACCAGCAACACCGAAACCTTCGTGGCGATCCGCGTTGATATCGATAACTGGCGCTGGGCTGGCGTACCGTTCTATCTGCGTACCGGCAAACGTCTGCCAACCAAATGTTCCGAAGTGGTGGTTTACTTCAAAACGCCGGAGCTGAACCTGTTTAAAGAGACCTGGCAGGAGCTGCCGCAGAACAAGCTGACCATTCGTCTGCAGCCGGACGAAGGGGTGGATATCCAGGTCCTGAACAAAGTGCCGGGCCTCGACCATAAGCACAACCTGCAGATCACCAAGCTGGATCTGAGCTACTCCGAAACCTTCAACCAGACGCATCTGGCCGATGCCTATGAACGTCTGCTGCTGGAGACCATGCGCGGTATCCAGGCGCTGTTCGTCCGCCGCGATGAAGTGGAAGAGGCATGGAAGTGGGTGGACTCCATCACCGAAGCCTGGGCGGCCGACCGCGATGCGCCGAAACCGTATCAGGCCGGGACCTGGGGACCGGTGGCCTCGGTGGCCATGATCACCCGCGATGGACGCTCGTGGAACGAGTTTGAGTAAGCTCGCGATCTTATCCGTCAGGGTTATTTTACCGGTAACATGATCTGACGCAGAAAGTCGCACGCTTTTTAATCTTTTAAGCCCCGTGAGGATTCACCCACGGGGCTTTTTTTATTACACTGCCTTCAGATATTTTGCCCCTGAGCGCTGGTGTTGGTGGCTTCGGGCACCAAAACACGTCATCTCGCAGCGGCCGGACAGATAAAATTTTGAGGAGCCTTTATGAATTCGACAATGTTACGGGTAACAAATCGCATTATCGAACGGTCGCGTGATACCCGCGCGGCTTACCTCGCAAGGATTAACCAGGCCAAAACCGACACCGTGCATCGTGCGCAACTGGCCTGCGGCAATCTGGCTCACGGTTTCGCGGCCTGTCAGGCCGACGACAAAGCCTCTCTGAAAAGCATGTTGCGCAACAACATCGCCATCATCACCTCCTACAACGATATGTTGTCCGCGCACCAGCCCTATGAACACTACCCGGATATCATTCGCAAAGCGCTGCACAGCGCCAATGCGGTCGGTCAGGTGGCCGGCGGCGTGCCGGCGATGTGCGATGGCGTGACCCAGGGACAGGACGGCATGGAGCTCTCTCTCCTGAGTCGCGAAGTGATCGCCATGTCCGCGGCCATCGGCCTGTCGCATAACATGTTCGATGGCGCTCTGTACCTCGGCGTGTGTGATAAAATTGTGCCCGGACTGACCATGGCCGCGCTCTCATTCGGCCACCTGCCGTCGGTCTTTATTCCCTCCGGTCCGATGGCCAGCGGCCTGCCTAATAAAGAAAAGGTTCGCATTCGCCAGCTGTACGCGGAGGGCAAAGTTGACCGCATGGCGCTGCTGGAGTCCGAAGCCGCTTCTTACCACGCGCCGGGAACCTGTACGTTCTACGGTACGGCGAACACCAACCAGATGGTGGTGGAGTTTATGGGCATGCAGTTGCCGGGCTCGTCCTTTGTCCATCCGGATGCTCCGCTGCGGGAAGCGCTGACCGCCGCCGCCGCGCGCCAGGTCACCCGCATGACCGGCAATGGCAACGAGTGGATGCCGTTGGGCAAAATGTTTGACGAAAAAGTGGTGGTCAACGGCATTGTGGCGCTGCTGGCGACCGGCGGCTCCACCAACCACACTATGCACCTGGTGGCGATGGCCCGCGCGGCGGGCATTATCATTAACTGGGATGATTTCTCCGACCTGTCAGACGTGGTACCGCTGCTGGCGCGCCTCTACCCCAACGGTCCGGCGGATATCAACCATTTCCAGGCAGCGGGCGGCGTTCCGGTTCTGGTGCGCGAGCTGCTGAAAGGCGGCCTGCTACATGAGGACGTTCACACCGTCGCTGGCTTCGGTCTGTCGCGCTACACCCTCGAGCCGTGGCTCAACAACGGCGAGCTGGACTGGCGGGAAGGGGCGACGGCGCCGCTTGACGATCAGGTCATCGCGACATTCGAGAAACCGTTCTCCCGTCACGGCGGCACCAAGGTGCTGAGCGGTAACCTGGGACGCGCGGTCATGAAAACCTCGGCAGTCCCGGCTGAGAACCAGGTGATCGAAGCGCCGGCGGTGGTGTTCGAGAGCCAGCACGACGTGTTGCCGGCCTTCGAAGCGGGTCTGCTGGACAAAGACTGCGTGGTGGTGGTCCGTCATCAGGGGCCAAAAGCGAACGGGATGCCAGAATTACATAAACTTATGCCGCCACTTGGTGTATTATTGGACCGCCGTTTCAAAATAGCGCTGGTGACCGATGGCCGACTCTCTGGCGCCTCCGGTAAAGTCCCGTCAGCCATCCACGTCACGCCTGAAGCCTATGACGGCGGGTTGCTGGCGAAAGTGCGCGATGGCGACCTTATTCGCGTGAACGGGCAGACGGGGGAACTGACGCTGCTGGTGGACGATGCCGAACTGGCGGCGCGTCAGCCGCATATCCCTGACCTCAGCGCGTCGCGCGTAGGAACCGGTCGGGAGATGTTTGGGGCGCTGCGTGAGAAGCTCTCTGGCGCGGAGCAGGGCGCAACCTGCATCACTTTTTAAGACGATTTAATTTGTAGATCTGGCGAGAGAAAATCCTGATGAAAAACTGGAAAACAACAGCAGAAGCAATCCTCACCTCCGGTCCGGTTGTCCCGGTTATCGTAGTGAAAAAGCTGGAACACGCGGTACCGATGGCGAAAGCGCTGGTCGCGGGCGGCGTGCGCGTCCTGGAAGTGACTCTGCGCACCGAGTGCGCCCTGGAGGCGATCCGCGCGATTGCTAAAGAAGTGCCGGATGCGATTGTCGGCGCGGGCACGGTGACCAACGTCGAGCAGCTGAAAGCGGTAACGGAAGCCGGCGCGCAGTTCGCTATCAGCCCGGGGCTGACCGAATCTCTGCTGAAAGCGGCGACCGAAGACGGCACTATTCCGCTGATCCCAGGGATCAGCACCGTCTCCGAGCTGATGCTGGGCATGCAGTACGGTCTGAAAGAGTTTAAATTCTTCCCGGCGGAAGCCAACGGCGGCGTGAAAGCGCTGCAGGCGATTGCGGGTCCGTTCGGTCACATTCGTTTCTGCCCGACCGGCGGTATCTCCCCGGCTAACTACCGTGATTACCTGGCGCTGAACAGCGTGCTGTGCATCGGGGGCTCCTGGCTGGTGCCGGCCGACGCCCTGGAAGCTGGCGACTACGATCGCATCACCACCCTGGCGCGTGAAGCGGTGGAAGGCGCGAAGTAAACCGCGCCTCAAGGTCAACAACCCGGTCAGCGGCAACGCGACCGGGTTTTTTTTGTCTTTACCCTTCGACGATAACCGCCGCGGCGGCGGTTTTAGCCCGCGCCACAGCCTCTTCCACCGAATCGGCGACGGCGAGAGTCACCCCCAGACGACGGGTGCCGTCAATCTCCGGCTTGCCGAACAGACGCAGCTGCAGGCCAGCTCCGACGGCCGACCGCAGCTGGCCGAAGCTGACGTTCTGACTGGTCAGCTGCGGAAGGATCACTGCGGAAGCGGCCGGACCATACTGGCGGATAGCGCCGACGGGCAATCCAAGAAAGGCGCGAACGTGCAGGGCGAATTCCGAGAGATCCTGCGAAATAAGCGTCACCATTCCGGTGTCGTGCGGGCGCGGGGAGACTTCGCTGAAGATCACCTCATCGCCGCAAACGAACAGCTCCACCCCGAACAGGCCATGCCCTCCCAGCGCCAGCACCACCTTACGGGCGATATTCTGCGCGCGTTCAAGGGCCAGGTCACTCATCTGCTGCGGCTGCCAGGATTCACGATAATCGCCATCTTCCTGACGATGACCGACCGGGGCGCAGAAATGCACGCCATCGACGGCGCTGACGGTGAGCAGGGTGATTTCAAAGTCGAAATTCACCACCCCTTCGACGATCACCCGCCCGGCGCCGGCGCGGCCGCCCTGCTGGGCGTAGCGCCAGGCTTCGCTGAGCTGGTCAGCCGAGCGGATAAAGCTCTGACCTTTACCGGAGGAGCTCATCACCGGCTTGACGATGCACGGCAAGCCGATCTCTGCTACCGCCGCGCGGAAGGCTTCTTCACTGTCGGCGAAACGGTAGCTGGAGGTGGGGAGCTGCAGCTCTTCGGCCGCCAGACGGCGTATGCCTTCGCGGTTCATGGTGAGCTTCGCTGCCCGCGCCGTGGGGACCACTTTCTGCCCGGCCTGCTCCAGTTCGACCAGGGTATCGGTGGCGATAGCTTCGATCTCCGGCACGATGTAATCGGGTTTTTCCTGTTCGATCAGCGCGCGCAGGCTTTCGCCGTGCAGCATATTGATGACGTGGGCGCGGTGGGCGACCTGCATCGCCGGGGCATCGGGGTAGCGGTCGACGGCGATAGTTTCAATGCCCAGACGCTGACATTCGATGGCGACTTCTTTACCCAGCTCGCCGGAGCCTAACAGCATAACTTTGGTGGCTGCCGGGCGCAGCGCGGTGCCTAATACAGTCATAACTCTCTTCCGCAGTAAAAAAAGATGCGGTCGATTATAAACGAAAACGTTTGCGTCTGTCTTCATGCGCGTGAGTTGAGTCCAGAAGGGAAATTTGCTATACTGTATAAAAATACAGTGCTAAGAGGCTGCAGCATGGCGGTTGAAATTAAATATGTAGTGATCCGCGAAGGTGAGGAAAAAATGTCTTTTGCCAGCAAAAAAGAGGCCGACGCTTACGACAAAATGCTCGATCTGGCAGAGGTGCTGAATGACTGGCTGGTAGCATCGCCGCTGGAAATGGACGATGCCCAGCGCGATACCATGGCGATGTGGCTGGCGGAGCGTAAAGAGGCGCTGCAGCATATTCTGCGCGCCGGCAGACTGCCGGAGCAGGATGCGACTGCGCACGATGTGCCCGCGCCGTCAACGGACGCTGAGGCTTCCCCGGCGGAAGAGGCCGCCGCGCCAGCTGCCAAAACGCGGAAAGCCAAAGCGGCCTGATGGCTGGCGGTCAGCCGCTGATGGGCTGATGGGCTGATGGGCTGGTCGGTTGGTCGGCTGGACCCGGAGCCCCCGCCGCGCGCACCTTTGCGCATCTTTAGCCATGTCTAACATTTCCTGACATCGCGTCGTTTAGGCTGATAACAGTGTTTGTCACCTGAGAGGAAAACCATGGCTAACTGGCTAAATCAACTGCAGTCGCTGCTCGGACAGCAGGGCGCGTCGCCGTCCGGCGAGTCGTCAAAAGGGAGCGCCCTGCTGCCCGGCGCCATCGGCGGGCTGGCGGGGCTGCTGGTGGCCAGCAAATCGTCACGCAAGCTGCTGGCGAAATATGGCACCAGCGCGCTGCTGGCTGGCGGTGGGGCGGTGGCGGGTACCGTATTGTGGAACAAGTATCAGCAGAAAATGCGCGCTCAGAACACGCCCGCTCCGACACCCGAGACGGCTGCGGCGCCGACGGAGGTCGATCCGCGCAGCGTGCGGTTGATCACCGCCCTGGTGTTTGCCGCCAAAAGCGATGGTCATATCGACGATCACGAGCGGGCGAGGATTGAAGCCCAGCTTCGGGAGGCCAATATTGACGTGCAGGCCCGGGTGCTGATTGACCAGGCGCTGGCTCAGCCGCTGGATCCGCAGCGTCTCGCCGAGGGCATCGTTGACCCGCAGGAGGCGCTGGAGATCTACTACGTCAGCTGCGCGGTGATTGATATCGACCACTTTATGGAGCGCAGCTATCTCAACGCCCTGGGTGAGGCTCTGGCGTTGCCAAAAGATGTCCGGGCCGACATCGAACAGGACATCCAGTCACAAAAACAGGCGCTAAGCGTTTAAATTATCACGTTTCGCTTGCATCGCCCGCGTCTTTTGCCACCCTTATAGACACGTCATCATTCAGGCGCCACCCTGCGGCCTGAATGCTCTTGTGTCACGAAAAAGCAGCAGAAGAATAACATGCCACCTAAAGCCAAACGGATCCCTCACGCCATGACCTTGCATGGCGATACACGCATCGATAACTATTACTGGCTGCGCGACGATGAACGCGCGCGGCCTGATGTGCTGGAATATCTGCACGCGGAAAACGCCTACGGCAAGCAAGTGATGGATTCGCAGCTCAGCCTGCAGGAGCGTCTGCTGAAAGAGATTATCGACCGCATTCCGCAGCGGGAAGTCTCTGCCCCCTATAGTAAAAACGGCTTTCGCTACCGGCAGGTGTATGAGCCGGGCTGCGAATACGCTATCTACCAGCGACAGTCGGTGCTGAAAGAAGAGTGGGACGAGTGGGAGATCCTGCTTGATGCCAACCAGCGGGCGGCAAAGAGCGAGTTTTACACCCTGGGCGGGCTGGGTATTGCGCCCAACAACCAGTTGATGGCGGTGGCGGAAGATTATCTCTCCCGTCGCCAGTACGGTCTGCGTTTTTGCGACCTCAGCAACGGCGAGTGGTATCCGGAGACCCTGGAAAATGTCACCTCCGGCTTTGCCTGGAGCAACGATTCACGCTTTGTGTGGTACGTGCGTAAACATCCCACCACGCTGCTTCCTTATCAGGTCTGGCGCCACACCGTCGGGACGCCGGCGCAGAGCGACGTGCTGGTCTACGAGGAAAAAGATGAGACCTTCTACGTCAGCGTGCATAAAACCACATCCCAGCAGTTCGTGGTGATTTATCTCTCCAGCGCCACCACCAGCGAAGTACTGCTGCTCAACGCCGAACTGCCAGACGCTGAGCCGGTCTGCTTCCTGCCGCGGCGTAAAGATCATGAATATAGCCTCGATCACTATCAGCACGCCTTCTATCTGCGATCCAACCGGGACGGGAAGAATTTTGGTCTCTATCGTACCGTGCTACGCGATGAAGATCAGTGGACCACGCTGATCCCGCCGCGTCACGACGTGATGCTTGAAGGATTTACCCTGTTTACCGACTGGCTGGTCGTCGAGGAGCGTCAGCGCGGCCTGACCAGTCTGCGGCAGATTAACCGCAAGACCCGGGAGGTGGTGGGGATCGCCTTTGACGATCCGGCCTATGTCACCTGGCTTGCCTATAATCCGGAGCCCGAAACGTCGCGCCTGCGCTACGGCTACTCCTCGATGACGACGCCCGACACCCTGTTTGAACTGGATATGGATACCGGCGAACGACGGGTGATCAAGCAGCAGGAGGTGAAGGGGCTGGACACCCGCTGCTATCAGAGCGAGCATCTGTGGGTGACCGCCCGCGATGGCGTCGAAGTCCCGGTCTCGCTGGTCTACCATCGCGACCATTTTCGTAAAGGGAGCAATCCGCTGCTGGTCTATGGCTATGGCTCGTATGGCGACAGTATCGATGCCGATTTCAGCGCCAGTCGGCTGAGCCTGCTCAACCGCGGCTTTGTCTACGCCATCGCCCACGTCCGCGGCGGCGGCGAGCTGGGTCAGCAGTGGTATGAGGACGGTAAATTCCTGTGTAAGAAAAATACCTTTAACGACTATCTCGACGTCTGCGACGCGCTGCTGGCTCAGGGGTACGGCGACCCGCGGCTCTGCTATGGCATGGGCGGCAGCGCCGGCGGGATGCTGATGGGGGTGGCCGTTAACGAGCGTCCAGAGCTGTTCCACGGCGTGATAGCCCAGGTGCCGTTCGTCGACGTGGTAACCACGATGCTGGATGAGACCATTCCGCTGACGACCGGCGAATTTGAAGAGTGGGGGAACCCGCAGGATGAAACCTATTACCACTACATGAAAAGCTACAGCCCCTACGACGGCGTGAAGGCGCAGGCGTATCCGCATATGCTGGTGACCACCGGGCTGCACGATTCCCAGGTGCAATACTGGGAGCCGGCGAAGTGGGTGGCAAAACTGCGTGAACTGAAAACCGACGATAACCTGCTGCTGCTTTGCACCGATATGGACTCCGGGCATGGCGGAAAATCCGGGCGCTTTAAAAGCTATGAGGGGGTGGCGCTGGAGTACGCCTTTTTCATCGCCCTGGCGCAGGGGACACTGCCGGGGAAAGCGGCAGTGTAGGGGCTATTCCCCAAGGTAATGCTTGAGCGTGAGGCGCAGTTCTGGGCTCATGCGGTCGAGATTGTTGAATAACCAGCGCAGATAGCCTGGATCGTTTTCAGCAATCTCGGCGACGGCTTTACCGCGATATTTGCCGAAGGTAAAGGTGGTGAGCAGCGCCGGCCGACCTGTGATATCGGCCATTTCGTCAGGCGTCCAGCCGGAAACGTTGATGATATCCAGCAGCAGCGCAGCGGTGATATAGCAGTCATACAGCGCCCGGTGGTGATGCAGCCCCGGCGGCGTGGCCACGTTCAGCTTACGTGATTTATAGAGCCCCATATTACTGTATTTGATCCCCGGCCACAGCCGGCGGGCCAGCTTCATCGTACAGATCCACTCGCCATGCATCTCCGGTAGCACCCGACGATCGAAGCTGGCGTTATGCGCGACGTACCACGGGCTGCCATGATAGTGCGGAATAATCTCCTCAATCCACGGCTTATCGGCGACCATCTCTTCGGTAATCCGGTGGATAGCCATCGCCTGCGGGCTGATGGGGCGGTCAGGACGCACCAGATGACTCATGGGATTGGTGATTTGCCCGTCGACAATGTCGACCGAGGCGATTTCAACGATGCCCCCCTGCAGTCCGCAGGTTTCGGTATCAATGACGCGCAGCATGGCTCGCTCCAGAGCAAAACAATAAGCGTAAAGTAATTGGCCGGGCTTGCCAACCGACGGCGAGGAGGCAAGTAGGCATTATTTCTGTTTCGGCTCCCAGGGCAGGCGGGACAGTGAAACGGAGGCCAGCCGATGGGCGATCAGCCGTTCGCGGAACCAGTCGCGCAGATGGGCGGGCTGTTCACGCTCGACCAAATCAGCGACCACCGGCATATTATACCGCTCTTTAAAGGCGACGCCGGCGGCGGCGAGATCGACGTTAACTTTATCCATCTCATCTTGCGAAATTTTGGCCAGATTTCTTTCCATCATACACTCCACTCTGCTTGTAAACCCGGTCAGGGCCTGACGCCCGGCTCGACTCTGCCATTATACAGGGTTATTCTCTGTGCTACAGACATAACAAAAGGGAATGACGAATATGCGACTTCTTGCTGGACGCGCATTGCGCCTCTCCGTTGCGTTTGCCGGGCTATTAACCGCGGCGGGCGCGCTCGCCCACGCTCACCTGCAGCAGCAGATCCCCGCCGCCGGAGCGCAGCTGGCGGCCTCCCCGCAGACGTTGACGCTCAGTTTCTCCGAAGGCATTGAACCCGCGTTCAGCGGCGTGACCGTCACCGGTCCACAGCAGCATGCGGTAGCCACCGGCAAACTGACCCGCAGCGCCGACAACCCCGCCCAGGTCACCGTGCCTGTAGCGGAAACCTTGCCGCCGGGAGAATACACTGTGGCTTGGCATGTGGTCTCAGTGGATGGCCATAAAACCAAAGGGCAATACACCTTTAGCGTGAAGTAAGCGATGCTGACCGGGCTCTACATTACTCTGCGCTTTGGGCACTTTATCACCCTGATGCTGGCTTTTGGCTGCGTGCTGTATGGCGCCTGGTGGGCGCCGGTGCCGCTGCGACGCGTACTGATGCTGCGCTTCTATCCGCTGCTGCGCCCGCTGCTGCTGATCGGCGCCCTCTCTACCCTGGCGCTGTATCTGCTGCAGGGGGGATTGATGGGCGACGGCTGGGCAGATGTCTGGCAACCCGCCGTCTGGCAGGCGGTGGCGGGCACCCGCTTCGGCGGGGTGTGGATTTGGCAGATCCTGCTGGCGTGGATCGCCCTCGCCGTAGTGTGGATCCGTCCCCGACATGGCGCTCGCCAGCTGGTGGCCCTGCTGGCGGCCCAGCTGCTGCTTTCCGCTGGGGTAGGGCATGCCGCCATGCATGATGGTTTACTCGGCGCCCTGCAGCGGACTAATCATGCTGTCCACCTCTTCTGCGTTGCCAGCTGGTTCGGCGGCCTGTTGCCCTTTATCTATTGCCTGCGCCTGGCGCAGGGGCGCTGGCGGCAGGCCGCGGTCTATACCATGGCGCGCTTTTCACGTTACGGGCATCTGGCCGTCGCCGGCACCCTTGCCAGCGGGGCGATCAATGCGCTGTTGATCCAGGGAGGGATGATTGGCGCATCGCCCTGGGGACGTCTGCTGTTGATCAAATGTGCGCTGGTGGCCGGGATGGTGGTAATTGCGTTAGTGAACAGGTATGTTCTGGTACCGCGCATGTCGGCAAGCGGTTCGCGGGCGGAAAGTCTGATCCTGCGAACCACGCAGGCTGAGATAGGGCTGGGCGCGCTGGCGCTGCTGGCCGTCAGTCTGTTTGCCACCTGGGAACCTTATTGAATTAACTGGCAAAATCATGAAAAAAATTGTTCTGACCATGTTGTTACTGGCAAGCTCCGGCGCTGCACTGGCGGCGCCGCAAATTATCACCGTGAGCCGCTTTGAGGTAGGGAAGGAGAGCTGGGCGTTCAACCGTGAAGAGGTGATGTTGACCTGTCGTCCGGGCAATGCCCTTTACGCTATCAACCCGAGCACTCTGGTCCAGTATCCGCTCAATGAGGTGGCTGAGCAGCAGGTCAAAGCCGGCAAAACCACCGCCCAGCCGATCTCAGTGATCCAGATCGACGATCCGCAGCATCCTGGGCAAAAAATGAGCCTCGCGCCGTTTATCGAGCGCGCGCAGAAGCTCTGCTAGATTTTCGCGCTATCTCGCTGTAATGGCATAAAAAAAACCGCCCTTGCCGGACAACGGCAGTGGCGGTTTTTTTGCTGGCAGCGCCCACTTTTCCAGGAATTATTCGGCCACATTGGCCGCAGACTGGAAAAGCTGACGCGTTAAACTATTCTTATAGTGCAAGGCGACTTAGCCTGCATTAATGCCAACTTTTAGCGCACGGCTCTCTCCCAAGAGCCATTTCCCTGGACCGAATACAGGAATCGTATTCGGTCTCTTTTTATCTTAATCTGTCTGCTTTCGCGATCACCAGCGACATCCTGTCAGTCAATTCAGTCAATCACCAGGCTGGCCTCTGGATGTCCCGTTATAGCACACCGTTTTTAGCATACACAATTCATTTACACACAAATTGCATCCTGCGGAAGAACGGTATGGGGAAGGCGGAACCGTAAGCGAGGGGAGAGGGAAAGAAAAAACCTGCACCTAAACAGGCCCGGCGTGCAGGTTAACTGGCGGGCCAACATCGGAAGGCTGCTAGTATACATATTTGTATGATAAATAGAATAAACAAAACCTTATTGATTTGGCAATTCATGCGATTAGCCGTCCACGCCCCCCGAAATGGCAGGAAATAATATTGAGGGGCGTAGTTTCGGGCGTCCGGTATTATTCCGGAACGCTGAAGGTAGGAAATATCTGACTTTCCAGATAGCAGAGTAAAAGCCAAATTTCATCGCTGAAAATAAACCATATGCTGCCCAGCAGGACGACCGCGAGAATAATCAGCAGGAAAATTTCGGTTTTACTCATCATGCTAACGACTATCCAGTGGTCTGCGGGGACCATGATAGTAGCGAAATAAGAACATAATAAGCAAACGCCGCGTGACGGGGCGAGTTCACTGGTCGTGAAATTACTCGCCCGGCAGTGGCTGCGTCAATATTGCCACCTGCTCCGCCAGCTGATCCAGCAGCTGGAATCGACGCCGGTATTCGGCCCGTTTTTTACTGGCGATGCTCTCCAGCGGTTTTCTTTCCAGACGCAGCGGTAGCTGCCAGCGCCAGGGGCTTTCCGGCTTGCCGTCGATGGATTGCCAGAATTCGTCGTAGCTGGCGTGGAAATGGCGCCCCTTGCTCAGGCGATAGCGCAGGGCGCGAAACACATGGCCATTATCGCTAACGCCGTAAATCGCTGCGATATGGCTGCGAGCGGCCAGCAGCCAGATAAACTCCAGCAGCAGGCGCTTCGGGAACAGACCGTAGCAGGCGCGGGTCGCCTGCTTGATCACCTCATGAGAAACGTGGCGTCGCGGTCCCTGCAAGCCGCCGATGATCAGTTGCCAGGCTTCGCCATCCCAGGTCACGCTGAAGGTGGCGCTGGCCAGCAGGGTATGATCGCTGTCGCGCAGCCACAGGGTGGTTTCACCCTCACGCTCGGCCTTCCCGGCCGAAGAGGCCGAGAGGGAAAACTGGCGCTCTTCCTTTCCATTGAGCGTCAGCAACGGGACCTCGCACACCGCGGTCATGGCATGCGCCAGCCGGGAACCGCGCAGGGTATCGACATAGCGATAATGGCTTATTACCGCCATCGCCCGCTGCCAGGCGTTGAGATCGCGCGTTAGATATTGACGGTGCACTTTCCCCGGCAGCGTCGTCTGCGCCGCCAGCAGCTGGTTAAAATCGTCACGAGCGCTCAGCGCCTCCAGCATCGCTTTGGTCGGGCTATAAAATAATGCCGTGCGCAGTAGAAATTTAAAGCGGTAATTTTTCTGCCGCCATATAGGTGCGGGTGTTAATCTACCCATCACCAGATCGGCAATGAGATGCGAGCGCGGCGTAAGCACGCTGGATGAATGCAGGCTATTGTCTGTCACGATAAACACCTCGTTGTTATTTCCTGCTATTTTAAAACGAGGCGCTGATAAGCTTAATCCTCTGGCCGACTATATTTGCCGTTTGTTTAAAATCGATTGAGGTGTAAATAAAAAACAGCGGCTATAAGCTGGAATTACCTATAATTACAGCAGAGAGGTAATTATATGTATCAGCGTATTAATGGCAGAGACTGGCGTAATATCTGGCTGATGGGCGATCTGCATGGCTGCTTTGCGCTGCTGATGGCGCGCCTGCGCCGACTGCGCTTTGATCCCTGGGCCGATCTGCTGATCTCGGTGGGCGATCTGATCGATCGCGGGCCGCAAAGCGCTGACTGTCTCGGCCTGTTGCGCAGCCGCTGGTTCCGGGCCGTGCGCGGGAATCATGAGCAGATGGCGCTCGAGGCGCTGGAGAGCGGAGATATGACGCTCTGGCAGATGAACGGCGGCGACTGGTACGCCCGGAGCAACGTGCGGCAGCGGGATGACGTCGATCGCCTGCTGGCGCGCTGTCAGCGGCTGCCGTTGATTATTGAAGTGGAGTGCGCAAAAGTGCGGCATGTGATCGCCCATGCCGATTATCCGGCGCCGGTCTATCGCTGGCAGCAGCCGGTGGATCCCCAGCGGGTCCTGTGGAGCCGCCATCGTCTGAGTGAACATCTGGCCGGGCGTCATGGCGCTATCGCCGGGGCTGACCATTTCTGGTTTGGCCATACGCCGCTTCGCGCGCGTTATGACTCCGACAATCAACACTATATTGACACCGGCGCTGTGTTCGGCGGCACGCTGACGCTGGTGGCGCTGCAGTCGGCAGACTAAAAGTCACTGTATTCGCTGGCGGGTTGCCAGAAGCCGTCAATAAAATCTTCTATCGGGTAGCAGCCGCCGTGGCGGATCCGCTGATCTTCCATCGCCACCAGGCACTGCGTTTCCTCGCGGTAGACGTCAACCACAATGTCCTCGCAGCCGCCATCCAGATAGCAAATAAACAACACTAAGGCAAACATCCTGGCCTCATGTTCGGGGGGACATACTGTTTAGTGTAGGGGATGACGGCGGGACGGGGAAATAAATAACCCGTCTCAGGCGACGGGTTCATTGGCGTCAGGCAAGGCGCATGACCCAGGCATCGGACTGGCGGTCGTAATGTTTACGGTAGAGGACGGAATGTTCACCATTGAGAATCGCGGGAACGCTGGTGTCGGCATCCCAGGCGTCAAGCTGCATACATAAATCTGGATCGGATTTGCAGGGAATGCTTAACGTTCGCTCACCCTGATGTTCACCATGCAGTTCGGCATCGTCTATCTCAAACGCGCCGATGCGGACATTGGTTTTACTCATCGCTTCACCCCATTTTTTCAGCTGAGTTGTGGTACGACCAGTTGCGGCCGTCATTTTTCAGCGTAGTCAATGGGGGGAAAACCGCCAGTCAAAAAGTGCGTATTTTTTGCGCGGCGTCACACCTTGCCGGCAAAAAGTTTCCCATCGCGTACCAGCTCGCGCGGGTAACTGTTCTTCAGACGGGAGCCGACGCGCTTGGCCAGGCCCAGCGGCACACCCTGGAAGGTGACAATGGCTTCATCCTGCGCTGGCGGGGTTTGCGGATAGACGTCGCGTCCGCGATACCATTCCTCCGCTTCCTCCAGCGTCAGCTCGAAGGCGCGCTGCGGCGCGGCAAAGGCAATAACCGCCTCATGCTGCCAGCGGTAACCCTTATTGTGCAGTTCCGCCAGACGCACGCCAATGCGCGAAAACCGCACCTGACCAAACAGAGGCTCCATAGACTGCGGAAACAGCCACAGCTCTTTATCCCGTTGCCACAGCGTGTGGCTCGCGTCCCATTCCAGCCCGACAGCGCGGGCGGCGGCGGTCGCCGCGGCGGCCTCCCGGCCCTTCAGCGGCGCGAACGGGAACTTGCCGACCTTGTAGCCCGGCGCCGGGAGCGGATCGATCGACGCAGTCTTGCGCAAGCGGGCGACAAAGAAGCCTTCACAATCGAAGATCTGCGGGAAGACATGCAGAAATCCCTCGGCGGTTAAGGCATCGGCCGCGCCGGGAAACAGCTCTCCCAGCGGCTGGATCGCCACCGCCTGCGGGTAGCGGGACAGCAGCCAGTGAATGACGGACTGATTTTCTTCGCGGTTCAGGGTGCAGGTCGAATAGACCAGCGTCCCGCCGGGGCGCAGGGCATGGAAAGCGCTGTCGATAAGCTCGCGCTGGGTGGCGGCGATGTCGAGGTTGCTCTCCGGCGACCAGTTTTTCAGCGCGTCCGCATCTTTGCGTACCACCCCTTCGCCGGAGCAGGGGGCATCAAGCAGAACGGCGTCGAAAGCTTCGGGCAATGCTGCGCCGAACACCCGGCCGTCGAAATGGGTCAGGGCGACGTTGCTGATGCCGCAGCGGCTGATGTTGGCATGCAGCACTTTCACCCGGCTGGCGGAGAACTCATTCGCCAGGATGCCGCCCGCATTGCCCATCCGGGCGGCGATCTGGGTGGTTTTCGACCCCGGAGCGGCAGCAACGTCCATGACTCGTTCAGGCTGCGGGTTATCGGCGAACAGGGCGGCGACCGGCAGCATTGAGCTTGCTTCCTGTATATAGAACAGACCGCTGAGATGTTCGGCGGTGCTGCCCAGCGGCAGCGCGTCGTCGTCGTCCCGCTCGATCCAGAATCCCTCCTCGCACCAGGGGACCGGCGTCAGCTGCCAACCATAGGGGGCGACCAGAGAGAGAAAATCATCGACGCTGATTTTCAGCGTATTGACGCGAATACTTCGGCGTAGCGGGCGCTGACAGGCGGCGATAAATTCGTCGAAAGAGAGGTGCGCCGGCATCGCCGCGCGCATTTGAGCAAGAAACGCTTCAGGGAAATAGACAGTATTTTCGGCCACAGGCAGCGCACCACAGAAAAAAAGGGTGCGCAGTTTAGCACAAACGCCCCGGTGCAGGACACCGGGGCGTGAGGTTTGTGTCTGCCCGCGCCCGGCGTTTGCCGGGGCGGGAGAAGGGGAGGCGAGGATTACTGCGGCAGGGCGGTGCCCCACTCCCGCCACTCTTTCGGCTCGCTCTCCAGCAGCAGGAAGTGCTTGCCGTCCTGGGCTTTCGGCGCCAGCGGCGTACCCGGCGGCGTGGCAAAGGCGATCCCGCCGCGGATAAACTGATTGAAGGTCCCGGTTTTCACCACGCCGCCAACCAGGCCGAAGTCGAGGCTGTAACCCGAGGCCAGCCAGAACACCGAGTTATTGCGCACCAGGTACTGGTAGCGCTTGCTGATGCGCATCTTAACCATGACCCGGTCAGACATCGATCCCAGCGACAGACCGGTCACCGTCCCGACTTCCAGGCCGCGGAACAGCACCGGCGTGCCGATGCCGAGCGATCCGGCCTCCGGCGCTTCCACCACGATATTCAGGCCGTCGATATAGCGCGAGTCGCTGATCGTCGTATCCTGGATCTCAAAGTCGCGGCGCGCCGGGCCGCGTCCGGGCTCAACGTTAATATAGGACTGGAACAAGGTGTCGAGATGCTCCACGCCCGCGGCGGAGATCTGCGGGGTGATCACCGAGAAGCGGGTCCCGGCGCGGGCAAACGTGCCGACGTATTCCGGATAAAGCACGGCTTTCGCCTGCACCTCGTTTTTGGCGGTGATCAGCTCCAGCGACTGGATCTGACCGATATCGATGCCGAGATAGCGAATCGGCATCCCGGCCGCCATCTTCCCGGCGTCGAACGCATGCAGGGTGATCTGGCCGCCCACGGCGCGCGCTGCCGTTTCAGAAGCGTAAAGGATGCGTTTGTTATTCAGCCGCGCATTGGCGCTGCTGCCGTTGAGGTTATCGAAACTGATCGCCCCTTTTATGGCGCGGGCCAGCGGCGAGGCCTGAACGGTGAGTCCGTTGCCGTCAAGTTTAACCTTCGCACCCCCTTCCGCCCAGAAGACGCTGTTGTTGGTCAGCAGGTAGCGGTACTCAGGCTTGATATGCAGATCGATATCGAAAGCGTCTTTGCGCGGTTTGACGGCGATGATCTCGCCGACGGCGAATTTACGATATAGCACCACCGAGCCAGCCTGAACGTCAGGCAGCGTCTCAGCGGAGAGGCTCAGAGTGGTGGTCGGCACTTCGCTCAGGCTGTTTTCCTGCGCCTTTTCGAGGTTGGCGTACAGCGGATAGCTGCTCTGCATTTCGCCTTTTTCACCCGGGATCACCCGGATCCCGCCGTTCACCCATTCGCTGGCGCTGGCGCCCAGCACCTGCACGCCATCAAGTCCCACTTTGACGTCCAGACGACTGTTCACCACAAACTTGCTGTCGCCGCGAATCAGATCGCGGTATTCCGGGGCAATCGCCACCTGGAAGGTTACCCCTTTGGCCGTCAGCTTACGCTCCAGCACCTGGCCGACTTTCACTCCGTGAAGCACCAGCGGCTGGCCGCCGTCGATCCCGTAGCTCTCCGGCGCCGAAAGGGTGACGGTGGCGACATTGGGCTCCTCCAGCAGCGCTTTATCCGCTGGCATGACGGAGAAGTGATTACGCGGCTCGCCTTCGCCGGGCACCAGCTCAAAGGTATTGCCGGTGAGCAGGGCGCTGACGCTGGGGTTATCGAGGGAGATCTTCGGCTTCTTCATCTGAATCAACGTTTTCTCCCGCAGCAGGGTCACCACGCTCGGATCAACGGTCATCTCGCCAGTGACTTTGCCGCCGGGGTTAAGATTCAGTTTGCTTAACTGGCCCACTTCCAGCCCCTGATACATCAGCGGCGTCGAGCCCGCTTTCAGGCCGTCGCCGTCAGGCAGGTCAAGGGTTACCACCACCCCGCGCTGGCTGTGCGCCAGGTCTTCATACAGATGATAGTCATCGTTTTGCGACGCGACCTGCGAATCGGCAGGGGAGTCAAAGGCGATGGCACCGTTCACCAGCGCGGAAAGGTTCTCCAGCTGGACTTTGGCCCCGCTCAGGCCGACATCGGCTTTGATCCCCGAGACGTTCCAGAAACGGCTGCCTTTTTTCACCAGGTTGGTGAACCGGCGCTCGATCAGCACATCAATGGTGACCCCCTGATTATTATCATTCAGCGTGAAGTCATACACCCGCCCGACCGGGATCTTACGGAAGTAGACCAGCGAGCCGCTGCTCAGAGAGCCAAGGTCGGGCGCCTGCAGGTGGATCATCAGCTCGCCGTTGTTGATACGGTATTTTGGCTGAGTGTCGAGGGCGACGAAGTGATCTTCGGGTTCGCCCTTGCCCGGCATCATGCCGATATAGTTCCCGCCCACCAGCGCATCGAGGCCCGACACGCCGGCCAGAGAGGCTTTCGGCGTGACCAGCCAGAACTGCGTATCTTTGCGCAGCGCCTCTTTCATATCGCGCTTGATGCTGGCGGAAACTTCAATCTTGCTCAGGTCTTTACTGAGACTAATATCCTGGACGGTACCGACTTCCACCCCCTGATAGCGGATAGGCGTCCGCCCCGGCACGATGCCGTTAGCAGACTGGAAATCGATAGTAATCGTCGATCCGCGGTCGTCAAAGCTGGTCCAGATGAGCCAGGCGGCAATCAGCAGCGCGATGACCGGCAACAGCCAGAATGGCGAGATACGACGTTTGGTTTTTATTCTGGCTTCAGTCTGCGAAGCGGGCGTTTCCTGACTCATGTGCGTCCCAAAGTAAGCGGCTGTCCAGCCATTCAACTGCAAGAATAGTTAAAATTACCGCGCCGCCAAAGTAAACCGCGGCCGGCCCCATCGTAAAGGCGAGGAGCTGATCGCGATTAATGAGCGACATGGTGAGTGAGATAACAAACAGATCCAGCATCGACCAGCGGCCAATCCAGGTTATCAGCCGCAGCAGCAGGATGCGGGTGCGCAGCCCCTGCTCGCACTTGAATTGTATGCTGAGCAGCAGGGTAAATAACACTATAACTTTGGTGAATGGCACCAAAATACTGGCGATAAACACCACGCCGGCGATGGCGATATTGCTGCTGGCGAGGGAGATGATCCCGGAGAGGATGGTGTCTTCCTGGCGCGCGCCGTTGACGTAGATTATAGAGATCGGCAGCAGGTTGGCCGGTAGGAGGAAAACCAGCGAGGCAATCAGTGCCGCCCAGCTGCGCTGCAGGCTCTGCGGCCGGCGATGGTGCAGCGGCGTGTGGCAGCGTCGGCAGCGGCCGCGGGCGTCGCGGTAGCCGGTGTAGTGGCAGCCGGTGCACACCTGCAGATTGTTATCGGCGCGGGTCGCCGGCCGTTCGGGATAGAAGCGCTCCCATAGCTCTTCGACGTTCATATGGATAAGCGTCAGGATGCTCAGCAGCGTCAGGGAGATAAACGCCACCAGGCCGATGCCGGGCTGCAGAAAGGCGTAATCCTGCACCTTGATGGAGGCGACGCCGATGCCCACCAGATAGATATCCAGCATCACCCACTCCTTGAGCTTATCGAGCATCAGCAGCACCGGGCGCAGGTTCATCCCCAGCACGTTGCCCAGCCACAGATAGCTAATCGAGACCACCAGCAGTACCGGGGCGACCACCGCGCAAAACAGCACCATCGCGGCGGTAAGCGGGTCGCCCTGCGCGGTCATCTGCCAAATCCCCTGCAGGACGTTGGCGTCAATGCGAACCCCCAGCAGGTGAAGGCGCAGCAGGGGTTCGGACCAGGCAAAGGGCATTAACAGCAGCATGGCCAGGGCCATGCTGCCCAGACGGGTCAGCGACCAGTCGCGGCCATCGCGCACCTTCGCGTTACAGCGTGGACACCAGGCGCTTTGGTTGCGTTTGAGCACCGGTAAGCGGAACAGCATGTCACACTGCGTACAGCGCTGATAATGCGCATAGGGAAGCGGCGTGCTGACGGCATGCACGACCATCTTATTCGCAGGCTTAAGGGTGGGTGTTTTTATCGGCATTTATTACGTACAGGAATGAATGTATCTCACTATCTTAACCTATGAATGAATTCATCTTGAGCCCAAGCGCATTTAATGCTTATTTTAGTAGGCTGTACGTATCAGGCAGTAAGACAACCAAGTGAAGATATAATGAGCAAAACAGAATTTTACGCGGATTTGAACCGCGATTTCCAGGCATTAATGGCAGGTGAAACCAGTTTTCTGGCGATGATCGCTAATACCAGCGCGCTGCTGTTTGAACGACTGGGCGAGGTCAACTGGGCCGGTTTCTATCTTCTGGAAGGCGATACCCTGGTGCTGGGGCCGTTCCAGGGCAAACTGGCCTGCGTCCGGATCCCGGTTGGGCGCGGCGTATGCGGCGCGGCGGTGGCGCAAGCCCAGGTGCAGCGCGTCGAGGACGTCCACGCCTTTGACGGCCACATTGCCTGCGATGCCGCCAGTAATTCGGAAATTGTCTTCCCCCTGCGCGTGAACGACCAGATTATCGGCGTGCTGGATATCGACAGTCCGGCTTACGGCCGCTTCACTGCTGAAGATGAGCAGGGGTTGCGCACGCTGGTCGAGCATCTGGAAAAACTTATCGCGGCCACTGATTATCAAAAAATCTTTACCCGTGTCGTGGGATAATCAACGGATAACGTAGCATTTAGCGAGGACGTCATTATAATGTCGCCTGTTCATGCCTGCGGCTTGTTGGCTACGTCCGTTGTAATCAGGAAATTTCATGGAAAATCAACCTAAGTTGAATAGCAGTAAAGAAGTTATCGCCTTTCTGGCCGAACGTTTCCCTCAGTGCTTCAGCGCTGAAGGCGAAGCGCGCCCCCTGAAAATCGGAATTTTTCAGGATCTCGTTGAGCGAGTGGGTGGTGAGATGAATCTCAGCAAAACCCAGCTTCGCGCTGCATTACGTCTTTACACCTCGAGCTGGCGCTATCTCTACGGCGTAAAAGCCGGCGCTATCCGCGTTGACCTGGACGGCAACCCGTGCGGCGAACTGGAAGAGCAGCACATTGCCCATGCGCGTCAGCAGCTGGAAGAAGCGAAAGCTCGCGTTCAGGCGCAGCGCGCTGCCCAGCAGGCGAAAAAACGCGAGGCCGCTGCCGCTGCAGGCCAGCCGGATGAAGGCGTTCGCCGCGAGCGTAAACCGCGTCCTCAGCAGCCGCGTCGTAAAGAGGGCGCTGAACAGCGTAAACCGCGTCCTGTTGCGGCCAAAGCTCCGCGGGAAGAGCGTCTCACTCCGGTATCGGATGTTTCCGTTCTGACCGTCGGCCAGGCGCTGAAGGTAAAAGCAGGCAATAACGCAATGGACGCCACCGTTCTGGAAATCACCAAAGATGGCGTTCGTGTACAGCTGACTTCTGGTATGTCAATGATTGTACGCGCAGAACACCTGGTGTTCTGAAACGGAGGCCGGGCCAGGCATGAACACATTTTTTAAAATCACCGCGCTTGCGGGCCTGCTGGCAATAGCAGGCCATGCTTTCGCTGTTGATGAAATAACCCGTGCAGATCAAATCCCCGTGCTGAAAGAAGAGCCGCAGCACGCGACGGTGAGCGAGCGCGTGACGTCGCGCTTTACCCGCTCTCACTACCGTCAGTTCGATCTCGACAACGCCTTCTCGGCAAAAATTTTTGACCGTTATCTGAACCTGCTGGACTACAGCCATAATGTGCTGCTGGCCAGCGATGTGGCGAAGTTCGCGGCGAAAAAAGACCAAATCGGCGACGAACTGCGCACCGGGAAACTGGATGTCTTCTACGACCTCTACAACCTGGCGCAGCAGCGCCGCTTCGAACGCTATCAGTATGCTTTGAAGGTGCTGGAACGTCCGATGGACTTTACCGGCAACGACAATTTCAACCTTGACCGCTCGAAAGCGCCGTGGCCGAAAGACGAGGCCGAGCTGAACAAGCTGTGGGACGCCAAGGTTAAATTTGACCAGTTAAGCCTGAAGCTGGCGGGAAAAGACGATAAAGAGATCCGCGACACCTTAACCCGTCGCTACAAGTTCGCTATCCGTCGTCTGGCGCAAACCAACAGCGAGGATGTCTTCTCGCTGGCGATGACCGCCTTCGCCCGCGAAATCGACCCGCACACCAACTATCTGTCGCCGCGCAATACCGAGCAGTTCAACACCGAGATGAGTCTCTCACTCGAAGGGATCGGCGCTGTGCTGCAGATGGATGATGACTACACGGTGATTAATTCGCTGGTGGCCGGTGGTCCGGCTGCGAAGAGCAAAGCGATCAGCGTCGGCGACCGCATCGTCGGCGTCGGCCAGACCGGGAAGTCGATGGTCGATGTCATTGGATGGCGTCTGGATGACGTCGTGGCGCTAATTAAAGGGCCGAAGGGCAGCAAGGTTCGCCTTGAGATCCTGCCGGCCGGCAAAGGGGCCAAGACGCGTATCGTCACCCTGACCCGCGAGCGCATCCGTCTGGAAGATCGCGCGGTGAAGATGTCGGTGAAAACCGTTGGTAAAGAAAAAGTCGGCGTGCTGGATATCCCGGGCTTTTACGTTGGCCTGACCGATGATGTGAAGGTGCAGCTGCAGAAGCTGGAAAAACAGAACGTCAGTAGCATCGTTATCGATCTGCGCAGCAACGGCGGCGGGGCGCTGACCGAAGCGGTATCGCTGTCGGGGCTGTTTATTCCGTCCGGCCCGGTGGTGCAGGTGCGGGATAACAATGGCAAGGTGCGCGAAGACAGCGATAACGATGGCGTAGTCTATTACAAAGGGCCGCTGGTGGTGCTGGTTGACCGCTTTAGCGCCTCGGCGTCTGAGATCTTTGCCGCCGCAATGCAGGATTATGGCCGCGCGCTGATCGTTGGCGAGCCGACCTTCGGTAAAGGTACCGTACAGCAGTATCGCTCGTTGAATCGTATCTACGATCAGATGCTGCGTCCGGACTGGCCGGCGTTAGGTTCCGTGCAGTACACTATCCAGAAGTTCTACCGCATTAACGGCGGCAGTACTCAGCGCAAAGGCGTTACGCCGGATATCATGATGCCAACCGGCAATGAAGATCGCGAAACCGGCGAGCAGTATGAAGACAACGCGCTGCCGTGGGATAGCATCAACGCGGCCACCTACGTGAAGTCCGGGGATCTGACCCCATTTGGACCGGAACTGCTCAAGCGCCACGACGAGCGTATTGCCCAGGATCCTGAGTTCCAGTACATCATGAAGGATATTGCCCGTTATAACGCGATGAAGGACAAACGTAACATCGTCTCTCTGAACTACGCTCAGCGTGAAAAAGAGAACGAAGAGGATGATGCGATTCGTCTGGCGCGGATTAACGATCGCCTGAAACGCGAAGGCAAACCGCCGCTGAAAAAACTGGACGATTTGCCGAAGGATTACCAGGAGCCGGATCCGTATCTTGATGAGACGGTCCATATCGCGGTAGACCTCGCCCATCTCGAAAAAGCGCGCCCGGCGGTGGAACCGCCGGCCAGCCAATAAGTCGCCAACGGGCACCCTGAGAGGTGCCCGTTTTTTTTATGCCCTTTGTCATCGCCATTCAGCTCATCTAACAAAATGTCAACCTGCTCTGCCGCTGTCAGCAAGATGCTACAAAATGTAAAGT
Organism: Klebsiella sp. GG_Kp175; assembly: GCF_040062325.1. Lineage (NCBI taxonomy): Bacteria > Pseudomonadati > Pseudomonadota > Gammaproteobacteria > Enterobacterales > Enterobacteriaceae > Klebsiella > Klebsiella sp. GG_Kp175. Next base: position 136,956 of record NZ_JBEAFX010000002.1, on the reverse strand, counting down.
TGTGTTTTTATCGTGACTTAGCGGGGGCTGATGGTTGAAAATTGCAGCCTGACCCATACGATGTGGGTAATCGCATAGTGCGTTTTGTTAAATTGAGGTAAAAAGAAAATTATGATGCGAATCGCGCTTTTCCTGCTGACGAACCTGGCAGTGATGGTCGTGTTCGGGCTGGTGTTAAGCCTCACGGGGATCCAATCCAGCAGCATGACCGGTCTGTTGATTATGGCCCTGCTGTTCGGCTTCGGTGGTTCTATCGTTTCGCTGATGATGTCGAAATGGATGGCGCTGAAGTCTGTGGGTGGGGAAGTGATCGAGCAGCCGCGCAACGAAACGGAACGCTGGCTGATGAACACCGTTGCGCAGCAGGCGCAGCAGGCGGGCATTGCCATGCCGCAGGTGGCTATCTATCACGCCCCTGACATCAACGCCTTCGCTACCGGTGCGCGTCGCGACGCCTCGCTGGTCGCTGTCAGTACCGGGCTGTTGCAAAACATGAGCCGTGATGAAGCGGAAGCGGTCATCGCCCATGAAATCAGCCACATCGCCAATGGCGATATGGTCACCATGACTCTGATTCAGGGGGTGGTGAACACCTTCGTTATCTTTATCTCCCGCGTTATCGCGCAGATTGCGGCCGGCTTCCTCGGCGGCAACCGGGAAGATGAAGGCGAGAGCAGCAATGGCAACCCGCTGATCTACTTCGCCGTCGCCACGGTGCTGGAGCTGGTGTTCGGTATTCTGGCCAGCATTATCACCATGTGGTTCTCTCGTTATCGCGAATTCCATGCTGATGCCGGCTCGGCGCGTCTGGTGGGCCGCGAGAAGATGATTGCCGCCCTGCAGCGCCTGAAAACCAGCTATGAGCCGCAGGAAGCCAGCAGCATGATGGCGTTCTGCATCAACGGTAAAGCGAAGTCCATGAGCGAGCTGTTTATGACCCACCCGCCGCTGGACAAGCGTATTGAAGCGCTGCGTAGCGGAGAATATCTGAAATAGTCCGTCAATCTGACGCTGAAAATAAAAATCCGCAGCCCGAAGGCTGCGGATTTTTTTGTCCTTAATCGTCAGGCTGCGCACGGCTGAGTGACGCGCAGACCGCTAATCAGCGCAGCGACGGTCGCCAGGATGCCGGCCAGCAGCAGGGCGGTGTGGGTGCCGCTGTTGCCGAGCAGGTTGAATAAAAGGGCCACCAGCGCGGCGCCGGTGCTCTGGCCGAGCAGGCGAGCGGTACCCAGCATGCCGCTGGCGCCGCCGCTGCGATGGCTCGGGGCCGAGGCGACAATGGTGTGGTTGTTTGGCGACTGGAACAGCCCGAAGCCGGCGCCGCACAGCGCCATACGCCAGATAATATCCAGATCGCTGGGCGACGCCGGAAGCAGCGCCAGGCCGAACAGGCCGCAGGCCATAACCAGCAGCCCAATGGCCCCCAGCAACCCCGCATGGCATTTTTCAATTAAATAACCGGCCAGCGGCGCCATCACCATCGTTGCCAGCGGCCACGGCGTCAGCAGCAGGCCGGTCTCCACTTCGCTGCGCCCGATCATTGTTTGCAGGAAGAAGGGCAGAGAGACCATCGCCAGCATCTGCGCACAGAAAGAGCAGATGGAGGTGCAGATAGAGAGGGAGAAGAGTGGGATGCGCAGCAGATCGACCGGCAGCAGCGGGACGGGCATCGTGAGCTGACGGCGAACGAAGAAAAAGCCCACCACCAGCATAGCGGCGACCTCCGCCAGCACCAGCTGAGTGGACTGGCCCTGTGCGAAACCGCTCAGGGCGGTGATCAACAGCCCGAAGGTCAGCGCGTTCATGATGGCGCTCGGCAAATCGAAGCGGACGATTTTGCTGCGCGCGCTGTTGGGCGGCAGAAAGCGCATCGCCAGGAGTAAGGCGACGATGCCGAGAGGCACGTTAATTAAAAACAGCCATTGCCAGGAGGCAAGGGAGAGGATCGCAGCGGCGATCGTCGGGCCTGCTGCTGAAGAGACGGCGACGACAAAGGAGTTGATACCCATGCCGCGACCGAGAAAGCGTTGCGGATAAATCAGGCGGATCAAGGCGGTGTTAACGCTCATCAGCGCGGCGCCGCCCAGCCCCTGGGCGACGCGAGCGAAAGTCAGCATTTCGAGGCTGCGCGAGAGGGCGCAGGCTAGTGAGGTAAAGATAAACACCACCAGGCCTATCTTATAGATACGGCGATAGCCGACCATGTCGCCGAGGAAAGAGAGCGGCAGCAGGGCGATAACAATGGCGATTTGGTAGGCGTTAACGATCCAGATTGAAGCCGCCGGGGAGGCGTTAAGATCGCTGGCGATGGTCGGCAGCGCGACGTTGGCGATGGCCCCGTCGAGCACGGCCATGGTCAGCCCAAGCACAATGGTCAAAATGGCGCCATAGCGCTGCGGCAGCGGCACGCCATCGGAAGAGTTTTTATCCATGGTGAAAATGAGTCTTAAATGAAACGGTTTTTTGAATGATGAGTTTAGCATTGATTATTCCGCAGTATGTCGCAGATTTGTAACGAAGTGGCAGAAGAATGATTGCGGCGCAGAGGCGGCGAATTTATAATAAAAACCGGTTCTAAATTTTATAAAACAGTTACGACGAGGTGATAAATGGCAGGTGCAGATTTGGATAAACAGCCAGATTCTGTCTCTTCGGTATTGAAGGTTTTCGGCATCCTGCAGGCGCTGGGTGAAGAGCGTGAAATTGGCATTACCGAACTGTCCCAGCGCGTCATGATGTCGAAAAGCACCGTTTATCGCTTTTTACAGACCATGAAATCACTGGGCTATGTGGCGCAGGAGGGAGAGTCTGAGAAATACTCCCTCACGCTCAAACTGTTCGAGCTGGGGGCGCGCGCGCTGCAGAACGTCGACCTGGTGCGCAGCGCCGATATTCAGATGCGGGAACTCTCCCGACTGACGAAAGAGACGATCCATCTCGGCGCGCTGGATGAAGACAGTATTGTTTACATTCACAAGATTGATTCGATGTATAACCTGCGGATGTACTCTCGTATCGGCCGTCGCAATCCGTTGTACAGCACCGCGATTGGCAAAGTACTGCTGGCGTGGCGCGATCGCAGCGAAGTGGAGCAGATCCTTGACGGCGTGGAGTATAAACGCAGCACCGAGCGGACCATCACCAGTACCGCTGAGTTGCTGAAGGTGCTGGATGGCGTTCGCGAGCAGGGATACGGCGAAGATAATGAAGAGCAGGAAGAGGGGCTACGCTGCATTGGGGTACCGGTATTCGACCGTTTCGGCGTAGTCATCGCCGGGTTGAGTATCTCTTTCCCGACCTTACGGTTCTCTGAAGAACGTTTGCATGAATATGTGGCGATGCTGCACCAGGCGGCGCGCAAGATTTCTGAGCAGATGGGCTACAACGACTACCCCTTCTGACCGCGCTGAAGCATTCGGCGACCGCGGCGCTATCGTCGCGGTCGCCGGTTCGATCTTAGCCGTTATCCACGACGGTTGCGCTTTTACGCAGCAGCGGGCAGCTGCTGACGCCGATCACGCCGCTATCGGAATGCACATAAAGTGCGGTACTGACCCCACGGGCGGTGAGATATTGACACTTCAGGCCCAGGCCGCCGACGTTTTCTTCACTGTGGAATAATACCCCGTAGCCGCTTAATAATACGCCAATCCATAAGATAGCCACGACCACAATAGTACGAATGATTAATCGCATTGATGCCTCATTATTTGTATGATCCTTGCCGTGATTTTGACACGAACACGTTTTGAAACAAGTCGATGATTCCTAAACTTGCCTTTCGTATTACAGTTAGCCGCGGTTTAAGAAGGCCGTGTTATCCTGGCGACATAAAGTACTGATGCGGAGAGTGGAGTGAAAAAATTACGGTGGGTTTTACTGATAGTCATCATAGCAGGCTGCCTGTTGCTGTGGACTCAGATGCTTAACGTAATGTGCGACCAGGATGTTCAGTTTTTCAGCGGCATTTGCACTATCAATAAATTTATCCCGTGGTAAGACATTTTTCTGACGACTGATTTCCTTCTGCGCCGCGGGTGGTAGAATGAACGCCTTCTCTTTGAGGTGGTGAAATGAGTGAGTTACTAAATCCTGGGATCTTAAATCTGGCATCGCTGGCCGTGTCTGTGGCGCTGCTGCTTGTCGGTCTGTTGTTATGGTTCTTCGTCAACCGCGCCAGCTCGCGGGCGAATGAGCAGATAGAACTGCTGCAGGCTCTGCTGGATCAGCAAAAGCGGCAGAATGCGCTGCTACGTCGCTTGTGCGAAGCCAGTGCGCCGGAAAAAGAGGACGTGGTCGAGCCGACCGTCGCCGGTAAGGCGAAAGGGGAGGATGAGTTTATCCGCCTGGTGGCAGAGCGCTAAGTACCTCGACAGGTGTGCATCATATGATGCGCACCTGCATGATAGCGGTCGGTAATATCTTATTCTTATTCCATTATTCCTTTCTCAATGCACTATCCTCTTTTATACACGCTGTAAATAAAGTGATCCCCGCCGCGTTTATTGTCGGATAACGTGACGCTGTCATCTTTTTTTCATTATTAAGGTGCAGAATTAGCACTATTTTTAGCGAGACGACTGAAAGGATTTATTATCACTACACTGGCCTGGCTTTAGCGATTTTTCGTCTGGGGTTATAACGAATTTTGCGCATCAATATTCATCACGGCTCGTCAGTCGCCCGTATACTGGCAGTTCGTATACGGACATACCTGGACGAAGCGAAGTTGTTGAGCTATGGTAAAAAAGTTGCAGTTACAAGGCAGCGCTCCGGCGTTATTGATAAACGCCATAGCGCCTTGCCAGGGGCGGCAAAGACGCATAAATGTGCAGGCGATCAAAGGATTACCTTATAATTTGTGCGAACGATCGAGACACGTTTAAAAATGGCTTGCCATTATTTACGTAGTGTGTGATAACACCTTTCGGGTTAAACGAGGTACAGTTCTGTTTATGTGTGGCATTTTCAGTAAAGAAGTCCTGAGTAAACACGTTGTCGTTGAATACCGCTTCTCTGCCGAACCTTAAATTAGTGCCTCATGCAGTTATGTGTCAGTTTTATCTATGTAAACGCCAGCAGGCGAAGAAAACAGTCTAAGGAATTTTGCAAATGGCAAAGATTAAAGGTCAAGTTAAGTGGTTCAACGAGTCTAAAGGTTTTGGTTTCATTACTCCGGCTGATGGCAGCAAAGATGTGTTCGTACACTTCTCCGCTATCCAGGGTAACGGCTTCAAAACTCTGGCTGAAGGCCAGAACGTTGAGTTCGAAATTCAGGACGGCCAGAAAGGTCCGGCTGCAGTTAACGTAACTGCTATCTGATACAAGACCACTCTTCTTGTATAAAAGCCTCGCCTGTGCGGGGCTTTTGCGTTTTTATTGCAAAGCATGTCATTTTTCCCTCTCTCGTCGCGTCTTGTTGCAAATACTCAACTTTATTAGCATTGTGTAGCAGTCTGTTTTGCTAATTTTCTGTTAAATCAGTTGGTTGCAAAACAATGCCGGAGCTATGGTGCTAAACAAAAAAATGAAGTCCGCCGCCAGCTTTACCCCGATTCGCTTCGGGTTACTCTGTGTGGCCATACTCGGTTGTCTGGGACTGCTATTGGCCCGCGTGGGCTGGCTGCAGATTGTTTCCCCCGATAATCTGGTAAAACAAGAGGATATGCGTTCTCTGCGCGAAGAGCCCGTTGCGGTTGAGCGGGGGATGATCACCGACCGGGAAGGACGACCGCTGGCGGTGAGCGTTCCGGTTAGCGCGATCTGGATCGATCCGCAGACCACCATGGAGAAAGGCGGCGTCGGCTACGGGCCCCGCTGGCAGGCGATGGCCGAAGCGCTGCATCTCAACCTCGGGGAACTGGCCCAGCGGGTACAGAGCCATCCTCACGCCCGCTTTCTCTATCTGGCGCGGCAGATCAATCCCGAGCAGGCGGAGTGGATTGATAAACTGCATCTGCCTGGCGTCTACCTGCGTGATGAATCGCGGCGTTTCTATCCGGCAGGCCACGTGGCTGCCAATCTGCTGGGCTTTACCAATGTCGATAATCAGGGCATCGAAGGGGTGGAGAAAAGCTTCAACGCCCAGTTGACCGGTAAACCCGGGCGACGTCTGGTGCGTAAAGATAAACATGGCAATGTGATTGAGAATATTACCGAAGTACCGCCGGTGCCGGCGCATAATCTGCAGTTGAGTATCGATGAGCGCCTGCAGACGGTAACGGAAGATGCCCTCGACAACGCTGTTCGCTGGAATAAAGCCGAGTCAGGGGCAGCGGTGCTGATCAAAATCGATACCGGCGAGATCCTGGCGATGGCCAGCTATCCCGACTTCAATCCAAACAATCGTGATGCCGCAACGCTGGATGATTTTCGCAATCGGGCCATCAGCGATACCTTCGAGCCGGGGTCGACCGTCAAACCGCTGGTGATCATGACCGCGCTGCAGCAGGGGATTGTCCAGCCGGACAGCGTTGTGGACACCCATCCGTTTGTCCTTGACGGCCACCGTATCCGCGATGTCGGCTATTATCCGGAGCTGAGCCTGACCGGGATCCTGCAGAAATCCAGCGATACCGGTGTGTCGCATCTCTCGCTGGCCATGCCGGTGCAGCATCTGATTGACACCTATACGGCTTTCGGTTTCGGCGAGCCGACGGGGCTGGGGTTGACCGGGGAAAGCGCCGGGCTGATGCCGCATCGTCGCTACTGGGGGCAACTGGATCGCGCCACCTTCGCTTTCGGCTATGGTTTGATGGTGACCCCGCTCCAGCTGGCGCACGTTTATGCCACCATCGGCGGCTTCGGCATTGAACGACCGTTGTCGATCACCCGCATCGACCCGCCAGTGATTGGCACGCGCGTAATGCCGGAGAATATTGTCCACAGCGTGGAGCATATGATGGAGAGCGTGGCGCTCCCGGGCGGAGGCGGCACCAAGGCGGCGGTGCGCGACTACCGGGTGGCGGTAAAAACGGGGACGGCGAAGAAGATCGGTCCGGACGGCAAATATATTGATAAATATGTGGCCTATACCGCCGGCGTGGCGCCCGCCAGCCGTCCGCAGTTCGCGCTGGTGGTAGTGATGAACGATCCGAGCAATGGCTCGTATTACGGCGGGGCCGTTTCCGCCCCGGTATTCAGCCAGATTATGGGCGACGTCCTGCGGCTGGAGAACGTCATGCCGGACGGTATGCCGCAAGGCGCGGAGAATCTGATCGTCATGCACGACAGCCACCCGCTGGCACCGGCGCTGTAACAGTGGTCTGCAAGGGCGAATAGCGCTACACTTTCGCCCTTTCAGCGACACCGGAGCCGTCATGTCATACAGTTGCCCCCTTTGCCACGCGCCGCTCAGCCGTAGCGACAACCACTATTCCTGCCCGCAGCGGCACCAGTTCGATCTGGCGAAAGAGGGGTACGTCAATCTGCTACCGGTGCAGTTCAAACGGTCGCGCGATCCCGGCGACAGCGCTGAGATGATGCAGGCCCGTCGGGCGTTCCTCGACGCCGGGCATTATCAGCCGCTGCGGGATGCTATCGCTGAGCGACTGCGGCACGCTGCCCCTCAGGCGTTACTGGATATCGGCTGTGGCGAAGGCTATTACACCCACGCGTTTGCCGCCATCGCCAGCCGCAGCTGGGGGCTGGACGTATCGAAGCCGGCAATCCGCGCGGCGGCAAAACGCTATCCGCAGGTGAATTTTTGCGTCGCCTCCAGCCAGCGTCTGCCGTTCTCCGATAACAGCTTCGATGCGGTAGTGCGCATTTACGCCCCCTGCAACGCCGGTGAGCTGGCGCGAGTGGTGCGGCCTGGCGGGTGGGTGATCACCGCCACGCCGGGACCCCGCCATTTGCTGGAGCTGAAAGGGCTGATTTACGATGAGATCCGCCTGCATGAGCTGAAGACGGAAGCGATGCCGGGGTTCCGCCTGGATGCGCAGCAGCAGCTGGCTTATCCGATGACCCTGACGGGCAGTGAAGCGCAGGCCCTGCTGCAGATGACGCCTTTCGCGTGGCGGGCCAACGCCGACGTGCATGACGCGCTGCGTCAGCAGGCAACCTTTGGCTGCCAGACCGATTTTATGATCCATTGCTGGCAGCGCGAGGAGTAAAGCTTAACCGGCGAAATGGCTCCAGAGGATTTCGCTGCCGATGCCAATCAGCACGATACCGCCGAGAATTTCGGCCCGTTTGCCCAGCAGCGGGCCGATAAAGCGACCTACCATGATCCCCAGCGTCGACATGATAAAGGTGGCGCAGCCGATCGCCAGCGCGGTGGTGACAATGCTGACCTGCAGGAAGGCCAGACCGACGCCGACCGCCATGGCGTCAAGGCTGGTGGCGAAGGCGGTGGTGACCAGCAGCCAGAAGCCATGCCGGCGAGGCGCCTCGCACGCCTCGTCGCTGTCGCCGCGAAACCCTTCGATGATCATCCGCCCGCCGAGAAACACCAGCAGAATAAAGGCAATCCAGTGGTTCCATTCGAGAACAAACTGGCTGGCCAGCATGCCCAGTCCCCAGCCGACCAGCGGCGTCAGGGTTTCAATAGCGCCAAAAATCAGCCCGGTGCGCACTGCTTCTGAGAATTTGGGGTTGTGCAGGGTGGCGCCTTTGCCAATAGAGGCCGCGAAGGCGTCCATAGACATGCCGAAAGCGAGAAGAAGGGTTGCGGATAAATTCATGTGCCTGTCCTGACCGGGGATAATCCATATGACACATCGCTGCCCCCAGTAAATATACGCGGAGCCGCTCAATGGCTGAGCAATACGTACAGCAGTGATGTATCTATGGTCTCGCCTGATTGAATCACTTCAACCCGTACGTGCCACGTTTTGCAACGAGTATGTTGACACGTACATTTCCTGGCGGGCAGGAAATCGGCTACTCCCCAACGACGGGCGCAACCTTAACATATTTTTAGAATATAAAACAATAACAGAAGAGGGCTATTTTAATAACCAAATGATAACGATTTTCATTTGAATTTATAAGTAAATAAATAGTTAATGAAAAACAGAAGAGCAGGTGGGGAAATATAGCCATGGCTATATAATCCCCCAGACGAAATCGGAAAAAACATAGCGCTGGCTATATTTATAACTCATTGAGTTGAAACAAGAAGTTTGTATATCTTCTCCAGATCGTCGATATTTCTTACGCGAATCAGCAGCCGCCGTTGCTCTAATTGCATCACCAGCACGCCGTCTTCGGATAAATTCATCTCTTTAATTCGCTGATATTCTATCCACACGTTGGCGAAGAAAAAGCCGCGCGGTTTGAAAATGATTTTCGGCGTACGGATCCAGAATAAATAGAGTCCCATCAGCGCCAGCGCAGACAATAGCCAGGTGGTGATCGGGGTGCCGTGCTGGGTGATGTTGTTATAGATTAGAATGGCGATGAGGCCGACAAAGATCAGGCCGTCAACGCGGCTGCGGCGAAGCAGGGGAATGGCCAGCAGCACCGGGCCGTTGCGCCTCGGCATAATAAACTGGTCATACACCGCGTAGGCCAGTAGCGCAAGGATGAACAGGATGATCACCAGGTCCGTGAATGTCATTGCTTTGCGTTCCTCCTGATAAAAAAAAGCCGGGGGCTAGCCCCCGGCGTACAACCTGGAAATTACAGACCCAGCAGGCCGACAGCGTAGCCTGCGATACCGATGACGAAGAAGCCAACGATGATCCACAGCGGGTTAACTTTCTTACGCAGCAGCCACATACAGGCGAAGGTCAGCAGCAGCGGTACCAGGCCCGGCATCAGCTGGTCGAGGATCGTCTGCACCGTGGTGACATGAACCTGTCCGTCAGAGCCGGTGATTTTTGACACCACCATCGGAATATTCACGTGCGTCCACTTGTTAACCAGCGCCCCCATGACAAACAGGCCGAGGATTGACGCCCCCTCAGTCAGTTTCTGCAGGAAGCCGCCGCCCATATCTTTCACGATGTCCACGCCTTTGCGGTAACCATAGGCGACGCCATAGTAGCGGGTCAGCAGACGCACTGCGTTGAACAGGATAAAGAACAGCAGAGGACCGAGCAGGCTACCGCTCATCGCGATCCCAGCGCCTAAGGCCGCGAACACCGGACGCACAGTGCCCCAGAAGATCGGGTCGCCGACGCCGGCCAGCGGTCCCATCAGACCGACTTTGATGCCGTTGATAGCGCCATCGTCAATCTCTGCGCCATTGGCGCGCTGCTCTTCCATCGCCAGCGTTACGCCCAGTACCGGAGCGGCAACGTAAGGATGGGTATTGAAGAACTCAAGGTGACGCTTAATCGCCTGCTTACGCGCATCGTTATTCTCCGGGTACAGACGACGAATCGCCGGAACCATAGAGAAGCAGAAGCCCAGCGCCTGCATACGTTCGAAGTTCCATGAACCCTGGAACAGGTTAGAACGAATGAACACGCCACGAATATCACTCTGAGTGAGTTTTTTCTCGGTGGTATTTTTAGTCATATCAACCATTTCGCTCACCTGTTAGTCCAGTTCGTTATCGAGATCGTTGTTACCAGCCGCCTGAGCCGGGGCACCGGCGACGCGGTTATATTTCGGGCTCAGCTGGATGTAGAGGATTGCCATGACCGCGCCAATCACGCCCAGGGCCACCAGGTTGAAGTTGGTGAAGGCGGCGGTGACGAAGCCGAGGTAGAAGAACGGCATCAGGTAGCCCGCGCGCATCATATTGATGACCATCGCGTAACCAACCACCACGATCATGCCGCCGGCAATGTTCAGGCCGCTGGTGACCACTTCAGGGATTGCGTTCAGCAGGCCCTGGACTTCGCTGGTACCGACGGAAATGGCCACGATGACGGCCGGGATAGCGATACGCATCGCCTGCAGGAACAGGGACGAGACGTGCAGCCACGACAGGGCAGTCAGGTTGCCATTCTCCGCCGCTTTATCCGCCGCGTGCTGGAAGGCTACGGTGATAGTACGCACGATGATGGTCAGCACCTGGCCTGCAGCCGCCAGCGGGATAGCCAGCGCGATGCCGGCGCCGATGCTCTGATGGCCGGCAATAACCAGAACGGTGGAAATAATGGACGCCAGCGCGGCATCAGGGGCAACCGCCGCACCGATGTTCATCCAGCCCAGGGCGATCATTTCCAGCGTACCGCCGATAATAATACCGGTTTTCATATCGCCGAGAACGGCGCCGATCAGCGTACAGGCGACCAGAGGACGGTGGAACTGAAATTCATCAAGCACCGACTCCATACCCGCAATACACGCGACGATGAACACCAGCACAATCTGAAGAAGGGTAATCTCCATTGTACTTCTCCTGTTGATTAAGTCTTAAAGTGAAAACTGGGGCGCGATCGTCCGGGTTATTTATCGACCTTGGCGATCAGATCCATCATTTTCAGTTTCGGGTCGGTGGACACTTTACGTGCCTCCAGCTCGATACCGCGTGCGTTCAGCTTGTTAAACGCCTCAATATCTTTGGCATCGACCGAAATCGCGTTGTTAACCTGGGTTTTGCCCTGGCGGAACGCCATACCGCCGATGTTGACGCTGGTGATTTTCACGCCGCCCTCGACGACGCGCTCAACGTCGGTCGGGTTAGTAAACAGCAGCATGACGCGCTGTCCGGCGTACATCGGGTTGTTGTAGACGCGGATCATTTTGGCGACGTCCACCACGTGGGCGGTGACGCCCGGCGGCGCAACCTGGGTCAACAGGGTTTTGCGCACGGTATCTGCGGCGACTTCGTCGCTGACGACGATGATGCGGGTGACGTTGGTCTCTTTGGTCCAACGGGTGGCGACCTGACCATGGATCAGGCGATCGTCGATACGCGCGAGGCCAATCACCATGTAGTCATTCGGACCCATCGGTTTGGCCGGTGCTGCGGCTTTAGGCGCCGCGGCTGGAGCGGGCGCAGGGGCCGCTTTTTCCACCGGTTTGGCCTTCAGCGCTTTCACGCCTTCGCTGCCGGTCTCTACCGCTAAGGCGACCAGCTCATCAAAGGAAGGATCGTCATCGCGGGCCATGAAGGTTTCCACCAGCATCGGGATGTTGACGCCGGCGATAACTTCGTAGTGCTCTTTATCGACGACAATGCGGCTCGCAGCGTTGAACGGGCTGCCTCCCCATGTATCGACGAGAAACAGCACGCCTTTACTGGTATCCAGTTTTGCCAACTGGGCATTGTATTTCTCGATCAGCGTTTCGGCGTTTTCACCCGGAACGAAATCGATCCAGCCAACGTTTTCCTGCTCGCCCAACAGCATCTCTGCTGTTTTCAGCAGCTGTTCTGCAGCCCAACCATGTGTGCCTATTACAATAGCAATCGTCACTTGCTACCTCCTTTATTATCGTGAATGCATCATCTGCTTTGATACATCCTGAATCACTCTTGAGGACAAAATCGATTCAGTTAGGGTGTAAGATAGAAAATAGTTACTACCGCGAATTATTTTAGACAGTGAAAAAATAATTAATGTGATGAAGATCCGTTAATCAGGCATCGCCTGCTAATAATTTTGCAGCGCAAAAAATAGCCTTAGTTATTGCAAATTCAGGTAAATCTTTTCCAATTTCGCTCTATATTTTGCTATGTTTAACTTCCGTTTAATTACTCAGGAGTATAGGGCATAGCCCGCAGTATGGACCGTCATCGACGTCTTTTCACTTTCTGGCACCTGGTTGCCACCTCCACGCATCACGCTTATCTTTCAGCATCTATTGTCACGTCCGTGCATGACATGGCGATGACTGACCTTGCCGCTTACCGGAGTCGCACATGGAATTGTTAATGGATCCCTCAATCTGGGCCGGCCTGTTGACGCTTATCGTTCTGGAAATTGTGCTCGGTATTGATAACCTGGTGTTTATTGCCATCCTGGCGGACAAACTGCCGCCGAAGCAGCGTGATAAAGCGCGACTGATCGGCCTGTCGCTGGCGCTGGTGATGCGCCTGGGGCTGCTGTCGGTGATCTCCTGGATGGTGACGCTGACGAAGCCGCTGATTACTATCGCCGATTTCTCCTTTTCCGGGCGTGACCTCATCATGCTGCTTGGCGGGATCTTCTTGCTGTTCAAGGCGACAACTGAGCTGCATGAACGGCTGGAAAACCGCCAGCACGATGCCGGTCACGGGAAAGGCTATGCCAGTTTCTGGGTGGTGGTACTGCAGATCGTAGTGCTGGATGCCGTCTTCTCACTGGACGCGGTGATCACCGCGGTCGGGATGGTGAACCATCTGCCGGTGATGATGGCAGCGGTCGTGATCGCGATGATCATGATGCTGCTGGCCTCCAAGCCGTTGACGCGCTTTGTCAACCAGCACCCGACGGTGGTGGTGCTCTGTCTGAGCTTCCTGTTGATGATCGGCCTGAGTCTGGTGGCGGAAGGGTTTGGCTTCCATATTCCGAAAGGGTACCTTTACGCGGCGATCGGTTTCTCGATCATCATTGAGTTCTTTAACCAGGTGGCGCGCCGCAACTTTGTACGTCACCAGTCGACGTTGCCGCTGCGCGCCCGTACCGCGGATGCGATCTTGCGTCTGATGGGCGGCCGTAATAAACAGGCCTCCGTCAACCACGACGCTGACAGCCCGGCGGCGGTGCCGGTACCGGAAGGCGCCTTTGCGGAAGAAGAGCGCTACATGATTAACGGCGTGCTGACCCTGGCTCAGCGCTCTCTGCGCAGCATCATGACGCCGCGCGGGGAAATCAGCTGGGTCGACGCCGAGCAGAGTGAAGATGAAATTCGCCGTCAGCTGCTTTCGTCGCCGCACAGTCTGTTCCCGGTCTGCCGCGGAGAACTGGATGAAATCATTGGTATCGTGCGGGCGAAGGAGATGCTGGTGGCTCTGGAGTCGGGCGAAAACGTCGCGGCGCTGGCCTCCGCCTCCCCGGCGATCGTGGTACCTGAAACGCTGGACCCGATCAATCTGCTCGGCGTCCTGCGCCGCGCCCGCGGCAGTTTCGTCATCGTGACCAATGAATTTGGCGTGGTGCAGGGATTAGTGACCCCGCTGGACGTTCTGGAAGCGATCGCTGGAGAATTCCCGGACGCCGATGAGACGCCGGAGATCGTTATCGATGGCGACGGCTGGCTTATTAAGGGGTCGACCGACCTGCATGCGTTGCAGCAGGCGCTGGGGCTGGATCCGCTGATCAATGACGATGAGGATATTGCTACGGTTGCTGGTCTGGTGATCTCCGCCAATGGCCATATCCCGCGCATTGGCGACGTGGTGTCATTACCGCCGCTGCATTTCACCGTGGTGGAAGCGAATGACTACCGGGTCGATCTGGTTCGCGCGGTGGTCACCCGTCCGCCGAGCGACGAAGAAGAGTAATCGTCCTGCGCACCGGTCCCCTTGGGGACCGGTGCGTTATTCTGTTGCCTCTCGACTGGCCAGCCACGCCGGGAATGCCTCCACCGGCATCGGCCGGGCATAATAAAACCCCTGCAGCACATCGACACCGTGGTCTCTGAGGTAGCTTTCCTGTTCCTGCGTCTCCACCCCTTCGGCAACGGTAATAATATTCAGCCGGTTGGCGAGGGCGATAATGATATCGGTCACCGTGGCATTGACGCTGTCTATCCCCACCGAGCTGGTAAACGAGCGGTCAATCTTCAGCACGTCCGGGCGCAGTGTTTCCAGCCACGACAGGGAGCTGTTGCCGGTGCCAAAGTCATCGATCGCCAGCTGGACGCCTTTCTGGTGCAGATCTTCGGCCATGTGCTGGTCGCCATCCTGCAGGACATCGCGTTCGGTCAGCTCGACCACCAGCTGCTGTACCGGGTTCATGCTGAACCAGTAATTATGCAGGTCATGCAGCAGTAAGCCGTTGGCAAAGTGGCGGGCAGCGACGTTAATCGCGATATGAAATTGGCGGTCGCGGGGAAAAGCATCCAGACGGCGGGCGGTTTCGGCAATCACGTAGCGGGTGAGGGGGATGATCAGATTGTCCCCTTCGGCGATGGGAATAAACACCTCCGGCGAAATCGCACCGCGGCGGGGGTTGTTCCAGCGCAGCAGGATCTCCACCCCGCAGCAGCGGCCGCTGCGCGCATCCTGCAGCGGCTGGCACCAGAGGGCAAACTCCCGGGCGGAAATACCGAGGCTTATCTCCCGCGAGAAGCTCATTCTGCCGGCGGTGGCCAGCCAGGCGATGCCGGTCATCAACAGGCTGAAGATCAGCGCCAGCGGCAGCTCGCCGGGCAGCTCCTCAAGCGCAATCGCCGAGGCGCCAGGGCCATTGATATTGACGATAAACGGAAACTCGGTAGAGCGCTGGCGATAAATCACCGTTCCCGGCGGGGTATGCGCTTTCTCGAGAAGCCCATGGCTGCTGCTAAAATAACGATCGCCAACCTGCAGGCTGACGTCGCTTATCAGGGATGATTTTTCGTTGAGAATTAAGGTCCCCAGCAGCTCGATATTGACAATCAGCATCACGCCGTCCACGCCTCTCTCCGAGGCTGGATACCACTGTATCAGCACCGGTGAGCCTTTGAGCAAGGAGCTGTCGTTCGAAAAGAGCAGCAGAGGACGGGGTGCAGGAAGCGCAGGCTGCAGGCGATGTAAATCCGCCTGTCGCGGCCCAAAAATACTCGAACAGTAAACGATACCTGACGTCACGAGCGCGACGGAACGAACGGTCTGCAACGAGGCCGCGATTTTACGCAGCGACAAATGGATATCCGGGCAGGGGTGACCCACCAGAGGAAGCAGGGTGGTTCGCTGCGCGCTCAGCGGACGCAGGATATTATCCAGCGCCGCCACCCGTTGGCTGGCGGCCATGCGAATATAGCCTTCATTTTCGCTACGCTGCGAAATAAATCGGATGGCTAAGGTGGTGCCCAGGGTCACCAGGGCTACCAGCAGGCAGACAATAATGCGTTTGCGACGATAGGCCGTAATGACTTTTTGTGCAGTCTGCATGTGCGACACCCTGTCGACAGGACGAGTGGTTAAGCGTGGCTTATTTAATAGAGCAATTGTAGTGGCAGAATATCGTCAGGTATAGAAAAAAGAAATGCGCCACAGAGGGCGCATCAGGAAGGCAGGGGGCTTTCAGTTCCCCTCGCTTCACGCCTGCGCACCGGGAGGGGGCAGGCGTAAGCCAACACTTTAGTCACACTGAACTTTAATCGCCAGTCCGCCGCGCGAAGTTTCGCGGTACTTGGCGTTCATGTCTTTGCCGGTTTCGTACATGGTCTCGATCACTTTATCGAGCGAGACGCGCGGTTCGCTGGTGCGGCGCATTGCCATCCGCGCGGCGTTGATCGCTTTCACGGAGGCGATGGCGTTACGTTCAATGCACGGCACCTGTACCTGGCCGGCGACCGGGTCGCAGGTCAGTCCGAGGTTATGTTCCATGCCGATCTCCGCCGCCACGCAGACCTGTTCCGGGCTGGCGCCGAGCAGTTCGGCCAGACCCGCCGCCGCCATCGAGCAGGCGACGCCTACTTCGCCCTGACAGCCGACTTCGGCGCCGGAAATGGAGGCATTCATCTTGTACAGCGCGCCGATCGCACCGCAGGCCATAAAGTAGCGGATATAGATCTCCGGGCTGACGGATTCGATAAAGTGATCGTAATAAGCGAGTACCGCCGGAACGATGCCGCAGGCGCCGTTGGTCGGCGCGGTCACCACGCGACCGCCAGCGGCGTTCTCTTCATTGACCGCCAGCGCGAACATGTTGACCCAGTCAACGACGTTCATCGGATCGCTGGAGAGCTTATCGCTGGCCACCAGCAGACGACGCAGCGCCGACGCGCGACGCGGTACGCGCAGCGGGCCAGGCAGCACGCCTTCGGTGTTCATGCCGCGGTCGATACAGGCGCGCATGGTTTGCCAGACATTAGCGAAATAGTCCTCGATCTCTTTTTTGTTGTGCAGCGCCAGCTCGTTCTGCATCACCATCCCGGAGAGCGACAAGCCGGTCTCTTTGCAGTAGGCCAGCATTTCCTGCGCCGATTTAAACGGGTAGGGCACCTGCAGTTCGTTGGCGTTCTCTTTGCCGAAGTGCTCTTCATCGACGATAAAGCCGCCGCCAATCGAGTAATAGGTCTTGCAGTAGATCTCTTTCTCGCCGGCCCAGGCATGAATGGTCATGCCGTTTTCGTGCAGCGGCAGATTGTCGCTGCGAAAACGCATGCCGTCATCCGCCGGGAAGTCGACTTCGTGCTGACCGTTGGCCAGCAGCAGACGGCCGCGTGTCTCGACGTCACGGATAAATGCCGGTATCGCGTCTATATCGACCGTATCGGGCTGATTGCCCGCCAGTCCCATGATAATGGCGATGTCCGTATGGTGGCCTTTGCCGGTTAATGACAGCGAACCGTAGACGTCAACCGCCACGCGGGTCACTGCATTAAGCAATCCTTTTTCGACCAGGTCATCGACGAACTGTTTACCGGCCTTCATCGGGCCAACAGTGTGGGAAGATGAGGGACCAATCCCCACCTTGAACATGTCGAATAGACTAATCACGATAATACTCCTGACAGGGTTACCGCGGGTGCGGTAACGATGTAATAACTGCGCATAGTGTAAGAGGGAAGCGCCCTGTCAGTTCAACTATTCACATGAATTAAACTAATGGATAACCGCGATTTTACTAATAGTGAGAGCGCCCTCTCATAATCAGTATAGCTAAGGGCGCGCGCCTATCTGCAGCGCCAGCTCGCGAATGATCCCGGCGGTCATTCCCCAGACAAAATAATGCTGGTACCAGGAGAGCCAGACGCGGTGGTCGTTGCCCCGGCGGTGGATATCGAGCGGATGGTAGCGCCCGAGGCGCAGGGCTTCGGCGAGCGGCATTTCAAATACCGCGGAGACCTCGTCCTGGCTGGCGTGATAGTGCAGATCCGGTGGAATAATGCCCACCACCGGCGTCACCTGGAAGCCGGTGACACTGTCCACCGGCGGCAGAACGCCAATCACCTCAACCTTCTCAGGCGGGATCGCCACCTCTTCCTGGGCTTCGCGCAGAGCGGCGGCGATAAGCGTCGCATCGGTATTATCTACCGCCCCACCGGGAAAGGCGACCTGGCCGGCGTGCTTGCGCAGCAACGGCGAACGCTGGGTCAACAGCAGGCCAGGCTGCGGCCGGCGTACGATCGGTACCAGCACCGCCGCCTGCCGCTGGTTTAGCGCCTGTGGCGAAGGCTGTGGACGCAGCAGCTGAAAGCGGGACAGAAAGTCATCCAGATTGAGGGCGCGGTCCGCCATGGTCTAGTTCTCCAGTTGGTGCAGGATACGATTAACTTTATCAAAAGTTTCCTGATATTCTGCGGCTTCCTCACTATCCGCCACAATCCCGCCGCCGGCGGAACAGTACAGTTGCCCCTGCCAGGCCGTTAGGGTGCGAATGGTGATGCTGGTATCCATATTGCCGCAATAGCTCAGATAGCCGATGCTCCCGCACCAGGCGTTACGTCGCTGGGGTTCCAGTTCATCAATAATCTCCATCGCCCGGACCTTCGGCGCGCCGGTGATCGACCCTCCCGGGAAGGCGGCGCGCAGCAGATCGCTGGCGTGCAGCGTCGCCGGCAGGCGGGCGGTGATGGTACTGACCAGATGATGGACCGCCGGGAAGGGCTCCACCACGAACAGCTCGGGGACCCGCACGCTGCCCGGGACGGCGACGCGGCCGATGTCGTTGCGCATCAGGTCGACAATCATTAAATTCTCGGCGCGATCTTTCGGCGAGTTCGCCAGCTTCTCCGCCTGCTGCGCATCCGCCAGCGGCGAATCGAGCCGCGGCAGGGTGCCCTTAATCGGGCGCGTCTGGATTTCCCCCTGGCGGAGCTGAATAAATCGCTCCGGCGACAGGCTTAAAATCGCCCCTTCCGCAAGGCGGATGAAGGCGCTAAAGGGGGCGCGGTTGGCGGCGTTCAACTGGCGGAAAGCCTGCCATTCATTCCCGACGTAGCGTGCCTGAAAACGCTGGGCGAGATTGACCTGATAGCAGTCACCGCTGCGCAGATAGGCCTGCACCTGACGAAATTTCTCGCCGTATTGCTGGCGGCTCATATTTGACTGCCAGGCAGAGGTCAGGGTGAAGGTTTCACCTGGCGCCGACGTTTGCGCCTCCAGCCACTGCAGACGCTGCTGCGGTTCGTCATAGCTGAGCAGCGACACCTGCTGGCGCTGATGGTCGACGATCAGCGCCCAGTCATAAATCCCCACCGCCATATCCGGCAGCGCGATATCGGCCTGCGCCACAGTGGGAAGTCGCTCAAAACGGCGGCCCAGATCGTAACCGAACAGCCCCAGCGCGCCGCCAAGAAACGGCAAATCCTCATGGGGCTGCGGCGTGAACGGCTGACGATCCAGCTGCTGCTGGAGTAGTTGCAGCGGATCGTCCGCCGAGACAAAAATGCTCTCGCCGTCATCGACCCAGGTCTGTTCACCGCGCGTCAGCAGCGTGGCGCGCGGGGCCGCCACCAGGATATCAAAACGGTTATGCGGATGGTCGGCAAAGCCGGAATGTAGCAGCATCGCCCAGGGCAGGGCGCTTAACGGCGTAAAATAGTGTTCGGCGGCATCCGGGCGCCAGGGCAGGGTAATAATCGCGGGGGACAACATCTTTCTCGATCCTGAACGTTACCGTCCCTCTGGCGTAGGCGGGGACGGCGTGAAATAATTACGCCCCACAATGTAGCAGGAGTACAAGATGTTTGCAGGTTTACCTTCGCTGAGCCACGAGCAACAGCAAAAAGCGGTCGAACGTATCCAGGAGCTGATGGCCCAGGGGATGAGCAGTGGCCAGGCGATTGCCCTGGTGGCGGAAGAGCTACGCGCGACGCATACCGGCGAACGGATCGTCGCGCGCTTTGAAGATGAAGACGAAGACGAGTAATTACACCGCGGCGATAATTTTGATTTCAACCTTATACTGCGGGTTCATCAGCGTTGCTTCCACCGTGCAGCGCACCGGGGCGTGACCGGCTACCACCCAGGCGTCCCACGCTTTATTCATCGCCGCAAAGTCGCTTTTGTCGGCGAGGAAAATGGTGGCGTCAAGAATGCGCGACTTGTCGCTGCCCTGTTTTTCCAGCACCGCGTCAATCTGCGCCAGGGTGTTGGCGGTCTGCTCGAAGGCATCGGCATCAAGATTCGCCGGCACGCCGGTGTAGTAAAGGGTCTGATTGTGGATCACTACATCTGACCAGCGGGCTTCGGCATCAATACGCGTAATTGTCATTTCTCATTCCTCTCTGAGCATTCCATTTAGCTGCGGCAAGACTGCCATAATGTTCCGCTCGCGTCACTACCCGGACTGGCGAAACGCCGCCCTCCCTGACATAATCACTGTCCAAATAACCAGGGGGCAATGTGATCGACGATTTTGCAGCAGACGGCCAGCTAGCCAAAGCCATACCGGGATTTAAACCGCGCGAGCCGCAGCGCCAGATGGCGGTGGCGGTCAGCGAAGCGATTGAGGCCTCCCGGCCGCTGGTGGTGGAAGCGGGGACCGGAACCGGTAAAACCTACGCTTACCTGGCGCCAGCGCTGCGGGCGAAAAAAAAGGTGATTATCTCCACAGGGTCGAAAGCGCTGCAGGATCAGCTCTACAGCCGCGATCTGCCCACCGTCGCCAAAGCGCTCAAATTCACCGGCAAACTGGCGCTGCTCAAAGGGCGCTCCAACTACCTGTGCCTCGAACGCCTGGAACAGCAGGCGCTGGCGGGCGGCGATCTGCCGGTGCAAACCCTCAGCGACGTGATCCTCCTGCGCTCCTGGTCGAACCAAACTCAGGATGGCGATATCAGCACCTGCGCCAGCGTGGCGGAAGATTCCCAGGCCTGGCCGCTGGTCACCAGTACCAACGATAACTGCCTCGGCAGCGACTGCCCGCTGTATAAAGATTGCTTCGTGGTGAAGGCGCGTAAAAAAGCGATGGACGCCGACGTAGTGGTCGTCAACCATCACCTGTTCCTTGCCGATATGGTGGTCAAAGAGAGCGGCTTTGCCGAACTGATCCCCGAGGCGGAGGTGATGATCTTCGACGAAGCCCATCAGCTGCCGGATATCGCCAGCCAGTACTTTGGCCAGTCGCTCTCCAGCCGCCAGCTGCTGGATCTGGCGAAAGACATCACCATTGCCTACCGCACCGAACTGAAAGACACCCAACAGCTGCAAAAATGCGCCGATCGCCTGGCGCAAAGCGCCCAGGATTTTCGCCTGCAGCTGGGGGACCCTGGCTACCGCGGCAACCTGCGGGAACTGCTGGCGGACAGCCACATTCAGCGGGCGCTGCTGCTGCTCGATGATGCGCTTGAACTGTGTTACGACGTCGCCAAACTCTCGCTGGGCCGCTCGGCGCTGCTCGACGCCGCCTTTGAGCGCGCCACCCTTTATCGCGGGCGCCTGAAGCGGCTGAAAGAGATCAATCAGCCGGGCTACAGCTACTGGTATGAGTGCACCTCGCGTCACTTTACCCTTGCGCTGACGCCGTTGACCGTGGCCGAGAAGTTTAAAGAGGTGATGGCGCAGAAGTCGGGGAGCTGGATCTTTACCTCGGCGACGCTGTCGGTAAACGACGATCTACACCACTTCACCGCCCGGCTGGGGATCGACGAGGCGCAGACTCTGCTGCTGCCGAGCCCCTTTGACTATCAGCATCAGGCGCTGCTCTGCGTGCCGCGTAACCTACCGCTGCCGAACCAGCCCGGCGCGGCGCGCCATCTGGCGGCGATGCTCAAGCCGCTGATCGAGGCTAACGACGGTCGCTGCTTTATGCTGTGCACTTCGCACGCCATGATGCGCGATCTGGCGGAGCAGTTCCGCGCCACCATGACTCTGCCGGTGCTGCTGCAGGGCGAGACCAGTAAAGGCCAGCTTCTGCAGCAGTTCGTCAGCGCCGGCAATGCCCTGCTGGTGGCCACCAGCAGCTTCTGGGAAGGGGTCGACGTGCGCGGCGACGCGCTGTCGCTGGTGATCATTGATAAGCTGCCGTTTACCTCGCCGGACGATCCGTTGCTGAAAGCGCGGATGGAAGATTGCCGGCTGCGCGGCGGCGATCCGTTCGATGAAGTGCAGCTCCCGGACGCGGTGATCACCCTTAAGCAGGGGGTGGGCCGCCTGATCCGCGATATCGACGATCGCGGGGTGCTGGTGATCTGCGACAACCGGCTGGTGATGCGCCCCTACGGCGCGGTCTTTCTGGCCAGTCTGCCGCCGGCGCCGCGAACCCGCGATATCCGCCGGGCGGTGCGCTTCCTCGCCGTGCCGCCGGCGAGGTAATCCGCCCTTAAATGTGTTAAGCTGCGCGCCATTTTGTTAATTAGCGGTTCCCACTAGACTTCGGGCGGTGTGGCGACGGGTTGTCCGTCTGCCGGAAAACAGGCTGCCTGAAGGCCTGAACTATGTAACGAGAGCGTGACCACCCATGCGAATTTTGGCTATCGATACCGCCACAGAAGCCTGCTCCGCAGCGCTGTGGAATGATGGCACCCTTAGTGCTCATTTCGAAATTTGTCCCCGCGAACATACCCAACGTATCCTGCCGCTGGTGCAGGAGGTCCTCGCCGAGAGCGGCACCACCCTGACCGAGCTGGACGCGTTGGCCTTTGGCCGCGGTCCTGGCAGCTTTACCGGCGTACGCATTGGCATCGGTATCGCTCAGGGGCTGGCGCTGGGCGCGGAGCTGCCGATGATCGGTGTTTCCACACTGGCCACCATGGCGCAGGGCGCGTGGCGCAAAACCGGCGCCACCCGCGTGCTGGCGGCGATTGACGCTCGGATGGGGGAAGTCTACTGGGCCGAGTATCAGCGCGACGAGCAGGGCGTCTGGCACGGCGAAGAGACGGAAGCGGTGCTCAAACCGGACGCGGTGGCCGAACGGCTGGCACAGCTTTCCGGCGAATGGGCCACTGTCGGTACCGGCTGGCAGGCGTGGCCGGATCTGGCGAAAGAGAGCGGACTGACCTTAAGCAGCGGCGAAATTGAACTGCCGGCGGCAGAGGATATGCTGCCGTTAGCCTGTTATCTGCTGGCGGCAGGGAAAACCGTGGCCGTGGAGAAAGCGGAGCCGGTTTATTTGCGTAACGAGGTGGCGTGGAAGAAACTTCCGGGCCGCGAGTGAATCTCAGTAACAAGAAGACTGAGAAAAGGAGTCGCATCATGGCGGGTCAAAAACAGGGCGTTCGCTGGCTGCTGGCCGCGGCGGTTGCCGTTGCGCTGAGCGGCTGCGTATCGGTGCCGGATGCCATCAAAGGCACCAGCCCCACGCCGCAGCAGGATTTAGTGCGGGTGATGAATGCCCCGCAGCTGTACGTCGGTCAGGAAGCGCGCTTTGGCGGCAAGGTGGTCAACGTGCAGAACCAGCAGGGGAAAACCCGCTTAGAAATCGCTACCGTGCCGCTGGACAGCGGTGCGCGACCGGAACTGGGCGAACCCTCGCGCGGGCGGATCTATGCCGATGTTAACGGCTTCCTCGATCCGGTGGACTTCCGCGGTCAGCTGGTGACCGTGGTCGGGCCGATTGCCGGGGTGGTCGAAGGCAAAGTAGGCAGCACGCCCTACAAATTTATGCTGATGAACGCCACCGGCTACAAACGCTGGAACGTGGTGCAGCAGGTGGTGATGCCCCCGCAGCCGATCGACCCGTGGATGCTGGGTCCGCGCCCCTGGGGTTACGGCTATGGCGGATGGGGTTGGTACAACCCCGGCCCAGCAGAGGTCAGAAACGTTGTAACCGAATGATTTTGTTGTTTTTGTTAGTTCAAAGAAACAGCGGCCGGTCCGCTGTTTCTTTGTTTTCAGTCGAATAAGAAAAAAAATAGTGACGCGCTTCGCAACCTGCTCATTGCCTAATTAATAAACTGGTACGCTGAGTTAATATAATGTTAACAAAATGTATTTTCCAGGGGCTGTGATGACGACGAATAACTATTTCAGAGGTGATGCAGTGAAAAAGGTTTGGCTAAACCGTTATCCCGCAGATGTTCCGGCGGAGATAAATCCTGACCGCTATCAATCCCTGGTTGAACTGTTTGAACATGCCACCACCCGCTACGCCGACCAACCGGCGTTTATCAATATGGGTGAAGTGATGACCTATCGTAAGCTGGAAGAGCGCAGTCGCGCCTTCGCCGCTTACCTTCAGGAGGGCTTAGGACTACAGAAGGGCGACCGGGTGGCCCTGATGATGCCTAACCTGCTGCAGTATCCGGTGGCCCTGTTTGGCATCCTGCGCGCCGGGATGATCGTGGTTAACGTCAACCCCTTATATACCCCGCGTGAACTGGAGCATCAGCTCAACGACAGCGGCGCGGCGGCGATCGTCATCGTCTCCAACTTTGCCCATACCCTGGAAAAAGTGGTGGCGAAGACCCAGGTGAAACACGTGATCCTGACGCGCATGGGCGACCAGCTCTCCACCGCCAAAGGCACGCTGGTGAACTTTGTGGTTAAGTACATCAAGCGGCTGGTGCCGAAGTACCATCTACCGGATGCCATCTCGTTTCGCAGCGCGCTGCAGCACGGCTATCGCATGCAGTACGTGAAGCCGGAGATCGTTGCGGAAGATCTGGCGTTTCTACAGTACACCGGGGGCACCACCGGGGTGGCTAAAGGGGCGATGCTGACCCACCGCAACATGCTGGCCAACCTTGAGCAGGTCAATGCCACCTACGGCCCGCTGCTGCATCGCGACAAAGAGTTTGTGGTCACCGCGCTGCCGCTGTATCACATTTTCGCCCTCACCATGAACTGCCTGCTGTTTATCGAGCTGGGCGGGCAGAATCTGCTGATCACCAACCCGCGCGATATCCCCGGGCTGGTGAAGGAGCTGGCGAAATATCCGTTTACCGCCATGACCGGGGTCAACACCCTGTTCAACGCCTTGCTGAACAACAAAGAGTTCCAGCAGCTTGATTTCTCCTCGCTGCACCTCTCCGCCGGCGGCGGCATGCCGGTGCAGCAGGCGGTGGCTGAGCGCTGGGTGAAACTGACCGGACAATATCTGCTGGAGGGCTACGGCCTGACCGAGTGTTCGCCGCTGGTCAGCGTCAACCCGCACGACATCGACTACCACAGCGGCAGCATTGGCCTGCCGGTGCCCTCCACTGAAGCCAAACTGGTGGACGACGACGATAACGAAGTGGCGGCGGGTCAGCCGGGCGAGCTCTGTATCAAGGGGCCGCAGGTGATGCTGGGCTACTGGCAGCGTCCTGACGCAACGGATGAAATTATTAAAGACGGCTGGTTGCACACCGGGGACATCGCGGTGATGGATGAAGAGGGATTCCTGCGCATCGTTGACCGGAAAAAAGATATGATCCTGGTGTCGGGTTTTAACGTCTATCCGAATGAAATCGAAGATGTGGTCATGCAGCACAGCGGCGTGCTTGAGGTGGCGGCCATCGGCGTGCCGTCCGGCAGCAGCGGCGAAGCGGTGAAGATCTTCGTGGTGAAGAAAGATGCCGCGTTAACCGAAGAAGCGCTGATTACGTTCTGCCGTCGCCATTTGACCGGTTACAAGGTACCGAAGCTGGTGGAATTCCGTGACGAACTGCCGAAATCCAACGTCGGGAAAATTTTGCGGCGAGAACTGCGTGACGAAGCGCGCGCTAAAGTGGACAATAAAGGCTAAGTAACGAATGAGTCGCCAGACGCCGGCTACGCCGGCGTTTTTTATGGGCGCAAGTTAAGAGAGTATGCTTTGAACTATCAGATGATCACCACCGACGATGGCCTGCGCGCTGTCTGCGAAGCGGCAAGCGCCGCCTCCGCCGTCGCTCTGGATACGGAATTTGTCCGTACCCGTACCTATTACCCGCAGCTGGGCCTGCTGCAGCTGTTCGACGGCCGCCAGGTCTCTCTGATCGATCCCTTAACGATTACCGACTGGGCGCCGATGCGCGACCTGCTGCTCAACCCGGATGTGACCAAATACCTGCATGCCGGCAGCGAAGATTTAGAAGTCTTTCTCAACGCGTTCAACCTGATGCCGCAGCCGCTGATCGACACCCAGATCCTGGCAGCCTTCTGCGGTCGGCCGATGTCCTGGGGCTTCGCCTCGATGGTGGAAGAGTATTCCGGGGTTGCGCTGGACAAAAGCGAATCCCGCACCGACTGGCTGGCGCGTCCGCTAACCGAGCGTCAGTGTGAATATGCCGCGGCCGACGTCTGGTACCTGTTGCCGATCACCAGCCAATTAATGGCGGAGACCGATCGCGCGGGCTGGCTATCGGCGGCACTGGACGAATGCCGCCTGATGCAGCAGCGTCGCCAGGAGGTGGTCGACCCGGCCGAGGCCTGGCGCGATATCGGCAACGCCTGGCAGCTGCGTACCCGCCAGCTGGGCTGCCTGCAGCTGCTGGCGGAGTGGCGCCTGCGCAAAGCGCGTGAGCGCGACCTGGCGGTGAACTTTGTGGTGCGGGAAGAGCATCTGTGGAGCGTGGCGCGCTATATGCCCACCAGCCTCGGCGAGCTCGACAGCCTCGGGTTGTCCGGTAGCGAAATTCGCTTCCATGGCAAAACGCTGATTAGCCTGGTCGAGAAAGCACAGGCGCTGCCGGAGTCGGCCCTGCCGGCGCCGCTGCAGAATCTGATCGACATGCCGGGCTACCGCAAAGCCTTTAAAGATATTAAAGCGCTGGTGCAGGAAGTGAGCGCTGAGAAGGGCGTAAGCGCGGAGCTGCTGGCGTCGCGTCGGCAGATCAACCAGCTGTTGAACTGGCACTGGCAGCTGAAAACGCAGGCCGCTGAGCCTGAGCTGATTTCCGGTTGGCGTGGTGAGCTGATGGCCGAACGGCTGAAGAGGCTGTTAAGCGACTATCCGCGCTAGCGGACGGTCTGGTTCAGGCCATAAAAAAACCGGCGGCGCGTGGCGTAGCCGGTTTTTTTTCGGGATGGAACAGCAGGTCAGGGTTTCGACTCTTCCGTTTCGGGTAGGGTCACGTTCAGCTCAAGAATGGAAATATCACCGTCCCGCTGCTCCAGTTGCACGCTGACCATCTCCGGGTCGATCTGCACGTATTTACAGATCACTTCCAGGATATCTTTGCGCAACTGCGGCAGGTAATGCGGCTCCGCGTCCCCGCGGCGGCGCTCGGCGACGATGATTTGCAGGCGTTCTTTCGCAATATTAGCCGTGTTCTTTTTTCGCGAGAGAAAAAAGTCGAGTAAAGCCATAATTTATCCTCCGAACAGGCGTTTGAGGAATCCTTTCTTCTCTTCTTCAATGAAGCGGAAAGGGCGTTCTTCTCCGAGCAGACGTTCAACGGTATCGGCATAGGCTTTGCCTGCATCCGACGCGGCATCGAGGATCACAGGCTCACCCTGGTTGGATGCGCGCAGGACTGACTGGTCTTCCGGGATCACGCCCACCAGGTTGATGCGCAGAATCTCCAGCACGTCTTCCATGCTCAGCATATCGCCTTTATTGACGCGGCCTGGATTGTAGCGGGTCAGTAGCAGGTGCTCTTTGATCGGCTCTTCGCCATTTTCCGCACGACGGGATTTGGAGGCGAGAATGCCAAGGATACGGTCGGAGTCGCGAACGGAGGAGACTTCCGGGTTGGTAGTGATAATGGCTTCGTCAGCGAAATAGAGCGCCATCAGCGCACCGGTTTCAATGCCTGCCGGGGAGTCACAGACGATGAAATCGAACTCCATCTTTTTCAGTTCTTCGAGAACTTTGTCGACGCCTTCGCGGGTCAGGGCGTCTTTATCCCGGGTCTGGGACGCCGGAAGAATGTAGAGGTTTTCCGTGCGCTTATCTTTGATCAGCGCCTGGTTCAATGTGGCATCGCCCTGGATGACGTTGACGAAATCATAAACGACGCGACGTTCGCAGCCCATAATCAGGTCGAGGTTACGCAGGCCGATGTCGAAGTCGATAACGACGGTTTTCTTTCCCTTCTGGGCCAAACCTGTAGCGATGGCCGCGCTGGAGGTGGTCTTGCCAACGCCCCCTTTACCCGAAGTCACAACAATAATGCGTGCCATAGAAATTCCTTGTTAAAAAGGGATTAATTTAACGGTTGAATTGTCAAAGCGCTTTCGCCTAAACGCAGGCGTGCCGCTTTGCCATAAAATTCGGCCGGGATGTTATCGCTCAGCCAATATTCCCCGGCGATGGAGACCAGCTCCGCCGCAAGGTGGGTACAAAATATCTGGGCGTCTCTGTCGCCACCGGCGCCTGCCAATGCGCGTCCCCGCATCATGCCATATACATGGATATTGCCGTCAGCGATAAGTTCCGCACCGGCACTCACATGATTTGTAACAATAAGATCACAGTGTGGCGCATAAATGCGCTGACCGGAACGTACCGGCTGATCAATCAAACGCGTTTTTGTGATCTGACTAGCAACTGGTGGCGGCGGGGCGGGTTCGGACGGTGCCGGACGAGGGGCTTTTTCTTTCCCTTCGGTTAATAACGGGATCCCGGCGCGGTCGATTTCGGTTTTCAGGCGCGGGATTTTGCATCCGCTGACGCCCATAATGCGTAAACCGGTCGCGGCGATAGCCTCGTTGACGGCGCGCCATTCGACACTCTCCTCGACGCTGGCGATATTCACCACCACCGGAGCATGGCGTAAAAAGGCGGGAGCCTGGGCGATTTTGTCTTCTAACGCCTGACGAATAACCTCGGGATTTGCATCGTGCAAATGAACGACAGATAACGTGAAGCTACTGCCTTTAAGTTCGATTGGCGTATTTGACATCCTGGCCTTACTCAATTTGCTGTTTATCGACCGCCGAAGTGCGGTGATATTCCGAAGACTAAAAGGCATGTTATAGTCACTGATATATTGAGGCAAGTGACCACGGGTCTAATTCCGAGTAAAACTATGTTTTGTGTGATCTATCGAAGTACTAAACGTGAACAAACCTATTTATACGTCGAAAAAAAGGACGATTTCTCACGCGTTCCTGACGAGCTCATGCGCGGTTTCGGCACGCCGCAAATGGCGATGCTGCTGCCGCTTGATGGGCGCAAAAAACTGGTTAACGCCGACCTTGAAAAAGTGAAACAGGCGCTAAGCGAACAGGGCTATTACCTGCAACTTCCTCCGCCATCTGAAAATCTACTAAAGAAACACCTGGCGGAACAGGGGAAACAATCCGATTAACCCACGAGGGAAAATAATGTACCAACATCATAACTGGCAGGGAGCGCTCCTGGATTATCCGGTGAGCAAAGTGGTTTGCGTCGGCAGCAATTATGCAAAGCACATCAAGGAAATGGGCAGTGCGACGCCGGAAGAGCCGGTGCTGTTTATTAAACCTGAGAGCGCGCTGTGCGATCTCCGTCAGCCGTTGGTGCTTCCTGAGGGGCTGGGTTCGGTGCATCATGAAGTGGAGCTGGCGGTGCTGATCGGCGGTACGCTGCGTCAGGCGACGGAAGAGCATGTGCTGAAAGGGATTGCCGGCTATGGCGTCGCGCTGGATCTCACCCTGCGCGACCTGCAAGCTAAAATGAAAAAGGCCGGGCAGCCGTGGGAGAAGGCCAAAGGCTTCGATAACGCCTGTCCGATCTCCGGCTTTATTCCGGCGGCCGAGTTCCACGGCGACCCGCAGAATACGCCGTTAAGTCTGAAGATTAACGGCGAAGTGCGCCAGCAGGGCACTACCGCCGACATGATCCATAAGATTGTGCCGCTGATCGCCTATATGTCGCGCTTCTTTACCCTCAAAGCCGGCGACGTGATCCTCACTGGCACCCCGGAAGGGGTGGGACCGCTGCACAGCGGCGACGAGCTGGAGGTCGGTTTCAACGGCCTGTCGCTCACCACCCGCGTACTGTAAGCGTGGTTTGCCGCCTTTTGGGGCGGCAAAACTTGCATCGTCGTGCCAGACTGGTTATAAGGTGCACCCTTAACTGGCAACGACGGACATTCCGATGAGCGAACAACCTTTCTGGCAACAAAAAACCCTGGATGACATGACCGACGCGGAGTGGGAATCGCTGTGCGACGGCTGCGGCCAGTGCTGCCTGCATAAGCTGATGGATGAAGATACCGATGAGATCTACTTCACCAACGTCGCCTGCCGTCAGCTCAATATCAAAACCTGCCAGTGCCGTAACTACGAGCGTCGCTTCGAATATGAGCCGGACTGCATCAAGCTCACTCGTGAAAATCTGCCGACCTTCGAATGGCTGCCGCCGACCTGCGCCTATCGCCTGCTGGCGGAAGGCAAACCTCTGCCGGCCTGGCACCCGCTGCTGACCGGCTCAAAAGCGGCGATGCACGGCGAACGCATCTCCGTCCGCCATATAGCGGTGCCCGAGTCCACCGTTGTCGACTGGCAGGACCATATCCTCAATCTGCCTGACAGGGCGCGGTAAGCCCGTCACGCTTTCTTCGCGTGAAACAGCCCGTTTTCACCGTCGGTTTCTTCCGCCACCCAGAAGTGAATATTGAAGCGGGCATCGTCGCTGAGTTCGACGCGGTGCCAGTACTGCGGCGGACTGATGGCAAACTGCCCGGCATGAATCACGACTTTTTTCTCCGGCTCCGTCGCCTGTTCATTGGCAAAACCGTAATAGGTGACCGAACCTTCCATGACGCACAACTGACCGAAGACACCGGCCGCGGTGTTGTGGTGGCTCAGCAGAGCGGCGGGGACGTTCTCTTTGGTAAAGAACGGGGTGGAGCGTTTAACTTTCCAGTCTGCGGGGATCAGTAAAGATGACATGTGAGCTCCTGTGGGGTTATAAAAGATGTATTTAATATGCACCTTTTGGTGTCTGTGGTCAACCACGGACAGGAAACGATTCAGTGATGAACGGCAGGCACAAAAAAACGCCCCGTAGGGCGTTTCAGTGTGCGGTACTCGCTGCGGCTTAGCGGCCAAACAGATCGCGCTTTTTGGCTTTAAAAGGCTGAGCAACGATCACCAGGATAGCGACCACCAGATAAGCCGCGAAAATTCCCACCAGCCATTGCGGCATCTCCAGCGACAGGAACTGCCACTGGCGTACCGAACAGTCGCCGGACGCGACAAACACCTGCGGCAACCATTTATCCAGCGGCAGCCAGCTCGGGAAACGGGCGGCGAAATCGCAGGTCTGGAACGGCGATGGGTGCAGCTGAATCATCGTATGTTCCCACGCCAGCTGTAGCCCACGTACCGCGCTGTACAGCCAAATCAGCATGGCGACATAGCGCAGCGGCGTTTTAGGGGCGATAGCGCCCACCAGCCCCGCGCCCATGATGCCAAACAGGGCGCAGCGTTCATAAATGCACATCACGCACGGCTGCAGCAGCATCACGTGCTGGAACCACAGCGCGACGAGTTCGAGAATGAACGCGGTCAAGGCCATCAGCAGCCAGGCGCCGCGTCCCCGCGAGCACTGGTTTAAATATTGCAACATAATCATTTCCCTGGAAGATGCTAAATCATGGCAGTGTAAACGAAAACCGTACCGACGCCAGCGGCCCGGCGGAAAATATTACGTAACTGGTTATTGAATCGCCCGGGCGAACCCGGGCGACGCGTGGATCACGGCAGGGTGGGGGTAACCAGCCAGCCGTGAGCCAGCAACCATTCGGTGACCGGCATCAGGGTGAACTCGACGCACAGCAGGCCGACCAGCGTCAGTACGAGGGTGTAGGGCAGGGCCATCCACACCATGCGGCCATAGGAGAGTCGGATAAGCGGCGCCAGCGCGGAAGTCAGCAGGAACAAGAATGCCGCCTGGCCGTTCGGGGTGGCCACTGACGGCAGGTTGGTGCCGGTGTTGATTGCCACCGCCAGCATCTCAAACTGCTTCAGGCTGATGGCGCCATGCTCGAGGGCGGTTTTCGCTTCGTTGATGTAGACCGTGCCGACAAAAACGTTATCCGAGATGGACGACAGCAGGCCGTTAAACAGATAAAACAGCGACAGCTGCGCGTGCGGAGAGGCCTGCAGAACAAACTCGATGACCGGCGTGAACAGCTGCTGGTCGATGATCACCGCCACTACGGCAAAGAACACCGTGAGCAGCGCGGTGAAGGGCAACGCCTCGGTGAACGCCTTGCCAATCGCGTGCTCATCGGTCACCCCGGTAAAGGTGGTGGCGAGGATGATCACCGACAGGCCAATCAGGCCGACCTCAGCCAGGTGAAAAGCGAGGGCGACGATCAACCAAACGCCAATGAGCGCCTGGGCAATCAGCCGTAGCCGCTCCTGACGACTGCGCTGGGCGCGGCTGCGATCGTCAAACTCCTGCAGCACCTTGCGCACCGTCGGCGGCAGCGGTTCGCCGTAGCCAAACAGGCGATACTTTTCCACCAGCAGACAGGTTAACAGACCGCAGACCATCACCGGCAGGGTGACGGGCGCCATGCGGAGAAAGAACTCGCCAAAATGCCAGCCCGCCGCTTTGGCGATAATCAGGTTTTGCGGTTCGCCGACCATGGTCATGACGCCGCCGAGCGCGGTCCCGACGCCGGCGTGCATCATCAGGCTGCGTAGAAAGCCGCGGAACTGCTCCAGCACCTCGCGGTAGTGTTGCTCGATATGGCTGTCGTCGAGCAGGTCGCTATCGTCCGGGCGCGCCGAGGCGACGCGGTGATAGATGCCGTAGAACCCGACGGCGACGCTTATCACCACCGCCACCACCGTCAGCGCATCGAGAAAGGCGGAGAGGAAGGCAGCGGCCAGGCAGAAGGCCAGCGACAGCAGCATCTTGCTGCGGATCCCTAACAGCAGGCGCGTAAAGACAAACAGCAGCAGCTGCTTCATAAAGTAGATGCCCGCCACCATAAACATCAGCAGAAGCAGCACTTCCAGGTTGCTGGCGATCTCTTCCCGCACGTGCGCTGGGCTGGTCATGCCGATCAGCAGCGCCTCGATAGCCAGCAGGCCACCCGGCAGCAGCGGATAGCACTTCAGCGCCATGGCGAGGGTAAAGATAAACTCAACCACCAGCAGCCAGCCGGCGACAAATGGCGCCACGGCGAACACCAGCGGATTGATAATTAAGAAAATGATTAATGCCAGCTTGTACCAGTCAGGCGACTGGCCAAGAAAATTGCGCCACAGCGCGCGGCCATAAGAAATTTCCACGACAGAATCCTTCCCCGTCAATTAGTGCATGATTTTGTGCGTAACTATTGGCAAGAGTACCAGTTGAGCAAAATGAGAAGCAACTTTCTTCGCAGCGCTGCGGCGGTTACGGGAGATAAGGAAAAGCGTAAAGTAAAAACGGAAAATGAAACGGCGATCCCTTTTTAATTCACTTGCGATGCTATCTGCGCTATAGCGGCTCTGGTATGATGAGTGCAATTGCAACAATGTGTAATGGAAATATTATTATGGTCATTAAGGCGCAGAGCCCTGCGGGTTTCGCGGAAGAGTATATCATTGAGAGCATCTGGAATAACCGCTTCCCACCTGGATCGATTCTCCCCGCTGAACGCGAGCTTTCTGAGCTGATCGGTGTCACCCGCACCACGCTGCGCGAAGTGTTGCAGCGTCTGGCGCGTGACGGCTGGTTGACCATTCAGCACGGCAAACCCACCAAAGTGAACAACTTCTGGGAGACCTCCGGGCTGAATATCCTTGAAACACTGGCGCGCCTCGATCACGACAGCGTCCCGCAGTTGATTGATAACCTGCTCTCCGTGCGCACCAATATTTCCACGATTTTTATTCGCACCGCGTTCCGTCAGCATCCGGATAAAGCGCTGGCGGTGCTGGACAGCGCCCGGGAAGTGGAAGATCACGCCGACGCCTTCGCCGATCTCGATTACAACATTTTCCGCGGTCTGGCTTTCGCCTCCGGCAACCCGATTTATGGCCTGATCCTCAACGGCATGAAGGGGCTATATACCCGCATCGGCCGCCACTACTTCTCCAGCCCGGAAGCGCGCAGCCTGGCGCTGGGCTTTTATCATCAGCTGGCGAAGGTGTGCGAAGGCGGCCTGCACGATCAGGTGTATGAGCTGGTTCGTCGCTACGGCCATGACAGCGGCGAGATCTGGCACCGGATGCAGAAATCGCTGCCCGGCGATTTAGCCATGAATGTGCGTTAAGCCGGCTATTCGCGATCGATAAACAAAATAAGGGGGCCGATGGCCCCCTTCGTCGTTTTAACGTCCCGCAATGCTATAGCGCGTTTGGCCGCGCCGGGCAGCGGTCCAGCAGCTCAATGCTGCCGTCAGCGTTCTGCTGCTCCAGCAGCACATCGAACCCCCACAGACGATGCACATGTTTCAGCACTTCGCGCCGCCCTTTGTCCAGCGGGACGCGGTTGTGCGGCACATAGCGCAACGTCAGCGAGCGGTCGCCGCGC
The DNA here is from genome assembly GCF_040062325.1 of Klebsiella sp. GG_Kp175. Taxonomy (NCBI): domain Bacteria; kingdom Pseudomonadati; phylum Pseudomonadota; class Gammaproteobacteria; order Enterobacterales; family Enterobacteriaceae; genus Klebsiella; species Klebsiella sp. GG_Kp175. The sequence continues at coordinate 102,724 of NZ_JBEAFX010000002.1, read as the reverse complement.
AGGTCAACGTTCCACACCTGGATATTCGGCTCGAGATTGCTGAGGTTATATTGCGCCGAGAGCTTGTTGCGGATTTCGCGATAGCCCTCTTCGTTGTGGATCGCCGAGATCTCGAGATAATTGTTGTGATCGTCGTCGAGCACGGTAAAGAAGCGGAAATCGCGCATGATCTTCGGCGACAGGAACTGGCTGATAAAGCTCTCATCCTTGAAGTCGCGCATGGCGAAATGCAGCGTTTCCAGCCAGTCGGAACCAGCAATATCCGGGAACCAGTACTTGTCCTCTTCGGTAGGCGACTGGCAGATGCGCTTGATGTCCTGGAACATGGCGAACCCCAGCGCGTAGGGGTTAATCCCGCTGTACCACGGACTGTTGTACGGCGGCTGGAACACCACGTTCGTGTGGCTGTGGAGAAACTCCAGCATAAAGCGCTCGGTCACTTTCCCTTCATCATAGAGATGGTTGAGGATGGTATAGTGCCAGAAGGTGGCCCACCCCTCGTTCATCACCTGGGTCTGTTTCTGCGGGTAGAAATACTGGCTGACTTTGCGCACGATGCGCAGGATCTCGCGCTGCCACGATTCCAGCAGCGGGGCGTTCTTCTCCATAAAGTACAGCAGGTTCTCCTGCGGTTCGGAAGGGTAGCGGCGGGCGGACTCAATCGCCTTCTCCTCTTCGCGCTTCGGCAGGGTACGCCACAGCATATTCACCTGGCTCTGCAGATACTCTTCCCGGCTTTTCTGCCGCGCCTTCTCCTCCTGCAGAGAGATTTTTTGCGGACGTTTATAGCGGTCGACGCCGTAGTTCATCAGCGCGTGGCAGGAGTCGAGCAGTTTCTCCACTTCGTCGACGCCATAGCGCTCTTCGCACTCGGTAATGTATTTGCGGGCGAAAATCAGGTAGTCGATGATTGAGCTGGCGTCGGTCCAGCTGCGAAACAGGTAATTGTTTTTGAAGAACGAGTTATGCCCGTAGCAGGCGTGCGCCATCACCAGCGCCTGCATGGTGATGGTATTTTCTTCCATCAGATAAGCGATGCAGGGATTGGAATTGATGACGATCTCATACGCCAGGCCCTGCTGGCCGTGCTTATAGGCCTGCTCGGTCTCAATGAATTTTTTGCCGAACGACCAGTGCGGATAGTTGATGGGCATGCCGACGCTGGAGTAGGCGTCCATCATCTGTTCGGAAGTAATGACTTCGATCTGGTGCGGGTAGGTGTCAAGACGATAGAGCTTAGCGACCCGGTCCACTTCGGCCAGGTAGGTCTCCAGTAACTCGAACGTCCAGTCGGGTCCATCGCTTAAACGGGTGGTGTCCCTGTTCATGGAGTCAATCGTAGCCATTAGCGCGCCCTCGTTGTTGTTGGTTTTCTCTGAACGGAAAACCTCTAAACAAGCATAGAACACCGCACAGCAAACTGTGTTGTCAGCCAATCGCTTTTCTTCGCGATTTCCCCATCTCAAAGCCGTTTTTTGTGCTCATTTGCAGAATTAAATGCTGGGTAAAAATAAAGCGCAGCATGAGATCGTAAATCTTACAGCTCAGGACTGGTGCGGTTTGCTGTGAGTTAAGTCACCATAAATAAAGCGTATGTTGAATAATATTTTCAACTGAGTTATCAATTTGTAATTAGATGATTGTTCTTTAACTGTTACGGAGTTGCTATGCGTGTCGTCATACTGGGAAGTGGGGTGGTTGGGGTAGCCAGCGCGTGGTATTTGAGTCAGGCGGGTCATGAGGTGACAGTCATCGACCGTCAGCCCGGTCCGGCAGAGGAGACCAGCGCGGCCAACGCCGGGCAGATATCTCCCGGCTATGCGGCGCCCTGGGCGGCGCCGGGAGTGCCGCTGAAGGCGATCAAATGGATGTTCCAGCGCCATGCGCCGCTGGCGATCGGCCTTGACGGCACGTCGTTCCAGCTGAAGTGGATGTGGCAGATGCTGCGCAACTGCGACACCCGCCATTATATGGAGAACAAAGGCCGGATGGTGCGCCTGGCGGAGTACAGCCGCGACTGCCTGAAGGCGCTGCGCGACACCACCGGCATTCAGTATGAAGGGCGTCAGGGCGGGACGCTGCAGCTGTTCCGTACCGCCAAACAGTATGAAAACGCCACCCGCGACATCGCGGTGCTGGAGGACGCCGGCGTGCCCTATCAGTTGCTGGAGGCGAAGCGGCTGGCGGAAGTGGAGCCCGCGCTGGCGGAGGTTAGCCACAAACTGACCGGCGGTCTGCGTCTGCCAAACGATGAAACCGGCGACTGCCAGCTGTTTACCACCCGTCTGGCGGCGATGGCGGAACAGGCCGGGGTCACCTTCCGCTTTAACACCGCGGTGGACGCCCTGCTGCAGGAGGGCGATCGCATTGCCGGGGTGAAATGCGGCGATGAGATTATCAAGGGCGACGCCTATGTCATGGCCTTTGGCTCTTACTCGACGGCGATGCTCAAGGGGCTGGTGGATATTCCTGTCTACCCGCTGAAAGGCTATTCGTTAACCATCCCGATTGCCCAGGAAGACGGCGCGCCGGTTTCCACTATCCTTGATGAGACCTATAAAATCGCCATCACCCGTTTCGATCAGCGCATTCGCGTCGGCGGTATGGCCGAGATCGTCGGTTTTAATAAAGCGCTGCTGCAGCCGCGTCGCGAAACCCTGGAGATGGTGGTGCGCGATCTGTTCCCGCGCGGCGGCCACGTTGAGCAGGCCACCTTCTGGACCGGCCTGCGGCCGATGACGCCGGACGGCACGCCGGTGGTCGGGCGCACGGCGTTTAAAAACCTGTGGCTCAACACCGGCCACGGCACGCTTGGCTGGACCATGGCCTGCGGCTCCGGGCAGCTTATCAGCGATCTGATCTCCGGCCGCACGCCGGCGATCCCTTACGACGATCTGGCGGTCGCCCGCTACAGCCCCGGGTTTACCCCGGCGCGTCCGCAGCATCTGCATGGCGCACACAACTAAGGAGCTTGCATGACCCGTCCGGTAGTGGCCAGTATCGACCTGCTGGCCTTGCGGCAGAATTTACAGATAGTGCGTCGCGCGGCCCCCGGGTCGCGCCTGTGGGCGGTGGTCAAAGCAAATGCTTATGGCCATGGCGTGGCGCGGGTATGGAGTGCGTTGAGCGCGGCGGATGGTTTCGCCTTGCTCAACCTGGAAGAGGCGATCCTGCTGCGCGAGCAGGGCTGGAAAGGGCCGATCCTGTTGCTGGAGGGCTTCTTCCATGCCGATGAGCTGGCGGTGCTGGATCAATATCGCTTAACCACCAGCGTCCACAGCAACTGGCAGATTAAGGCGCTGCAGCAGGCGAAGCTGCGCGCGCCGCTGGATATCTATCTCAAGGTGAACAGCGGTATGAACCGGCTGGGCTTTATGCCGGAGCGGGTGCATACCGTCTGGCAGCAGCTGCGGGCGATAAGCAACGTCGGCGAGATGACGCTGATGTCGCACTTCGCGGAGGCGGAGAACCCGCAGGGGATTGTTGAGCCGATGCGCCGGATCGAACAGGCGGCGGAGGGGCTGGATTGCCCACGCTCGCTGGCCAACTCGGCGGCGACGCTCTGGCATCCGGAAGCGCATTTTGACTGGGTTCGTCCCGGCATCGTGCTGTATGGCGCATCGCCCTCCGGGCAGTGGCAGGATATCGCGAACACCGGCCTGAAGCCGGTGATGACCCTGCGCAGCGAAATCATCGCCGTGCAGAACCTGCGCCCCGGCGAAGCGATTGGCTATGGCGGCCTGTATCGCACCACCCAGGAGCAGCGGATCGGCATCGTCGCCTGCGGCTATGCCGACGGCTACCCACGGGTAGCGCCGAGCGGCACGCCGGTGCTGGTGGACGGCGTACGCACCACCACCGTCGGGCGCGTGTCGATGGATATGTTGGCGGTCGATTTAACGCCCTGTCCGCAGGCCGGGATCGGCGCGCCGGTCGAACTGTGGGGCAAAGAGATTAAAATCGACGACGTGGCGGCCAGCTGCGGCACCGTCGGCTATGAGCTGATGTGCGCCCTGGCGCCGCGGGTGCCGGTTGTGACCCTGTAACCTGTTCCGGGGCGGATCACTCCGCCTCGTCTTCCGCGACCCGTACCCCTACCTTCAGCACGTGATCGTTCTCTTTTTCCGCGACTGTCCATACCATCCCGGCGAACTCCACCTGGTCGCCCACCACCGGCGCGGCGCCCAGCAGCTGCTGCACCACTTCCCCCAGCGACTGCTGATGTTCGCGGAACTCCTCTCCGCCGTCGAGGCCGTAGATTTGCGCCACATCGGCGAAGCGGGCCTCGGCATCAAGTATAAAGTCGCCGAAAAAACGCTGATCGAGCGCCACCGGCGGCGACTGGCTGAACATTTTGCCCAGCGCCGGCAGGTCGTGCTCGCGGCCAATGACGCACAGGATATCGCCTTCCCGCAGGCGGGTGCTGCCGGTGGGGTGCAGCAGGGCATTGTTGCGAAACAGGGCGGCAATCCGCGTCTCCGGCGGCATATGCAGGTCGCGCAGCGCCGCGCCGATGCACCATTTATCGGCGCCCAGCTGGTAGACAAACTGCTCCCACGGGTTTTCCGGGTGAATATCCAGCCCGACGCGGGAGATGGGCCAGCTGACGGGCGGCACCACCACTTTGGCTTTTTTCGCCGCCCACGATAGCGATGTGCCCTGGAGCAGAAGCGACACCAGCACCACGAAGAAGGCGACATTGAAGAACAGGCGGGCGTTGTCCAGGCCGGCCATCATCGGGAACACCGCGAGAATAATCGGCACCGCGCCGCGCAGGCCGACCCAGCTGATAAATACCCGTTCGCGGAGGTTGAACCCGCGGAACGGCAGCAGACCGGCAAATACCGACAGCGGACGGGCAATGAAAATCATCCACATCGACAGCAACAGCGCCGGGATAGCGATCGGCAGCAGGTCGGAGGGCGTCACCAGCAGGCCCAGCACCAGGAACATGGCGATTTGCGCCAGCCACGCCAGACCGTCGAAGTTCTGCAGGATACCGTGCCGGTTGCGGATAGGCCGGTTGCCCAGCAGAAAGCCGCAGAGATAGACGGCGAGGATACCGCTGCCGTCGAGGGTAGTGGTGACGGCGAAAATCATGATCCCGCCGCTCAGCGCCAGCAGCGGATAGAGCCCGGCGGGCAGCACGATGCGGTTGATCATCTGCAGCAGCAGGTAGCCGCCGCCGAGGCCGATGGCGATCCCGAGACCGAACTGTTGAATGATATGCACGGCGAACATCCAGCTGAGGCCGGTCTGGTGCTGCTGGATCATTTCGATCAGGGTGATGGTCAGGAAGACCGCCATCGGGTCGTTACTGCCTGACTCAATCTCCAGCGTCGAGCCGACGCGCTCGTTGAGCCCCTTGCCGCCGAGCAGCGAGAAGACCGCCGCGGCGTCGGTGGAGCCGACAATGGCGCCGATCAGCAGGCCTTCGATCATATCCAGTTTGAACAGCCAGGCCGCCATCATCCCGGTCAGCGCCGAGGTGATCAGCACCCCGACCGTCGCCAGCGACAGTGCTGGCCACAGCGCGACGCGAAAGGAGCTGGCCTGGGTGCGCATCCCGCCGTCCAGCAGGATCACCGCCAGCGCCAGGTTACTCACCATGTAGGCGAAGGGGTAGTTGTCGAAGGGGATGCCGCCGATGCCGTCAATGCCTGCCAGCATCCCGATGGCCAGAAAGATGACCAGAATCGGGATGCCAAGGCGCGAAGAAAAGGAGCTCAATAAGATACTGCAGGTTACTAAAACAGAACCCAGAATAAACAGACTAATGACCGCAGCGGCGTCCAATGTTCACGTACTCCCTGACTGGCGTGAAAAAATGGCTAAAAGTGACACTATTTTAACAATTCGCAGGGAATCCGCCTATGCGTCTGGGAAATTTATTCTGCCAGCACCGGGTGGCCGCTGATTGTCAGGGTGGTGGCTGATGGCTGGTTGACCAGCCGCGCGCGCGCGCCCAGCGGCAGGGTCACCGTGCGCTGCTCGTGGCCAAACTCCAGTCCGCTTATCAGCGGTACAGAGAGCTGCTGGCGCAGATAATCAAACACCTGCGGCAGGTCATATCCCACGTCATAGTCGTTCGGCGCGCCGCCGGTGAAGCTGCCGAAGATCACCGCCTTCTGCGCCGCCAGTACGCCGCTGTGCAACAGCTGAAGCAGCATGCGTTCGACGCGGAACGGGTGCTCATTGATATCCTCCACCACCAGGATGCCGTCGCGGATCGCCGGCAGCCACGGGGTACCGATAAGCGAAGTCAGCATCGCCAGATTCCCGCCCCACAGGGTGCCTTCCACCCGGCAGTTCGGCCCTTCGCCCGGCCATTCGAGGGTGAATTCAGGCTGGCGCAGCGCCTGCCAGAAATGCTGTTCGGTAAACGGATCGAGGGTCTCCGCGCCGAAGTTCCCTGCGAGCATCGGCCCGCTGAAGGTGACGACGTTGCCCATGGCCAGCAGGCCCGACTGGATGACGGTGAAATCGCTGTGGCCGCAAATCAGCAACGGGTCACGCTGCTGGCGGGCAATCAGCCCCTGCCAGTCGATATGCGGCAGCAGGCGGCTGGCGCCGTAGCCGCCGCGCACCGCGAGAACGATCCGGTTGCGGCCCGGCAACTGGGCAAGCTGGTTAATATCGGCCAGCCGTTCATGTTCAGTTCCGGCGAAACGCTGCTGCCGACGGGGAATGACCTGCTGGTGGGCCACCTCGTGCCCGGCCTGCTGCAGACGCTCGACGCCGCGGGCCGCCGCCTGCTGGTTGATGCAATAACCGGATGGCGCGACCAGATAAAACTGAGACATGATAATTCCTTGCTATGAATGAAAGGGTTATGATGCCGCCTGGAATGGCGATTGTCATCTCCAGGTGGCTAACTTCAATCCGCACCCGTCATCCATCAGGCTGTCGGCGGGCGGGGGACGTACCGCTGCCGTCGTTCTGCAGCATGATGGCGTTTGGGTAGATAAGGATAGATGTGTGAAATTGAGATGGTTGCTTATTTTAGTCGTTTTTCTGGCCGGTTGTAGTTCGAAACATGATTACACCAATCCACCGTGGAACCCCGAGGTCCCGGTGAAGCGGGCGATGCAGTGGATGCCGATCAGTGAAAAAGCCGGCGCCGCCTGGGGCGTGGATCCGCAGCTGATCACGGCGATCATTGCCATCGAGTCGGGCGGTAATCCTGCGGTAGTGAGTAAATCCGGCGCCGTCGGGCTGATGCAGCTTAAGCCGTCGACCTCCGGACGCGATGTTTACCGGCGGATGGGCTGGCGCGGCGAGCCGTCGGTCAGTGAGCTGAAAAACCCGGAACGGAATATCTCGATGGGGGCCGCCTATCTGAGCATTCTGGAGAATGGTCCGCTGGCGGGGATCAAAGACCCGCAGGTGATGCGCTATGCGGTGGTGGTCTCCTATGCCAACGGCGCTGGCGCGCTGCTGCGCACCTTCTCGTCAAACCGGCAGGACGCCATCGAGGAGATTAACGACCTCGACGCCGATGAGTTCTTCGAGCATGTGGCGAAAAAACACCCGGCTCCGCAGGCGCCGCGCTATATCTGGAAGCTGCAGAAAGCGCTGGACGCCATGTAACCTTACCTTCGCCCCGCCGGCCTGGCGGGGTCCTAATCCTCTGTGCGCAGCGACGTGATAACGCTAATCGGCGCTATTAACGCTTTATATTCCCGGTAGCGCTCAGGAAGCGATTCCACGCCGTTTACCGCCACGCAGAGCATGGCCGTCGCGTCATCCTCCTGCGCGCCTTTATACGCTAACGTTTCTCGTAACGCATTGATGCAGGCATGGGCGTCATGATGCGAAATGCCGTTGATATCGAGACGAATGGTTTTGCTAATGGCCTCTATCCATAATCCGCCCCACAGAACGCAACCCGAGGGCATGAGCAGGCAACTGAAGATGCTGTAAGCGGTGAGGTCGAGCCAGATAAAGGTCTTACTGGCAACGATAACGCCGAGGGCGACCGAAGGGATGCTGATGGCCAGCATATTCCATCCGCGGCGCAGCGGACTTAAGGCTAAACCCGCACTTGCTATCTGTTCCTGCCAGAGGTTACGTCCGGCGATACTCAGGCAGCAGGGCAGATCTTCATGACACGGCTTTCGCACCGCAAAATGGTCAAATAGTATGCTTTCAATGACGTTCATTTCGTGGTTTGCATAGCGTCCGTTAGCCAAAACCTGCCCGGGCTCCGGGACCCACAGATGCTTATTACTGAGTAAGCTGAACATTGCCAGCTGAATCACCCGGGTCCCTTCTCCGGTCAGCCACGCCAGCAGCCAGGGGCTAACCTCCATCGCGTGCGGCTGGGGCTGAGCCGCTGGCCGCGACAGGATAATCATTATACCAATAGCAATATAGATACCCGGGACGATAAGTATAAAACCGCCGAGAAACAGCAGTGGATGCAGATGCATTATAAAATTCCACATACCATCCCCTCGTTAATCCAGCCTCTGCAGACAAAAGGGATACTTAATAAGGTTGATGATTTTTACATATTCAGCAAATCTTTCGGGAATCAGGGCGGTTTTACCGATCGCCACGCAATAATCGGCGTTTTCATCGGTCAGGGTATCTGAGTCAGCAATAAGCGTCTCCTTCAGGGTATCAATATAGTGATGACAGATATTAACGGCGATCCCTTCCCGGTCCAGCCGGGTGGCATTTAAGGTGATGCATAACAGCCACAGCCACCACAGGCCGGAAACCATCCCCATTGTCAGCCAGCTGAACACGCTGGAGTGAATTATCGCCTGATTATCAAAAAGCGTTTTCCAAGCGAGCGCGGCGATCAATAGCAGGGAGGGCGCGGCAATCAATATCATATTCCACGTTTGGTGCGTCGGGCTGAGCCGCAGCCCTTGGCAGTGAGGATCGGTCGCCCAGTGGTTCTTTTCGGCGACGTGCAGAGAAAGCGGCAGATCCTGGTCACTGGATTTTGGCGTAGCGAAATGGTCAAACAGTATTTTTTCCACACAGGTCATTTTGCATTCTGCGTACTGCTGATTGGCGCAGAGTTGAATATTGTCCGCAGAATGGATGAGAGTGACATAGTTTTTTCTTAACAGCCTGAACATGGCCAGCTGAATGACGCTGGTGGCGCTATTACGTAGCCAGGCTAAAAAAGAGGGTGAGATAGAATAGGGCGCCGGAACGGCTGTGGTATTTTCAGTAGGGCGGGTCTTCGCAATAATTATATTTACCAGAATATATATCACTGTGGTGGATAATATATGGTAACCCATAAATGATAACGGATGTAAATTGGTGAGATAGCTAATGACAGGGTTCACTTTTATTCCTTGTGAGCGTCCTAACCTGTTTTCGCCAGCATATTAAGTCCTCTCATCACAGGGGGGCAAGTGAAATAATGGCCTGGCATCTTTAAGTTAATATTAGCCATCAAAGCGTGACGTCACCTGTTAACGAAAGCCTCCGCCGTCACGGGCGGAGTCTTATCTTTACGCTGTCAGTTAAAAGTCGTAGCCCACGGTGGCCATGACGCTGCGCTCTGCTCCCCAGTAGCAGTTGCCGGTGCCGTAGCAGCCGGAAACGTATTCACGATTGCCGATATTGTTGGCGTTGACCTGCACATAAGCGCCTTTCAGCCCCGGCGACCAGACGCCGAGGTCGGCCCGCATCATGGCGTCCATCAGCGTGACCGACGGCAGCCGCGCGGTGTTGGCATCATCCGCCCACTGTTTACCAATGTAGCGGACGCCGGCGCCCAGCGAGATCCCCGCCGGGAATTGATAGCGCGCCCAGAAGGAGGCCATCTGATCCGGGGTCAGCTGCGGCGTGTTGTTGTCGGTACCGTCCTTAGTGTCCTGGAAGCGCAGACGATTCCAGGTATACGAGGCGAGGGTGCTCAGCTGCGGGGTGATCTGGTGGTGCGCTTCCAGCTCAACCCCCTGGGAATGGACCTTACCCGCCGGAATATAGGTGGCGGTGGCGATGTTGGGGTCGCGGGTGGCGACATCCTTTTGCATCAGATCGTAAATCGCGATGCTATAGAGGTCGCTGCTGCCCGGCGGCTGGAACTTCAGGCCGGCTTCGACCTGTTCGGCGGTGGTCGGTTTCAACGGTTTGCCGTCAGCGCCGGGCAGCATCGCCGGGGTAATCGCCTGGCTGTAGCTCAGGTAGGGCGAAAGACCGTTGTCCAGGGCGTACAACAGCGAGGCGCGGCCGCTGATATGGTCGTCTGAACGGCGGTTTGAGGTGCCCAGAGTATCGCTGACCTGCTGGGAAACGATGCGGTCATAGCGGGCGGAAACATCCACATGCCAGCGGTCCCAGACCATCTCATCCTGCAGATACAGCCCGGTCTGGTAATAACGGCGATTATTATCATCGCTGTAGGTCACGGTATGCCCGGTCTGGGCGGTATAGCCGGTAAACGGGTTAAGGGGCGCCGCGCCGCCGGCGCCGGTCCACAGATCGTTGCGGAAGCGATGGTATTCAGCGCCGAGGATCAGGGTATGCGCCAGATTGCCAGTATTGAAATCGGCGCGCAGGCGGTTATCGGTTGACCAGCCGTCCAGCGAACCGCGCGAGCCGCTGTAGCCGCGAGCCAGCATGTCGCTGTCATCTATCCAGCCGACCTGGTAGACCTGATCGAGGGAGACGTTGGTGTGGGTGTAGCTTCCCGCGGAATAGACCGACCAGACATCGGTGAACTGGTGGTCAAACTCATAGCTGTAGATCTGCTGGCGGCGCTGATAGCCATCTCCCGGATCGCCCTCGTTGGTGCTGGTGGAGAGCTTACGGCCATTGTGCGCGTAGCGGGTGCCGTCCAGCGGCAAAGAGCCATGATAGCCACCGGAAGGATCTTTTTGCAGATAGGCGCGTAGCAGCAGCGAGGTATCGCTGTCCGGCTGCCACAGCAGGGAAGGTGAAATGGCGTAGCGCTCTTCGCGGGTATGGTCATACTGCGTGTCGCTGCTGCGGGTCATACCGATCAGCCGCCATGCCCACTGCTCATTGATGGCGTCGGTGTAATCGAAGGCCGCGCCTTTGGTATTTTGCGTCCCGCCAGTCAGGCGGACGTGGCCCTGCGGGCTGAACTGTGGGCGCTTGGAGGTCAGGTTGACCACGCCGCCCGGCACGCTCTGCCCGTAGAGCGCGGAGGAGGGGCCGCGGATCACATCGACGCGTTCGATAAACCACGGGTCGATCTGCACCACGTTATGGCTGCCGCCGTCGCTCATCAGACGCATGCCGTCGAGGAACAGGTTATCGACGTCGCCGCCGTGGTAGCCGCGCAGGGAAATGGCGTCAAATCGGGTGGCGCCACCGCCGAAGCTGGAGTAGACCCCCGGGGTATATTCCAGCGCCTGGCTGATGGTATTCGCCCCCTGATCCGCCATCTGCTGGCGGGTGACAACCGACACCGACTGGGCGGTGGTGATTAACGGCTGGTCGGTTTTCGTCGCCCCGAGCGAGGTGCTGGCGCTATAGCCTTCAGTCGGCGCGCTGGCGGATGCCGGCGGGCTGGCCGTCACCACCACCGTCTCTTCGGCCTGCGCGGTGAAGGGAAGTGCGACCGCGAGGGCGTACAGCAGCCCCGGGCGTTTGCGAGAAATAGCCACGTTCATAAGATCATCCTGAACCTGCGCGGTCTGGTACTCCTGTACGCCGCCGCGGGAAAAACGAATCTGTCATTATTCGTTAAAAAGTAATGCGAATTATTATTGTTTGTATTTATGCAATCAAGCGAAAAGGTGATCTGTTCAGCGCGAGGGGATGGAGAAGGGTTTCCCGCGAGCCGCAGAATGGGCCTGCGCGGGACGGTAGTGAGCAGGGAGACCGCTTCCCCCTACCGATTTTGGTAGGGGCGGCAAAGCGTCAGGAGCCGGTCTTTTGCGGTTCCGCAGGGGCGGGGTCGTTAGCCGCGGGCGCCGCAACAGGTTTGTCCTGCGGTGAAGGCGTTGGCGCCGGACGGGTAGCAGGCAGCGCATCGCAGGGTTTCTCCTGCGGGCAGATCAGATCCAGCATCTTAAGGGTGACGCCGTTGGTCCAGCCAAAGCCGTCCTGCAGTGGATATTCCCCACCGCCGCCACCGGTGCCGGTTGAGCTTACGTCATACTTCTCCACCAGCTTTTGCTTGCTGTCATAGGTATGCTGCACGTTGGTCAGGAAGCGCCAGGTGACCTCCATGGCGATCTTCTGCTGACCATAGTTTTGCAGCCCCTCGACGGCCACCCACTGCAGCGGCGCCCAGCCGTTGGGGGCGTCCCACTGCTGGCCGCTGTTGACGGTGGTGGTGGTCAGCCCGCCGGGTTTGAGCAGCCGCGACTCGGCGGCGGCCGCCACTTTCGTCGCTCGCTCGCGCGACGCGGCATTGACGTACAGCGGGAACAGCGCCGCGGCGGTCAGCTGATTGCGCACCTTGTGGGTTTTCAGATCGTAATCGGCGTACCACCCCTCTTTTTCATTCCACAGGTATTTCTCGATAGCCTGCTGGCGGGCGTTGGCCAGCGCGTCGTACCGGGTAGCGCCGGCGCTGTCCCCCGCTGCTTTACTGGCGCGGGCGAGGGTTTTCTCCAGATGGAACATCAGGGCATTGAGATCGACCGGGATAATCGAGGTGGTGCGAATGGTGGCGAGCTGCTGCGGATTGTCCATCCAGCGGGAGCTGAAATCCCAGCCGGAAGCGGCGGCGGAGCGCAGGTCGCGATAGATCTCGGTGGCCGGACGATTCGGGTTGCTTTTGGCGGTTTTGACGTCGTCAAGCCAGGACTCGGGGCGTGGGGTGTCGTTATCGTCCCAGTAGCGGTTGAGCAGCGCGCCATCCGCCATCCGCACCGCCCGTTTGTCGGCACTGCCGGGTGCCAGCGCGTCCGCCCCGGCCATCCAGTAGCGATACTCTTTCTCCAGCTGCGGCTGGTAGGTTTTCAGCACCTGGTCGCCATCGTGCGTCGCCAGCAGGCTTACCATAAAGGAGAAGAAGGGGGGCTGCGAACGGCTGAGGTAATAGGTGCGGTTACCGTTGGGGATATGGCCCCAGGTGTCAATTTCCGCAGCGAAGTTGGCGACCATATCTTCGACTTTATCCCAGTGACCGCTTTCGGCAAGACCCAGCATGGTGAAATAGCTGTCCCAGTAATAGACTTCGCGAAAGCGTCCTCCGGGGACCACGTAGGGCTTAGGCAGCGGCAGCAGCGAGTCCCACTTTTCCACCTCGACGGTGCTGCGGGTCAGGACCGGCCACAGGCCGTCGATATGCTGACGCAGGGTTTGCCCTTTGGGCGGCACATAGGCGTCGTTCTCTTTCGGCAGCGTGAAGTTCAGCTCAACGAAGTGGCGCAGGTCGAAGCTGGCCTGGTTTTTTTGCATCCGGTAATCGGCAAGGATCATCAGCGGATCGCTGTTCGGAATGGCGTCAGCGAACGTTTTCTGATCAGAAAACAGTTTCGCGCTTTGCACATCATTAAACAGCGGACCGAGCAGGATATCGGGTGATTGCGGGATTGGACGGGTTTCTTCAGCCTCAGCGGTCAACGTCGCCAGGGCGATAAACGCACCCCCTAGCGCCAGACGAAGAGCATAAGGCAGGGTAGCGGGGCGACGGGAAAAGGGACTCGTCATGGATTGTTCTCCTTATCATTGCAGACTCATGTGCCACTGCATTTGGCCATCAGAAAACCATAGACGAATATCCGCCGCTGCGCGTGTCGAAGCTAACATTTTGCGCTAAAACAGAGAATTTACCGCTCACCGGTCGCTATCCAGGCGGCACAATTCTGCTCAGCCGAATATTATAATCTTAATTATATAAATGCTGGCTGGTGTTATTTTTGCTGTGAATGTTTCTGGGTAAATAATAAGCGCTATTCGATAGCGGCATCCGAAAAAAGAACGGATGTTTATCTGTAACAATAAGGTTCGTATTTATCGCATTTTAAAAATTGCGCAACGGATGAAGGCTGTGATCTGTCAGGCAAAAATACCGGGATTAATATGACTGAAGCCTGGCAGGATCACATAAATTAAAAAACATAAATAATTAATAAAAAAACATAATGGCGCCGCGCATAGCGGATAAGTAAAAAATGCAGACACTACAGAAACCGGTTTCATTTTGCATAAAGGAGTGGTGTATGTCTGCTGGCGAAAAAATTTCTGTCAGAGAGAAAATAGGTTATAGCCTGGGGGACGCAGCCAGTCACATCGTATTTGACTCGTCTGTGGCTATTCTGGCTTATTTTTATACCGATATTTATGGCCTGCCGCCCGCCGTAATGGGGACGATGTTTTTGCTGGTGCGTCTGCTGGATGCGATTACCGATCCGATTATGGGCGCGATTGCTGACGCCACCTCAACCCGCTGGGGCCGCTTTCGCCCCTGGCTGTTAGCGATCTGCGTGCCCTTTGCGGTGAGCTGCGTGCTGGTGTATTCCATTCCCTCCTTTTCCGACTCCGGAAAAATTGCCTACGCCGTGGCGGCTTATATATTTATGACACTGATGTATACGGCGATTAATATTCCGTACTGCTCGCTGGGCGCGGCGCTGACCTCCGATCCGCGCGAAAGCCTCTCGCTGCAGTCCTGGCGTTTCGCTATCACCCCAATCGGCGGCGCGCTCGGTACTGCGTTTATTTTACCGCTGGCTGATTTTCTCTATCCCGGCGATCGCGCGACCGGTATTCAGGTCTCGATGGCCCTGTTTGGCGTTATCGGCTGCCTGATGTTTATCACCTGTTTCGCCACGACTAAAGAACGCGTGCAGCCGATTAAAGAACAGAACCTGAACATCGCGCGGGACGTGAAAATACTATTTCGTAACGATCAGTGGCGTATTCTTTCCGTTTACAATTTTATGATGCTGGTCGCCGTGGTAATTCGCGGTGGCGCCGTCGTCTATTATGTTAACAGCGTCCTGCATAAAGGCGCCGACGTGATTACCATATTCATGCTCGGCGGTATGTTTGCCTCCATGCTGGGTTCGGTGCTGGCCAAGCCCTTTGGGACGCGCTTTTGTAAGGTCCGATTCTCTTTCTGGATTAATCTTCTCACCGCCGCGCTGGGCGTGGTCTGCTTTATCGTCCCGGTACAATATTGGATTGCGGTGCTCGGCGTGCATATTCTGATTTCTATCATTCAGGGCGGCAACGGCGCGTTGCAGTGGTCGATGATTACCGACGTGAATAACTATGGCGAATGGAAAACCCAGCGGCGTATTACCGGTATGAATGTCGCAGCAAATATCTTTGTCATCAAGCTGGGCGTCGCCGTCGGCGGGGCCATCCTCGGCTGGATATTGGCCTATTTCCATTACGCCGCTAACACCACGGTGCAGTCGGCTTCAGCGGTGCAGGGCGTGGTGCTGTTGTTTACTCTGGTCCCTTCCGTGTTTTATGTGCTTACCGCCGTCTCGATTAAATTCTACGGCTTAACGGAAAACAGAATGAACGGCATCGTTGATGATTTAAAACACGGCACTTTCGCCGAATCCTGATTATTCCACGCTGTATTAAGAGGGCTATGCAGGTAATTCCCTGGATAGCCCGGCTATACCCTGGATGAAACATATAACAATGTAATTAGGGATGTTAATAATGAAAGTAAACTATATGGCTCTGATTATGAGTGGTCTGTTCTCCTCTGGCCTTTGGGCCGCGACGAATAATCACCCGACGGATATTGAAAAACGTTTAGCGCAGCTGGAACAGCGCGTAATAAATGCTGAGCAACGAGCGGCCGATGCGGAAGCGAAAATCCAGACCTTAACCCGACAGCAGAGCGTGGTGGCGAAAAGCACGCCAACTGTCAAAGTGGAGTCCGCCGCGCCCGTGGCACCGGGCGCGGAGCCGACAACACTAACGCTGTCCGGCTATGGGGATATCAAATTTTATGGTGATGTCGAATTTAACATGGATGGCGCCAGCAGCAGCGGGAGCCTGACTTCGGTAAAAACCACGGCAAATAAAGACTGGGCGCCGGGCAATAATGAACGCTGGGATATTAATGGCCGCCTGCTGTTAGGTTTTGACGGCATGCGCAAAATGGATAATGGCCGTTTTGCCGGTTTTTCCGTCCAGCCGCTGGCCGACCTGAACGGCAAAATGAATCTTGATGATGCGGTATTCTTTTTTGGCCAGGAGAACGACTGGAAGGTGAAGGTTGGTCGTTTCGAAGCCTACGATATGTTCCCGTTGAATCAGGATACGTTCGTGGAATACTCCGGGAACACCGCCAACGATCTGTACAGTGACGGCTACGGCTATATTTACATGATGAAGGAAGGGCGCGGTCGGAGCAACAGCGGCGGCAACTTCCTGATGAGCAAAACCCTTGATAACTGGTATTTCGAACTGAATACCCTGCTGGAGAACGGCAGCACGCTATTCCAGGACCAGCAGTATCATGGCACCGCGCTGGAAAATGAGAAAAATGTGGCCTATTTGCGCCCGGTTATCGCGTGGAACAGCGGGCGCTTCTCCACTGCCATCGCCATGGAAAGCAACGTGGTAAATAACGCCTATGGCTATCACGATGCGAAAGGACGCTGGGTCGACCAGTCCAGCCGTACCGGCTATGGCTATACGATGACGTGGAATGGGCAAAAAACCGATCCGCAGGACGGCGTGGTGACCAACCTTAACGTCGCTTATATGGATGCCGAAGATGAGACTGACTTTACCGCGGGCGTTAACTCCCTGTGGCACGGTTTTGAGCTGGGCTACATTTACGCGCATAACAAAATCGACAGCTTTAACACCGCTGATTTTATCGCTAACTGCGACGATAATTGCTGGATCGCCGATCCGGGCAACTATGATATCCACACAATCCATGCGTCGTACCTGTTTCCGAACGTAATGAATATGAAGAACTTCAACATCTATCTTGGGGCCTACGCATCATGGATTGAATCCAACCCAAACAACGGCGACGGCCAGGAAGACTCCCGCTATGGCGGCCGGCTGCGCTTCAAGTATTTCTTCTGAGCAACACAGAGCCTGCACAGCGCAGGCTCTATGCTATTCAGCCGCCTGTCGCTAGGCGGCGTGGCTCGCGAAGCCTCAGCGTCCCGTGAATCCACTTGCCCCAAACTGGTGCGTTTAACGCTAAAAACCGCCCACAAATAAGCAAAGTGTCTGGTTGTTTTTTAATCAACTCAAAGCCATGGCCTCACAGCGTAACGCTGCGCCGACGCGCTGTGTGACCTGGCATAATTAATGCTTATCTCTTATCGGGATTACCACAAAGTGAGTACAACCGGAGGAGACGGCCATGATAAAAATAACGCTTCCTGACGGGCATTATTATGACGAGATGCTGACCTCCCAGGGTGAGCAGCGGCCGCACTATAATGCCTGGTGGCAATGGTTTCGCAACACCGATCAATTCTCTATCCGGCAGAAAAAAGCGCAAGCGGAACTGCTTTTTCACCGTATCGGCATCACCTTTAACGTGTACGGCGAGGATGAGGGAACCGAGCGGCTGATCCCGTTTGATAGCGTGCCGCGGATCATACCCGCCGGGGAGTGGCAGCGCATTGACCGCGGCATTCGCCAGCGGGTGAAAGCGCTGAACGCTTTCCTCTATGACATCTATCATGAACAGAATATCCTGCGCGCGGGGCTGATACCGGCCGAGCAGGTGCTGGCCAACGAGCAGTATCAACCGTGCATGCAGGGCATCAACCTGCCAAACAACACCTATGCCCATATCACCGGCGTCGATATGGTGCGCAATAACGACGGTCAGTATTACGTGCTGGAGGATAATCTGCGCACGCCGTCCGGCGTCTCCTACATGCTCGAAAACCGTAAGATGATGATGCGCCTCTATCCGGAGATGTTCGAGCAGCATCACATTGCGCCGGTGGAGCGCTACCCGAGCTACCTCCTGCAGACCCTGCGCGAAAGTTCGCTGGTGGATGATCCCTGCGTCGTGGTGATGACCCCGGGTCGCTTCAACAGCGCCTACTTCGAGCACAGCTTCCTGGCGCAGCAGATGGGGGTCGAGCTGGTGGAAAGCGCCGATCTGTTTATTAAAAACGGCGCGGTGTATATGCGCACCACTGAGGGGCCGCGGCGGGTGGATGTGATTTATCGCCGCATCGACGACGCCTGGCTCGACCCGCTGGCCTTCCGCGCCGATTCGATGCTCGGCGTCCCGGGGCTGCTGTCCGTCTATCGCGCCGGCGGCGTAGTGCTGGCCAACGCCATCGGCACCGGGGTGGCTGACGACAAATCGATCTATCCGTACGTCCCGGAGATGATCCGCTTTTACCTCGGCGAACAGCCGATCCTCAGCAATATCCCCACCTTGCAGTGTCGGAAAGCGGAGGACCTGCGCTACGTGCTGAGCAATCTGGAGCTGATGGTGGTCAAGGAGGTCCATGGCGCCGGGGGCTACGGCATGTTGGTCGGCCCGCGTTCCACCAAAGAGGAGCGGGAGGCCTTCCGCCAGCGCCTGCTGGCCAATCCGGCCAACTATATCGCCCAGGACACCCTTGCGCTGTCGACCTGCCCAACCTTCGTTGATGAAGGGCTGTCGCCACGGCATATCGATTTACGCCCCTATGTGCTTTCCGGACAGGAGATGCGGCTGGTGCCCGGCGGCCTGACCCGCGTGGCGCTGACCGAAGGGTCGCTGGTGGTCAACTCGTCGCAGGGCGGCGGAACCAAGGATACCTGGGTGATGGAGGATGACGCATCATGCTAAGTCGTACGGCGAGTGAACTGTTCTGGATGGCCCGCTACCTTGAGCGGGCGGAGAGCTACGCCCGGGTGCTGGACGTGACCTGGAAATTATCAATGATCCCCCGCCACAGCCAGCAGTCGCGGGATCTGGCGCTACCGCTGAATTTGTCGATGACCCACGAGCTGTTTCAGGCGCGCCATGCCCGCTTTACCATGAGCAATCTACTCAACTTTTTTGCCCTCGATGGCAACAACCCCTGCAGTATTTACAGCTGCGTGGAGATGGCGTGGAACAACGCGCACGCGGTGCGCGGCAGTCTGTCGGCCGAAGTGTGGGAGAGCATCAATGCCACCCGCATCGAACTGCGGACCCTCCGCCAGCAGGGGCTGGGCGAACTGGGGAGCGACGGCTTTTTCGAGTGGGTGAAAGAGCGGGTGCATCTGTTTCGCGGAGCGGTGATAGGCACGCTGCTGCGCAACGACGCCCTGAGCTTTATCGGTATCGGCACGCTGATCGAGCGCGCGTTCGCCACCACCCAGCTGCTGCTGATTAAGGATCAACAGCTGACCAACGATCCGGACCCGGTGCGCGAATACTACCGGCTGGATACTCTGCTCAATGCGGTCAGCGCCCGCGAAGCTTACAACAGCCTCTACCGCCAGCCGGTCAGTCGCGAAACGGTGATGGAGCTGCTGATCCTGCGTAACGATATTCCACGTTCGCTGCGCGCCAGCATTGCCGACCTGGTGGGCGAACTGGAGAAGATCGCCAACGATCGCTCTTATCAGCCGCTGCGCCTCGCCCATCAGCTCAACGTTGACCTGCGCTTCAGCACCCGTGACGACCTGGCGCAGGCGGACCTGCAGACCACGCTTAACGGATTGCTGGGGAGAATTAACGCCCTGTCCGACAGCATCAGACAAACCTATCTGGAGGCCTTATGAAACTGGTCATCGATCATCTCACTCGCTATGGCTACGATGAAGAAGTGAAGTTTTCCACCCAGTATCTGCGCCTGACCCCGCGCAGCACCGGACGGCAGACGATCACCGCCTGGACGCTGACCCTGCCGGACGGCGCGGCGGTGACCACGACCGACGGCTGGGGTAATGTGCTGCATGTGCTGACGCTGGATAACCCGCATAAAGAGATCACCATTCGCGCCAGCGGGATTGTCGATATCGCCGACGAGGGGGAAGAGACGCGTGATGAAGAGGCCGAGCTGCTGTCGCCGCTGGTTTTTCTGCGCAGTACGCCGCTGACCCGCGCCGATACGGCGATCCGTGAGTTCGCCCAGCGCCTCTATCGTCCCGATGCGGCGGAAGAGAGTTTGAATCAACTGATGGCGGATCTGCTGTTAAGAATGCCATACTCCCCCGGCGCGACCCAGGTCCAGGACTCCGCTGCCGACGCCTTCGCCCGGGCGAAGGGCGTGTGCCAGGATCATACCCATGTTTTTCTCGCCTGCTGCCGGGCGCTGGAGATCCCGGCGCGCTACGTCAGCGGCTATGTCTACAGCGATAACGCCCAGCATGTCGCGATGCATGCCTGGGCGGAAGTGTGGCTCGACGGCCGTTGGCTGTCGTTTGATATCACCAATAATACCCGTCGCCTGAATCAGCATCTGCGGCTGGCGACCGGACTGGATTATCTCGACGCCTGCCCGGTACGGGGCACCCGGCTGGGCGGCGGCGGGGAGATTATGTTAACCAACGCTGAAGTGCGCGAACACAGCCAGCAGGCGCAGCAGCAATAATACGGGAATAACCGCAATGACCTACTGTGTGGCCATGTGCCTGGCGGATGGACTGGTGTTTGCTTCCGACTCCCGCACCAACGCGGGCGTCGACCATATTGCCACTTTTAAAAAGCTGCACGTTTTCCATCAGGAAGGGGAACGGGTGCTGGTGCTGCAATCCGCCGGCAACCTGGCCACCACCCAGAGCGTGATAAGCCTGCTCAGCGCGCGGATCCGTACCCAGCAGGAGCCGAACCTGATGCAGGTGACTTCCCTCTACGACGCCGCCATGCTGATCGGTAAAACGCTGCTGGAGGTGATCCAGCGCGACAGCAGCAACCAGCAAAACTGCAGTAATACTAACTTCAACTGCAACCTGTTGCTTGGCGGCCAGATCGCCGGCGAAACCCATCGTCTGTTCCATATTTATCCGGAGGGCAACTTTATTGAAGCCACCCGCGACACGCCTTATTTCCAGATTGGCGAAAGCAAGTACGGCAAGCCGATCATCGATCGGGTGCTGACCATCGATACGCCGCTGGAGCAGGCGATGTGCTGCGCCTTGATCTCCATTGACTCGACGCTGCGCAGTAATCTGTCCGTTGGCCTGCCGCTGGATACGCTGCTCTACCGCAGCGGCAGCCTGAGCAGCGCCGGGCAGCATCGCATCACCGACAGCGATCCCTACTTCAACCGCATCCGCAAGGCGTGGTCCGAGGGGCTGTTGCACACCTTCCAGACTCTGCCGGCCTGGACGCCAGCAGAGCGGGAAGGGGAGTAGCCCTGGAATACGACCTCGCCCGGAGCCCGGCCACACGGATGATGACCGGCTCCCTTCGCCCTTAACGCGTCTCCGCCAGCCGCTCGCCGCTGGCGGCATCAAACAGATGCAGGCTCTCGCAGCGGAGAGTCAGCCCCAGCGTCTGCTGCGCCGCGACCGCCACCCTGCCGGCAACCTGCACATGCACCGGAAAACCCTGCCAGTCGAGATGCAGCAGGGTGGACTCCCCCGTCACCTCCATAATGTTTACCGTTGCCAGCGCGCCATGCGCATCCGGCAGAATATCCTGCGGGCGCAGGCCGACAATCAACGGGGCATCGCCCTGGTTCGCCACCGCCTGATGCCAGCGTTCGGCCAGCGGAAACCACAGCGCGCCGCAGGCGACGCCGGGCTGGCCATTGCGCACGTCGCGCTGACCGGGCAGGAGGTTCATCGGCGGGGAGCCGATAAAACGGGCGACGAAGGTGTTGCATGGCTGGTCGTAAATGGCCAGCGGCGCCCCCTGCTGGACGATCTGCCCGTCGCGCATCACCACAATCTGATCGGCCAGAGTCATTGCCTCCACCTGGTCATGGGTGACATAGATCATGGTGGTATTGATGCGCTGGTGCAGGGATTTGATCTCCGCGCGTAGCTCCATCCGCAGCTGAGCGTCAAGGTTCGACAGCGGCTCATCGAACAGGAAAACCTGCGGGTTTCTGACCATTGCCCGGCCCATCGCCACCCGCTGGCGCTGGCCGCCGGAGAGCGCACGCGGATAGCGAGCCAGCAGTTTATCAATGCCCAGCAGGCTGGCGACCTGCTGCACTTTGTTTTTCTGCAGCTGCTTATCCACCTTTTTGACCTGCATATGAAAGGCGAGATTTTCCGCCACCGTCAGGTGGGGGTAAAGCGCATAGCTCTGAAAGACCATCGCCACATCGCGGTCGGCGGGATCCAGATCGTTGACCGGCCGCTGGTTCATCAGAATGGTGCCGCCGGAAAGCGTTTCGAGACCGGCCAGCAGGCGCAGCAGGGTCGACTTGCCACAGCCGGAAGGGCCCACCAGCACGGTAAAGCTGCCGTCGGGGATGGTGAGGTCCAGCGGCTGGAGCACCGTCTGTTTGCCGTATCGCTTGGCGACATCGATCAGTTCAACACTGGCCATCGGTGGCCTCCTCAAGGTGATGTTGCAGGGTATGCCAGTCGGGATAGCGGCGCGGGGAGGTGCCGATCGCCTGCGCGGCGACGGTATTTCCCCAGCGCAGCGCTTCTGGCACCGGTTTACCGCTTAGCAGCGCGGCAAGAAAGCCCGCGTTAAAGCTGTCGCCAGCGCCGATGGTATCGATGACGGTGACGGGCCGGGTTGGCGCATGGTGATGGCTGTCGGTCGTCCAGCAGTCCGCGCCGTCAGCGCCGCGCTTCACCACGCACCCGCCGCTGCCGCTGAGCCGTGCCGCCAGGGCTGCGGCGGCTTCGGCGAGGGTGGGGCGGGCGGCCAGCTGCTGGGTTTCAACGTCGTTGAGCAACAGCCAGTCGCAGTCGCCCAGCCAGCGGTCGACCTCATGACGCAGCGGGTCGCTCCAGCCCTGGGGCGGCCAGCCGGTATCGACGGCAAGGGTAAACCCGCGCTGGCGGAGCGTGGCGAGCAGCTGCGGATAGTCGGACAGCAGCCTGGTACAGAGAAAGGTGCCGCAGAGCAACACGATATCGCCCTCGCCAGCGGCGGCAGGCAGCTGGTCCAGCACATCCCCGGCGGTCAGGCGGGTAATGTGTCCGTGGTTGCTGAGGAACGAGCGCTCTTTGTTGGGATGGGTGACCGCCACCGTCAGCGAGGTTTCACAGGGATACTGCGGCCAGCGCGCGCTATCGCCGGGAAACTGTGCCGCCAGCCACGGGGTAAACGCGTCGTCGCCCTGACAGCCGACCGCGCAGTGCGGCAGCTGCATGGCGGCGGCGGCCAGCGCGCAGTTGCCAGCAGAGCCGCCGGGCCGCAGAGCGCTGTGCTCGAGCATCATCTCAGTTCCCTGCGCGGGCCAGTGGGGCAGGGTTCCCATCACTAAATCAATATTGTAATTGCCCACGATATAGAGCACAGGTGTCCTGGTGTTATCCATAGTTATCCTTTACTTCCCCCGTTGGTGAGGCCACTGACCAGCGATTTTTGCAACCAGATTGCAATCAGCAGCGGAGGGACTGAGGCGAGTATGCCTACCGCCGCCACCAGTCCGTCATCGGTGGCGCGGCCGGCGGTGAAGCCGGCGATGGTCACCGGCAGCGTTTGGGCGGCGAGGTTGCTGGTAAACAGTAGCGCATAGAAAAACTCATCCCACGCCAGCAGCCAACCGAACAGCGCGGCGGCGCCAAGCATCGGTTTCGCCAGCGGCAGGGTGATGCGCAGCAAGACTTGCCAGATGCGCAGACCGTCAAGCCGTGCCGCCTGTTCGATATCCTGCGGTAGGGTATCGAACTGGTTTTTTACCATCCACGTCAGAAACGGCACGATCAGCGAGCAATAGACCAGCACCAGTCCGCTTCGGGTGTTGAGCAGGCCAAAGTGTTCGAGAATAAAATAGAGCGGCAGCACAAAGGCTACGGGCGGCACCATATAGATGCCGAGGCCGGCGTACAGCCAGCCGTCGCGTCCGGGGTAGCGAGAAAAGCTGAAGGCGGCGGGGATCGCCAGCAACAACGAGACCAGCGTCGCGCCAGCGGCCACCAGCACGCTGTTGCCCAGCGCGGGGAGAAACAGCGCCCCGGGTTCGCCAGGGGCCAGCGACAGCAGATGGCCATAGCGGCTAAAGTCCCACTGCCGCGGGATCCACGCCAGCGGGACGCGGGTGAGGTCCGCGGTGGTGCTGACGCTCATCAAAAATAGCCACAGCATCGGGGCGAGGATCGAGACCGCCACCGCCAGCGCCGCCATGTAACGCAGCACGATGTACCCTTTACGCTTCATCATCAATACTCCGGCGCCGCTGACGCAGCAGCAAAAACAGATACAGGGCGATCAGTACGGCGCACATCAGGCTCATCAGCATGGCGTAGGCCGCGCCGCTGCCGGCGCGCAGATAGCTGAATGACTCCTGATAGACAAAAAAGCTCAGCGTTTTGGTACTGTCCAGCGGGCCGCCACGGGTCATAACATAGATAATGTCGAACACTTTGAAGGCATCAATGGTGCGTAGCACCAGCGCGACGCCAAGGGGGCCCACAATGGCCGGAAAGGTAATGGCGCGAAAGCGCCGCCAGGCGGAGGCGCCGTCGAGCCGCGCCGCCTCGTACAGATCGTCGGGGACGGACTGCAGCGCGGCCAGCACCAGCAGAGTGACCAGCGGGTAGTTTTTCCAGATATCCGCCAGCATCACCGCGTGCAGCGCAGAATCCGGCGAGCCCAGCCAACTGCGATAGCTGTCAATCAGCCCCAGCTGGCTGAGCAGGGCGTTAACGCTGCCGTAGTCGGGATTAAAGTTAAGCCGCCACATCATGGCGTTGACGATCGTCGGCAACGCCCACGGCAGGATCACCAGCACCCGCAGGACATTGCGCCCGACAAAACGCTGATTCAACAACAGCGCCACCAGTACGCCGATCGCCCCCTCAATCGCCACCGAGACCACGGTGAAATAGAGCGTTCGCGCGAAGGCGGCGCGAAAGTCCGGGTCGGTCAGGGCATAAAGATAATTATCCAGCCAGACGTAGTGGGTCGCCTCGCCGCTTCCCGCCAGCGCAGTATCAGTGAAACTCAGCCACAGGGTGCGCGCCAGCGGCCACGCAGTGAGGATAAACATCGCGATAAGCATGGGCGCTAACAGCACCCATGCCTGACGATGCTCGCGTCGTTGCAGACTCAGCATCACGCCTCCTTAACGCAGACGGGCCGCGCTGGTGTCGACCGCCTTGAGGGCGACGTCGGGCGTGGCTTTACCCTGCAGTACCGATTGAAGCTGCTGTTGCAGGGTGTTTGACAGGCGCGAGTAATCTGCCGTTTCGGGGCGAGAGAGCATCACGTTCAACGACTTGTCGGCGGCGGCGATCAGGCTCTCCTGGCCTTTGGCAACGGCAGGATCCTGGTACGAGGCTTTCCATACCGGCAGGCTCAGTTTGGCATACTTGTCCTGTACCGGCTGGGAGGTGAGGTAGTGAATATACTGCCAGGCCTCTTCCGAATGCTGACTGGCTTTGGCGATGCCCAGCCCCATTGAACCGTTGACAGCGCCGGGTTTATCCGGGGTATCGCCTGGGGCGGGGACAATGCCAACATCACCTGCGACTTTACTCTGTTTCGGATCGTTGGCCATGTTGTACATATAGGTCCAGTTGAGCGCAAAGGCGGCGTCGCCATTGGAGAAAGCCTTACGCACATCTTCCTCAAGGTATTCACGTGATGCCGGGTTGCTCAGCCCCTGATCGAGCGAGGTTTTCATCAGCGTGACCGCTTTCAGCGAGGCGGGCGTCGAAAAATCGAGCTTGCCGTTCTGGTAGAAGCTCCCGCCGAAGCCGGAGACGAGGGTGGTGTAATCACAGACCAGCGCTTCCGCTTGCGACCAGCTCCACACCAGCGGATATTTAACGATCCCTTTGTCCTTAAGCACTTTAGCGTCGTCCATCACCTGCTGCCAGCTGACTGGCGGCGTTTTGATCCCTGCTTTGTCCAGCATGGCTTTGTTGTAGTACAGATATTTTGTGTCGAGGATCCACGGCATGCCGAGGGTTTTGCCTTGATACACCACGGTATTCATCGCCCCGGGGAAAATCTTCTCACGCTCGTCTGGGGCAATTCGTGAAGAGACATCCTGCAGCAGATCGAAGCGGCTAAACTCCGCCGGCCAGATCGCGTCGAACAGCACCACGTCGTAGCCGTTACCCCCCGCGCCGCGGGCGGCGACGATCTTGTCGTGCAGCGCTTCGTAGGGAACGAATTCGAGGTTGACCTTCACATCAGGATGTTGCTTTTCGAAATCGCTGGTCATCGCGCGAATGTCGTTTTCGCTATAGGCCGCCTGGGTCATAAACAGGGCATTAATCTGGGTCGCTGCGCTGACGCTCCCACTGATAACGAGCATCGCCAGCAGACAGGCGTTGACCCGTAGTGCGCTGTGGTATTTCATCTTTGCTCTCCGCTGTGCTGTACTGAAAGGGGTTATGATTTATTAAATCAATTTGATTGATTTAATCAGGGCGACACTATCGGCAACATCTCCCGAGTGGCCCTGGGACTAAGCGTAGCAAAGGGTATGCCATCGCGAAGGCTCGCCTGCGCGGGTCGTTGTCAGATCTGTGATGCCGGCTAAAATTTCACCAGTCCAGCCTGGAAGGGAAACGATGAAAACATCAGGTACAAACCTTGAACATGCCCGGGTGCATAACCGCCGGGTGATCATTGAGGCGGTGCGTTTACATGGCGAGCTGACCCGCGCCGAGCTGGCGCGGCTGACCGCGCTGACCCCGCAGACCGTGTCGAATATTGTGGCGGAGCTGGAGCAGATGGATCTCCTGACCAGCCACCAACCGCGGCGCGCCAGCGGCCGGGGACAGCCAGCGGTGCCGGTGAGCCTCAATCCCGCCAGCGCCTGGTCGATTGGAATCCATCTTGATCATCAGACGCTGATTGTGGTGCTGGTGGATCTGACTGGCGAGGTCCATTTTCGCCGACTCATTCTGGTGCAAAAGCCCCAGCCTGGTGCGACCTTTGCCCGCCTCGCTGAGGTGCTGGATGAGATCCGTGCGCTGCCGGCGCTGGACTGGCCGCGGGTGCTGGGGATGGGGGTTGTGATGCCGGGGCCCTTTGGCGTGGAAGGGATTTCGTCGACGGGACCCACGACGCTTAACGGCTGGGAAGGGGTAGACGTAGCAGCGGAGCTCGGGCGACTGAGCGGCCTGCCGGTGACCCTCGAAAACGACGCCACGGTGGCCGCCATTGGCGAACGCTTTCACGGCGTGGCGCGGCAGCTCAACTCCTTTGTCTATCTCTACATAGGCACTGGTCTGGGCGCCGGAATTTTTACCGATGGTCATGTGTATACCGGCCATGCTCATAACGCCGGCGAGGTCGGGCATATTGTGGTCGCGCCGAATGGTCGCCCTTGCTATTGCGGGAATGAGGGATGTCTTGAGCGCTATGTTTCCCTGCAGGCGGCCTATGAGTTTTGCGGCCTCGATCCCTATCGCGCCCTGCCGGAGGATCTGCTGTCGGTGGACGCTGCGCTTTTCGACCAGTGGATCACCAGCATCCTGGCGCCGTTGCGTCAGGCGATCAATTTGCTGGAGTGCGTCTTCGATGCCGAGACGGTAGTGGTGGGCGGCATGATGCCCGCCCCGCTGCTGGAGAGAGTGCTGGCGCGTCTGCCGCCGCTGTATCAGTCCGTCCGCGGGCGTTACCTGCCGGCCCAGCGTGTCAAAATGGGGATGACCGGCACTGATACCGCCGCGCTGGGCGCCGCTGCGCTGCCGATCTTTGACGAATTTAATCCGCAGTTTCAGGTGTTGATGAAAGCGGTAAATACAAACGCGCTTTTTGGCAAAGCTAAGTAAATTAAATACTTTGTTATTTAACGTGTTATCTCACATCTTCGGAGGGAATGAGGCAACACGGCAAGGTATCGGAAGTGACGGAAAAGAAGACGGCTGTCTATGTGGATGACCAACAGCGCATCCTGATCCGCCAGCTGGCGCGCAGCTGGCTGTGGCGCAGCGAGCTGCCGACCTGGCTGCTGTTGGTGACGGTTTACGGCGGCTGGTTTGCCTGCGTGGCGGGCTGGCGGACGCTGGGCCTGTTTCCGGCCACGCTGCTGCTGATCTGGTTTACCGCCTGGTATATGTCCTTACAGCATGAGCTGATCCATGGGCATCCCACCCGGCTGGCATGGTTTAACCAGCTGCTGGGGACGCTGCCGCTGGCGGTCTGGTATCCCTATGGCGTCTATCGCGACAGCCATCTGGCGCACCATCGCAACCATCTGCTGACGCACCCCGAGGATGATCCCGAATCGTACTACGTGACCGCGGAAAGCTGGCAGCGCTTCTCAGCCTGGCAACGCCGCCTTATCCACCTGCGCAATACCTTCTGGGGGCGTCTGCTGCTGGCGCCGCTGATGGATATCGTTCACACCCTGCGCAGCGCGCTGCGGGCTTTCCGCGAGGGCGACCACCGCGCCATCGCCATGTGGAGCCTGCATCTGTTGCTGCTGACGGGCCTGCTGGCCTGGATGGCGGCGCAGGGTTTATCCCCGCTGTGGTTTGTGCTGGCGGTGAGCTACCCGGCGCTGGCCCTGACCAAAGTGCGCTCTTTTCTCGAACACCGGGCCGCGGATGACCCGCTGGCCCGCTCGGTGATCAACGAGGCCGGGCTCCCCTGGCGAGTGCTGTTCCTCAATCTCAACTACCATGCGGTGCATCATGACCTGCCAGGGGTTCCCTGGTACGCTTTACGTCAGCTGTATCTGCATCGCCAGACGGCCTATCTGCAGCGTAATCAGGGGTTCCTGGTGCGTGGGTACGGTGAGTGGCGACGCCATTTTAGCCGCCGGGCGGTGGCGGTGAACGCCCATCCGGGCTTTGGCGAGCAGGTGCAGGCGGGAGGAGAACATGGCTGAACGCATGACCTTTCCGATGTATGCCATCCACCGTCAACAGACCCAGGCTCTGTGGCAGGCGGTACAGTCGCTGCTGGCCGAACGCGGCGTGATGGTGGCGGGGGACCCGCCGGCGGATGACCCCGAGGATCTGCTGGCCCACTGGCGCCAGCCGAGGCTGTTGCTGAGTCAGACCTGTGGCTATCCGCTGGTGACCCAGCTGCCGGAGGTGCAGACGGTGGGCTGCTTCCACTACGCCGCGCCCGGTTGCGAAGGGCGCCGCTACCGCAGCCTGCTGGTGGTCCGCAAAGCGGATAGTCACCGGATGCTGGCTGACTTTTTTGGCCGCCGGGCCGTGTGCAATGCCGAGCACTCGCAGTCCGGCTACAACGTGCTGCGCAAAATGGTCGCGCCGCTCTCGCGGGAGGGGCGATTTTTTTCGGCTGTGGTGTTTAGCGGCAGCCATCGGCAATCGTTGCGCGAGCTGCAGCAGGAAAACGCCGATATCGCCGCCATCGACTGTGTGACCTACGCTCTGCTGCAGCGACATCAACCGCAGGCCCTGGCAGGACTGGTGGCGATCGGCTGGAGCCCGGACGCGCCAGGGCTGCCGCTGATCACTGCCAGCGCCACCCCGGCTTCGACGCTGAACAGCCTGCGCGAGGCGCTCCAGCAGTTAGTGAGCGATGCGCGCTATCGTTCCCTGTGCGACGCCTTGCTGATCTGCGGCTATAGCGATATGTCGCGGGAGGCCTATGCTCCGCTGCTGGCGTGGCGGGATGAGGCCGCGGCGCAGGGAGTCAGCCAGCTATAGGTAAAATGCCCCGGCCAGCGATCTGCGCCGGGGCGGGTCATGGCAGACTACGGCGTCGGCGGTAACGCGGGGCGGGAAGGGGCGGTGAAGCGGTTTGCCACCGCCGGCAGACCGAGCTTTTCACGCAGGGTGCCGGGCGGATAGCGGTCACGCATGACGCCGTTACGCTGCAGAAGCGGCACCACCTGGTCAACAAAGCGGTCAAAGTCTCCCGGCAGCAGCGGGAACATCAGGTTGAACCCATCGGCGGCGCCCGCCTGCCAGGTCTCCGTTAAGGTGGCGGCAATCTCCTCGGCGCTGCCCAGCAGCAGCCAGCTATCAGAACTCTGTAATAACAACTTCCCCAACTCCAGCAGAGTGAGCCGCGGATCGTACTGGCGGATAAGCTTCAGCGCGGTACGGATGCCGTCAAAGCTCTCTTCATCAGGGAGCGGCGGCAGGGGCTGGTCCCTCGGCAGGGCGCTGAGATCCATTCGAAGATAAGAGGAGAGCAGATCGATAGCCATCTGGTCGCTCATCAGCTGTTCGTTAAGCTGCTGGCGGGCCGCCTTCTCCTCGTCGGAGTTCACCACCACCGGCAGGACCCCGGCGATGATTTTGAAATGGGCCGGATCGCGCCCGTGCTGGCGCAGCCGTTGATTCATCTCTTCGCGATAGGCCAGCCCCTCGGCGATCGAGTGAATAAACACGAAGTGCATATCGGACCAGGCGGCGGCCAGCGCTTTCCCTGCTTCCGAAGAGCCGGCCTGCACCAGCAGTGGATGGCCCTGCGGCGGGCGAGGGACGTTGAGCGGGCCGCGCACGCGAAAGTACTCGCCCTGATACTCGAGATGATGCACCTTGTCGGCATCGGCAAATAATCCGCGCGCTTTATCGAAGATCGCCGCGCCATCTTCCCAGGAATCCCACAGACGAGTGACCACGTCGATGAATTCATTGGCCCGCTGGTAGCGCGTGCCGTGGCGGGGAAGCTGCTCCAGACCGAAGTTTGCTGCTTCTTCTTCCAGCCACGACGTGACCACATTCCAGCTTGCCCGGCCATTGCTGAGGAAATCCAGCGAGGCAAAGTAGCGAGCCAGGTTATAGGGTTCGTTATAGGAGGTGGACGCGGTGGCCATCAGGCCGATATGCTCCGTCACCGCGGCGAGGGCTGAGAGCAGCGTCAGGGGTTCAAGCCGGGCGTTGGCGTAGTGGGTCAGGCCGCTGGGCACCGTATCCCACACCGCGATATGGTCGGCGACAAAGATAGCGTCGAGGGTCGCCGCTTCGGCCTTGCGCGCCAGACTGGCGTAATAGTTGAGGGTAAATATGTCCGCTTCAGGCGCGTCAGGGTGACGCCAGGAGAAACGGTAATCCCCCTGTGGGTTATAAAAGAACAGGTTCAGGATCATGTGTCGGGTAGACATAGCGTGGACTCGCGGCTGAACGCCATCCGTGGCGGAGTGAAGGTCAGTGTTGGGATAGGTTGGCATTAACCCACTGGTCGGCGACGGCCGCTGGATCTTTATGCTGAAGATCTACCTGCTGGTTGAGGGCAATCAGCGTGGCATTGTCCAGTTTGCCGGAGACCTCATTGAGCACGGCGCCGATCTCCGGCGTCAGACTGGCTTTGCGCACCAGCGGCACCACGTTCTGACTCGGTTGCTCATGTTTATCATCTTCCAGAACCACCCATTTCTCCTTCGCCAGATTGCCCTGGGTGGAGACGACCGTCGCGACATCGATTTTGCCCGAATTGAGCGCCAGCCGGGTCAGCGGCCCGCCCATGTCCAGCGATTTCACCGCTTTGAACTCAAGACCATAGACGCGTTTCAGCCCCGGCAGGCCCAGGGCGCGTACCGCCAGCTCCGGCGGTCCGCCGATCACCAGCTGCGGGGCGACGGGCTTCAGGTCGGAGAGGGTGCGCAGATGGTATTTCTCCGCGGTCTCGGCACGTACCGCCCAGGCGGTGATCGAGGTGGCCGGGGCCGGGTTCAACAGAGTGAAATCGGCAGGCAGGACCTGAGCCAACTCAGCGCTGACGTCCTGCTGGCTGGTGGCCTCGGTTTTGCCGTTATAGAAATTGAGCAGGGCGCCAAGATATTCCGGAACGATATCGATCTCACCGCTCTGCAGCGCCGGAATAATAATTTCCCGGTTGCCGAGGTTGAGACGGGTGTTGGCCTCGATATGATTTTTCTTTAGCGCGCTGGCGTAGATGTTGGCGAGAATGGAACTTTCGGTAAAGTTGGCCCCGCCCACCGTGACGCTGGCGGCATAGGTGTAAACGCTCAGGCTGAACAGCCCGGCGGCCAGCAACGAGAGACGAAATCGACGGGCGGTGACGGCCTTGCCAAATAATTGCTTCATAATACCTCTTTTATTTTCAGGTTAATCAGCGCCAGGCGCTGGGGTCATGTCAGTGTCACGCTAATAAGGCGCGGCAATACGGCGATGAACCAGGCGGCCGGCGCAGCGGGCGAAAAGCAGTTCGCCGCCTATCGCCAGCAGGGAAACCACCAGCGAGCCGCCGATCACCTGCGGGATATCCCGTTGCCCGAGTCCGTCGATCAGAAATCGTCCCAACCCGCCCAGACCGGCATAGGCTGCGACCACCGCCGTGGCGATAAGCTGAACCAGCGCGGTGCGCACTCCGGCGAGGATCAGCGGCGCCGCCAGCGGGATCCGCACCTGCCACAGGCTTTGCCAGGGGGTCATGCCCAGCGCGATGGCCGCATCGCACAGCGGGCGGTCGGCGTGATAAATCCCCACCCAGGTGTTAGTGAGAATCGGCGGAATAGAAAGCGCGATAAGCGCCGCCAGCACCGGGATATCGTTAAAGCCAAAAACGATGATGCATAATAAAATCAGCCCTAACGAAGGGATGGCGCGGCCAAGATTAAACAGGTTGATCACCACGAAGGCGCCTTTGCGCCAGTAGCCAAGGGCGATACCAAGCGGCAGGGCAATGGCGCAGGCCACGGCCATGCTGACCAGCACGTAATAAAGGTGTTGGCCCAGGCGCAGCAGGATGCCCTCGTCGCCCAGCCAGTGCTCCGGCTGGGTCAACCAGTGAAAGGTGGCGAGAAGCAGTGTCATCATTTCGTCCACGGCGTTAGCCAGTCGCCGAGACGGGCGATCAGCCCGTCAAAGACCAGCGACAGCAGCAGGCTCAGGACCAGGCTGACGATAATCGGCGTCAGAAAGTCCTGATTAAAACCCGCCAGCAGCAGCTGTCCCAGCCCGCCCTGGCCGATCAGCGCGGTGACGGTGACCAGGCCGACCAGCGTTACCGAGGCAATGCGCAGCCCGGCAAACAAGGAGGGCAGCAGCAGCCACAGCTCGATATCGAAGAAGCGGAATCCCCGGGTGTAGCCGAGCGCCCGCGCCGACTCCAGCGCCGCCTGTGGCAGCTTTTCTATGCCGGCCAGCATGTTGCGCAGCAGGATCAGCAACGAGTACAGCGTCAGGCCAATCAGCGAGGTAGTCAGCGACAGCCCGGTAAACGGCAGCAATAAAATAAATAGCGCCAGCGAGGGAATGGTAAACAGCACGCCGCAAAGGGTGATGAGCGGCTGCGCCGTCGCGGGCCAGCGCAGGGTAATGGCTAACAGGCCGCCGGTGAGCAGGGAGCCGAAAAGTAGCGCCAGCAGGACCATCCGCGCATGCTGCCAGAGGAGATCGCCGATCATCGCGCGGTTATCGATAACCCAGCCCCAGTCAATCATGAGGTCTCACCCCCACCGCGCCGTCGAGCACTTGCTGCAGCAGGGCGTGAGACACCGCCCCCTGGTATTGTCCTTCGCCATCCACATGCACCAGCACGCCGGTCGCCACGTCGAGCAGCGCGCTATAGGCAAAACGCAGGCTGTGACTGCTGGCGAGCGGGCGCTCCACCGGCAGGGTGAGACCCCGCTGCGGATCAAACCAGTGCAGCGGGCGTCGCTGGCGGTCAAGCACCAGGCGCAGCGGGCTGGCCAGCGGTGGATGGGCGCTGGCGATCGGCGTTAGCGCTTCGTCGAGCAGGGGGACATCGTGACGCGGCAGCTGGCCGACCTGTACCATGCCCAGCCGCTTCAGATTGGGTTCCGGACCAATAAAGCGGCGCACGAACTCGCTTGCCGGGTGGGCCAGAATACGGTCGGGGGTATCAAACTGCGCCAGCACACCGCCTTCCTGGAAAATGGCGATTTTATCGCCGAGACGGATCGCTTCATTGATGTCGTGGGTCACCAGTACAATGGTTTTCTGCAGCCGCTGCTGCAACAGCAACAGCTCGTCCTGGAGGCGTTCACGGACCACCGGGTCGATGGCGGCGAAGGGCTCATCCATCAGTAAAATCGGCGGATCGGCGGCGATGGCGCGGGCGATGGCTACGCGTCCCTGCTGGCCGCCGGAGAGCTGATGCGGATAGCGGTGCAGCAGATGGCTGTCGAGCGACATCAGCGCCACCAGTTCGTCAATGCGCGCGCGGATCCGCGCTTTGCTCCAGCCCGCCAGCCGCGGTACGGTGGCGATATTTTGCGCCACGGTACGATGGGGAAAGAGCGCGGCGCTTTGCATCACGAAGCCGATCTGGCGGCGGACCTGGATAATATCAGCGTCAGCGAGGCGGACGCCCTGAATATAGACGTCGCCGCTGTCGGGAATATCCAGCTGGTTAATCATGCGCAGGATAGTCGTTTTTCCGCAGCCGCTCGGGCCGACGAAGGTGCAGAATTCGCCATGATCAATATCCAGACTGAGGTTGCGAATGGCCGGCTGGGCGCTGCCTGGGTAGGTTTTGCAAAGATGCGTTAATTTAATCATGGTGGAATTCAACACTCTGAATAATAAAGTCCTGACCCGGATAAAGTAGCGCCGGGATCCTGGCTCAAACTACAGAGCGCCTGCGGGGAGGGCAAATACGTTATTTGCATTTGCATAGTGAAAAGCTGGTTAATCAGTTGCGGTGGAAGAAAAGCCGGAAGGTTGTTTTATGGATTTGTGATCGGCAACACAAATGACTCTCAAGCGGCCACCGTAAAAAATAAATTACCAGGGTTGATTTTAATCAAAGTATGACCGCCTGCGATAGGGCGGAAAAAGCCGTACCGTCCGCCGCACAAGAAAAACTAAATTGTGAATATAATGTTTCTTTGATGTAAATAATGCCTGTGCCCTTTTCCCGCCCGCCGCAGATAAAATGTGATGCCAAACCGACTTGTCGTTAAATAAGGGCGTTGATTACGTCTGCTTTTTATTCTTTACAGCATTAATTTAATTTTCGGCTCTCTTCTCACCCTGACAGCGTTGGTTAAATAGCGTGCAAAAGGCGTATTTTTTATCGCCATTCTGCCGTCGATGTTATTGCCATCAATTATTTTTATCCCCGCATTCGGTCACGACAAAAGGCGTGCAAATAGCGTTCATGATGCTTTTAATGTATTGATTTTAATTTATTTATTCTGACTTGTGACTCTTGCTCATCCGCCGCGGCGGAGCCTTTGTGAGAGCTCTCACATAACCCGGTGATCGCGATTTGTTACACTTTCCGCCGTCAACAAAGGAATGAAAGCGAGACGTGATGAATACTTTTTCTCTGCCTAAAACTCAGCATCTGGTGGTTTTCCAGGAAGTGATCCGCAGCGGGTCAATCGGGGCTGGAGCAAAAGCGTTAGGACTCACTCAGCCGGCGGTCAGTAAAATCATTGGCGACATGGAAAGCTATTTTGGCAGCGAGTTAATCGTTCGGCGAAATACCGGCGTCTCGCTCACCGAGGCCGGGCAGGTATTTCTTAACTGGTCAGAGACAATCACCCGTGAAATGAAAAATATGGTCAATGAAATGAATGCCCTGACCAACAGCACGGTAGTGGATGTCTCCTTTGGTTTCCCCTCGCTGGTGGGGTTTACCTTTATGTCGGAGATGGTGCATCAGTTCAAAATGACCTTCCCCAAGGCGCGGGTCTCAATGTATGAGGCGCAGCTCTCCGCCTTTTTACCGGCAATCCGCGACGGCCGCCTCGACTTCGCCATCGGGACGCTGAGCGATGAGATGAAGCTGCAGGACCTGCACGTCGAGCCGCTGTTTGAGTCTGAGTTTGTGTTGGTGGCGAACCGGGCGCGGATCGGCAACGGCACCGTCCGCCTGGCCTCGCTCCAGCACGAGCAGTGGGTGCTGCCGGAGACCAATATGGGTTACTACAGCGAACTGCTGACCACCCTGCAGCGCAGCGGCATCCGCCGCGAAAATATCGTCAATACCGATTCGGTGGTGACGATCTATAACCTGGTGCTCAATGCCGATTTTCTGACGGTCATTCCCTGCGACATGACCACGCCGTTCGGCTCGAGCCAGTTTGTCACCATCCCCATTAAAGAGGCCTTGCCGGTGGCGCGCTATGCGGCGGTGTGGTCGAAAAATTACCGGCTGAAAACCGCGGCGGCGTCGCTGGTGGAGATGGCGAAACAGTATTCATCGGGGCAGGACAACCGCCACTGGCAGCCAATAGAAATTGCCTGACTGATAGTTATTAAATAACCCAACACCCATCCTCGCTGTTATCAGCAGGATGACGCCCGGTTATTGACTTTATCTTAAGAAACAGAGGCCATCATGCATATTACCTACGATCTTCCGGTATCGATTAACGATATTCTCGAAGCGAAACAACGCCTGGCAGGAAAGATATATAAAACGGGTATGCCGCGCTCGAATTATTTTAGCGAACGCTGCAAGGGGGAAATATTTCTTAAATTCGAAAATATGCAGCGCACGGGCTCATTTAAAATTCGCGGCGCCTTTAATAAGCTCAGCGGGTTAACCGCGGCGGAAAAACGCAAAGGGGTGGTGGCCTGCTCAGCGGGCAACCACGCCCAGGGCGTCTCGCTCTCCTGCGCCATGCTCGGCATTGACGGGAAAGTGGTGATGCCGAAAGGGGCGCCGAAATCGAAAGTCGCCGCCACCTGCGATTATTCGGCGGAGGTGGTGCTGCATGGCGATAATTTTAACGATACCCTCGCCAAAGCCAGCGATATTGTTGAACTTGAAGGCCGTATTTTTATTCCCCCCTATGACGACCCGCAGGTTATTGCCGGGCAGGGCACCATCGGTCTCGAAATATTAGAAGATCTGTATGACGTGGATAATGTCATCGTGCCGATTGGCGGCGGTGGCTTAATTGCCGGCATCGCGATTGCGATTAAATCCATTAACCCGACGATCCGTATTATCGGCGTGCAGTCGGAGAATGTTCACGGTATGGCCGCCTCCTGGTACGCCGGAGAGATCACCAGCCATCGCCACGCCGGCACTTTAGCCGATGGCTGCGATGTCGCCCGCCCGGGGAAACTGACCTATGAAATCGCCCGCCAGCTGGTGGATGACATCGTCCTCGTCAGTGAGGACGACATTCGCCAGAGCATGGTCGCCTTAATTCAGCGCAATAAAGTGATCACCGAAGGGGCCGGGGCCTTGGCCTGCGCCGCGTTATTAAGCGGCAAATTAGACAGCTATATCCAGAACCGCAAAACGGTCAGCCTGATTTCCGGCGGCAATATCGATCTCTCGCGGGTCTCGCAAATTACGGGTTTTGTTGACGCTTAATTCAATACAGAAGTGAGGACAGGATATGAGTACGACTGAGAGCATTGCATCCAGCCAGACAAGCCTTTCGTCCTGGCGTAAATCTGACACCACCTGGACCCTGGGCCTGTTTGGCACCGCTATCGGCGCCGGGGTACTGTTTTTCCCCATCCGCGCCGGCTTCGGCGGGCTGATCCCGATCCTGGTGATGCTGGTGCTGGCCTATCCCATCGCCTTCTATTGCCATCGGGCGCTGGCGCGGCTGTGCCTGTCGGGGGCTAACCCCTCCGGCAATATCACCGAAACGGTGGAAGAGCATTTTGGCAAAACCGGCGGGGTGGTGATCACCTTTCTGTACTTCTTCGCCATCTGCCCGCTGCTGTGGATTTATGGCGTCACGATCACCAATACCTTCATGACCTTCTGGGAGAACCAGCTACAGATGCCGGCCCTCAACCGCGGGGTGGTGGCGCTGCTCCTGCTGCTGCTGATGGCGTTTGTCATCTGGTTTGGTAAAGACCTGATGGTCAAGGTGATGAGCTATCTGGTGTGGCCGTTTATCGCCAGCCTGGTGGTGATCTCCCTGTCTCTGATCCCTTACTGGAATAGCGCGGTGATTGACCAGGTGAACCTCAGCGATATCGCCTTAACCGGTCATGACGGCATTCTGGTGACAGTATGGCTGGGCATCTCCATTATGGTGTTCTCCTTCAACTTCTCGCCGATCGTCTCCTCGTTTGTGGTCTCCAAACGCGAAGAGTATGAAGCGCAGTTTGGCCGGGAGTACACCGAACAAAAATGTTCGCAGATTATCTCCCGGGCCAGCATGCTGATGGTGGCGGTGGTGATGTTCTTCGCCTTCAGCTGCCTGTTTACCCTCTCGCCGCAGAACATGGCGGACGCCAAGGCGCAGAATATCCCGGTGCTCTCCTATCTGGCGAATCACTTTGCCTCGATGTCGGGCACTAAATCCACCTTTGCCACCCTGCTGGAATATGGCGCGTCGATTATCGCCCTGGTGGCCATCTTCAAATCGTTCTTCGGCCACTATCTCGGCACCCTCGAGGGGCTGAACGGGCTGATCCTGCGCTTCGGCTATAAAGGGGATAAAACCCGCGTCTCCAGCGGCAAGCTCAATACCCTGAGCATGGTGTTCATCATGGGCTCGACCTGGGTGGTGGCGTATGCCAACCCCAATATCCTCGACCTGATTGAGGCCATGGGCGCGCCGATTATCGCCTCGCTGCTGTGTCTGCTGCCGATGTACGCCATTCGTAAAGCGCCTTCGCTGGCCAAATACCGTGGCCGTCTCGACAACCTCTTTGTGACCGCTATTGGTCTGCTGACCATCCTCAACATCGTTTACAAACTGTTCTAATCCGGCTCAGGCCACGCGGAGTACAACATGACTGAATTTCCGGTAGTTCTGGTGATCAACTGCGGCTCGTCGTCGATCAAATTTTCCGTGCTGGACGCCGCCAGCTGCGACTGCCTGCTCAACGGCGTGGCCGAGGGCATCAACGCAGACCAGGCGTCTCTCTCGCTTAACGGCGGCAAACCGGTGGCGCTGGCGCCGCGCGGCTACGAAGGCGCCCTGCAGGCGATTGCCGGGGCATTAGCCCAACGCGACCTCATCGGCAGCGTGGCCCTGATTGGCCACCGCGTCGCCCACGGCGGCGACCTCTTCACCGAGTCGGTCATTATCAGCGAGGAGGTTATCGACAATATTCGCCAGGTGTCGTCCCTGGCCCCCCTGCATAACTACGCCAGCCTCAGCGGCATCGCCTCGGCGCAGCGGCTGTTCCCGGAGGTGATGCAGGTGGCGGTCTTTGATACCAGCTTTCACCAGACCCTGGCCCCGGAAGCCTTTCTCTATGGTCTGCCGTGGGAGTATTACCAGAACCTCGGGGTGCGCCGCTATGGCTTCCACGGCACCTCGCACCGCTATGTCTCCCGGCGCGCCCTGGCGCTGCTCGGGTTGCCGGAGCAGGAGAGTGGTCTGGTGATCGCCCACCTGGGCAATGGCGCCTCGGTCTGCGCAGTGCGCAACGGCCGCAGCGTAGACACCTCGATGGGGATGACGCCGCTGGAGGGGCTGATGATGGGCACCCGCAGCGGCGATGTCGACTTCGGCGCCATGGCGTGGATTGCCGCGGAAACCCGGCAGACCCTCAGTGACCTGGAGCGGGTGGCCAACACCGCCTCCGGCCTGCTGGGGATCTCCGGCCTTTCCTCCGACCTGCGGGTGCTGGAGCAGGCCTGGCATGAGGGCCATGCCCGCGCCCGCCTGGCGATCAAAACCTTCGTCCATCGCATCGCCCGCCATATCGCCGGCCACGCCGCCGCGCTGCAGCGTCTCGACGGCATTATTTTTACCGGCGGGATTGGCGAAAACTCGGTGCTAATCCGCCGGCTGGTAAGCGAGCGGCTGGCGGTCTTTGGCCTTGAGATGGACGCCGCCCGCAACCAGCAGCCCAATTCGGACGGTGAGCGTCTGATCTCCGCCGACGGCAGCCGGGTGCGCTGTGCGGTTATCCCCACCAATGAAGAGCGCATGATTGCCCTCGATGCGATCCGCTTAGGCCGGATCCACACCGCGGCGGCGCTGGCCTGATTTTTTTATTCTGTAGAGAGACGATGTTCATGAAAGTAGATATCGACACCCACGACGCACAATACGCCGACGCCTGGCAGGGCTTTCGCGGTACGGCGTGGCAAACGCAGATTAACGTTCGCGACTTTATTCAGCATAACTACACCCCTTACGAGGGCGATGAGTCTTTCCTCGCCGACGCGACGCCGGCCACCACCGCCCTCTGGGAGCAAGTGATGGCCGGGATCCGCGTCGAGAACGCCACCCATGCGCCGGTGGATTTCGACACCAATGTCGCTACCTCCATCACCGCCCACGCGGCGGGCTATATCAACCAGCCGCTGGAAAAGATCGTCGGCCTGCAAACGGACCAGCCGCTGAAGCGCGCTCTGCATCCCTTTGGCGGCATCAATATGATCAAAAGCGCCTTCGAGGCCTATGGTCGCGAAATGGATCCTGACTTTGAGTATCAGTTTACGGCGCTGCGCAAGACCCACAATCAGGGCGTTTTTGACGTCTATTCCCCGGATATGCTGCGCTGCCGTAAATCCGGGGTGCTGACCGGGCTGCCGGACGGCTACGGTCGCGGACGGATCATCGGCGATTACCGCCGCGTGGCGCTGTACGGCATTCGCTTTCTGGTCCGCGAACGTGAGCTGCAGTTTGCCGACCTGCAGCCAGCCCTGGAGCGCGGCGAGGCGCTGGAGGCCACCCTGCGCCTGCGCGAAGAGCTGGCCGAACAGCGGCGCGCGCTGCTGCAGATGGAGGAGATGGCGGCCCGCTACGGCTGCGATATTTCCCACCCGGCGCGCACTGCCCGT
This sequence comes from Klebsiella sp. GG_Kp175, assembly GCF_040062325.1. Lineage (NCBI taxonomy): Bacteria > Pseudomonadati > Pseudomonadota > Gammaproteobacteria > Enterobacterales > Enterobacteriaceae > Klebsiella > Klebsiella sp. GG_Kp175. The sequence continues at coordinate 62,205 of NZ_JBEAFX010000002.1, read as the reverse complement.
GAGGCGGTACAGTGGCTCTACTTCGCCTACCTGGCGGCAGTGAAGTCGCAGAACGGCGGCGCCATGTCGCTGGGGCGCACGGCCACCTTCCTCGACATCTATATTGAACGCGATCTGCGCGCCGGCTTACTGAATGAGGAGCAGGCCCAGGAGCTGATTGACCACTTCATCATGAAGATCCGCATGGTGCGTTTCCTGCGCACCCCGGAATTTGATTCGCTGTTCTCCGGGGATCCCATCTGGGCGACGGAAGTGCTGGGCGGCATGGGGCTGGATGGTCGCACCCTGGTCAGCAAAACCACCTTCCGCTATCTGCATACCCTGCACACCATGGGCCCGGCGCCGGAGCCCAACCTGACCGTGCTCTGGTCGCAGGCGCTGCCGGTGGCGTTTAAAAAATACGCCGCCCGGGTCTCTATCGCCACCTCGTCGCTGCAGTATGAGAACGACGATCTGATGCGCAGCGATTTCCACAGCGACGACTACGCCATCGCCTGCTGCGTCAGCCCGATGGTCATCGGCAAGCAGATGCAGTTCTTCGGCGCCCGCGCCAATTTGGCCAAAACGTTGCTCTACGCAATTAACGGCGGGATGGATGAGAAACTGAAGATCCAGGTGGGGCCGAAAACCGCGCCGCTGCGCGATGAGGTGCTGGACTACGACACCGTGATGGCCAGCCTCGACCACTTTATGGACTGGCTGGCGGTGCAGTACATCAGCGCGCTGAACATCATCCACTGCATGCATGATAAATACAGCTACGAGGCGGCGCTGATGGCCCTCCACGACCGCGACGTTTACCGCACGATGGCCTGTGGCATCGCCGGCCTGTCGGTGGCGGCGGATTCGCTGTCGGCAATAAAGTACGCCCGGGTGAAGCCGGTACGCGATCATCACGGGCTGGCGGTGGACTTTGTCATTGAGGGGGATTATCCGCAGTATGGCAACAACGACGATCGCGTCGATGCCATCGCCTGCGACCTGGTGGAGCGCTTTATGCGCAAAATTCAGGCGCTGCCCACCTGGCGCCAGGCGGTGCCGACCCAGTCGATCCTGACCATCACCTCCAACGTGGTGTACGGGCAGAAAACCGGCAACACGCCGGACGGACGTCGGGCGGGGACGCCGTTCGCCCCGGGTGCCAATCCGATGCATGGCCGCGATCGCAAAGGGGCGGTGGCGTCGCTGACCTCGGTGGCGAAACTGCCGTTTACCTACGCCAAAGATGGCATCTCGTACACCTTCTCCATCGTGCCGGCGGCCCTCGGCAAAGCGCCGTCGGCGCAGGAAAATAACCTGGTGGGGCTGCTGGACGGCTACTTCCATCACGAGGAGACGGTGGAGGGGGGACAGCATCTCAACGTCAATGTGCTGAACCGGGAAAAGCTGCTCGATGCGATAGAACATCCGGAGCAGTATCCGAATCTGACGATCAGGGTCTCCGGCTATGCGGTCCGCTTTAACGCGCTGACCCGCGAGCAGTAGCAGGATGTGATCTCCCGAACGTTCACCAGCCAACTCTGAGCGGCCGCCGGGCCACAGGGGAGCCCTTAACGGGCTCTCCTGTTATCATCTTCACATTACCGCAACAAAATAATCACCACTGTTGATCATATTCGCATTTTTGCACCACGCTGGCGCGCAGCGAGCGCTAACTGCATCTATGTTTAGCTCACGGGCCGGTACGGATACCGCGTTGTCCGGCTCGCCACGTGATGGCAACCAATCTCCTGACCTGAAAGGGAATGCGCCCTTGCCGGATGCGGCACGGGTTGCCGTCGCGTGCGCACCGACCGGGGCGTCCGCTCTCCGGCGCGCCCTCTCTACCTGGCGGGATTTTTGCTTCTTCCACCCTGGCCGTCCTGGCGCTGCGCCTGCGTCGGCACCACACGGTAAGTGATATTTTCTGCGTCATTCCATGACGCCAGGCTCTAAATCGCTGAGGAATATCCGAATGTCTTTGAAACTGAAAACAATGACGCTTCATGTTGTGATAGCAGGTTGTATGAGCATGGCCTTTTACGCCCAGGCTGACGTGAAGATCGGCGTCGCCGGGCCCTTCACCGGCCCCAACGCTACCTACGGCGCCCAGTACTGGAAAGGGGCCTCGCAGGCGGTGGCTGATATCAATGCCGCCGGCGGCATCAAAGGCGAAAAAATTGTGCTGGTGCAGGGGGATGACGCGTGCGAACCGAAACAGGCGGTAGCGGTGGCTAACCGGCTGGTGGACGAAGCGAAAGTCTCCGCCGTGGTGGGGCACTTTTGCTCTTCCTCAACGATGCCAGCCTCCGAGGTGTATGACGAAGCCGGGATCCTGACCATTACCCCCGGCTCCACCAACCCACAGATCACCGAGCGCGGCATGAAGGATCTCTTCCGCATGTGTGGTCGCGACGATCAGCAGGGGGCGATTGCCGCCAACTATATGCTGGACGTGCTGAAGGCGAAGAAAATTGCCGTCATCCATGATAAAGACACCTATGGCCAGGGGCTGGCCGATGCCACCCGCGCAGCGCTTGCGAAGCGGGGCACCAAAGAAGTGTTGTACGAAGGCCTCTCCCGCGGTGAAAAAGACTTTAACGCCCTGGTGACCAAGATCGGCGCCCTCAAGCCGGACGTGGTCTACTTTGGCGGCTGCCACCCTGAGGCCGGCCCGCTGGTGCGCCAGATGCGCGAGCAGGGAGTGCAGGCTAAATTCTTCTCCGGCGACTGTATCGTCACCGAGGAGCTGGTGACGGCCGCCGGCGGGCCGCAGTTCACCAACGGCGTGCTGATGACCTTTGGTCAGGACCCGCGCACCCTCCCGGAAGGCAAAGCGGTGATCGAGAAGTTCCGCGCCAGCGGCTTTGAGCCAGAAGGCTATACCCTCTACGCCTACGCCTCCATTCAGGCTATTGCCGCGGCCTGGAACGCCGTCGGCACCGATAACGCCAAAGCCAGCGACTGGCTGAAGAACCACGACGTCGAGACGGTGATGGGCAAGAAAGCCTGGGATGGCAAAGGCGACCTCAAGGTGTCCGACTACGTGGTCTATCAGTGGGATGACAAGGGCAAATATCACCAGCTCTGATCGGCCACGACCTGAGGACGTTCTGTCCTTTTGACTTGCGAATCGTCACATGACGGCGGTCGACCGGGTACCCATCCCGGCGGCCGTCGGCCTGGCGGCTGGAGGGGCTATGACGGCGTTTTTTCTACAACAACTGATCAATGGGTTGACGCTGGGGGCGGTGTACGGCTTAATCGCCATCGGCTACACCATGGTGTATGGGATCATCGGCATGATCAACTTCGCCCACGGCGAGGTGTATATGGTCTCCGCCTACCTGTGCGCCATCGGCCTGGCGCTGCTCTCTTTCTTCGGGATCCACTCCTTTCCACTGCTGATTTTCGCCACCCTGGTGTTCACCATCGTGGTCACCGGCGTGTACGGCTGGGCGATCGAGCGCATCGCCTACCGGCCGCTGCGCAACTCGACGCGCCTGGCGCCGCTGATCTCGGCTATCGGGATGTCGCTGATCCTGCAGAACTATGTCCAGCTGAGCCAGGGGCCGAACCAGCAGGGGATCCCGACGCTGCTCAGCGGCGCGCTGCGGATGACGGTGGGCGATGGGGTGGTGCAGATCACCTGGACCAAGGTGTTTATTCTCGTCGCGGCGCTGGCGGGGATGCTGATCCTGACCTGGATTATTCAGTACACCCGGCTGGGGCGCATCTGCCGTGCCACCCAGCAGGACCGGCGCATGGCGGCGATCCTTGGCATCAATACCGACCGGGTGATCTCCCTGGTGTTTGTCATCGGCGCGGCGATGGCCGGCCTGGCCGGGGTGCTGGTGACCATGAACTACGGCACCTTCGACTTCTACATCGGATTTATTATCGGCATCAAAGCCTTCACCGCCGCGGTGTTGGGCGGGATTGGCTCGCTGCCGGGCGCGATGCTGGGCGGACTGCTGCTTGGGGTGGCCGAAGCCCAGTTCGCCGGGCTGGTGAATTCGGATTACAAAGATGTCTTTTCCTTTGCGCTGCTGGTGGCGATCCTGATTTTTCGCCCGCAGGGGCTGCTGGGTCGTCCGCTGGTGGCCAAGGTCTGAGGGGGCTCTATGGGTGAACTGACGCGCCAGCCTGCGCGGGAAATCAAAAGCGCGCTGATCGACAGCGTGCTGGCCGGTCTTTGCGCATTAATTGTCTTTGGCCCGATCGTCGGCGTGGTGCTCAAAGGGTATGGCTTTACCCTCGCGCCCGCGCGGGTGGCGATCCTGGTGGCGGTGGTGATGGCCGGCAGGCTGGCGCTCAGCCTGCTGCTGCAGAGCCACAGGGGAAAAGCCTTTATTGCCCGCTTTGAGGGGACGGATGACGGGGTGTACGTCCGGCCGCCGGGCTACCGCTCGCGGCTGCGCTGGATAATGCCGATGCTGGTGGGCCTGGCCATTGTCTTTCCGTTTCTCGCCACAAAATATCTGCTGACCGTGGCCATCCTTGGGCTGATCTACGTTCTGCTTGGCCTGGGGTTAAATATTGTGGTGGGCCTCGCGGGGCTGCTCGATCTGGGCTATGTGGCGTTTTACGCCATCGGCGCCTACGGCCTGGCGCTGGGCTACCAGTACCTCGGGCTCGGCTTCTGGGCGATGCTGCCGCTGGGGGCGGTGATGGCGGCCCTCGCCGGGGCATTGCTTGGCTTTCCGGTGTTGCGCATGCATGGCGACTACCTGGCTATCGTCACCCTCGGCTTTGGCGAAATTATCCGCCTGGTGCTCAACAACTGGGTGAGCTTCACCGGCGGCCCTAACGGCGTACCGGTGCCGTCCCCTACGCTGTTTGGCCTCGAATTTACCCGCCGGGCTAAGGATGGCGGCATCCCCGTCCATGAGTTCTTCCACGTCAGTTACAACCCCAACCTGAAATTCATCTTTCTCTACGCCGTGCTGTGCCTGGTGGTGATGCTGGTGCTGCTGGTGAAGCATCGCCTGACGCGGATGCCCATCGGCCGCGCCTGGGAGGCGCTGCGCGAGGATGAGATCGCCTGTCGGGCGATGGGGCTCAACCACGTGCTGGTCAAGCTCTCGGCGTTTATGCTCGGCGCGTCGACCGCCGGCATCGCCGGGATGTTCTTCGCCAGCTATCAGGGATTTGTTAACCCGACGTCGTTCACCTTTTTTGAGTCGGCGCTGATCCTGGCGATTGTGGTGCTGGGAGGAATGGGCTCCACCCTGGGGGTGGTGCTGGCGGCGTTTGTCCTGACGGTCACCCCGGAGCTGCTGCGCGGGTTTGACGAATATCGCGTGCTGCTGTTTGGCGTACTGATGGTGATGATGATGATCTGGCGGCCGCGCGGCCTGGTGCGCACCAGCCGCAGCGGGGTAGCGTGGCGAAAAGGAGTCGCGCCATGACCGACAGCATCTTACGCGTTGAGCATCTGATGATGCATTTCGGCGGCATCAAAGCGCTGAATGACGTCAATCTGGAGGTGGAGCGGGGGTCGATCACCGCCCTGATCGGCCCCAACGGCGCGGGCAAAACCACGGTTTTTAACTGCCTGACCGGCTTTTATCGGGCGACGGGGGGGAGCATCGTGCTGCGGGCGCGGGAAAAGGTCACCGATGTCATTCAGGTGCTGGGGCAAAAGCTTCACCCGGACGATTTTCTCCACCCGGCGCAGCTGGGGCGGCGGATCTATTACAAGATGTTCGGCGGCACCCATCTGGTGAACCGCGCCGGCCTGGCGCGTACCTTCCAGAATATTCGCCTGTTCCGCGAGATGTCGGTGATTGAGAACCTGCTGGTGGCCCAGCATACCCAGGTTAACCGCCATCTGCTGGCCGGGATCCTCAATACTCGCGGCTATCGGCAGGCGGAGAGTCAGGCGCTGGATCGCGCTTTTTACTGGCTGGAGGTGGTGGATATGGTGGACTGTGCCAACCGTCTGGCGGGAACGCTTTCCTACGGACAGCAGCGGCGGCTGGAGATCGCCCGCGCCATGTGCACCCGCCCGGAGATGATCTGTCTGGATGAGCCGGCGGCCGGACTCAACCCGGTGGAAACCCAGGCGCTGAGCCGGATTATCCGCTTTCTGCGTCAGCAGCACGGCATCACGGTGCTATTGATCGAACATGATATGGGGATGGTGATGGAGATTTCGGATCATATCATCGTGCTCGACCACGGGGACGTCATCGCCCGCGGCGCGCCGCAGGCGATCCAGGCCAACGCCAGCGTGATTGCCGCCTATCTTGGCGCTGAGGAAGAGGAGACCCGCCGATGAGCCAGCCACTGCTTGCCTTTGATGAGGTGGATGTCTTCTACGGGCCGATCCACGCCCTGAAGCAGGTCTCCCTCACCGTCAACGAGGGGGAGACGGTGGCGCTGATTGGCGCCAACGGCGCCGGTAAATCAACGCTGCTGATGTCGGTCTTCGGCCAGCCGCGCATTGCCGGCGGGGAGATTTTCTATCGCGGGGAGGCGATCAGCCGGAAATCGACCCACTTTATCGCCAGCAACGGCATCGCCCAAGCCCCGGAAGGGCGGCGCATTTTTCCCGATATGACCGTCGAGGAGAATCTGCTGATGGGGACCATTGCCATCGGCAACCGCTATCAGGCCGAGGACAAGGCCCGGATGTACCAGCTGTTCCCCCGGCTGGAAGAGCGGCGGGGACAGCGGGCGATGACCCTCTCCGGCGGCGAGCAGCAGATGCTGGCCATCGCCAGGGCGCTGATGAGCCGGCCGCGCCTGCTGCTGCTGGATGAGCCGAGCCTGGGGCTGGCGCCGCTGGTGGTGAAGCAGATATTTCAGATCCTGCGCGAGCTGACGGCCCAGGGAATGACGCTGTTTCTGGTGGAGCAGAACGCCCGCCATGCCCTCAACCTGTCGGACCGCGCCTATGTGATGGTGAACGGTCAAATCCGCCTGAGCGGTAGCGGCCAGGCGCTGCTCAACGACCCGGAGGTGCGTAAGGCGTATCTGGGGATCAGCGGCTGAGAGAGTTAATCCTGCGCTTCGTTACGGGTTTTAATGTGCTGCCAGAAACGTTCGGCGGCCTGGTTAAGCCGCGAGCCGGAGCGGTAGAGCCAGGCGCCGATCGGCAGCGACAGGCTCTCATCGAGGATCGTCAGTCGGCCTTCGTCCAGCTCGCGCTGAATAGAGTACTGCGGCAGCCAGCCCACGCCGTCGCCATTGAGGATCATGCGCTTGAGCAGCTCGCTCATGGAAGAGACAAAGGTGAGGGAGAAGGTGATCTCCGGCGTGCGGTCGATCACCTGGTTCACCTGGCGCCCCATATAGCTGTCGTTGGCGTATTTCATCAGCGGCAGCACGCCGCGATGTAAATGAAACAGCGGCCGGCCATGTTCGTCGCAGGGGGAGACCAGGTGTAGGTAAGAATCAAAAATTTTATGATTAATAAACGGATAGTTCATTAATTCTTCATTATAGAAGGAGAGGATAAAATCGCTTTTACCCTCTTTCAGGTTAAATACGGCGTCGTTGACGTTAATCGATTCAACATGAAAAGTCTTATTTTTACGGTCGGTGTAACCGGCGATAATTTCCGGCAGCAATAACACCGACAGCGAAGGGGCGGCGTCGATTCTTATTTTTTGCGTGGTGTTATTTAAACCTTTAATACGGCTGATCTGAAAATCCATATCGTCGAGCATATTTCGCGCATAGCCGACAAAAATTTTCCCGCGGTTGGTCAACTGCAGGGGGTTGGCGCTGCGGTCGAAGATGCTGAATCCGAGGGAAGCCTCCAGCGACTGGATGCGTCGGCTGAACGAGGACTGGGAGATATTGCGGGCTTTGGCCGCCAGGGTAAAGCTGCGTGACTCCTCGAGAGCAATCACATCATACAGCCATTTAACTTCCAGATTTGCCAACACCGATCCAGTCCTCAAAAACGCAATAAAGGCTATGCAATTTTAGCATAGCGCATAGAAACTATGCAATTAACATAATTATCGACAGGTGTTAACATTTTTTGGAAAGTTGAGATTTATGAATGCGTATCGGCGACCCTACATGAGCACGATATGAAATCGCGACTCACGGTTATTTATTGCTTTATTTCATTGCCCCGGAATTATCTTATTCAATAGCGGGCGACGAAGACGAAAGCAATGAATAACCCAGGCCTCTTACCTTAAATAGTTTGTCAGGAGTTCCATGTCACAACAAATTGAATCAGTAAAAATGGCTCTGCAGGAGCTGGGGATTAATGCAAGCGGCGAATTGTTTTACAACCCTGATTACGATTTGCTTATTGCACATGAAACCTCCCCTGAGCTGACCGGCGCGGCCCGCGGCGTGATGACCGACTCTGGTGCTGTGGCAGTGGATACCGGTATCTTCACCGGCCGCTCGCCGCGCGATAAATATATCGTCAGAGACGAGCAGACTCGCGACACCGTATGGTGGGCTGACTCCGGCCTCGGCCGCAATGACAATAAGCCATTATCGCCAGACGTGTGGCGCAGCCTGAAAAGCCTGGTCGCCGGCCAGCTGAGCGGCAAAAAACTGTACATCATCGACGCCTGGTGCGGCGCCAGCCCGGACACCCGCCTTGGCGTGCGCTTCGTTACCGAGGTGGCGTGGCAGGCCCACTTTGTCAAAAACATGTTTATCGTGCCGAGCGCCGACGAGCTGGCCAGCTTTACGCCAGACTTCGTGGTGCTCAACGGCGCCGGCTGCACCAATGCCAACTGGCAGGCGCAGGGCATGAACTCCGAGAACTTCGTCGCCTTTAACCTGAGCGAGCGTATTCAGCTCATCGGCGGCACCTGGTACGGCGGCGAAATGAAAAAAGGGATGTTCTCGGTCATGAACTACCTGCTGCCGCAGAAAGGCATCGCGTCGATGCACTGCTCGGCCAACCGTGGCGAAGCAGGGGACGTCGCGCTGTTCTTCGGCCTCTCCGGTACCGGCAAAACCACGCTGTCCACCGACCCGCATCGTCAGCTGATTGGCGATGACGAGCACGGCTGGGACGATGACGGGGTGTTTAACTTCGAAGGCGGCTGCTACGCCAAGACCATTAATCTCGACCCGCAGGCGGAGCCGGAGATTTATGGCGCCATCCGCCGCAATGCGCTGCTGGAAAACGTGGTGGTGCGCGCCGACGGCAGCGTGGATTACGCCGACGGCAGCAAAACCGAGAATACCCGCGTCTCCTATCCGCTGTCGCATATCGACAATATCGTCAAGCCGGTGTCCCGCGCAGGCCATCCGTCGAAGGTCATTTTCCTTGCCGCTGACGCGTTTGGCGTCCTGCCGCCGGTCTCCCGTCTGACCACCGAGCAGATGCAGTACCATTTCCTGTCGGGCTTCACCTCGAAGCTGGCGGGCACCGAGCGCGGCATTACCCAGCCGACGCCGACCTTCTCCGCCTGCTACGGCGCGGCGTTCCTGCTGCTTCACCCGACCCAGTACGCCAGCGTCCTGGCGGCGAAGATGGCGGAATCCGGTGCGGAAGCCTGGCTGGTCAACACCGGCTGGAACGGCGAGGGCAAACGCCTGTCGCTGCGCGATACCCGCAGCATCATCAGCGCGATCCTCAACGGCACCACCGGCCCGCTGCGCGATGAGGCGATCCCGGTGTTCAATCTTGCGATCCCGCAGAGCATTCCGGGAGTCGACAGCGCGGTGCTGGATCCGCGTAATGGCTGGAGCTCAGCGGATAAGTGGCAGGAGAAGGCGGAGAGTCTGGCTCAGCTGTTTATGGATAACTTTAAGCAGTACAGCGATACCGAAGCGGGCGCGCGTCTGGCGCTGGCCGGTCCGCAGCTGCAGAATAGCGCGGTCGAAGCCTGATCCGCGGCCAGCAGGTCGACGCCTGGCGCCGACCTGCTGGCGAGCCGCTTTACTCCGCAAAGGCCCGCAGCGCATCGCCTGTGAGGCGATAACGCACCCACTCATCCTGCGGCTGCGCGCCAATGCTCAGATAGAAATCAATCGCCGGCTGGTTCCAGTCGAGCACGCTCCACTCCAGACGCCCGCACTGACGCTGTACAGCATATTGCGCGATGGTTTTCAGCAGCGCTTTTCCGGCGCCGATCCCGCGATAGTCGGGGGTCACGTACAGATCTTCCATATAGATGCCATTGCGGCCAAGCCAGGTGGAGTAGCTGGTGAAGAACACGGCGTAGCCCACCGCTTTGCCCGCTACTTCGCAGATCAGCGCCTCAGTTTTGCTGCTGCTGGCAAACAGCGTCTCTCTGATCTCCTCTGCCGTCGTCACCACCTCTTCGGGGGCTTTCTCGTAGACCGCGAGTTCATAAATCATGTCGTAAATGGCGGTGGCGTCGTCCGGGGTGGCCTGGCGGATCGTGATGCTCATGGGTCGTCCTGTCTGAATGGTATCAAGGAAAGCAACATTGCTGACCCAGAGCATAAGCGGTATTGTGAAAAGAATTAAGTGCAATGAAATCAGCAAATGATGAATATTATGCATCCAGTCCTGCGCCGGATTGACCTCAACCTGCTGCCGGTGTTTGACGCGGTCTATCGCTCCCGCTCGGTGCGCCTGGCAGCGGAAGAGCTGGCGATGAGCACCTCGGCGCTGAGCCATGCGCTCTCCCGGCTGCGCAGCGCCCTCAACGACCCGCTGTTCTATCGCGAAGGCCACCGGATGTGTCCCAGCGTCTATGCCAGCCAGCTGGCGCCCTCTATCGCTTCGGCGCTGAAATTTCTCAATCAGGAGCTGACGCCGCCGGCGGCGTTTGTGCCGAGCGCCAGCACCGACTGCATGCAGATTGCGATCACCGATTTCACCGCATTCTGCGTCTTTCCGACGCTGATGCACCGCCTGCAGCGGGAGGCGCCCGGGCTGCGGTTTGAGCTTCGTTATCTGCCTCATAGCCCGGCGCTGACCGAGCTGCTGGCGGGCGAGGTCGACCTGGCTCTCGGGTTCAACACCCCTGACGAGCCAGCCCATCCCGATCTTGAGGAGATCAACTGGCTGCGGGACGAATATGTGGTCATCAGTCAGGCTGACCGCACGGCGCTGACCCTGGACGCCTATCTTGCGGCCCGTCATCTGGTGGTAACCCCGTGGAATGAGCGGCAGGGGGTGCTGGACTGCGAGCTGGAGCGGCAGGGCTATTCGCGGCAGGTGGCGGTGAAAACGCCCTCGATGCTGAGCGCCCCCTTTATTATTGAGCAGAGCGATCTGCTGATGGCGCTGCCCCGGCGGGCGGCGGAGACGATGGCCCGCGCCGCCCGGCTGACCATTTACCCGCTGCCGTTTCCGGTTCCCCCGTTTGACGTCAAGATTTACGCCCATAAACGCAGTGGGAAACGCGAGGCCACCCGCTGGCTGATCTCCCTGTTGCAGACGCTGGGGAACGTCGCCGCGGCGCCGGCGCCCTGAGGCCACATCCAGGTTATTAACCTATCGCCGCTGCGCATCGCGTTAACCGTCCCGGACCGGGCATGTCTTATACCGTCGGGGGCGCAACCGCGTACCCTGGCCTCGGTCACAAAACGGAAAACTCACATTTTCATCTCCACCACCGATGCTGAGGGTACAGAAAGTGTTAAATGATTGTATATAAAAGTAATGTTAATTAGCTAAATGTTATTTATGCGTAAATTGCATCAATGGATGCGTTTATTACGCTTATTTCATACCGGGTTCTGTTTCAGTCTTCAGCAACAGGCGCGCGACAACGCGTGGATAACAAACTGGAGACCTGCATGCATTCGACAACCTCACTGATGAGTACCCGTGATCGGCTCGGCGCCATTCTGCGCGTCACGTCCGGTAACTTTCTCGAACAGTTCGACTTTTTCCTGTTCGGGTTTTATGCCACCTACATCGCACATACCTTTTTTCCGGCCAGCAGTGAATTCGCCTCGCTGATGATGACCTTTGCGGTCTTTGGCGCCGGCTTTCTGATGCGGCCCATCGGCGCCATCGTGCTTGGCGCCTATATCGACAAGGTAGGGCGGCGCAAAGGGCTGATTGTGACCCTGACGATCATGGCCACCGGCACCTTCCTGATCGTGCTGATCCCCTCTTACCAGACCATTGGCCTGTGGGCGCCGTTGCTGGTGCTGATCGGCCGTCTGCTGCAGGGCTTCTCCGCCGGCGCTGAGCTGGGCGGGGTATCCGTCTATCTGGCCGAGATCGCCACCCCGGGCCGCAAAGGGTTTTACACCAGCTGGCAGTCGGGCAGCCAGCAGGTCGCCATCATGGTGGCGGCCGCGATGGGCTTTGCCCTCAACGCCGTACTGGAGCAGAGCGCCATCAGCGACTGGGGATGGCGTATTCCGTTCCTTTTTGGCTGCCTGATCGTGCCGTTCATTTTTGTGCTGCGCCGTAAGCTGGAGGAGACTCAGGAGTTTACTGCCCGCCGCCATCACCTGGCGATGCGCCAGGTGTTCGCCACCCTGCTGGCGAACTGGCAGGTGGTCATCGCGGGGATGATGATGGTGGCGATGACCACCACCGCGTTCTACCTGATCACTGTCTATGCGCCGACCTTTGGCAAAAAAGTGCTGATGCTCAGCGCCTCTGACAGCCTGCTGGTCACGCTGCTGGTGGCGATTTCCAACTTCTTCTGGCTGCCGGTGGGTGGGGCGCTGTCCGACCGCTTTGGCCGCCGACCGGTGCTGATTGCCATGACGCTGCTGGCGCTGGCTACTGCCTGGCCTGCGCTGACCATGCTGGCGAACGCGCCGAGCTTTTTGATGATGCTGAGCGTGCTGCTGTGGCTGTCGTTTATCTACGGCATGTACAACGGGGCGATGATCCCGGCGCTGACCGAAATTATGCCCGCCGAAGTGCGCGTGGCAGGCTTCTCGCTGGCCTATAGCCTGGCGACCGCGGTGTTTGGCGGCTTCACGCCGGTGATCTCCACGGCGCTGATCGAATATACCGGTGATAAAGCCTCCCCTGGCTACTGGATGAGCTTTGCCGCCGTCTGCGGTCTGCTGGCCACCTGCTACCTCTATCGCCGCAGCGCCGTCGCGCTGCAGACGGCACGTTAATCAGGGAGAGGATGATGCGTAAAACGACAGGAACCCTGCTGGCCACGCTGCTGCTGGCTGCCACCGGCGGCAGCGCGCTGTCCGCTGAGGTCACCGTGATGATCTCCGGCGGCTTCAAAGCGGCGCTGGAAAAGCTGGCCCCGGCGTGGGAAAAACAAACTGGCAACCATCTCGTGGTGATCCCCGGCCCGTCAATGGGGAAAACGCCGCAGGCGATCCCTAACCGCCTGGCGCGGGGCGAACACGCGGACGTGGTGATTATGGTCGGCGACGCGCTGACCAGCCTTGAGAAAGCGGGCCGAACGCAGCCGGATTCGCGCCGGGAGCTGGCCGACTCGCCCATCGGCGTGGTGGTGAAAGCGGGAGCGCCGCTGCCGGCCATCCGCAGCGCAGACCAGCTGCGGGCGGCGCTGCTGGCTGCCCCGTCGGTCGCGTACTCCGACAGCGCCAGCGGACGCTATGTCAGCTCGACGCTGTTCCACCGCCTGGGCATTGATGAGGCGATGCAGAGCAAAGCGCAGATGGTGGAGCGTATTCCGGTGGCCTCGGAAGTGGCGAAGGGACGTTATGCGATCGGTTTTCAGCAGGTGAGCGAACTGCTGCCGGTGCCCGGCGTAACCTTCGTCGGCGAACTGCCGGATAACCTGCAGTACATCACCCGCTTTGCCGGGGCGGTGACCGTCAGCGCCGACCACCCGCAGGAAGGAAAGGCGCTGCTGACCTATCTGGCCTCACCGGCGGCGCAGGAGACCATCCACGCCACCGGTATGCGAAGCGTGGCCGCCGCTGCGCCGGTCAGCCAGAAGGATACTGTTCAATAATCAGCTTCTCCAGCTCTGCCGCTACGTAGGACTGAATACGGCCGCTGAGGCGGATCAGGCCTACCGTGCGGGTGACCACCGGATCAGTGAGCGGCACGGCGCGGAGAACGGAATGCTCCCCAGCGGGCATTGACATCGCGGGTACGGCGGCAATGCCGATGCCCGCTTCCACCATCCCCAGCATCGTGGTGACGTGGCGGGTTTCGCAAATGCTTGGCCGCGCCGGCGTCAGATGCGCCAGCTCCCGGTCGAGCAGCGTCCGGTTGCCGGAGACCCGATCGAGGCCAATATAATCCTGTTCAAAATATGCCTGCCAGCTGAGGTGCGTCCTGCCTGCCAGCGGATGGTCATGCCGACAGGCGGCGACATAGCGGTCGTCGGCCAGCGGGGTGAATTCGATGCTGGCCGGCAGGTTTTTGGCAAAGCAGAGCCCAAAGTCAGCCTGTCCGCTGCTGACCGCCTCGATCACATTCCCGACGCTGCTGTCAATCAGCCGGATACGCACCTGGGGATAACGCGCCTGAAAGCTGCGGATGATGTCCGGCATAAAGTAGTAGGCGGCAGAGGGTACCGTCGCCACCGTCACCAGCCCGGTGCGCGCCTTGCTGACCTGGCTGATATCCGCCAGCACCGTCTCGACGTGGGCCAGCAGCTGCTCTGAACGTTCGGCAAAATTCTGTCCATACAGCGTAAGGGTCACGCGGCGGGTGGTGCGCTCGAACAGCCGGTTGCCCAAGGCGGTCTCCAGCTTTTCGATGCGCCGGCTGAGGGCCGACTGCGACAGGCAAATGGATTCTGCGGCCAGCCGAAAGCTGCCATACTCCATCAGGGCGCGAAAGGCATAGAGATCGTTGAAGTCAAAATTTACGGGCATGGCGGCGGCATCCTTATCGGCTGTCTGACGCCTCGCCCCGTCCGGTGAGGGGCGATGGCGACGAAAATCGGCTCGGCAGGTGACTGGGCGCGCGGCTGACCGCACGCCGGGTCGTCAAACCTTGAGCAGTTTTACCGTGGCATCGATATCGATTTCGTCTTCCGAGAAGATCAGGGTTGTCCCCTGAAAGGTGGTGATCGCCAGCTTTTTCACCGAGCGCATCTCTCCCGGCTGCACCGTGGATTTTGGCCGGATGCTGTTCATCAGCAGCCCGACCGACAGCACCGCGTTTTCTTTATCCACGCGGGTCTCGACCGGCTCTTCTTCCCGGTAAACCACATAGGACTTGATGGAGGTCAGCTTCAGCCGCTCGCCGGCGATATAGATATATTTGCTCTCCGGAATGACCTTGACCGCGTAGGCCGACAGCCCTTTATTGTTGGTGGTTGGTTCGAAAGTCACCGCCGCGTCTTTCTTGATGAGATCGGGATTGGCGACCTTAATCACATGAAAATACCGGTTTTCGCCGTTTTCATCTTTGATAAATCCAAAACCTTTATCTTTAAACCACGTTGTGATTGTTCCGTTCATCGCCATTACCGTTCTTACTCGTTGGTTAACTCAAATTTTGCAGCGCGCAGTGTAAAGCACATTGCCTGCGCAGACCATGCCTTTACGATAAGTGTGGGTGATAAATGACACCGCCGCGAGGGCGGATCGTGCGCCAGCGTCGTACCGGCGGACAAAATGGGGTACTATCGCCGGCCACTCCTTCTTCGGGCCGCCTGATGTCCACCATTATCGATACCTTTGTCGCGCCGCCGTGCCGCGACCAGATCACCCTCTTGTATCAGGATGAACACCTGCTGCTAATCAATAAACCGGCCGGGCTGCTGAGCCTGTCAGGCAAAGATCCGCGCAACCTCGACTCTGTCCATCATCGACTGGTCCAGCGCTTTCCGGGCTGTACCCTGGTACACCGCCTTGACTTCGGCACTTCCGGTCTGATGGTGGTCGCCCGCAACAAGGGGATTAACGCTGCGCTGTGCCAACAGTTCAGCCAGCGCACGGTGGGTAAGGTCTATACGGCGCTGCTGTGCGGCCATCTGCCGGAAGACGAGGGGGTCGTGGAGGCGGCGATCGCCAAAGACCCGGCCCGTTTTCCGCGCATGTCGATCAGTGTCCGGCACGGCAAACCGGCGCGTTCGCGCTACCGGGTCATTGACCGCCTGTACCAGACGCGGGAAGGGGAGAGGGCGCTGGCGCTGACGAGGGTGGCGCTTACCCCGGAGATCGGGCGCACCCATCAGCTGCGGATCCACTGTCAGCTGCTGGGCTATCCGATCCTTGGCTGCGATCTGTATGGCGGCCGGGAATTGCCGGGCACGGAACAGGCTCCGCGGCTGATGCTGCACGCCAGCGAGCTGCGCTTTGTCCATCCCGTCAGCCGCGAGCCGATGCATATCCAGCAGGCAAGCTCGTTCTGATCGCCTGCCGCCGGAAGCCCGCGATCACCACATCAGGTCGTCGGGCACCTTAAAGTCGGCGTACGGATCGTCTTCATCCTGTTCATCCTGACTCAGGGCGCTGTGCAACACGATGCAGCTGGCATCGCGCTGGGCAATTTTCTCTGCCACGACCGCCGGAATAATCGCATACTCCCCTTCAGGTTTGTTATCCACCGCCAGGCGGGCAATCGCCAGGCGACCGTTAATCAGCTGGGTTTGGGTGGTCTTGTCGACCATGATTTTTTTGATCAGATTATTATCGGTAAAGTTAAAGCCGATATCGCCCCGGGCGACCGTAATGCGGTTCATCTCAATCAGCTGCTTGACCTGGGCTTTATACTCTTTCGCCAGCACCGCCTGCTTTTGCTGCTCGCTGAGCTGCTTATCGCGCTCCAGCTGGGCTTTTTTATTCTCTTCCACCGCTTCCCGGGCCTCACGGGCCTGCACGCGGGATTTTTTCGCCGTTCTCTGGACTTTGGCCATTTTTTTGCTGCTGACCAGGCCGGCTTTGAGCATCTGCTCTTGTAAGGTAAGTTTTGTCATTTGCGTATCTGAAGCTTAGGAAACATCTGGCCAGTATACCTGCATTGGCGGAAACGACGCCAGACCCGCGGACGTGCTGGGCCGCTGTGGCCAGTAGCGCGAGACTGGCGGGGGATTACTCCCGGGGCTGGAGCTGATAAATCCAGGCGCTGACCTGCTGTCCATCGTCGGTGGTCACCTCAACCGACACCCGATCGTACCCCTCCTCAAACTCGTCCAGCATGGGCCAGTGTGCCGCCAGCCGGTCGGACAGGAACAGATAGCCGTTGACCCGCGGGCCGTTGGCGTCGAGGACGATCCCCGGAAAATCAGCGGCAGCGCCCCAGCCGCGCGCGTAAAAGGTGCCAGTGACGTAGCCCGGACGCCACTCGCCCCCGATCGTCTCCAGAATATGCGCATTGCTGCGACCGGGACAGAGCGTCCCATAGACAAATAACGGTTTCATTGTTCCTCTCGCGATCGTGACTTCATCCGCCCACAGCGGAAACCCAAAATACGGGGTAATGTAGCGCCTGGCAATGGCCGGGTGTTGATCCGCCACCTCAACCGCCAGCAGTACCTTGACGCTCGCTCCGCCCGCTAATCCTCGCGCTGACAGACATCATGATGACTACACATACAGACCTCCGCTATTAAACCAATGGCGACCCGCGCACCCTGGCCGACTTTATTGCGCTGCGTGCAGAAATGAACAAGCTCAACCACCCGGCGCGGCCGAATATTAACTGGCCGTATGCCGAGCAGCTTGCCCGCGGAACACCTCACCGGCTGGGCGGAGGGCATGCGGCAGCTGCAACGGCTCGCCGGTCAGCTCAATGCCCTCGACGAGCAGAAGGGGAAGCACCTGACGGTGAGCGAACTGAAAACGGCGGTGTTTGCCATCATGCAGTCGCTTAACCGCGCCGTTCCGCTGGAAGAGCAATTGCGCGAGCCGGCCTCGCCGCCCGTTGAGCTCCCCGAAACCGGTGAGGCCTTGATGAGTGAGGCGGTGAAATAAAATGTGCGCATGGCAACATTTTCTTTACATCATGATTGCAAGAACCGAACGCCCTTCGTAGTCTGAAAATGATTTAAATATACCGTTTGTGTTTATATTGAAAATTTTATTTCGACCTCTGAGGGCATGCTATGAAGCACTGTAAAATCATCCTGTTAGTAGGCCTTCTGGCCAGTTCCGCTTCGGCGTTAGCGGAGAAGATCGGCGTCTCGATGGCTTACTTCGATCAAAACTTTCTCACCATTATCCGTCAGTCCATTGAGAAAGAAGCTCAAGCCCGTCACGTCGATGTGCAGTTCGAAGACGCCCGCGGCGACACCGGACGCCAGGCCGATCAGGTGCAGAGCTTCATCGCCTCCGGCGTGGACGCCATCATCGTGGACCCCGTGGACTCCGCCAGCACCCCGCAGCTGACGAAGATGGCGCAGCAGGCCAGAATGCCGCTGGTGTATGTGAACCGGACGCCGGGGGATAAAACGTTACCGCCTGGCGTGGTGTTTGTCGGATCGGACGAGCGGGAGTCCGGTACATTACAGATGGAAGCGCTGGCGAAGCTGGCAAACTACAAAGGCAACGTCGCCATCATGATCGGCAATCTCACCGATGCCGGCGCGCTGCAGCGCACCAAAGACGTAGAGCAGGTGGTGGCCAAATACCCGGCGATGAAAGTGGTGCAGAAACAGCCGGCCAACTATTCCCGCAGCGAGGGAATGGATCTGATGCAGAACTGGGCAGGTAACGGGGAAGAGATTGATATTGTGGCGGCGAACAACGATGAGATGGCGATTGGCGCGGCGATGGCGCTGGAGAAGAGCCAGAAGAAGTTGCTGATCGGCGGGATCGACGCCACGCCGGATGGGCTAAAAGCGTTGGCCAGCGATAAGATCCAGGTAACAGTCTTCCAGGATGCCGTTGGTCAGGGCAAAACGGCCTTAGCGGTGGCGCTGAAGCTGACTAAAGGAGAAAAAGTCGAGTCCCATGTCTGGATCCCGTTTGAGTTAGTGACCAAAGAAAATATGCAGACCTATGTGGAAAAGAGTCATTAACGGTAAGGCGGAAGTGTTCGAACTTTGCTGATAAAACCGGGCTGAGAATGTGTCGCCCGGGCAATGAAACCGGAGGATAAGACATGGCAATGGCAAAAAGCGGTTATACGCTGCAGGTGATAAAGGCAGGGCAGCAGGGGCATGTTGAAATGAGGTGGGGGCATCTCGCGGAAGTCGATACGCGCGCGGCGGCGGCGACCATCGCGCAGCATATCGGGCGACCCTCGTCTGCGGCGGATCCGCAGGAGATTAGCCTGTCGCTGACCAATGCTGCCAGCGGCATCTCGGTGGAGCTTCATCACCCGGCCTCAGGGGAAAGCGCCACCCCGGCTTTTATTGAGGACGAGTTAAAAAAGATTGTGCAGATCGTTGATGGCTACGAAGCGGCAGAAGAGACCCATATCGTGGAGTAGCGCGCCGTCTGGCGCACGAAAAAAAATCCACGCCGGAGCGTGGATTTTTTATTACTCGATGGCGGCAGAAATGCCAGCCAGCGGGATCAGACGTTGAACAGGAAGTTCATCACATCGCCATCTTTGACGATGTAATCTTTACCTTCAGCGCGCATTTTACCGGCTTCTTTCGCGCCCTGTTCGCCTTTGTAGGCGATAAAGTCTTCATAAGCGATGGTCTGCGCGCGGATAAAGCCTTTCTCGAAGTCGGTGTGGATCTTACCGGCTGCCTGCGGCGCAGTCGCCCCTACCGGGATGGTCCATGCGCGCACTTCTTTCACCCCAGCGGTGAAGTAGGTCTGCAGGTTCAGCAGGGCGTAACCAGCGCGGATCACGCGGTTCAGACCCGGCTCTTCGAGGCCCAGCTCAGCCATAAACTCGTCACGTTCTTCATCGTCCAGCTCGGCGATGTCCGCTTCAACCGCGGCGCACACCGGCACCACCACAGACCCTTCCTGCTCGGCGATGGCGCGAACCTGATCGAGGTACGGGTTGTTCTCGAAACCGTCTTCATTGACGTTCGCGATGTACATGGTCGGCTTCAGGGTCAGGAAGCTCAGATAGCGGATGGCGTCTTTCTCTTCTTTGGTCAGATCCAGCGCGCGCAGCATACCGGCGTTTTCCAGCTGCGGCAGGCATTTCTCCAGCGCGGCCAGCTCAACTTTCGCGTCTTTATCGCCGCCTTTGGCTTTTTTGGAGACGCGGTGAATCGCGCGTTCGCAGGTATCAAGGTCAGACAGCGCCAGTTCGGTGTTGATAACGTCGATATCTTCCGCCGGGTTCACTTTCCCCGCGACGTGAATGATATTGTCGTTTTCGAAGCAGCGAACCACGTGACCGATAGCTTCGGTTTCGCGGATGTTGGTCAGAAACTGGTTGCCGAGACCTTCGCCTTTGGACGCGCCTTTAACCAGGCCCGCGATATCAACGAACTCCATGGTGGTCGGCAGGATACGCTGCGGTTTGACGATTTCAGCCAGCTTGTCCAGACGCGGATCGGGCATCGGTACGACACCGGTGTTCGGCTCAATGGTACAGAAGGGGAAGTTGGCCGCTTCAATACCCGCTTTGGTGAGCGCATTGAACAGGGTGGATTTGCCGACGTTGGGCAAACCGACGATACCGCATTTGAATCCCATGATTTAAATCACCTTAATCTTTGGATAATCAATCTGTTACAAGGAACAGATTGCAGAAAATTGAATAGCTTTGCCTATTATACACGGTGCGCGGCAAAAATGCCGCACGACAACGGCTTATTGCGCCTTAAAGGCGTGTAAACGGTTGGTCGCTTTGGTGAGACCATCCTTTAACCAGATTTCCGTACAGCGCGCCGCTTCGTCGACGGCATCATCAATCAGTTTCTGCTCGCTGGCCGGCGGTTTGCCGAGCACAAAGCCGACAACCTTGTTTTTATCGCCCGGATGGCCGATCCCGACGCGTAAGCGGTGAAAGTTCGGGTTATTGCCGAGCTTGCTGATGATGTCCTTCAGGCCGTTGTGGCCGCCATGGCCGCCGCCAAGCTTAAATTTCGCCACGCCCGGCGGCAAATCCAGCTCATCATGGGCAACCAGAATTTCGTCCGGGTTGATGCGATAAAAGGTTGCCATCGCGGCCACGGCTTTACCGCTAAGGTTCATAAAGGTGGTGGGCACCAGCAGGCGAACATCCTCGCCCGCCAGGTTGATGCGCGAGGTGTAGCCGAAGAATTTGCTCTCTTCGCGCAGCGGCGCGCGATGGCGATCCGCCAGTAAATCCACATACCAGGCGCCAGCGTTGTGCCGGGTGGCGGCATATTCCGCACCGGGGTTGGCCAGGCCGACAATCAGTTTAATGGTCACGTTTTCTATCCTGCATGGGGCATTCTCTGCCGCGTAGTGTACTGTCTGCGGGCGCGCTTGACAAAATTCTGGCTATAAGACAATACCGGCATTGATGATTTACTCACTAAATCATTAGAATTTGATATGGTTCATAGACTTATTTGTAAATTTTTGTCTATTCGCTGTTCACTAATGTGATCGTGGGCGCACTCCGCAGAAGAGACCTTGTCTATACTACACCTATAAGATTTGGGGACATTCCCTGGCAACCCAAAGTCCGGAGGTGACACATGAAACGCAAAAACGCTTCGTTACTCGGTAACGTACTCATGGGGTTAGGGTTGGTGGTGATGGTTGTGGGGGTGGGTTACTCCATTCTGAACCAGCTTCCGCAGCTTAACCTGCCACAATTCTTTGCGCATGGCGCTATCTTAAGCATCTTCGTCGGTGCTGTGCTCTGGCTGGCCGGAGCCCGTATTGGCGGCCACGAGCAGGTCAGCGACCGCTACTGGTGGGTGCGCCACTACGATAAACGCTGCCGTCGTAACCAGCATCGTCACAGCTAACCGCAACCGCATTTTCCGCATCGGCCTTCCGCGGCCGATGCGTTTTTCTCTGACTCTCGTTATCGCTTCTTCTTTTTCCCGCCATATGACGACCCCCATTCCGACCTGAGCTTCGTGATGCTATGGTTGCCGCCAAAAGTGAATATTAAGCGCGTTTTATGCTTGACCCTGACGTTACGTCAGGCAGCAGAGTAGCGGACCTGGCCACAGAGAGGAGCAGTCATGTTAATTCAGGTGGGAGAGCTGGCGAAGCGCGCCGGACTGACGGTGCGTACGCTGCATCATTATGAACAGACGGGGCTGTTAACGCCTTCGGCCAGAAGCGAGGCGGGCTATCGGCTCTATAACCTGTCAGCGGTTCAGCGCCTGCATATGATAAAGGCGCTGGCGCAGACCGGGCTGACGCTCGCCACCATCAAGGACTATCTCGATCGGCAAACGCTGTCGCTGCCTGAGCTGCTGACGCAGCAGATAGAGACGCTGAATGACCAACTGCGTGATGTCGCCAGGCTGCGCGACCGGCTGTTGGCGCTGCGCGAGGCGCTGGCGAGCGGCAATGAACCCGATCTGGAGTCCTGGCTACAGACGCTGGAGTTAATGAAAATGTACGATCGTTGGTTTAGTCAACAGGAGTTAGCCGCGCTGCCGTTTGCGGCACAGGATGAACAGCGCGCCCAAGCGTGGCGCGAGCTAACGGAGGAGGTGCAGACGCTGATGGCGAGCGGCTGCCCGACGGACAGTCCGCAGGCGATGAGTCTGGCGACGCGCTGGATGGAGCGCCTGGAGCAGGATACAGCAGGGCGCCCGGAGTTTCTGACCCGCCTGAACGCGATGCATGCCGCCGAGCCGCAAATGGTTGAACAGACCGGCGTCACGCCGGCCATCATCGCCTTTATCACCGAGGCCTTTGCCGAAAGCAAACTGGCCATCTGGGCGCGGTATCTCGACGATGAAGAGATGGCGTTCACCCGCCAGCACTATTTCGACCGGCTACAGGAGTGGCCAGCGCTGGTGGCGAAGCTGCATCAGGCATGTCGGGAGGGTATAGCGCCGGATTCAGCGTCGGGTCAGGCGCTGGCCCGGGCGTGGCTTGAGCTGTTTCAGTCCTACGCCGGTACCCGGCCGCAGACGTTGCAGAAGTTTCGTCGGGCAATGGAGCAGGAGCCGCATTTGATGAAGGGCACCTGGATGACGCCGGCGGTGCTGAGCTGGCTACAACAGGCGACGGGGGCGTTGATGCGGCAGGCGCAGGGGCCTGCCGCCGGGTGATCACAGGTCAGCCAGCGCGGCCTGACGATCGGGGTAGAAGCTCAGGCGGCCTGGCAGCGGCTTGACGCCGGCGCGCGCTAACGTGCGTAGCGGCTGAAACTCGAGGTTAGATACGCGCAATTCACAGCCTTCCGGCAGCTTGTTCACAAAGCGCTGGAAGGCATCCAGACCGCCGGCGTCGAGAACCGGCACGGCGTCCCACTTCAGCACCACGATGCGCTTGCCGGCGATCCGGGTCTCCAGATCGTTGAATAAACCTTCGGCGGCGGCAAAGAATAGCGGACCGATCACCCTCAGCACCAGCACATTGTCTGGCACTTCGACGTTGACCGGCGCCAGATGCGTCATGCGCGCGATACGGCGCATAAACAACAGCGAAGCCAGCACGATCCCGACGCTGATGGCGATCACCATATCAAACAGCACCGTCAGCGACATGCACATCAGCATCACCACGATGTCGTCCTTCGGCGCGTGGCGCAGCAGATTGATGACTTTATGCGCCTCACTCATGTTCCATGCCACCATCAGCAGCAGGGCGGCCATCGCCGACAGCGGCAGCCAGGAGAGCAGCGGGGCGAGGATCAGCAGCGCCATGATCACCAGCAGGGCGTGGATCACGGCGGCAACCGGCGATGTGGCGCCGGCGCGCACGTTCGCCGCCGAGCGGGCAATCGCCGCGGTGGCGGTGATCCCGCCGAAGAACGGCGCAACGATGTTGCCTAGCCCCTGGCCAATCAGCTCGCTGTTGGCTTTATGCTTGGTACCGGTCATACCGTCGAGCACCACCGCGCACAGCAGAGATTCAATCGCGCCGAGCATCGCCATGGAGAAGGCGGCAGGCAGCAGCGCCTGCAGCGAAGCCCAGCTCAGGGTAAAGCTGGAGCCCGGCATATCCCAGGGCAGCACCAGCTGCGGCAGCAGCTGCGGAATGCCGTTGCCCTGAGTGCCGTCCGCCAGCTGATAGTGAAACTGCGAGCCGATCGTCGCCACATCGCCGCCCAGCAAGTTGACCACCAGCATCACCGCGCAGCCGGCCAGCAGCGCGGGGAGGTGGCCCGGCAGACGGATACCCAGCCGCGGCCAGAAGATCAGGGTGCCGAGGGTGACGACGCCGATGGCGGCGTCCCCGACGTTAATGGTCGGCAGGGCCATGGCCAGCGCTGCCACTTTCTGCAGATAATGCTCCGGCACATGGGGCATCTGCAGGCCGAGAAAATCCTTAATCTGCATGGTACCGATAGTGATACCGATCCCGGAGGTGAAGCCGAGGGTGACCGACAGCGGGATATATTCGATCAGGCGGCCAAAGCGCGCCAGGCCGAAAAGAATTAAAAAGATCCCCGACATCAGCGTCGCCACCAGCAGCCCCGCCAGGCCGAACTGCTGGGAAACCGGATAGAGGATCACCACAAAGGCGGCGGTCGGGCCGGAAACGCTAAAGCGCGACCCGCCGGTTAAGGCGATCACAATCCCTGCCACCGCTGAGGTATAGAGGCCGTACTGCGGCGGCACACCGCTGCCAATCGCCAGCGCCATCGCCAGCGGAATCGCAATGATCCCGACGGTGATCCCTGCGATCAGGTCACGCGTGAAGCGGGCGGTGGTGTACTGTTCTTTCCAACAAGCGTCGATGAGGGCGCGGAAAGGCATCACATGTGAGGAAAATAATCTGTTCACAATAATGTTTCATCCATGAGCGCATCATCTGTCAACTAAATGGCAGGTGAAGGAGGCATTGATCATTTCCACGTCATATTTCGGGATGCCTCTGTGTTGGCTGCGTTCATTTACCCCGGTCACGTACTGCCTGTACGCTCCCGGGGATTCATTCACTTGCCGCCTTGACGCATGCCGAATGATGTTGTGGAAGAATTAAAAATGCAGAGACAAAAAAACCCGCCGCAGCGGGTTTTTGTGCTCGGCTCGATTAATGTTCGAACATAGCAGAGATTGATTCTTCATTGCTGATACGACGAATAGCTTCAGCCAGCATACCGGAGAGCGTCAGAGTACGCACTTTATCCAGCGCTTTAATTTCTGGTGCCAGCGGAATGGTATCGCAGACGACAAATTCATCGATCACAGAGTTTTTGATGTTCTGGATTGCGTTGCCGGAGAAGATTGGGTGCGTCGCGTAAGCGAATACGCGTTTCGCGCCGCGCTCTTTCAGCGCTTCTGCCGCTTTACACAGGGTACCGCCGGTGTCGATCATATCGTCGACCATCACGCAGTCACGACCAGCGACGTCGCCGATGATATGCATCACCTGGGAGACGTTGGCGCGCGGACGACGCTTGTCGATGATGGCCATATCGGTATCGTTCAGCAGTTTAGCGATAGCGCGAGCACGAACTACGCCGCCGATGTCTGGAGAAACCACGATCGGGTTGTCCAGGTTCAGCTGCAGCATATCTTCCAGCAGGATTGGGCTGCCGAACACGTTATCAACTGGCACATCGAAGAAGCCCTGGATCTGTTCTGCGTGCAGGTCAACGGTCAGCACGCGGTCAACGCCGACGCTGGACAGGAAATCCGCCACCACTTTCGCGGTGATTGGCACACGAGCAGAACGAACACGACGGTCCTGACGAGCATAACCGAAGTAAGGGATAACGGCGGTGATACGACCTGCCGAAGCACGACGCAGAGCATCAACCATAACAACCAGTTCCATCAGGTTGTCATTGGTGGGAGCACAAGTGGACTGGATGATGAAAATATCACCACCGCGTACGTTTTCATTGATTTGTACGCTGACTTCGCCGTCGCTAAAACGACCTACAGCGGCGTCGCCAAGAGAAGTGTACAGGCGGTTGGCAATACGTTGTGCTAGTTCCGGGGTGGCGTTACCAGCAAAAAGCTTCATATCAGGCACGAGAAGAACCTCAGGCATGCGTCCAGTGGTGGATGAATGGGCCAATAATGTGCGGGCTGGCGCCATTCGATCCAGTCGGTGTATTTAAAGAGCACGATGCAACGTCTGGAACAGGGTGACGTTGTCACCGTAACTCAATTTCCCCGGCTGACTCATGATCGTTGCGCCATCACAGCGCAGGAATCAGAGCAGGGCCTGCTTGAGCGGCGAAAGATTGACTCCGCGCGCCACAAAGCCATTTAGCCATGCCGGGGCAGTGTCCAGCACCTGACGGGCAGCGGATTCGGTGTTAAATTCAGCAAACACACAGGCCCCTGTGCCGGTCAGGCGTGACGGCGCATATTCTAACAGCCAGGAAAGCGCGGCATCAACCTCGCGAAAACGTTTTCTT
Source organism: Klebsiella sp. GG_Kp175 (assembly GCF_040062325.1). Taxonomy (NCBI): domain Bacteria; kingdom Pseudomonadati; phylum Pseudomonadota; class Gammaproteobacteria; order Enterobacterales; family Enterobacteriaceae; genus Klebsiella; species Klebsiella sp. GG_Kp175. Next base: position 36,053 of record NZ_JBEAFX010000002.1, on the reverse strand, counting down.
GCGATAAGCTCGCAATCGTTGCTGAATTCACAATTTAATAACGTATTAATTGACCGGCGCGGGGTATTTCGTGGTAGCTCCGGGTCGCGAAAAATGATCGGCGTCGGAATACTGACGCCTGGATGAGCCACCAGGTACCATTTTTCCTCGGGCTCCACCGGCGTGAGAATTTCACCCACTCCCTCGGCAAAGGCGGCATGGCCGCGCACGAAGACCGGCACATCGGCCCCCAGCTGCAGACCAAGGGTCGCCAGCTCATCTTCCGAAAGCCCGCAGCCCCAGAGATGGTTAAGCGCCACCAGCACGGTGGCGGCATTGGACGAGCCGCCCCCCAGGCCGCCGCCCATCGGCAGGCGCTTATCGATACTGATATCGGCGCCGCTGCCCGCCGGCAGGCGGCCGCTTTCGCCGGCTGCGCGCATCAACAGACGCGCGGCGCGAATAATCAGATTTTCTTCATCCGGTACACCGGCCACCGGCGTCAGCAGACGCAGTTCGCCGTCAGCGCGCGGTTCGATGGTCAGCGTATCGCCATAGTCGAGGAACTGAAACAGCGTCTGCAGGGTGTGGTAACCATCGGCCCGCTGGCCGGTGATATATAAGAACAGATTCAATTTTGCAGGTGAGGGCCAGCGGCTCATCATTTCACGATCCAGTTATCCATCTTCAGCTTGATGCGCTGGGCGCCATTGTTTAGCTCGACATTAGACGGCAGGGCTGGCTGGGTATCGGTGGTGTAGCCGCCGTAGGTGACGTGCCAGGTTTTGCCGTTTTGCGTGTAGTTCAGTTCGCGCAGACGGTACCGATCGTCCAGCGAATAGTCGGTGGCGTCACCCGGCAGGCCGATGATCCACTGGCGCAGGCTGTTCAGCGGGATCGGCATCCCGGTCAGGCGGCCAATCATCTCTTCGGCATCGGTGGCGGTATAGGTCTGGCCTTTGTTGTCGATCAGCTGCACGCTGCCCGGCTGGGCGGTCAGCGACAGCTCGGTGCTGCCCAGCGGGTTAGTTAGCAGCAGGCGATAGCGGTCCTGACCGGTTTGCTGCCAGAAGAAGCGGGCATAGACTTTTTGCTCGTCGGAGAGATAGGCAAACGCCCCGCGGGTCTGGAACTGGTTGAGGCTGCGAACAGCCTGCTGGTGCTGGCGCCACTGCGGCGAATCCGGGCTTTTGCCAGGCCCCTGGGGGGTATGAACAGAACAAGCGGTCAGGACGAGGCTGGCCAGCGGCAGCAGGCGGAACAGTCGATTCATAATGATGACAAATCCTTGATGTCTACAGTGAAATCCGGCGGCAGGGGAACAGCGGGCCGATTTGTGTAGCAGGTTACATTTATAACCCTTAATGCTAGCGTCGCCGGGCGATAGCGTCTACGTTCAAGTTGTCTGAAATCAAAAAATTAACCTTAATGGCGGTCTTGCTTTGGCTATTACTCCAAAAGGGGAGCCTCTCTTTTATTGATTACGCGCATCCTGTATGATGCACTCAGACTAACCTTAGCAACGCTGGTACTACTCCCTCACAATGACCCTTTTAGCTCTTGGCATCAATCACAAAACAGCTCCGGTCGCCCTGCGAGAACGCGTCACGTTTTCGCCGGAAACGCTCGATAAGGCGCTGGAGAGCTTGCTGGCTCAGCCGATGGTGCAGGGTGGAGTGGTGCTGTCGACCTGCAACCGCACAGAACTCTATCTCAGCGTCGAAGAGCAGGATAACCTGCAGGAAGCGCTGATCCGCTGGCTGTGTAATTACCACGGCCTCAATGAAGAAGACCTGCGTAAAAGCCTCTACTGGCACCAGGATAACGACGCCGTCAGCCATCTGATGCGCGTCGCCAGCGGCCTTGATTCGCTGGTGCTGGGCGAACCGCAGATCCTCGGTCAGGTGAAAAAAGCCTTCGCCGATTCCAGCCGCGGCCACCTCAACGTGAGCGAACTGGAGCGGATGTTCCAGAAATCGTTCTCGGTGGCTAAGCGCGTGCGTACCGAAACCGATATCGGCGCCAGCGCCGTTTCCGTCGCCTTCGCCGCCTGTACCCTGGCGCGGCAAATCTTTGAATCCTTGTCGAGCGTGACGGTGCTGCTGGTCGGCGCCGGTGAAACCATCGAACTGGTGGCGCGTCATCTTCGCGAACATCACGTGCGCAAAATGGTGATCGCCAACCGCACTCGTGAACGCGCCCAGGCGCTAGCGGAAGAAGTGGGCGCCGAGGTGATTGCCCTTAGCGATATCGACGAACGGCTGAAAGAGGCCGACATCATTATCAGCTCCACCGCTAGTCCGCTGCCGATCATCGGCAAAGGCATGGTGGAGCGCGCGCTCAAGGCGCGGCGTAACCAGCCGATGCTGCTGGTGGATATCGCCGTCCCGCGCGACGTCGAACCGGAGGTCGGTAAACTGGCTAACGCCTACCTCTATAGCGTCGACGATCTGCAAAACATCATTCAGCATAACCTGGCGCAGCGTAAGGCCGCGGCGGTGCAGGCGGAATCGATCGTCGAGCAGGAGACCAGCGAATTTATGGCCTGGCTGCGCGCGCAGAGCGCCAGCGAGACCATTCGTGAGTACCGTTCGCAGTCTGAGCAGGTCCGTGAGGAGCTGACGGCGAAGGCGCTGGCCGCGCTGGAGCAGGGCGGCGATGCCCAGGAAATTATGCAGGATCTGGCGCGTAAGCTCACCAACCGCCTGATCCACGCGCCAACCAAATCTCTTCAGCAGGCCGCCCGTGACGGGGACGACGAACGCCTGCATATTCTGCGCAACAGCCTCGGGCTGGAATAGCGCACCTTTCTCTTATTTTCAGGACAGGGTGAATTCACGCCTATGAAGTCTTCTATTGTTGCCAAACTGGAAGCGTTGTACGAGCGCCACGAAGAAGTGCAGGCGCTGCTCGGCGATGCCGCGACGATTGCCGATCAGGATAAATTCCGCGCGCTGTCGCGGGAGTATGCTCAACTGAGCGATGTGGCGCGCTGCTATACCGACTGGCGTCAGGTGCAGGAGGATATTGAAACCGCACAGATGATGCTCGACGATCCGGAAATGCGCGAAATGGCGCAGGAAGAGCTGCGGGACGCCAAAGATAAAGGCGAACAGCTGGAGCAACAGCTGCAGGTCCTGCTCCTGCCGAAAGATCCCGATGACGAGCGTAACGCCTTCGTGGAAGTACGCGCCGGGACCGGCGGCGACGAAGCGGCGCTGTTTGCCGGCGATCTGTTCCGCATGTACACCCGTTACGCGGAATCGCGCCGCTGGCAGGTGGAGATCCTCAGCGCCAACGAAGGTGAACACGGCGGCTTTAAAGAGGTGATCGCCAAGATCAGCGGCGACGGCGTCTACGGCCGGCTCAAATTTGAATCCGGCGGCCATCGCGTGCAGCGCGTGCCGGCCACCGAGTCGCAGGGGCGTATCCACACCTCCGCCTGTACGGTGGCGGTGATGCCGGAGCTGCCGGAGGCGGAAATGCCGGATATCAACCCGGCGGATCTGCGCATCGATACCTTCCGCTCCTCCGGCGCGGGCGGGCAGCACGTTAACACCACCGACTCGGCGATCCGTATTACCCACCTGCCCACCGGCATCGTGGTGGAGTGTCAGGACGAACGTTCTCAGCATAAAAACAAAGCCAAGGCGCTGTCGGTGCTCGGGGCGCGGATCCGCGCCGCCGAAGTAGCCAAGCGTCAGCAGGCGGAAGCCTCCACGCGCCGCAACCTGCTGGGCAGCGGCGACCGCAGCGATCGCAACCGTACCTACAACTTCCCGCAGGGCCGCGTGACCGACCACCGCATCAACCTGACCCTTTACCGTCTGGATGAGGCGATGGAGGGCAAACTCGACATGCTGATTGAGCCGATTGTCCAGGAACACCAGGCCGATCAGCTGGCGGCGCTGTCCGAGCAGGAATGATGACCTTTCAGGCCTGGCTGCAGCAGGCAATCGCCCGCCTGGCGGAGAGCGACAGTCCGCGACGCGACGCCGAGATCCTGCTGGGACACGTCACCGGCCGGGCGCGCACCTGGATCCTGGCCTTCGGCGAAACGACGCTCTCCGCTGACGAGGCGACGACGCTGGAGGCGCTCCTGCAGCGACGCCAGCGCGGAGAGCCCATCGCCCATCTGGTCGGGCAGCGGGAGTTCTGGTCGCTGCCGCTGTTTGTCTCCCCGGCGACGCTGATCCCCCGCCCGGATACCGAATGTCTGGTAGAGCAGGCGCTGGCGCGTCTGCCCGTCGCGCCGTGCCGTATTCTCGACCTCGGCACCGGGACCGGCGCCATTGCCCTGGCGCTGGCCAGCGAGCGTCCGGACTGTGAGATCACCGCGGTGGACGTCATGCCGGACGCCGTGGCGCTGGCGTTGCGTAATGCCGCCCATCTGGGCATCGCTAACGTGACGATACGGCAAAGCGACTGGTTTGCCGCGCTGGCCGGGCAGCGTTTCGCCATGATCGTCAGCAATCCCCCCTATATCGACGCTGCAGACCCGCATCTCGCCGAGGGCGATGTGCGCTTTGAGCCGCTAACGGCGCTGGTGGCGGGCGATGAGGGGCTGGCCGATCTGGCGCAGATTATCCGCGAGGGGCGGCAGTATCTGCAGCCCGGCGGCTGGATGCTGCTGGAGCATGGCTGGACCCAGGGCGAAGCGGTGCGCGCGCTGTTCCGCGAAGCGGGCTATCTGGACGTCGCGACCTGTCGCGACTATGGCGACAATGAGCGTCTGACCCTCGGACGTTTACCCGACATGGAGAACGTTGGCTGATGAACTTATTCACGGCTGTCCTCTATCTGCACATCGCCAGCGTGGTGGTGTCGGTAGGATTGTTCGTTTTACGTTACTGGTGGATGTATCACCAGAGCCCGCTGCTGAACCAGCGGTGGGTGCGAATTGCGCCGCACTGCAGCGATACGCTGCTGTTTCTCAGCGGTGCGGGATTAATGGCGATAACGCACTACCTGCCGTTCACAGAAGACGGCGCATGGCTGACTGAAAAGCTGTTTGGCGTTATCATTTATATCGCATTAGGTTTTATCGCGCTGGGCCGTCGTCGTCCGCGCAGCCAGCAGAGCCGCTTTATCGCGTTCCTGCTGGCGCTGGTGGTGTTGTTTATCATCATTCAACTCGCCATCACAAGAATACCGATACTGGGGTAGGTCATGGGGTCATTAGCGGATTTCGAATTTAACAAAGCGCCATTGTGTGATGGCATGGTCCTCATTTCTGAACAGGTTCGCGACGATTTTCCGACGCGTTTTGTCGAGGAAGAGCTGCAGCGGCTGCTGCGCCTCGCGCAGGAGGAGATTGCGCCTTCGTGGGACCAGGAACGCCAGATAGAACGCCTGCTGGCGCTGTTTTACGAGGAGTGGGGCTTTGGCGCCTCGCAGGGCGTTTATCGTCTTTCCGACGCGCTTTGGCTGGATAAAGTGCTGGTCAACCGTCAGGGGAGCGCGGTGTCGTTAGGCGCGATCCTGCTGTGGATCGCCCAGCGTCTGGGGCTGCCGGTGGTGCCGGTGATCTTCCCGACCCAGATGCTGCTGCGCGCGGACCCGGAAACCAGCGAAGAGATGTGGCTGATTAATCCGTTCAATGGCGAAACCCTCGACGAACATACTCTGGAGGTATGGCTGAAGGGCAACATCGGGCCGGTGGCGGAACTGTTTAATGAAGATCTCGACGAAGCGGATAACGCCGAGGTGATCCGCAAGCTGCTGGACACCCTGAAGTCGGCGCTGATGGAAGAGCGGCAGATGGAGCTGGCCCTGCGCGCCAGCGAAGCGCTGCTGCAGTTTAACCCGGAAGACCCGTATGAGATCCGCGACCGCGGGCTGATATATGCCCAGCTGGATTGCGATCACGTGGCGCTGCTGGACCTGAGCTATTTTGTCGAGCAATGTCCGGAGGATCCGATTAGCGAGATGATCCGCGCACAAATCAACACGATTTCGCACAAACAAATTACATTGCATTAGTCTGGAACCATTCCGGTTACACCCTGATAAGGCGAACTTATGAAACAAAAAGTGGTTAGCATTGGTGATATCAACGTAGCGAACGACCTGCCGTTCGTGCTGTTCGGCGGGATGAACGTGCTGGAGTCACGCGACCTGGCGATGCGTATCTGCGAACATTACGTCACCGTTACGCAGAAGCTCGGCATCCCCTACGTCTTCAAAGCCTCCTTTGATAAAGCCAACCGTTCCTCCATCCACTCCTATCGTGGGCCGGGTCTGGAAGAAGGAATGAAGATTTTCCAGGAGCTGAAGCAGACCTTTGGCGTGAAAATCATCACCGACGTTCATGAAGCCAGCCAGGCGCAGCCGGTGGCTGACGTCGTGGACGTGATCCAGCTTCCCGCCTTCCTCGCGCGCCAGACGGACCTGGTGGAAGCGATGGCCAAAACCGGGGCGGTGATCAACGTCAAGAAACCGCAGTTCGTCAGCCCGGGCCAGATGGGCAACATCGTCGATAAGTTCATCGAGGGTGGTAACGATAAAGTGATCCTCTGCGACCGCGGCGCTAACTTCGGTTACGACAACTTGGTCGTGGATATGCTTGGCTTCGGCGTGATGAAGAAAGCCTCCAACAATTCACCGGTTATCTTCGACGTCACCCACGCGCTGCAGTGCCGCGACCCGTTTGGCGCTGCCTCCGGCGGTCGCCGTGCGCAGGTGAGCGAGCTGGCCCGCGCCGGTATGGCGGTAGGTATCGCCGGTCTGTTTATCGAAGCGCATCCGGATCCGGACCACGCGAAATGCGACGGTCCGTCCGCGCTGCCGCTGGATAAACTGGAGCCGTTCCTCAAGCAGATGAAAGCGATTGACGATCTGGTGAAAAGCTTCGACGAGCTGGATACCAGCAAGTAAGCCTGACCTCATCAGTTAAAAAGCCTGCCGGCGTCAAAACCGGCAGGCTTTTTTTTCGCCCGGACTCCGCCGGGCGGGGAAGCGAGGTCAGGCGAAAATGGTCATCAGGTAGGCGGCGAAAAGCGCCAGATGGGCCGCGCCGTTCAGCACATTGGTGCGTCCGGTGGAGAAGGAGATATGGCACAGCACCAGAGAGGCGACCATCACCACCATCTCCGGCGCGCCAAGGCCAAAGCGCAGCTCATTGCCGGTCAGGAAGGCGATGAGGGTGACTACCGGGACCGTCAGTGAGATGGTGGCCAGCACGGAGCCGAAGAACAGGTTCATCGCCCGCTGTACCTGATTGTTGAGCACCGCTTTGAGCGCGCCAAGGCCTTCCGGCGACAGGATCAGCAGGGCCACCAGGAAGCCGGTAAAGGCCACCGGGGCGTTCATGCTGGTCAACAGCGTTTCCAGCGGGTTGGCGTTCATTTTCGTGACGGCGATAACCGCCACCAGGTGCACCAGCAGCCAGGCGGTATGCCACCCGCTGCTGTGGGCGGAGGGTTTACCGTGGTGCGGGTCGTCATCGTCGCCGTCGTCTTCATGCTCATAAACAAACAGACTCTGATGGGTTTTGGTCTGAATAAGCAGGAAAACACCGTACATGGCCGCCGAAATCACCGCCACCAGCAGCGATTGCCCGGTGCTAAAGTTCGCGCCCGGCAGCGCCATGGGAAACACCAGCACGATAATCGCCAGCGGAAACAGGGCGATAAGATACTGCTTAATGCCGAACAGATTCATATATTGGGTGGCGAATTTACGCCCGCCCAGCAGCAGGGAAAAACCGACCAGACCGCCGGTGACGATCATAATGATGGAGTAGAGCGTGTCACGCATCAGGGTCGGCGCGGCGTCGCCGGTGGCCATTAACGCCGAGATCAGACTGACCTCAAGGATAACCACCGACAGGCTGAGGATCAGGGAGCCATAGGGTTCGCCCAGGCGGTGGGCGAGAACGTCGGCGTGGCGGACCACGCTGAAGGCGCTGCTTAAAATACCGACCAGCGCGAGGATGTTAATCGCGATAACCACTGGCAGTGACTGGCTGCTGCCCCAGAAAAACAGCACCGCCAGCGCTAGCACCGGAAAGACGAGGGAGGACTCCTTATGGCGGGTTTTTACCGCCTCATGTGCATGGGTCATGAACCATCTCCATTTATGCAGGTGTTATAATTATAAAAACGCAGGGCGATAAAGTAACAGATTTTGCTAAATTGCCGCTGGATTTTTACTTAAATTTACGGGTGTCGAGAGATATCTTGATTAGTTTATTATAATTTGCGATTACTATATTTTTATTATTAATATTCAGATAATTACTAAAATTCATTTTTAACTCATCATGGGCTTGATAGCCTGCCGCCTGCGTTCCAGACTTAAACTTTATGCTCAAACAGGAGGCCATAATGCCCTATCACAGTAAACAAGAGCTACCCGACAGCGTTAAGCATGTTCTGCCTGCCCATGCGCAGGAAATTTATAAAGAAGCGTTTAACAGCGCCTGGGATCAATATAAGGATAAAGACGACCGGCGCGATGACGCCAGCCGCGAAGAGACGGCACACAAAGTCGCCTGGGCGGCGGTGAAGAACAGCTACGAGAAAGGCGATGACGATAAGTGGCATAAGAAAAAATAATTGCTGACGCCGCTTTTACGCTTGCCAGCGCCCCGCTGATTGCTTATTGAAAGATAAAGCTGGATAATATTTCAGCAATATTGACGGATGCATGAGACGAACGCCGGGAAGCGGGCAGTGGCGGAGGTAGTAAACAGTGTTAACTCGTGATTTCTTGATGAATGCGGATTGTAAGACAGCGTTTGGCGCTATTGAGGAATCGCTACTCTGGTCGGCAGAACAACGCGCAGCCTCGCTGGCGGCGACGCTGGCCTGCCGCCCGGATGATGGCTCAGTATGGATCTTTGGCTACGGTTCGCTGATCTGGAACCCGGCGCTCAATTATCGCGAGTCCTGCACCGGCACGCTGCCGGGCTGGCACCGCGCGTTTTGCCTGCGGTTGACCGCCGGGCGTGGAAGCGCCTGCCAGCCGGGACGCATGCTGGCTCTGAAAGAGGGCGGCCGGACTACCGGCGTCGCTTATCGTCTGCCGGACGACACGCTGGAAGAAGAGCTGACTCTGCTGTGGAAACGGGAGATGATTACCGGCTGCTATCTGCCCACCTGGTGCAAGCTGGAGCTGGACGACGGGCGAACGGTAAATGCTTTGGTGTTTATTATGGATCCGCGTCATCCGCTGTTTGAGCCGGATACCAGCGCCCAGGTCATCGCTCCGCTGATCGCCCGGGCCAGCGGGCCGCTCGGGACCAACGCTCAGTACCTGTTTTCGCTGGAACAGGCGTTAAGTAAGCTCGGGATGCACGACGCCACTCTTGATGATCTGGTGGCCAGCGTCCGCGCGCTGTTGGGCGAGAGCCCGACGCAGGGCCTGGCCTGAGCGCGCGGAAAAGAAAAACGCCCGGCATGGCCGGGCGGGTGTTCTGTCAGTGACGGTCAGGCCGGAACGTAGCTGATGGAGTGCTCCAGTGACTGGCTGTGACTGTCGATAAGCACGTTCCAGGTGCCGCTGTAGGGCACCGTCAGATAGGCGCTGTCCCGATCCTGCACGCTCAGAATATCCGCATGGCTGTCGCCAGGGACCTTCGCGCTCATCAGATGAATATGGCAGCGCTCTGAGCACCGCACCACCAGCGTGTCACCGCCAAACAACGTCAAACTTGCTTTTACCATCGCCATTTTTGTACCCCGTTTCTGTCCTGCTACAGCATCCTGCCCACCCAGTCCTCGCGTGATATTGTTCACACTTTGCTCTGTGCATCACACCAAACGGCGCGGGTCGGGATGCTGATTTTGATCAAAAAAAGGGATAAAGATTAAACAAAAATGACGTTGTTCCTGAAAGCATTCAGCTAACGTTTTTTTCGCCTCTTCAGGTGGCGAAACCTAATATTTCCTGCCGTTCGGCACCCCAAATTCAGAAGGTCAGCACTTTATCTGCCGCCAGGGTCCACTGGGCCAGCTCAACGAGAGTGCCAACCTCCACCCCGTCAACCAACGGCAGTGCGCTGACCCCGCGGCCGTCCGCGCAGGTTTTGCACAGCTTCACGGGAACCTGCTGGGCGGTGAGGATCTCCAGCATCTGCTGCACATTATAGCCTTCCGCCGGCTTCTGCCCGCGCAGCCCGGCGGTGACGGCGTCGGACATCAAAAACAGCTTGAGGTCGAGGTCGGACTGCTGTTCGCGCAGGGCAATGGCCAGGCGCAGGCTGTTGAACAGGGACTCGCTGCCGTAGGCGGCGCCGTTGGCGATAATCACAATACGTTGCATACAAACTCCTTCTTAAAGGCACGGTTATTGCTTTACCGCAGTATAAAGCGTTAACCCGGAGGAGGGGTATGAATAATACGACTGGTCACGCGGACGAGGCGACGGCCTGGCTGCAGCTGGCGCGCCGCCTGCAAAAACAACAGCTTCAGCAACTAGCCCGGCTGGGCGAGCTGGCAAGTCAGCTCAGCGCGCTGGTGCATATGCTGCAGTGCGAGCGCGGGGCGTCGAATATTTTTCTTTGCTCGGGCGGCCAGCTGTACGCGGCGGAGTGTCGGGTGGGTGGGGCGCTGGTTGATGAGCGGCTGGCCTTGTTCTATGCCGCCCTCGAACGGGCGCGCGCGGTCGCCGGCAGCGCGCTGTGCTGGCGCATCGCCCGGGCGGTAGGCGATCTGGCGCAGCTCCCGGCGCTGCGTGAGCAGGTCAGCCGCCGGCAGGTAGCCGCTGAAGCCGCGACGGAGCAGTTCAGCCGTATTATCCGCCATCTGCTGAATATCGTCCCGCAGCTCAATGACAGCATTGACGACCCGCCGGTAGCCGGGCGTATGGTCGCCCTGTACAGCTTTATGCAGGGAAAAGAATTGGTGGGTCAGGAGCGCGCGCTGGGAGCGTTGGGCTTTACCCGCGGCGAGTTCAGCGACAGCCTGCGCCAGCAGCTGGTGGACCGTATTGACGGTCAGCAGCCCTGCTTCGACAGCTTCCTGGCGCTGGGCAGCCCGGCGACCGTCCAGCTGTTTACTACCGAGTGCCAGGCCGGTCTGGACATAGAGCAGCTGCGGCGGATCGCCTGCACCCGCCAGCCGGCGGCGGACGGTGGGGAAACGGCGCTGCGCTGGTTCGGCCTGCAGACCCAGCGGCTTGAGCAACTGCGCGAAGTGGAAGAGCAACTGATCGACGATCTGCTGGACGCCACCGACGCGCTGTTAGAAGACGACGCGCCTGGCTGGCTGGCCGGGGAGGAGAGCGATAGCGTGACGCCGCGGCTGGATAAACAGCTGCTGCCGCTGGTGCGCCAGCAGGCCTATGAGCTGCAGCAGCTCTCCAGCCAGCTGGCTTCGCTGAAAGACGCGCTCGAGGAACGCAAGCTGATCGAAAAAGCGAAAAGCCTGCTGATGACACACCAGGGGATGCCGGAGGAGCAGGCCTGGCAGACGCTGCGCAAGATGGCCATGGACAAGAATCAGCGGATGGTTGAGATAGCCCGCGCGCTGCTGATGGTGAAGGCGATCTGGCCAGTAACTCCAAAGGAGTAGATGCACAACCGATGGGCATTTGCTGCCTGTCGGCGGTGCACTTTTGCCTGACAAACCGACCCGGGCGAAAGGAAAAGCCCGCCCGTGCGCCATTGCCAAAGCTGGCATCCCCTTTGCATTAATTATAGTGAGTGAATAAAAGTCCGGGCGACGAACCAATGGCGGTTCGGGTGTCCGTGGATAAAGGCGTCCTGCAGTGCATATGCACTGTCGGGCGCTTTTTTTTTGCGCGTGTGGAGCGGATATGAGCGATAAATTTTCAATTTCACGGCGGCGCTTGCTGCAGGCAGGGGCCGCGCTGGGCGGCGCGATGCTGCTGCCGGGCGTGATGCAGGCCGCATGGGCCGGCGGCTCGGACAGACCGGAGCAGACCACCGTGCGGGTCGGGTTTATTCCGCTGACCGACTGCGCGCCGCTGGCCATCGCCGCGGCGAAGGGGTTTGACAAAAAATATGGCATTAGCCTGGCGCCGAGTAAGGAGGCCAGCTGGGCGGCGGTGCGCGACAAACTGGTGGCCGGTGAACTGGACGCGGCGCATATTCTCTATGGCCTGCTGTACGGACTTGAACTGGGGATCGCCAGCAAGCCGCAGGCGATGGCCAATCTGATGACCCTCAACCGCAATGGTCAGGCCATCACCCTCTCCAGCGAACTGCAGGAGAAAGGGGTGACCGACCTCGGCGGTCTGAAGCGGCTGATCGACCGCATCGCGCCGGGCAGCTACACCTTCGCCCATACCTTTCCCACCGGCACCCATGCTATGTGGCTCTACTACTGGCTGGCGAGCGCCGGCATCGATCCCTTTAACGATGTGCGCACCGTCGTGGTGCCGCCGCCGCAGATGGTGATGAACATGCGCATCGGCAATATGAGCGGCTTTTGCGTCGGCGAGCCGTGGAACGCCCGCGCCATAAACGACCGTATCGGCTTCACCGCGGCCACTTCCCAGGATATCTGGCCCGAGCATCCGGAAAAGGTGCTGGGCGCCCGTCGCGACTGGGTGGAACGCCAGCCGAACACCGCCCGCGCGCTGGTGGCGGCCCTGATGGAGGCGCAGCGCTGGATCGCCGCCTCGGCGGAGAACACCCGGGAGACGGCCCGCCTGCTCGCCAGGCGCGGCTGGCTCAATACCAAAGAGCAGTACCTCACCGGCCGGATGCTTGGGGAGTATGACAACGGCCTCGGCCGCCGCTGGCAGGATCCCCATCCGATGCGCTTTTACGCCGAGGGCGAGGTGAGCTTCCCCTGGCTGTCGGACGGGATGTGGTTCCTCACCCAGTTTCGTCGCTGGGGGCTGCTGAAACAGGCTCCGGATTATCTCGCGGTGGCGTCGCGCATTAATCGCATCGACGTCTGGCAGGCTGCCGCCCAGGCGGTAGGGGGGATCAGCGCGCCGGCAGCCACGATGCGCAGCAGCACACTGATGGACGGTACGGTCTGGAACGGGTCCGACCCGGAAGGCTACGCCCGCCATTTCGCTATTCAACGTAAGGGGGCATGAGATGAAGCAGGCACAACGTAAGCAACCGGTCGTCAGCGTGGAGAACGCGCCTGGCGAAGTGATTCTCCTGCCGCCGGTGCAGGTCCGGCGCACCACGCCAACCGTCACGCGCTGGCTGCGTGAGCTCATCCAGCGCCTGCTGCCCCCGCTGCTGGGGCTGGGGGTGCTGCTGCTGGCCTGGCAGCTGGCGGCGATGCACAGCAAAGGCTTTCCCACGCCGCTGAGCACGCTGGACTCGGCGCTGACCCTGTTTGCCGATCCGTTCTATCAGGACGGGCCGAATGACATGGGCATCGGCTGGAACGTGCTGGCTTCTCTGCAGCGCGTGGCGGTGGGCTTCGGCCTGGCGGCGCTGGCGGGCATTCCGCTGGGTTTTTTGATCGGCCGTTCGCTGTTCTTCGCCCGCATGTTTAATCCGCTGATTGCTCTGCTGCGCCCGGTCAGCCCGCTGGCCTGGCTGCCGATTGGCCTGCTGCTGTTCCAGAAGGCGGAGCCGGCTTCCAGCTGGACCATTTTTATCTGCTCCATCTGGCCGATGGTGATCAACACCGCGGAAGGCGTGCGGCGGATCCCGCAGGACTATCTCAACGTCGCCCGCGTCCTCCAGCTCTCGGAGTGGACGGTGATGCGCAAAATTCTCTTTCCGGCGGTGCTGCCGGCGGTGCTTACCGGCGTGCGCCTCTCCATCGGCATCGCCTGGCTGGTGATCGTGGCGGCGGAAATGCTCACCGGCGGGCTGGGGATCGGCTTCTGGATCTGGAACGAGTGGAACAACCTCAATGTGGAAAACATCATCATCGCCATCGTCATTATCGGCGTCGTCGGCCTGCTGCTGGAGCAGGGTCTGATGCTGCTCGCCCGCCGCTTTAGCTGGCAGGAAAAATAAGGAGCCAACATGAAACCATTAATTCAGGTGCAGGCCGTCAGCCAACGCTTCAACACCGCCAGCGGCGAGTTCCTGGCGCTGCAGAATGTCTCCTTCGATATCGTCGAAGGGGAGACCATTAGCCTGATCGGCCACTCGGGTTGCGGAAAATCGACTCTGCTAAACCTGATCGCCGGGATCACCATCCCTACAGAGGGCGGACTGCTGTGCGATAACCGCGAAATCGCCGGGCCCGGGCCGGAGCGGGCGGTGGTTTTCCAGAACCACTCGCTGCTGCCGTGGCTGAGCTGTTTCGACAATGTGGCGCTGGCGGTGGATCAGGTGTTCCGTCGCACCATGAGCAAGCATGAGCGTCGGGAGTGGATTGAACACAATCTCGCGCGCGTGCAGATGGGTCATGCGCTGCATAAACGGCCCGGGGAGATCTCCGGCGGCATGAAGCAGCGGGTGGGTATCGCCCGGGCGCTGGCGATGAAGCCGAAAGTGCTGCTGCTTGATGAGCCCTTCGGCGCTCTGGACGCGCTGACCCGCGCCCACCTCCAGGACACGGTGATGCAGATTCAGCAGGAGCTCAATACCACCATCGTCATGATCACCCACGACGTTGATGAAGCGGTGCTGCTCTCCGACCGGGTGCTGATGATGACCAACGGCCCGGCAGCGACGGTCGGCGAGATCCTCTCGGTCGATCTGCCGCGTCCGCGCCACCGCGTTCAGCTGGCGGACGACAGCCGGTATCACCATCTGCGCCAGCAGATCCTCCATTTCCTGTATGAAAAACAGCCGAAAGCGGCGTAAGGAGGCGGTCATGACGCGGCGACTGGTGGTGATCGGTAACGGCATGGCGGCCACCCGTCTGGTGCAGCGGCTGGTTGAGCGCGACCCTGCGCGGTTTGCCATTACCGTCGTCGGCGACGAGCCGTACCCGGCCTATAACCGCATCCAGCTCTCGCCGCTGCTGGCTGGCGAAAAAACAGCGGCGCAGCTCCCGTTGCTGCCGGCGGAGTGGTACACCCGGCACGGGGTGTGCCTGCGGTCTGGCGAGGCGGTGGATGAAGTCGATGTTGTGCAACGGCGGCTGCGCATCGCTGACGCCTGGCTGCCGTGGGACGAGCTGGTCTTCGCCACCGGTTCGCGGCCCTTTTTCCCGCCGCTGCCGGGCATTGATCGTCCGCAGGTTATGCCCTTCCGCACCCTGGCGGACGTGGAACGTATTCTGGCGATATCCGGCCCGGCGGTGGTGATTGGCGGTGGGGTTCTGGGTGTGGAAGCGGCGGCAGCGCTGCGTCGTTACGGCGGAGAGGTCACTCTTCTGCATCGCGGCAGCGGATTAATGGCGCCGCTGACCGACGCTTTTGCCGCCGATGAGCTCAGGCAGCAGCTTGAAGCGCGCGGCATTCGATGTGTGCTGGAGTGCCGGATCGCCGCCATCGACGCCGACGGCGTGCGGCTGGCGGATGGGCGGGTATTCCGCGCCAACAGAGTGGTGCTGGCGACCGGCGTGCAGCCCAACAGCCGTCTGGCGGCGCAGTCCGGTGTGCTGTGCCAGCGGGGGATCGTGGTCGACCGTCAGATGGCCGCCTCGCTGCCGGGGATCAGCGCCATCGGCGAATGTTGCGAAATTGACGGCCAGACCTGGGGGCTGGTGGCTCCCTGCCTGCGCCAGGCCGAAGTGCTGGCGGATCGCCTGTGCGGCGTCCCCGGCGCGGGCTTTGTCTGGCAGGACGCCGGCACCCGGCTGAAGGTCACCGGCATTGAACTCTTTAGCGCTGGCGAGCAGCAGGCCGGCGAACAGGATGACATTTTTACCAGCTGGGACCCCATCGACCGCCACTATCGTCGCCTGCTGCTGCGCGACGGCCGCCTGCGCGGCGTGCTGCTGATGGGCGATTGCACTGCCGCCGCCGCGCTCACCGCGCGCCTGGAAAGCGACGAGCCCGCCACCGCGGACTGGCTTTTTGATCCTTCTTCAACGCAGCCGCAGGCTGCAGGAATGATGACGATGACGAAACCTGTATTAGTGCTGGTGGGACATGGCATGGTCGGCCACCATTTTCTCGAACAATGCGTGAGCCGCAACCTGCATGAGCAATATCGTATCGTGGTGTTTGGCGAAGAGCGTTACGCCGCCTACGACCGGGTGCACCTCTCCGAATATTTCGCCGGACGCAGCGCCGAATCGCTGTCGCTGGTGGCCGATGATTTCTTTCACCGGCACGGCATCGAACTCCGCCTCGGCAAGGCGGTGGCGACGATCGACCGCGACGCGCGGCTGGTGCGGGACGCCGAGGGACATGAAACCCACTGGGATAAACTGGTGCTGGCGACCGGCTCCTATCCCTTTGTTCCGCCTGTCCCTGGTAGCGATCTCGACGGGTGCTTTGTCTATCGCACCCTTGACGATCTGGACCGCATCGCCGCCCATGCCGCCGCGGCGAAGCGCGGGGTGGTGATCGGTGGCGGCCTGCTCGGGCTGGAGGCCGCCAACGCCCTGAAACAGCTGGGGCTGGAGACGCACGTGGTGGAGTTTGCCCCGAACCTGATGGCCGTCCAGCTGGATAACGGCGGGGCGGCGATGCTGCGGGAGAAGATCGTCGCCCTCGGCGTGGGGGTGCATACCAGCAAAGCCACCACCGCCATCGTGAGCGAGGCCGACGGCCTGCGGCTGAACTTTGCCGACGGTGGCACGCTGTTGACCGACATGGTGGTCTTCTCGGCGGGGATCCGCCCGCAGGACGCGCTGGCCCGCGGCTGCGCGCTGCAGGTCGGCGAGCGCGGGGGGATTGGCATTGATGGCCAGTGCCGCACCTCTGACCCGGACGTGCTGGCGATAGGCGAATGCGCCCTGTGGGATAATAAAATTTACGGCCTGGTGGCGCCGGGCTATCAGATGGCGCGCATCGCCGCAGCCACCCTCGCAGGAGAGGACGCCTGCTTTAGCGGCGCCGACATGAGCACCAAACTGAAGCTGCTGGGGGTTGACGTGGCCTCGTTTGGCGATGCGCAGGGGCGCACGCCGGGCTGCCAGAGCTATCAATGGACCGACGGTCCGCAGCAGGTTTACAAAAAAATCGTCGTCAGTCAGGACGGCAAAGCCCTGCTTGGCGGCGTGCTGGTGGGGGACGCCAGCGACTATGCCACGCTGCTGCAGATGATGCTGAACGGCATGGCGCTGCCGCCGCGTCCGGAGAGCCTGATCCTGCCGGCGCTGGAGGGGGCCGCGCCGAAGGCGCTGGGGGTGGCGGCGCTGCCCGACAGCGCGCCGATCTGCTCCTGCCATAGCGTCAGCAAAGGCGATATCTGCCAGGCGGTGAACAATGGCGCGGGGGATATGGCGGCGATAAAAAGCTGCACCAGAGCGGCCACCGGCTGCGGCGGCTGCAGCGCGCTGGTGAAACAGGTGATGGAGTACCAGCTGGCGGCGCAGGGCGTCGAAGTGAAAAAAGACGTCTGCGAGCATTTCCCGTGGTCGCGCCAGGAGATCTACCACCTGGTGCGGGTCAACCATATCCATACCTTCGAGCAGCTGATTAGCCGCTACGGCCAGGGGCACGGCTGCGAGGTTTGTAAACCGCTGGTGGCCTCGGTGCTGGCCTCCTGCTGGAACGAATACCTGCTGAAGCCGGCGCACCTGCCGCTGCAGGATACCAACGATCGCTATTTCGCCAACATTCAGAAGGACGGAACCTATTCGGTGGTGCCGCGGATGGCGGCGGGGGAAGTGACGCCGGACGGGCTGATCGCCATCGGGCAGATCGCCAAACGTTATCAGCTCTACAGCAAAGTGACCGGCGGCCAGCGCATCGACCTGTTTGGCGCGCGGCTGGAACAGCTGCCGGCTATCTGGCGCGAGCTGGCCGACGCCGGGTTTGAAACCGGCCACGCCTATGGCAAGTCGCTGCGCACGGTGAAGTCCTGCGTCGGCGCAACCTGGTGTCGCTACGGCGTGCAGGACTCCACCGGGCTCGCGGTGCGGCTTGAGCATCGCTATAAAGGGCTACGCGCCCCGCACAAGATCAAGATGGCGGTCTCTGGCTGCACCCGCGAGTGCGCCGAAGCCCAGGGCAAAGATATCGGAGTGATTGCCACCGACAAAGGCTGGAATCTCTACGTCTGCGGCAACGGCGGAATGAAACCGCGTCACGCCGACCTGTTTGCCAGCGATCTCGACGAAGCGACGCTGATCCGCAGCATCGATCGTCTGCTGATGTTCTATATCCGTACCGCCGACCGCCTGCAGCGCACCAGCACCTGGATGGACAACCTGGAGGGCGGCGTCGCCTACCTGCGGCAGGTGGTGCTGGAGGATAGCCTCGGCATTGGCGAGGAGCTGGAGCAGGAGATGGCCCGCATCGTCGACAGCTACCAGTGCGAGTGGCAGACCACCCTCAACGATCCTCAGCGTCTGGCGCTGTTCCGCTCCTTCGTTAATAGCGACCAGCCCGACGAGGCGGTGCAACGCCACGATCTGCGCGGTCAGCCGCAGCCGTTGGCTGATGAAGCGTTGCCCGAAGGCGAACTCCCATCCCGACCGTGGCAGGCGATTTGCGACCTTGACGCCATTCCGGCGCAGGCGGGGATCGGCGCCCGGTTAGGCGAGCGGCAGATCGCCCTGTTCCGCTTCGGCGATCGGGTGTATGCCCTGGACAACCGCGAGCCGGGCAGCGCGGCCAACGTGCTGTCGCGGGGGCTGCTAGGGGACGTCGGCGGGGAACCGGTGGTGATCTCCCCGCTGTACAAACAGCG
This sequence comes from Klebsiella sp. GG_Kp175, assembly GCF_040062325.1. Classification (NCBI taxonomy): domain Bacteria; kingdom Pseudomonadati; phylum Pseudomonadota; class Gammaproteobacteria; order Enterobacterales; family Enterobacteriaceae; genus Klebsiella; species Klebsiella sp. GG_Kp175. Next base: position 17,425 of record NZ_JBEAFX010000002.1, on the reverse strand, counting down.
GATTCGCCTGCGCGACGGCTGGCCGTGCGACGGCGGTGAACAGGCGGTGCGCGCCTGGCCGGTGAAAGTGGAAAACGGCAAAGTGTGGGTGGGCAGCCAGCAGCTGCTGGCGCGAGCGGAGGCCTCCTGATGAATACCATCCGAACGACCTGTCCCTACTGCGGCGTAGGCTGTGGGGTGCTGGCGAGCGTAGATGACGCGGGGCGGGTGAGCGTGCGCGGCGACGACCAGCACCCGGCCAACCTCGGCCGTCTGTGCGTCAAAGGGGCGGCCCTCGGGGAGACCACGGGCCTGGCGGGGCGGCTGCTGGCGCCGGAGGTGGACGGCCAGAAGGTGACCTGGCCTCAGGCGCTGGCGGAGACCGCTTCTCGCCTGCAGCAGGTTATCGACCAGCACGGCCCGCAGGCGGTGGCCTTCTACGCCTCCGGCCAGCTGTTAACCGAGGATTACTATGCCGCCAACAAGCTGATGAAGGGGTTTATCGGCGCGGCGAACATCGACACCAATTCGCGGCTATGCATGTCGTCGGCGGTGACCGGCTACAAGCGGGCCTTTGGCGCCGACGTGGTGCCCTGTAGCTATGAGGATGTGGAAAACAGCGATCTGGTGGTACTGGTCGGCTCAAACGCTGCCTGGGCGCATCCGGTGCTGTACCAGCGTCTGGCGCAGGCGAAGCGGGACAATCCCCGGTTGCAGATCGTGGCGATCGATCCCCGACGCACCGCCACCTGCGAGATCGCCGATCGCCATCTGGCGCTGGCGCCGGGAAGTGACGGCGGGCTGTTCGTGGGGTTGCTTAACGCCCTGGCGCAGGCTGGAGCCTGCGTCGACGGTTTTCGCGATGGCGCGCAGGCGCTGGCCGAAGCGAGTGGCTGGGACGTGGCGAAAGTAGCTGATTTTTGCGGCCTGGCTGCCGATGAGGTGGCGGGTTTCTATCGCGATTTTATCGCCGCCCCGCGGGCCATCACCCTCTACACCATGGGAATTAACCAGTCAGCCAGCGGCAGCGACAAATGTAATGCCATCATCAACGTCCATCTGGCTAGCGGAAAGTATGGCCGCCGCGGCTGCGGCCCCTTTTCGCTGACCGGTCAACCCAACGCCATGGGCGGGCGCGAAGTCGGCGGGCTGGCGACGATGCTGGCGGCGCACATGGATTTTGTGCCGGCCGATCTGCAGCGGCTGGCCCGCTTTTGGGGAACCGAGCGGCTGGCGCAGACTCCGGGGTTGACCGCCGTGGAGCTGTTTGCCGCCATCGGCCGCGGCGAGGTGAAAGCGGTCTGGATCATGGGCACCAATCCGGTGGTGTCCCTCCCCGACAGCCACGCGGTGAGCCAGGCGCTGGCCGGCTGTCCGCTGGTGATCGTCTCGGATGTCGCCGCTGAGACGGATACCGGACATTTCGCCCACATCCGTTTTCCGGCGCTGGCCTGGGGCGAGAAAAATGGCACGGTCACCAACTCGGAGCGGCGCATCTCCCGTCAGCGCAGCTTTCTGCCGCCGCCGGGGGAGGCGAAAGCGGACTGGTGGATCATCGCCCGAGTGGGGCAGGCGCTGGGATATCGCGAGGCGTTTGCCTGGCAGCATCCGCATGACGTTTTCCGCGAGCATGCGGCGCTGTCCGGTTTCGAAAACGACGGCCAGCGGGCGTTTGATATCGGCGCGCTGGCGGATCTCAGCCGCGAGGCGTGGGACGCCATGGCGCCGGTCCGCTGGCCGGTCAGCCGCCGCCGCGCCGACCTGGATGTCACGCGCGGCTGGCATCGCGATGGCCGGTTGCGAATGGTGCCGGTGACGCCTCAGCCGACCCGGGCGGCAACCGATGTCTTTTATCCGCTGATCCTCAACAGCGGGCGGATCCGCGATCAGTGGCACACCATGACCCGCACCGGTGCCGTGCCGCGGCTGATGCAGCATATCGCGGAGCCGGTGGTGGAGGTGGCGCCGCAGGACGCCGTTCGTTACCAGCTTGTCGCCGAGGGGCTGGCGCGGATCTGGTCGCGCCATGGGGTGATGGTGGCGAAAGTGGCGATCAGCGAAGGCCAGCGCCCCGGCTCGCTGTTTGTCCCCATGCACTGGAACAATCAGTTCGCCCGCCAGGGGCGGGTGAATAACCTGCTGGCCGCCGTCACGGACCCGCATTCCGCCCAGCCGGAGAGTAAACAGGCGGCGGTGGCCATTGCCGCCTGGCAGCCTGCCTGGCACAGCGAACTGTTTTGTCGCGAACCGCTGCCATTTCCTGCGGCCTGGCACTGGCGGCGGCGGGCGGCGACAGGAGTGCTGCACTACTCGCTGGCCGGGGAGGCGTCAGCCCGCCAGTGGCTCAGGGTCTGGTGCGAGCAGCGCGGCTGGCAGCTGCAGATAGCAGACGGCGGCGCAGTGTGGAACCTGCTGGCGTGGCATCAGGGGAGGCTGATGCTGGGCTGGTGGAGCGATGCGCGCGAGCCGGCGGTGGATAGCGCAGGAGTAAGCGCCGCCTTCGCCACGCCGCCGTCCGATGCCGCCCGGCGCCATGCGCTGCTCAGCGGCCGACCGGACGCCGCCGCCGCGCCGCCGGGGCGGATTGTCTGCAGCTGCTTTGGGGTCGGCGAGCGGGCGATCGGCGAGGCCATCGCCAGCGGCTGCGCCAGCGTCGGGGCTTTGGGCGCCAGGCTGAAGTGCGGGACCAACTGCGGCTCCTGCGTGCCGGAGCTCAACGCGCTGCTGGCGACGCAACCGGCCCGCGCCGGGGCCTAACGGCGCGGCGATATCTTCTGTGGTTGGGCGACAGATTGCCCAACCGGTTTCAGCATATTCCTGGAATTGTCCGCAGGGCTGCGGGAGAGGGGAAAAAACGATAAACTAAAACCATCTTCCAATTTTTTCTGCGAGCCCGCGCAAAACCAGTTGATGCCTGTGTCGTACCGTTTGCTGCCATCCCTGATCATTCTCCTGCTGCTGCCGGGCGTTCCCGTCTGGGCGCTGACCGCCAGCCACACCACTCTTACTCCCCAGGAAGAACCTTCCTTGCCCGATTTGGGGATCGCCCCGCAGGTCGATGACGACGCCAGACACTTTGCCGAAGTGGCTAAGAAGTTCGGCGAGGCTAGCATGAGCGATAACGGACTGACGGCGGGCGAACAGGCGCAGATGTTCGCCATCAACAAACTCGGCAATGAAGTGAGCCACCAGCTGGAGAGCTGGCTCTCGCCATGGGGCAACGCCAATGTCGACCTGCTGGTCGATAAAGAGGGGAAGTTCACTGGCAGTAAAGGGAGCTGGTTCGTGCCGTTGCAGGATAACGATCGCTACCTGACGTGGAACCAGTATTCGGTAACCCGGCGCGAGAACGATCTGGTGGGCAACATTGGGCTTGGCCAGCGCTGGCGGGTCGGCGGCTGGCTGCTGGGCTATAACTCGTTTTATGACAAGGTGCTGAGCGAAAGCCTGGCTCGCGGCAGCGTCGGCGCCGAGGCGTGGGGAGAATATCTCCGCCTGTCGGCGAACTACTACCATCCGCTGGGCGACTGGCAGCTGCGGGAGAATCAAACCCAGGAGCAGCGGATGGCCGCAGGGTATGACGTTACCGCCCAGGCGCGACTGCCGTTTTATGAGCACATCAACACCAGCGTCAGCGTCGAACAGTACTTCGGCGACAGCGTCGATCTGTTTCATACCGGCACTGGCTACCATAACCCGGTGGCCGTCTCCGTCGGGCTCAATTACACCCCGGTCCCGCTGGTCACCGTGACCGCCAAGCATAAGCAAGGGGAAAATGGCGTCAGCCAGAATAACGTTGGCCTGAAGCTCAACTACCGCTTTGGTGTGCCGCTCAAGCAGCAGCTGGCGGCGGACGAGGTGGCGTTCAGCAACTCGCTGCGCGGCAGCCGCTTCGACAGCCCGGAGCGGGATAATCTGCCGGTAGTGGAGTATCGGCAGCGCAAAAATCTGACGGTCTATTTGGCCACGCCCCCCTGGGATCTACAGTCCGGGGAGACGGTGCAGCTGAAGCTGCAGATCCATAGTCTGCACGGTATCAAGTCGCTGCACTGGCAGGGCGACACCCAGGCGCTCAGCCTGACGCCGCCGGTGGATGCCCGCAGTCCCGATGGCTGGAGCGTGATTATGCCGGTGTGGAACAGTGAACCGGGCGCCGCGAACCGCTGGCGCCTGTCGGTGGTGGTAGAGGATAAACAGGGGCAGCGCGTCTCATCCAATGAGATCGCCCTGGCGCTGACCGAGCCGCTGGTCAAGTTCACCACGCCAGGCGTCTCCTGGACGGACTCGCCTTAAAAAATTCGCTCCTGGTGGACCCATACCGCGGCTTCCACCCGGGATTTGAGCTTCATTTTCTTCAGCATGTGCTTGACGTGCACTTTGACGGTGCTTTCGGTGATATCCAGCCGGCGGGCGATCATTTTGTTCGGCAGCCCCTGGGCGATCAGCTTGAGGATGTCGCGCTCGCGCGGGGTCAGCTGGCTGATGTCGCGATCGGAGGTGGCGCGGTTGGCGCGCAGGCTGGCGGCCAGCACCGGGGTTAACGCTTCGCTTAATACCATTTCTCCGGCGGCCGCCTGCTGCAGCGCTTTCAGCAGATCTTCCGGCTCCATGTCTTTCAGCAGATAGCCATCGGCGCCGCGCTTGAGGGCGGTAACAACGTCCTCTTCATGGTTAGAGACGCTGAAGACCACCACCCGCCCAGACAGCGATTTCTCACGCAGTTTGTCCAGCGTTTCCAGGCCGTTCATGCCCGGCATATTGAGGTCCAGCAGGATCAGATCCGGATCCAGCGACTCCGCCAGCTCGATACCTTGCGCGCCATTGCTGGCTTCGCCAATCACCTGGATGTCCGGCGCCATGCTAATCAATTGTTTCACGCCGGTGCGCAGCATCGGATGGTCGTCAATGAGAAGGATGGTTGCCCGTTCCTGTTGACTCATGGGGGTCTCCTTATTGGATGGAAAACGTTTTTTCCGGGATAAACGTGACGATCACTTCGGTCCCGCCGGTTTCCCGGCGCCGAACCTGACAGTCGCCGCGCAGGCTTTGCGCGCGATCCCGCATAATAATTAAACCGTAATGGTTACTCCGCTCGGCGTGGTCCGGCACGCCGCGGCCGTTATCCGCCACCACCAGACGGACCTGGTTATCGCGTTGTGACACCGTCACGGTCACTTCCGTCGCGCTGGCATGCTTCAGGGCGTTGCTTAACGCTTCGCGGGCGATCTGCAGCAGGTGTATGGCCTGATGCGACGGCACAAAGCGCGGCGGAAGCTGATAATCAAGCTGCACCGTAAAGCCGAAGTGGGCGCTGTACTCCTGACAGCTGGCCTCCAGCGCCGGGCGCAGGCCCGGCTCGGTCAACTGCAGGCGGAAGGTGGTTAACAGCTCCCGCAGTTGGGCCCACGAGGTATTCAGCTCGTTACGTATTTGCCCCAGCAGCTGGCGGCTCTCCGCCGGCAAGGCGTCGCCTTGCATCTGCAGACAGCTAACCTGCATCTTCATACAGGATAGCGACTGGGCTATGGAGTCATGCAGCTCGCGAGCGATAGTGGCCCGCTCTTCCATGACGATCAGCTGCTGCTGTTTCTCCTGATGGCGGTCCAGCGCCAGGGTGCTGGTCAGTTGTTCAACCAACGTATCCACCAGCTGCTGCTGATCGTGGCTGAGATGACGGCCAACCGGCAGCGTCGCCAGCAGGATGCCGTACTGATTATGCGCATCCGACAGCCGCCACTTCAGCGTCGTGCCGCCATCCGGTAGCGGCGGCAGGTTGCGTGGGCAGAGGTAGCAGCCCATGTCATCACATTCATTATCCGAGTGGCAGGTAAACTCCTGATGGTTGTCTTCATCTTCCAGATCGTAGACCCGCACCTCGATATCGCGCAGCAGCGTCAGACCCTGCAGACCGTTCAGCACCGGCGAAATGCGTTCGCAGAGCGGGGCGTTGGCGTGCAGCCGGCGGTTGGCCTGCCATAAGAAGGCGAGGATCTCGTTCTTCTGTTCCAGCCCGGCGGTCTTCTCCTGCACCCGGCGCTCCAGCACGGCGTAGCTTTCCGCCAGCTCTTCCGACATGTTATTTAGCGCCATGCCAAGAGTCGCCATTTCGTTGCGCCCGCTGATGTGCGCCCGCTGGGTGAAATCACGCTGGCTCACCGCTCGCGCCATGCTCAGCAGCTGTTTCCATGGCCGCAGCAGTCGGGCGCGTAGCCAGATGATGGTGAAGATCAGCAGTAGCGCCATGCCGATGGCGAGGAGGCGATGGATCCAGACTACCCGTTCGATACGCTGCTCGGTGGTATGGTCGAATGCGGTCACCAGCTGGTCGATACGATCGACAAAGTCGGCGACATCCTGGGCGACCTCCGCCTGGTTGACCGCGCGCTGCATGCCGGGAGCCAGCGCCAGCTGCCAGTACTGCTGCAGGGCCTGCAGCTGGCGCTCCTGTCCGTCGCGGCGGGCGGAGTTTTGCAGCTCCGGACTAAAGACGGTGGCGGTCATATCATCGACCAGCTTTTGATCGTGTTCATTCAGCGGGATCGCCGCCAGCAGCCGGTAGCTCTGCATGCGTAATGACCCAGCTTTGTTAATGGCGTGCGCGCTGCCCTGCACGCCGTTGACCAGGCGCGCGGAGATCGCCATGCCGGCGACGCCTGTAAGGGTGGCAAGCAGGACGATCAACGCCAGTTGATTGACCAGCGTCAGCGGGGTAAAAAGACGTTTTAACATGGAATGCGTGGCTCCTGACCGGTCGTGTCTCCGGGAGTGGCGCTTATTCTCGGCTATCCCCTGGAGTATACCCATACCCCCAAAGAGTTACTCCTTAATTGTCGGTGGTAGGCACCGTTGGGAGAGGGGTTATACGCATCCCGGCAGCCGTGTGAAAAACCACACTTTTTTTCCCACCATTCTCTACTCACTTCGGAGCATGGTCTATTTTTGAACAAATTAGTCCGCGCTTTTCCTTTGATTTATATCAACTTACCGCCCCGGGCAACCCCTAAGGTAGCGGCAGGAAATATGAATAATCAGAGGTATCTATGAGTCAATCTTCCCTCCCGGAGAAGGCTAATCGCTCGGTCATTACCGACTGGCGGCCTGAAGATCCTGAATTCTGGCAACAGCGCGGCCACCATGTGGCGAGCCGCAATTTATGGATCTCCGTTCCCTGTCTGTTACTGGCGTTCTGCGTATGGATGTTGTTCAGCGCCGTTGCCGTTAACCTCAACAAAGTGGGCTTTCAGTTTACGACCGATCAGCTGTTTATGCTGACCGCGCTGCCGGCGCTCTCCGGCGCGTTGTTGCGCGTGCCGTACGCCTTTATGGTGCCGCTGTTCGGCGGCCGTCGCTGGACGGCGTTCAGCACCGGGATCATGATTGTGCCGTGCGTGTGGCTGGGCTTTGCGGTCCAGGATACTTCCACGCCGTTTAGCGTCTTCGTCATCATCTCTCTGCTGTGCGGCTTCGCCGGGGCCAACTTCGCCTCCAGTATGGCCAACATCAGTTTTTTCTTCCCGAAAGCGAAGCAGGGCGGGGCGCTGGGCGTCAACGGCGGCCTCGGCAATATGGGCGTCAGCGTGATGCAGCTGGTCGCACCGCTGGTGGTGTCGGTCTCGGTGTTTGCCATTTTTGGCGGGACAGGCAGCCAGCAGCCGGACGGCTCGATGCTGTATCTGGAAAACGCCGCGTGGATCTGGGTACCTTTCCTGATTATCTTCACCCTGGCGGCGTGGTTCTTTATGAACGACCTGTCAGCTTCCAAAGCCTCGCTGAGCGAACAGCTGCCGGTGCTTAAACGCCTGCATCTGTGGATCATGGCGCTGCTCTATCTGGCGACCTTCGGCTCCTTTATCGGTTTCTCCGCCGGTTTTGCCATGCTGTCGAAAACCCAGTTCCCGGACGTGCAGATCCTGCACTACGCTTTCTTCGGTCCGTTTATTGGCGCGCTGGCGCGTTCGATGGGCGGGGCGATCTCCGACCGTCTCGGCGGTACCCGCGTGACGCTGGTGAACTTCGTGGTGATGGCTGTCTTCTGCGCGCTGCTGTTCCTGACGCTGCCGACCAATGGCCAGGGCGGCAACTTCATCGCCTTCTTTGCAGTGTTTATGGTGCTGTTCCTTACCGCCGGGCTGGGCAGCGCCTCCACCTTCCAGATGATCTCCGTGATCTTCCGTAAGCTGACCATGGACCGGGTGAAGGCCCAGGGCGGCAGCGAAGCCCAGGCGATGCGCGAGGCGGCGACCGATACCGCGGCGGCGCTGGGCTTTATTTCCGCCATTGGCGCAATCGGCGGCTTCTTTATTCCGAAGGCGTTTGGTATCTCGCTGGATCTGACCGGCTCGCCGGCCGGCGCGATGAAAGTCTTCCTGATCTTCTATATTGCCTGCGTAATCATCACCTGGGCGGTATACGGCCGTAAGCGTCAGTAATTCGCCATAGTCGATGTCGCTTCATAAAGGCGCACTCCTGAGGGAGGCGCCTTTTTTACTGGCTTAATTAGTTACAACATACTATTGAGCGTTTTTATTCATTTTGGCCACTGAGCCGGGGAGGGACGGCTTGCCAGCGTCACCGCTCTACCCCTTAATACCTCCCTGGTGAACCATCCCGCGTCTGGCGAGCTATTTTTCGCTAAAAAACCTTAAAAAACATCAAATTAAAAAGCTGAGTTTTGTACCACCTTGGTGGTAATTGCCAATTTGCGCCACGTTAACAAGCCAGTCCGTATTGATCGCTATCAATTCCCGCCCGCTTTCATGGCGTTACCTTCGCTGCAAATCCAGCAATGTCGATTTATCAGAGAGCCGTCAGGCTCCATATCAGGAGAAACCCGATGAGTAAATTCCTGGACCGGTTTCGCTACTTCAAACAGAAGGGTGAAACCTTTGCCGATGGGCACGGCCAGCTTCTAAACACCAACCGGGACTGGGAGGATGGATACCGTCAACGTTGGCAGCATGACAAAATTGTGCGTTCCACTCACGGTGTTAACTGCACCGGTTCATGCAGCTGGAAGATTTATGTCAAAAACGGGCTGGTGACCTGGGAAACCCAGCAAACGGACTATCCGCGCACCCGTCCGGACCTGCCAAACCACGAACCGCGCGGCTGCCCGCGCGGCGCCAGCTACTCCTGGTATCTGTACAGCGCGAACCGCCTGAAATACCCGCTGATGCGCAAACGCCTGATGAAGATGTGGCGGGAGGCGAAGGTTCAGCATAGCGATCCGGTCGCGGCATGGGCCTCGATTATCGAAGACGCCGACAAAGCCAAAAGCTTCAAACAGGCTCGCGGTCGCGGCGGGTTTGTCCGCTCCTCATGGCAGGAAGTGAACGAGCTGATTGCCGCCTCCAACGTCTATACCGTGAAAACTTACGGTCCGGACCGCGTGGCCGGCTTCTCGCCGATCCCGGCGATGTCGATGGTCTCCTACGCCTCCGGCGCCCGTTACCTGTCGCTGATCGGCGGCACTTGCCTGAGCTTCTACGACTGGTACTGCGACCTGCCGCCGGCCTCGCCGATGACCTGGGGCGAGCAGACCGATGTGCCGGAATCCGCCGACTGGTACAACTCCAGCTATATCATCGCCTGGGGCTCCAACGTGCCGCAGACCCGTACCCCGGATGCGCACTTCTTTACCGAAGTTCGCTATAAAGGGACCAAAACCGTGGCCATCACTCCGGACTACGCCGAAATCGCCAAGCTCTGCGATCTGTGGCTGGCGCCGAAGCAGGGTACCGATGCCGCGATGGCGCTGGCGATGGGTCACGTGATGCTGCGTGAGTTCCATCTTGATAAGCCGAGCCAGTATTTCACCGATTACGTGCGTCGCTACACCGACATGCCGATGCTGGTGATGCTTGAGGAGCGCGACGGCTATTACGCCGCCGGCCGCACGCTGCGCGCGTCCGACCTCGTAGATTCCCTTGGTCAGGAAAAGAATCCGGAATGGAAGACCGTCGCCTTTGACGAGAAAGGCGATCTCACCGTGCCGAACGGTTCCCTCGGATTCCGCTGGGGCGATAAAGGCAAATGGAACCTCGAACAGCGCGATGGCAAAACCGGCGAAGAGATTGAGCTGCGTCTGAGTCTGCTCGGCAGCCATGACGAGGTGGCGGACGTTGGCTTCCCGTACTTCGGCGGCGAAGGTTCTGAGCACTTCAACAAAGTCGCTCTTGAAAACATTCTACTGCACAAACTGCCGGTCAAACGCCTGCAGCTGGCCGACGGCTCCAGCGCGCTGGTGACCACCGTGTACGATCTGACCATGGCCAACTATGGCCTGGAGCGCGGTCTGAACGATGACAACTGCGCCGCCAGCTATGATGAAGTGAAAGCCTACACCCCGGCCTGGGCGGAGAAAATTACCGGTGTCTCCCGCGCGCATATCATCCGTACCGCCCGCGAGTTTGCCGATAACGCCGATAAAACCCATGGTCGCTCGATGATTATCGTCGGGGCGGGTCTCAACCACTGGTTCCACCTCGACATGAACTACCGCGGTCTGATCAACATGCTGATCTTCTGCGGCTGCGTCGGCCAGAGCGGTGGCGGTTGGGCGCACTATGTGGGCCAGGAAAAACTGCGTCCACAGACCGGCTGGCAGCCGCTGGCGTTCGCCCTTGACTGGCAGCGTCCGGCACGCCATATGAACAGCACCTCGTACTTTTACAACCACTCCAGCCAGTGGCGCTATGAAACCGTGACCGCGCAGGAGCTGCTGTCGCCGATGGCGGATAAATCCCGCTACAGCGGCCATCTGATCGACTTCAACGTCCGCGCCGAGCGGATGGGCTGGCTGCCGTCGGCGCCGCAGCTGGGCGTTAACCCGCTGCGCATCGCCGATGAGGCGAAAAAAGCCGGCATGACGCCGGTGGATTACACCGTCAAATCCCTGAAAGAGGGATCGATTCGCTTTGCGGCGGAGCAGCCGGAAAACGGTAAAAACCATCCGCGTAACCTGTTTATCTGGCGTTCCAACCTGCTGGGCTCCTCCGGTAAAGGCCATGAGTACATGCTCAAGTACCTGCTGGGTACGGAGAACGGCATTCAGGGTAAAGACCTTGGCAAGCAGGGCGGCGTGAAGCCGGAAGAAGTCGAATGGCGAGATAACGGCCTCGACGGCAAGCTGGATCTCGTGGTGACTCTCGACTTCCGTCTGTCGAGCACCTGTCTCTACTCAGACATCGTGCTGCCGACCGCCACCTGGTATGAAAAAGACGACATGAATACCTCGGATATGCATCCGTTTATTCATCCGCTGTCGGCGGCCGTTGACCCGGCCTGGGAATCGAAGAGCGACTGGGATATCTATAAAGGTATCGCGAAGAAATTCTCTGAACTGTGCGTGGGTCACCTCGGTAAAGAAACCGACGTCGTTACGCTGCCGATCCAGCATGATTCCGCCGCGGAAATGGCGCAGCCGCTGGACGTCAAAGACTGGAAGAAGGGCGAATGTGACCTGATTCCGGGGAAAACCGCGCCGCATATTATTCCGGTCGAGCGTGATTATCCGGCGACTTACGAGCGCTTCACCTCTATTGGCCCGCTGCTGGAAACCATCGGCAACGGCGGGAAAGGCATCGCCTGGAATACCCAGAGCGAAATGGACCTGCTGCGTAAGCTCAACTACACCAAGGCGGAAGGCCCGGCGAAAGGTCAGCCGAAGCTGGAGACGGCCATTGACGCCGCGGAGATGATCCTCACCCTGGCACCGGAAACGAACGGTCAGGTGGCGGTGAAGGCGTGGAAAGCGCTGAGCGAGATCACCGGCCGTGAGCACGCGCACCTGGCGCTGAACAAAGAAGACGAGAAGATCCGTTTCCGCGACATTCAGGCGCAGCCGCGGAAAATTATCTCCAGCCCGACCTGGTCAGGTCTGGAAGACGAACACGTCTCCTATAACGCCGGATACACCAACGTTCACGAGCTGATCCCATGGCGTACCCTGTCCGGTCGTCAGTCGCTGTATCAGGATCACCAGTGGATGCGCGACTTTGGCGAAAGCCTGCTGGTTTATCGTCCGCCGATTGACACCCGCTCGGTGAAAGCGGTGATGGGCGAGAAGTCCAACGGCAACCCGGAGAAGGCGCTGAACTTCCTGACCCCGCACCAGAAATGGGGTATCCACTCGACCTACAGCGATAACCTGCTGATGCTGACCCTGTCACGCGGCGGACCGATCGTCTGGATGAGCGAGGCGGATGCGAAAGATCTGGGGATCGAAGATAACGACTGGATCGAAGTGTTCAACGCCAACGGCGCCCTGACGGCGCGCGCCGTGGTGAGCCAGCGCGTGCCGGCCGGGATGACCATGATGTACCACGCGCAGGAACGCATCGTGAACCTGCCTGGCTCTGAAGTTACCGGCCAGCGCGGCGGGATCCACAACTCGGTTACCCGTATTACGCCGAAACCGACCCATATGATCGGCGGCTATGGCCATCTGGCCTATGGCTTTAACTACTACGGCACCGTCGGCTCCAACCGCGATGAGTTTGTGGTGGTACGTAAGATGAAGAACATTAACTGGTTAGACGGCGAAGGCAATGACCAGGTACAGGAGAGCGTAAAATGAAAATTCGTTCACAAGTCGGCATGGTGCTGAATCTCGATAAGTGCATCGGCTGCCACACCTGCTCGGTCACCTGTAAAAACGTCTGGACCAGCCGGGAAGGGATGGAGTACGCCTGGTTCAATAACGTGGAGAGTAAGCCTGGCGTCGGTTTTCCGAACGACTGGGAAAACCAGGAGAAATGGAAGGGCGGCTGGATCCGCAAAATCAACGGCAAGCTGCAGCCGCGCATGGGCAACCGCGCGATGCTGTTAGGTAAAATCTTCGCGAACCCGCATCTGCCGGGCATCGATGATTACTACGAGCCGTTCGATTACGACTACCAGAACCTGCATAACGCCCCGGAGAGTAAGCACCAGCCGATCGCCCGTCCGCGCTCGCTGATCACCGGCCAGCGGATGGACAAGATCACCAGCGGTCCGAACTGGGAAGAGATCCTCGGCGGCGAGTTTGAAAAGCGCGCCAAAGACCAGAACTTCGACAACATGCAGAAGGCGATGTACGGCCAGTTCGAGAACACCTTTATGATGTATCTGCCGCGCCTGTGCGAGCACTGCCTGAACCCGGCGTGCGTCGCGACCTGCCCGAGCGGCGCCATCTATAAGCGTGAAGAAGACGGCATCGTGCTCATCGACCAGGACAAGTGCCGCGGCTGGCGGATGTGCATCACCGGCTGCCCGTACAAGAAAATCTACTTCAACTGGAAGAGCGGAAAGTCCGAGAAGTGCATCTTCTGCTACCCGCGTATTGAATCCGGAATGCCGACGGTATGCTCCGAAACCTGCGTGGGCCGAATCCGCTATCTCGGCGTCCTGTTGTATGACGCGGATGCGATCGAAAATGCCGCCAGCACCGAGAACGAGAAAGATCTCTATCAGCGTCAACTGGACGTGTTCCTCGATCCGAACGACCCGAAAGTGATTGAGCAGGCGCTGAAAGATGGCGTACCGCAGGGGGTGATTGAAGCCGCGCAGCAGTCGCCTGTCTGGAAAATGGCGATGGACTGGAAGCTGGCCCTGCCGCTGCACCCGGAATATCGCACCCTGCCGATGGTCTGGTACGTGCCGCCGCTGTCGCCGATTCAGTCCGCCGCCGATGCCGGCGAACTGGGCAGCAATGGGATCCTGCCGGACGTGGAAAGCCTGCGTATTCCGGTGCAGTATCTGGCGAACCTGCTGACCGCCGGCGATACCCAACCGGTCCTGTTGGCCCTGAAGCGGATGCTGGCGATGCGTCACTATAAGCGGGCGGAAACCGTTGACGGCGTTGTCGATACCCGCGCGCTGGATGAGGTGGGCTTAAGCGAAGCGCAGGCTCAGGAGATGTACCGCTACCTGGCGATCGCTAACTACGAAGATCGTTTCGTGGTGCCAAGCAGCCATCGTGAACAGGCGCGGGAAGCGTTCCCGGAGAAAAACGGCTGCGGCTTTAGCTTTGGTGACGGCTGCCACGGCTCTGACAGCCAGTTCAACCTGTTCAACAGCCGTCGCATCGACGCCATCGACGTGACCAGCAAAACGGAGCCGCACGCATGATTGAACTTGTGATTGTGTCGCGCCTGCTCGAATACCCTGACGCTGCCTTATGGCAGCATCAGCAGGAGATGTTCGAGGCGCTTGCGTCATCAGAGAAACTCAGCAAAGAGGATGCTCACGCGCTGGGCGTTTTTCTGCGCGATCTGCTGACTCAGGATCCGCTGGATGCCCAGGCGGCCTATAGCGAACTGTTTGACCGCGGCCGGGCCACCTCGCTGCTGCTGTTTGAACACGTGCACGGCGAATCCCGCGATCGCGGGCAGGCGATGGTTGATCTGATGGCGCAGTATGAGCGCCACGGTCTGCTGCTCGATAGCCATGAGTTGCCGGATCATCTGCCGTTGTATCTGGAGTATCTGGCGCAGCTGCCGGAAGAGGAAGCGCTTGGCGGCCTGCGGGACGTTGCGCCGATCCTCGGCCTGCTCAGCGCGCGGCTGCAGCAGCGCGAGAGCCGCTATGCGGTGCTGTTCGAACTGCTGCTGAAGCTGGCAAACACTCAGGTCGACAGCCAGAAGGTGGCGGAGAAGATTGCCGACGAAGCCCGCGACGATACGCTGCAGGCGCTGGACGCGGTCTGGGAAGAAGAACAGGTGAAATTCTTTGCCGACCAGGGCTGCGGCGAGTCGGAGATTTCCGCTCACCAGCGTCGTTTTGCCGGAGCCGTGGCCCCGCAATATCTGAATATCTCTAACGGAGGACAGCAATAATGCACTTCCTGAATATGTTCTTCTTTGACATTTATCCGTACATTGCGGGTTCAGTGTTCCTGATCGGCAGTTGGCTGCGCTACGACTACGGTCAGTACACCTGGCGCGCCGCCTCCAGCCAGATGCTGGACCGTAAGGGAATGAACCTGGCGTCGAACCTGTTCCATATCGGCATCCTCGGCATTTTCGCCGGCCACTTCCTCGGCATGCTGACCCCGCACTGGATGTATGAATCCTTCCTGCCGATCGACGTCAAGCAGAAGATGGCGATGATCGCCGGCGGCGCCTGCGGCGTGATGACCCTGGTGGGCGGTTTACTGCTGCTTAAGCGTCGTTTGCTCAGCCCACGCGTGCGCGCCACCACCACCGGCGCGGATATTCTGATCCTCTCCCTGCTGATGGTGCAGTGTGCGCTGGGTCTACTGACGATCCCATTCTCTGCCCAGCATATGGACGGCAGAGAAATGATGAAGCTGGTCGGCTGGGCGCAGTCGGTGGTCACCTTCCACGGCGGTGCGTCGCAGCACCTGGATGGCGTGGCGTTTATCTTCCGCGTCCACCTGGTGCTGGGGATGACCCTGTTCCTGCTGTTCCCATTCTCTCGCCTGGTTCATATCTGGAGCGCGCCGGTAGAGTACCTGACGCGCAAATACCAGATTGTCCGCGCCCGTCGCTAACTGGCCCGCGACCGCTGACTGACCCCGCCCTGGCGGGGTTTTTTTTCGCCCCAGCCGAGGTTATTCCCGGCGGCGGCAAACAGAATAAGCATCCCGCCGAGCAACTGCACAGGGGTTAACGCATGATGGAAGACCAGATAGTCGACCCCCATCGCCACCAACGGATAAATAAAGGAGAGCGAACCGGTAATGGGCGTCGGCAGCTTCTGTATCGCGCTATATAAAAGCTGATACATGATCCCGGTATGGACGACGCCGAGGATCAGCAGATAGCGCCAGGGGAAGCTGGCAGAAAAGTCGGGCATTTGCACCAGCGGCAGCAGCATCACGACGCCGACGAGCACCTGAATAAAGGCAATATGCTGAGCAGGGAGCGGATGCAGTTTGCGGGCGATGATGGCGGTCAGGGCATAGAAAAATGCCGCGCCTAATGCCAGCAAAACGCCGGCCGTGAGACTTTCGCCGTGCGTCGGGGCAAGCTCGCTTGACAGCAGGATCACCACGCCGCCGAAGGCCAGCAGTAACCATCCCCATTTTACGGCGCTGACCCGTTCCCCCAACACCATGCCCATCAGCACCAGCATAAACGGCTGGGTGTTGTAGACCACCGTGGCCATGCCAATTGAAATACGCGAGTAGGCGGCAAACAGCAGCAGCCAGTTGATGACCAGCGCGATGCCGCCAAGTACCGCGAGGGCGAGGGTGAAGCGCGTGAGACGACTGAAGGGCTGGCGGCTGAGAACGATAAACAGCAGCAGGGTGAGCGCGCCAATCAGGCAGCGCCAGAACACCACATCAATTACCGGCAAACCAGAGAGCAGCACAAACGCGCCGATCGAGCCAGAAATTATCATCGCCAGGCTCATTTGCCAGACGCCGCGGGTAATTTGCATATTTCGCCTCCAGAAGTTTTCCAGTATTGTGCGAAAAATCCTGACAGCCTGACATGGCTGAATTAAGGCAAACAGGGGGAAATCCCTTTCATAATTAGGTAAAAAACATGAATGACGTACTTGATGAAATTGACCGGGCGATCCTCACTTGCCTGACTCAGGATGCCAGAGTCTCGTTGAAGGTATTGAGCGCGCGGGTGGGGCTGACCTCGCCGAGCATCGCCGAGCGGGTGAAGCGCCTGGAGGAGCGGGGCGTGATTCAGGGCTATGGGGCGCGGGTGAATCTCGCCGCGCTGGGCTACAGCCTGCAGGCGCTGGTGCGGGTTCGGCCGCTGCCTGGTCTACTGCAGAAGGTGGATAAATATATCCAGGCGATGCCGGAGTGCATCGAAAGTGACAAAGTGACCGGAGAGGATTGTTTCGTGATGCGACTGGTGGTGCGTGATATTGCCCAGCTGGATACGCTACTGGACGGCCTGGCCGAATTTGCGCAGTGCAATACCTCGGTGGTGAAAAGTTCGCCGGTGAAGAGGCGACTGCCCCCGCTGTGAGTTTTCCCGGAGGCGGTGCGGCGCACCTGACCGGACTACCAGACGGCACACCTGTAGCCTCGCTAAGCGAAGCGCGAGCGAGGAGATAGCAGAACAGGTGGCTGAAGAGAGTGCAACAGCGGTGGGGGAAGGATGACTCGGCGCTAAAGCGCCTCGCCCTTCGGACCGTTGCCTTCGGCAACGTTCTCTCGCTACGCTCGAGTCGAACCCTGGTCGAAGCTTCTCATCCTTTCCCGTGGGGCAGAATATAGAGTATCGCAGATGGAGTAAGCTGGGGATGACATGAAGAGATGGTGGTGGGGGAAGGATAACTCGGCGCTAAAGCGCCTCGCCCTTCGGGCCGTTGCCTGCGGCAACGTTCTCTCGCTACGCTCGAGTCGAACCTTCTCATCCTTCCCCGTAGGGCAGAATATAAAGTATTGCAAGTGGAGTAAGCTGGGTAATACATGAAGGGATGGTGGTGGGGGAAGGATTCGAACCTTCGAAGTCGATGACGGCAGATTTACAGT